>OMYN01000009.1 GCA_900315265.1 uncultured Eubacteriales bacterium
AGGAAGGTTAGCTCAGCTGGGAGAGCGTCTGCCCTACAAGCAGAGGGTCACAGGTTCGAGCCCTGTACCTTCCATCTGAAAAGGTCATGAGAGATCATTGATTTCTCTTGACCTTTTTTATTTGTTTTTTAGTCGGCTTTATCCTGGTATTTGACAGCCTGATCTCATCCGTGGTATACTTTAATCGGTTAGAGATATCTAACTTTATTATATATGAAAGGCAGGTATCGAAGCAGTGGAAGGTTTATTGGGAAGCATCCTCGTTGTAGTGATCATCGCTGTTATTTTAGCCTTTGCTATCAGAAACGTAGTAAATGGAGGTCTGGACGGGTCCTGCGGAGACTGCAATGCCTGCGGAGACAATCGTAAAGCATGCAGGGCCGCTCATCGCAAGGCCCAAAAATATATGAAAATGAAAGCAAAAGAAAAAAAGGCAATGGAGCGTATGAAAGCTGATCGGGCCTGAGAGAATGGAGTTAAAATTGCGACTGCAATTGCTACAGCAAGAGCAGTTGCAGTTATAGTTATCCTGATGTAAAATCCAACATGAAAAGCATTTATAGAAAGGCGGGCTAACCGTATGACGGCGGATTAGCCCGTTAACTATATATACAAGGAGGACATACCATACTATGTCAAATATCCGGTCTTACCGTCTTGACGAATGGAAATTCGGTTACGGACAGCCGAACAGCAATGATATCCTGCTTAGAAAAGATAAGGCTCAAACGGTGTCGATCCCTCACGATGCACTCATCGGAACGGAAACGGACAAAGATGCACCTTCAGGACCCTCAGGTGGCTACTACAAGACTTCGTGCATCTATTATTACCGCTATGTATTCATCCCGCGCGAATGGGAAAATGATAAGGTCTATCTTTATTTTGACGGGGCTATGATCAATGCCCAAGTCAATGTCAACGGATCGGATGCTGCCCTTCATCATTACGGATATTCTCCGTTTTGGGTAGATCTTACGGACTATCTCACATTCGGGGAAGATAACCGGATCACCGTGACCCTGACTCCTGATCAGGAGCCTTTTTCCCGCTGGTACAGCGGGATGGGCCTGTACCGGCCTGTTTATCTGGTCCATACGCCACGTGTCCATTTCAAGGGGAACGCCCTCTATGCCTTTACGAAAAATATCGATTTTGACGCACAAGGCAATGCAGAGACCGCCTATCTTGAGGTAAGGGCCGATATTCAGAATGACAGCCTCAAAAAAGCACTGGTGAGGGTCACTTTTTATCTGACCGACAGGCAGGGACAGATCGTCTGCCAAAACGGCCGTAAAGCGGAGTCGCAGACCCTGATCGAAGTCGGGGCAGGAAAAAGCGCTCAAGCCCGTCAGACCTTGACTCTTGATGCCCCGAAACTCTGGAACGATCAGCACCCTTACTGCTATCAGCTGCATGCCAAAGCGGTCGCAGAGGGGACTTTTACGACTCATATCGTCAAATCAGATAATGCTTGTGTCGATGAAGATGCGGTCACCTTCGGCGTGCGGACTATATCAGCGGATGCAAGGCACGGACTGCGCATCAACGGGCAAACGGTCAAACTGAAGGGGGCCTGCCTGCATCATGACAACGGTCTTTTGGGAGCGGCAAGCCTGGAAGACGCCGAGGAACGCAAGGTCCGCCGTCTTAAGGAAATCGGTTTCAACGCTATCCGCACCGCCCACAATCCTCCGTCGGCATATTTGCTGGAGGTTTGCGACCGGCTGGGTATGTATGTGATCGATGAGCTATTTGACGTCTGGAACATGGCTAAGGTGCCTGGCGATTATCATCTCTTTTTCGCATCTGACTGGAGGCAGGATCTGCAAGCTTCTGTGCGCCGCGACCGCTGCCATCCGTCGGTCATTTTCTGGTCGACCGGCAACGAGATCTGCGAGCGGGGAGGCCTGGGCAGCGGTTACCAGCTGGCAGCGGAGATCGCCGAGGCATTCCGCAGCCTGGATCAAAGCCGCCTGATCACCAACGGGATCTGCTCATTCTGGTCAGGCCAGGACGACAGGAATACTCTTAAGAGCCTTGATAAGGTGATGAATGTCCCCGACACGGTACTTCAGAATGCGGACATAACCGAAGATGATGTATGGGAACGGTTGACTGAAGCTTTTGCCTGCAGCCTGGATGTCGTTGGTTATAACTATCTGGAAGACCATTACGCAAAAGATCATGAATGGTATCCGGAAAGAGTCATGCTGGGGACTGAAAACTATCCTAATAAAATCGGGGTCCACTGGCCCATGATCGAAAAGACGCCATATGTGATCGGCGATTTTACCTGGACGGCCGTCGATTATATAGGTGAGGCCGGTGTAGGCAAGTCAGCTTTTCTGGATGAAGACGATCCCAAGTGGAAAGCCGGCCCCTTTGCTCTTATGAGCCATGATTCCCAGTATCCCTGGCGGCTGGCCAATGACGCTGATCTGGATATCTGCGGCTTTACTACTCCGCAGGGATATTACCGGCATATCGTATTCGGAAGTATGGATACCGCCCTGTTCAGTTATGACCCGGCAGTTTATGGCAAAAAAGAACTGATCAGTTTGTGGGGCTTTACCGATGTCCGGAAAAGCTGGAATTGGAAGGGCTTTGAAGGAAAAAATGTGACACTGGCTGTTTTCAGCCGGGCGGATGAAGTAGAAATATTTGTTAACGGCGTCTCGATCGGGCGTAAAGAAAAAGATCAGTCTTTAGCTGCCGCCATGCCCTATACCTTCACTTTTGACACGGTCTTTCAGCCGGGAAAGGTAGAAGCAGTCAGCTATAAGGGGGGCAGCAAAGTATCTGCGGATACACTGGAAACGACCGGAGCGCCGGCAAAGATCAGCCTGACAGCAGAAAAACAAACGATAGAGGCAGACGGAGAGAGCCTTGCCTACGTGTGTGCAGAGGTTCAAGACTCGCAGGGGCAGCTGGTGCCTGATGCCGATCTGCCCGTCATGGCTGCCGTCGATCCTGACAGCAGCTGCGGCAGCATGGCAGGCTTCGGGTCTTCCGCACCCATGACTATGGACAATTACACAAAGGGCCTTGGCCACACCTATCGGGGACGGGCCCTGGCTATCGTGAGGGCAGGACAAAAGCCCGGACCGGTTCATCTTACGGTATCCTCGCAGGCAGAAGGCAGGATCCTGACCGCCCAAATGACGCTGAATGTTGTAAGCAAAGAAGGAAACTGACAGAATAGGGTCGATTGACAGCATTAGCTCCAAGGGATATAATAATAAAACTTTCATAATTTTTCGAGGTGGCTTATGTCAAACGTGATCTATGTCATGAAGCGTCTTCTGCATATGAACTACAAGCAGATGTTTCAGAAAATAAACGGGATCCATAAAAAAACGGGCAAAAGCAGACTGTATATCCTGAAGGATATGCAGCGGTGCGCCAATCTATACGGGGCCGGCTACAGTGATTACGATCTGTATGAAATGTATAATCTGACCCCCCAGCAGCGCGACACGTATCTGACAAGGGGCCGCAACAACGCTCTGGTCGCTAAATACAATGACCCTGCTTATGTCGGCATCTTTGACGATAAGCTGCAGATGGATGTCCGTTTCAAAGATTTTCTGGGCCGGGATTTCACGACTATGAAGACCGACACGGATAAAGATCAGGTCATAGCCTTTTTAAAGGCGCATGACATTGTTATAGCCAAACCGGCAAACGGGATGTGCGGCCACGGCGTCGAAAAGATCGAGGTAGCCAAAGAAGGGGGCCCTCAGAAGGTCTACGAGCATCTGAAAGCCAACAAGAGTGCTTATGTGGTCGAAGAAGTGATCGTCCAGCATCCGGCTGTCAGTGCCATCTATCCGCTGGCGATCAATACCTGCCGTATCGTTACCATCTTGAAAGACGGAGAGGTACATGTTATCTGTGCTTACTTCCGCATCGGCAACAAAGGTCATCACGTTGACAATTTCAACAGTGAAGGAATGGTAGCGCCGGTCGATGAAAAGACGGGTATCGTTAAAGATTATCCCATTGACAAAAAGAAGAATCTTTATAAGGTCCACCCCATGACAGGTACCCCCATTAAAGGGTTCCAATTCCCGGATTGGGATAAGGCCACCGATCTGGTCAAGCGGGCGTCGATGGTGATTCCCCAAGTCGCTTATATCGGCTGGGATGTGGCCTTTTCGGATAAAGGGCCTGTGCTGGTAGAAGGCAATGATTTTGCCGGTCACGATATTTATCAGCTCCCTGAGCATACCCACGATCATATGGGTATTTATCCCAAGTTTCAGATCTGACCTATTGACACGAGTCCGCGTAAATACTATACTTATTGCCAGCAAACTTCCTTCTTTGCGCTTTTTGTCCCAATGGCAAGGAGCCTGCGGGAGGGGGCTGTAAGAAGAAAAGAGAGGTGTTTCCAATGGAAAGAATCAAAACTCTGAATACCAGAAATCTTGTTGAATCCGCTAATAAGGGTGGCTGCGGCGAGTGCCAGACTTCCTGCCAGTCCGCATCCAAAACTTCCTGCGCAGTTGCAAACCAGAAATGCGAGCAGCTGAAGAAGTAATTTGAATTTCTGAAGGAAGAAACGCTGCGAAGGCATTGGAAAGTGCCCTGCAGCGTTTTTTCATGTATAGATATCAAGGATAAGGATGGGAGATTTTGTCCATGGTACATTGCTTTAAAAAGAACGGCTACAATATCGTTTTAGACGTCAACTCGGGAAGCGTTCACCAGGTCGATGATGTTGCCTACGATATGATCCAAATGTACGAAAGCAGCACGCCCGAACAGATCATCGAAGCGATGCTGGAAAAATACAAGGACAGGGCGGATGTTACCCGTCAGGATCTGCAAGCTACGATCGAAGACATCGAAGAGCTCAAAAAGTCAGGACAGCTGTTTTCCAAGGACATGTTCGAAAATGTGCAGTGGAACTTTAAAAAGCGACAGTCGGTCCTGAAAGCCTTATGCCTGCATGTTGCCCAGGACTGTGATCTTGCCTGCAAATATTGCTTTGCCGGACAGGGAGAGTATCATACCGGCCGCAGTTTGATGTCCTACGAAACAGGCAAACAGGCGTTGGATTTTCTGATCCAAAGTTCCGGCAGCCGTCACAACCTGGAAGTCGATTTCTTCGGCGGTGAGCCTCTTTTAAACTGGGACGTTGTCAAAAAACTGGTAGCCTACGGACGGTCCAAAGAAAAGGAATACGATAAAAACTTCCGTTTTACCATTACGACCAACGGCATGGGCATCAATGACGACGTGATCGATTTCTGCAATAAAGAAATGAGCAACGTGGTCCTGAGCCTTGACGGACGAAAGGAAACAAACGACCGTATGCGGTCGACCCGGGCCGGCGTGGGAAGCTACGACATTATCGTGCCTAAATTCAAAAAATTGGTGGAAAAGCGCCTGCAGGGTCCGGAGGGACGCCGTGAGTACTATATCCGCGGCACCTTTACTCATTACAATCTGGACTTTTTACAGGACATCCTGCATATGGCTGATCTTGGCTTTACCGAACTGTCCATCGAACCGGTCGTTGCTTCTCCGGATGCTCCCTACGCTTTGAAGCCGGAAGATCTGCCTGTGATCAATGAGCAGTATGACCAGCTGGCCAAAGAAATGCTGAAACGCAGAAGAGAAGGAAGAGGTTTTACCTTCTACCATTATATGATCGATCTGGAAGGCGGCCCCTGCATCGTTAAGCGTATTTCTGGCTGCGGAGTCGGCACCGAATACCTGGCGGTCAACGCCAATGGAGACCTGTATCCCTGTCATCAGTTCGCTGGTGAAGAGCCTTACAAGGTCGGCAATGTCTACGATGGCATCACCCGTCCTGAAGTAGCCGATGAATTCAAAGAGTGCAACGTCTATTCTCACGAGGAGTGCAAGTCCTGTTTTGCCCGTTTGTACTGCAGTGGCGGCTGCGCGGCCAATGCCATGCATACCACCGGCAGCATCAAAGGTGTATATAAGTTCGGCTGCGACATTCACCGCAACCGCATCGAGAATGCTCTGATGCTGAAGGTAGCGGAGCAGGCCGATAAGGATGCGGCCGAGGAAGCAGAGCGGGAAAAGGCAGAATGAACAAGTAAGGGCTTATAAACTGCAGGCTTTTATGTATGAATAAGTTTTGAAAATCTTCAAATATTTCGTTGACATAGTAAGGAACCTGTGGTATTATAAACATCGCAGTTGCAAACGAGACATACGCTCCGGTTGCAGTTGCGTAAGCTGCTGTGGCTCAGTTGGTAGAGCGTCGCCTTGGTAAGGCGGAGGTCACCAGTTCAAATCTGGTCAGCAGCTCTGAGTATAAGGCCCCGGAAAGACCTATAAAAAAGTCTTTCCGGGGTTTGTGTATACCCGGAGGCATTGCTATGAAAATCATGTTTTACAACCTGCGTCCTTTTGACGAGCTGGCTTATGCGGAAAAATTCAGTAAGGAATTCGGCATCGACATGGCCTGGACGCCGGATCATCCTAATGAAGAAAATTTGAAATTGGCGGAAGGCTGTCTTGCGGTCAGCACCAATCCCTGCAATATGCCGGCCTCTTTTCTGGATACCTTTGCCTCTATGGGTGTGAAATACCTGCCGTGCCGGTCCATCGGATACGATCATATCGACCTTGCCGAGGCGGCAAAACTGGGCATGAAGGTTTCCAACAGCAGTTACGCACCGGGAGGAGTCGCCAATTATACGGTTATGCTGATCCTTATGCTTCTGCGTAAATTTATCCCGATCTATAAAAGGACGGAGATCCAGGATTTCTCCCTTCCGGGTAAAATGGGGCGGGATATTTCACGCTGCACGATCGGCGTCATCGGTACCGGCAGGATCGGTAGTACGGTAATTCGGTCGCTGTCCGGTTTCGGATGCAGGATACTGGCTTATGACCTTTATCCTAACGATACTGTCAAACAATACGCAGAATATGTTTCGATGGATCAGCTGCTGGCCCAATCTGACGTGATCACCCTGCATGCCCCGGCTACCAAGGAAAACTATCATATGATCGACGAAAAGGCCTTTTCCAAGTGCAAGAAGGGCGTGTTGTTCGTAAATGCAGCCCGTGGTTCCCTGATCGATTCGGACGCCTTGATCCGGGCCCTGGAATCCGGTCAGGTAGGGGGAGCGGCCCTTGACGTGTTGGAGGATGAGAATGGTCTATATTATTACAATCGGCTCGGCGATGTGATCCGCAATGATGAAATGAGCATCTTACGGTCCTTCCCCAATGTCGTTTTTTCCGCCCATACGGCTTTTTATACCGACGATGCGGTTGAATCTATGGTAAGGGCAGCCTTTGAAAGCGTTGACTGCTGGGTCAAAGGTGTAAAAAATCCTCATGAAGTCCGTTTGTAACAGGGCTGTCGACAGATGCCATATATGTTTTTTGATGTCATTATACGAATAAATAAGGACAATCAAAAGGTGCTGTCAGGAATCGGAGTATCGGTTCTTGGCAGCACCTTTTTTGTTTTTCATAAGGAATCATTTCCATTTTTCAACAAGGGACAGGATATCATCCGTAAACTTGCCAAGGTCTTTATTGGCCCATCCGGAGCTCTTTTCGACCAGGTTCTTCAAGCGGCCGAAAGCAGAAACCAACCGCTGATAAGCCAGGGATGCAGTGCGGACAGCTGCGGAAGTTCCGGCAGCACGATGCTCGATCGGCTTCGGAGGCGCTTCATATATCCAGCAGCCGTTGACCAAATCATAAACAGATCCGGAATAAGGAGCCTTGGCCAGATCATCCTTCCCGAAAGTGTCGTTGAGCAGAGCGGCAAAAAGATCGGTGACCTTGTCCTCGCCGTGGACAACGAAGATGCGGGAGGGCTGCTTTTTCATGGATTTGACCCAGTCGATCAGCATTTTCTGATCGGCATGGCCACTAATACCGGGCAGCTGGCAGATGGAAGCTTTGACGGCGATCTCATCGCCGAACAAGGTGACCGAAAAGTCTTCGTGAGCGGCAGCGCCATCCAGGAGACGTCTGCCTAAAGATCCCTCTGCCTGATAGCCTACGAAGAGAATGGTCGACTCGGGCCGCCATAAATTATATTTCAAATGATGGCGGATACGGCCGGCATCGCACATACCGGAGGCGGAAATGATGACTTTGGGATCTTTATTGTAGTTGATTGCTTTGGATTCGTCGCCGGTAACGGCCGTGCACAGACCGGGAAAGTCGATAGGATCGATGCCCTGACTCAAGAGCTGGCTGGCTTCCTGATCGAAGCAGCTGTCCTGGTTGCGGGTAAAGATCTTGGTGGCTTCTACTGCCAGAGGACTGTCGACGTAAACCTTGAAGTCGGGAAAATCGGGGACCAGATTGCGGTTCTTGATCTCGCGGAAATAGTAAAGCATCTCCTGGGTACGCCCAACGGCAAAGGAGGGGATCACCAGGTTGCCGCCGGCCTTAAAAGTGCGTTCCAGGATCTCGGCCAGAGGCTGAATGTAATCGGCCGGTTTTTCGTGGATACGATCGCCGTAGGTCGACTCGATGAGCAGGTAGTCGCCGCCTTCGACCGGCTGGGGATCGCGCAGCAAAGGCTGGTTGGTGTTGCCGACGTCGCCGGAGAAGACGATCTTGCGGCTGACCCCGCTTTCGGTCGCCCATACTTCGATGGCGCTGGATCCCAGAAGGTGTCCGACGTCGGTAAAGCGGATGCTGATCCCCGGGCATAAATCGATCTTCTGGTCGTAATCGCAGCCTATGAAAAGGGTCATCAGGCCGTTTACGTCTTCCATGGTGTATGGCGGTTCGATAGGTTCCAGTCCTTTACGCTGGCGTTTGCGGTTTTTCCACTCAGCGTCGGACTCCTGGATGTGAGCGCTGTCGGCCAGCATGATCGAGCACAGATCCAGCGTGGCCTTGGTAGTCAGCACGGTCCCGCGGAAGCCCTGCTTGTATAAGAAGGGGAGCATGCCGGTGTGATCCAGATGGGCATGGGTGATCAGCACATAATCAACGTCTTTGGCAGCAATGGGAAGGTCGATATTTTCATATAGATCCCGTCCCTGCTGCATACCAAAGTCGACCAGGATGTTCTTTCCGGCAGCCTGCAGATAATGACAGCTGCCGGTAACTTCGTGGTCGGCTCCGATAAAGGTAAGTTTCATCGCATCTCCTTAGTGTCTTAAATAGGTCATGACTGCTGGAACTGGCTGTTATACAGCTTTGCGTAGAATCCGCCTTTCTTCAGCAGTTCCTGATGATTTCCGGTCTCGATGATATTGCCGTCTTTCATGACAAGGATCTGATCCGCGGATCGGATGGTGGACAGACGATGGGCAACGATAAAGCTGGTGCGTCCGTTGGACAGTTTATCAAAGGACTGCTGGATCAGCATTTCGGTACGGGTATCGATGGAGCTGGTGGCCTCGTCCAGGATGATCATAGGAGGCATGGCCAGCATGATACGGGCAATGCACAAAAGCTGGCGCTGGCCTTCCGAAAGGTCTCCGCCTCCGGTAAGATACGTGTCGTAGCCATCGCCCAGACGGCGGATAAATTCGTCGGCATGAGCTTTTTTGGCAGCCGTTACGATCTCCTCGTCGCTGGCGTCGGGCCGTCCCATGGCGATATTTTCGCGGACGGTGCCGTCTTTGATCCAAGTATCCTGCAGGACCATGCCGAAGCCGCTTCTGAGGTTACGGCGGGTCATGTCGTAGATACTGGTATCTTCGACTTTGATGTCGCCCTTGTTGACGTCATAAAAGCGCATAAGCAGGTTGATCAAAGTAGTCTTGCCGCATCCGGTAGGCCCTACGATGGCGATCTTGCTGCCCGGTTTTACATGCAGGTTAAAGTCCTGGATCAGAGGACGTTCCGGAACATACTGGAAATATACATGATCGATATCGACCTTTCCGTCGAAATGATCGACCGTGACCGGATGTTGGGGATCGGCCTTTTCAGGCTCCAGTTCGATCAGTTCCAGGATACGGGCGGCGCAGGCAATGGAGTTCTGAAGTTCGGTCACAACGCCGGAGATCTCGTTGAAAGGCTTGCTGTACTGGTTGGCATAGCTGAGAGCGCTGGAAAGCTGGCCGACGGTGATACGGCCGCGTAAGGTCAAAAAGGCTCCGAAAATAGCAGCGGCCGCATAAACGATACTGTTGACGAAACGGGTACAGGGGTTGGTAAGAGAACTGTAGAAGGTAGCCTTCAGGGATGTGTCGCGCAGACGGTCGTTGATATCATCAAAGCGTTTGCAGACATCTTCTTCTCTTCCGTAAGCCTGGACAGCTTTCTGGCCGGAGATCATCTCATCGATCAGGGCAGTCTGCTGGCCGCGGATCTCACTCTGGCGGCGGAAGTGTTTATAGGAATGGGATGCGATGAAACGGGCAACGAACAAAGACAGAGGTGTCAGGATGACAACGACAAGGGCGATGATCCAGTCGATGGAGAACATAAAGATCAGGGTGCCCAGGATCATCAGGACGCCGGAAAAGAGCTGTGTGAACCCCATCAGAAGACCGTCCGAGAACTGGTCGGCATCGGCGATGACACGGGATACCAGGTCCCCGGAAGGATGAGCGTCAAGATAGGACAGCGGCAGCTGCTCGATCTTTTTGAAGGCTGCGTTTCGAAGGTCGCGGACGACATGATAAGCAACTTTATTGTTGACCAGGTTCTGCAGCCACTGAGCTAAAGCCGTGATCAGTACGGTTACGACAATGATCATCAAAATGTGGACCAGACCCTTGAAATCGACATTGCCCTTGGAAACGATCTTATCGATGGCCTGTCCCTGAAGGATAGGCAGCCACAGAGTCAGCACGCAGACGACCGCTGCAAATAAGATCGAACCGATCAGCAGCCAGCGGTAATCTTTAATATAATGAAGGACTTTTTTCAGTGTTTTGATCTGAGAAGCCTTATCGACCGGCTTCTTGTTTTTCTGAATGCTCATTGCGCCATGTCCTCCTTTTTGATCTGAGACTCATAGATCTCGCGGTATACCTGACAGGTCTTGAGCAGTTCCTCATGAGTACCTTCGCCCATCAGACGTCCGTCCGCCAAAACCAGGATCTTATCGGCATACAGGATCGAAGCGACACGCTGGCTGACGATAAAGGTAGTGGGGTGGTAGCTCAAATGGTGAATGGCTTCCCTCAGAGCGGCATCGGTCGCAAAGTCAAGGGCAGAAGAGCTGTCGTCCAGGATCAGTATGCGAGGTTTGCGGATCAAGGCGCGGGCAATGGAAAGCCGCTGGCGCTGGCCTCCGGAGAAATTGCGTCCGCCTTGTTCGACCGCCTCGTCAAGCTGCTTAGGCTTCTGACGGACGAAATCTTCGGCCTGGGCATCCTTTAAAGCCTGCCAGATCTCCTGATCGGTCGCATCCGGATTTCCAAATTGAAGGTTGCTGCGGATGGTGCCGGCAAAAAGAATAGGCTTCTGAAGAACGATGCCCACTTCCTGTCTGAGATCGGCCATAGGCAGATCTTTGACATCGACACCATCAACCTTGACACTGCCCGAAGAAACGTCATAAAAACGTGGGATCAGGTTGACCAGGGATGATTTTCCGCTTCCGGTACCGCCGATGATGCCGATGGTCTGTCCAGGCTCGGCCTTGAAGGTGATGTCGGACAGGGCAGGATCTCCGCCGCCCTCATAAGTCAGGCTGACATGGTCGAAATCAACGCTGCCTTCCCGGTCGGTCTGTGCGGGACTTTCCGATTGCTGCATGCCGATCGGAGTGTCCAAAATGGCCTGGACGCGGTTGCCGGCAGCGATGGAACGGGAAATGGTGACGATCAGGTTGGCCAGCTTGACCAGTTCGACCAGGATCTGAGCCATGTAGTTGACAAGGGCGATGACCTGTCCTTGTGTGAGGGCCCCGACGTTGACGCGGATAGCGCCTACATATAAAAGCAGAGCAGTCGCCAGGTTGATCAGGATATAAGTCAGGGGGTTGGTCAGTGCGGAAAACAGACCGACGTGTTTAGACTGCTGGGTCAGTTTTTCGTTCTGGTCAAGAAACTGATTTGTTTCACTGGATTGTAAGTTGAAGGCCCGGATGACGCGGACACCGGTCAGATTGTCACGGGTAGCCTGGGTCACCTTATCAAGGCGCGCCTGTACTTTTTTGTAAAGGGGGACCGTGATGGCCATGATGCCGTAAACGACGATGGCAAGAAGAGGTACCGCCGCGGCAAAGATCCAGGCAGCGTGAGTGTCAACGGTGAAGGCCATGATGACCGAACCGAAGACGATAAAGGGCGAGCGGAGGAAAAGGCGGAGCGTCATATTGACGCCGGTCTGCAGCATATTCACGTCGCTGGTCAGACGGGTGATCAGCGTAGCGGTACCAAGGCTGTCCTGCTTGGAAAAAGACAGGTGCTCGATATGTGAAAAGGCCTTGCTGCGTACGTTAGCGGCAAAGTTAACGGCCGCTTTTGCTGAAAACCACTGGGCGACTGATGACAGAGCCAGACCGCATGCGGCAAGAACGATCAAAAGGATGCCGATCTTGACGATATAAGATGTATTGTTTCCTCCGATGCCGATATCGATCAGGCGAGCCATCAGCAGCGGAACGATCAGGTCGACGCAAGCTTCCAGGCATTTGAAGAGAGGAGCCAGTATACATTCTTTGAGGTGATCCTTCATTAAATAAAGAAGTTTTTTCAAAAGAGTGCCCCCTTAGCAGAGATTACAAACATTCCATTATTATATCATAGCGGCCGGATACCTTCTACACGTTTTGCGAAGAGAAGGGGCGAGGCAGAATACGAAAAGAAAAAGCCTTATGACGGTAAGAATGCCATCACAAGGCTTTTTGATCAGAAATCGTTCAGATCACGTAGTCGTTGCCGGGCTCCAGGGGCGGAAGAAGATCGGCAAGCGAAACACTGTCCAGATATTTGTTGATCATGTCGTTTAGTTTGATCCAGATGGGAAGGGTACGGCAGTCGGCGCTTTGCTGGCACTCGGGAGCATTATGCTCCAGACAGGCGACGGGAGCCAGGTTTTCTTCGGATAGGCGTAGGATCTCACCGACGCTGTATTCGCTGGGGCTGCGGGTCAGACGGTAGCCGCCGCCTTTTCCCCTGACGCCGACCAAAAGGCCGTGCTGCACCATCGAACGGAGAATGGTTTCCAGATATTTTTCAGAGATCTGCTGGCGGTCAGCGATCGTCTGAAGAGGAATATAACCACTGCTCTGGTGCTCGGCAAGGTCGATCATAACTTTCAGCGCATATCTGCCTTTGGTAGATATCATCATAAAGCAGGGCTCTCCTTTCAATTGGATAGATAAACCCATTATACCACTGGGTTTATGCTTTGCCAAGTAGCGAGCGGCGTTTTCATTTCCTAAAAATTTTTACGGAATTTTTGAATTTTATATTGACAGGAAGGGAAGAAGCTTTTATTATATCCATAAACCTACAGGATAAAAGGGTTTATAAACAAGCGGAAAGCATGTATCTGCAGAAGCAAGTGTATGGACAATATTTTGCTGCTGGGCTGCTTTAAGCTGTAAGGAGGCATTTTTATGAGCAGAATTTACAAAAGCGTTGACCAGCTGATCGGTAATACTCCGTTGGTTGAGCTGACCCATCTTGAGAAGAAATACGATCTGAAAGCCACGATCCTGGCAAAGCTGGAGTATTTCAATCCGGCCGGTTCTGTGAAAGACAGAATTGCCAAGGCGATGATCGATGATGCAGAGCAGAAGGGACTCCTGAATCAGGATTCCACCATTATCGAACCTACTTCCGGCAATACCGGCATCGGACTTGCCTCCGTTGCAGCTGCCCGCGGATATCGTATCATCATTGTAATGCCCGAGACCATGAGTGTTGAACGCCGCCAGATCATGAAGGCTTACGGTGCCGAGCTGGTCCTGACCGAGGGAGCCAAAGGAATGAAAGGGGCGATCGCTAAAGCGGATGAACTGGCTAAAGAGATACCGAATTCCTTTATTCCCGGACAGTTTGTCAATCCGGCTAACCCGGCTGCCCATGAAGCGACTACCGGTCCCGAGATCTGGAAGGATACCGACGGAAAAGTTGATTTCTTTGTTGCCGGTGTTGGTACAGGCGGAACGCTTACCGGAGTCGGCCGTTACCTGAAAAAACAGAATCCGGACGTAAAAGTGGTCGCAGTCGAGCCCGCATCTTCTCCGGTCCTGTCCCAGGGGCATGCCGGATCCCACAAGATCCAGGGTATAGGAGCGGGTTTTGTACCCAAAGTACTGGATACCAAGATCTATGATGAGATCCTTCCCATCACCAACGAGGATGCTTTTTCGGTAGGTAAAGAGATCGGCAAAAATGAAGGTTTTCTTGTCGGCATTTCTTCCGGTGCGGCTGTTAAAGCGGCTATCGAACTGGCTCAGCGCCCCGAGAATGCAGGGAAAACGATCGTAGCACTGCTGCCGGATACCGGCGACCGCTATCTGTCCACTCCTTTGTTCCAGGACTGATACCCTTTTGCACATTTCTTTTTCCTTTCTTGCTGTTGGAAATATTCTCTGTTGCTTTTGACCCGGCGGAAAAATCCGCCGGGCCCCTTTTTTTCTAAGGGGTTTACCCCTTGCGGCCGTTGTGGTAAAATTATTTGAACCTATAGCCATACGGCAGAGGAGAAAAAATGCCAAAAACAAGTTATATCGCACTGATGGCCAAGGCTGCTGCGTATGAAGAAGAGTATCTGAAGCGTGACAGCATTGCCAGACGGTATTATAAACAGGATTATGTCGGGGTCCAGCAGCTCAAGGCCCGGGTCTGGGCAACCATTTTTTACATTATTTATTGGGCGTATAAAGTGGTGGATATCTTCTACATCCAGCAGGCCAATCTGCTTCATTATAACTATACAGGCCTGATCATACGCGTCCTTGCCGAGTATGCGGTCGTTCTGATCGCTGTATCTGTCATCGCGGGTCTGGTGCATTCGGTCCGTTATGACAGGGCTAAAAAGCGCCTGGATGTTTATTATGACCTCTTGGATCAGATCGATAACTTTGTCTGACTCATCGCTTACGCTATTTAAAATTTTCTGAAATCAAAGGGGAGACAGATGGAACAACTTTCAGTCCTGGATAAAACCAGAAACGTCCTGTCCAAAATCCTGCAGCATTCGCAGCTGATCATTCGCTACGCGTTGAAATTCCTGTTGTTTTTTATTGCTTTCCGTATGATATCGGGGATGGAGATCTTCAGCCCTTATGCCTCGGCCGTGCTCAATTCATCACTGGTCCAGGTCGTAATGGCGGCTGTCTGCATGCTGCTTCCCAACCGCAGCGGGGCATTGGCTGCTCTGATCCTCCTGGTTTACAACATATTCCAGTCATCTTTGATCGGTTCGATCATTGTGGGACTGATCCTGCTGCTGATCTATATTGCCAGCGCAAATCTGTTCCCCGACGATACCTTCCTGCTGCTTTTAGTTCCTATTTTTATCCATTTTAACTGGTATCTGGCTATTCCCCTTTTTGCCGGAATGTATCTGGGCCTTGGTTCGGCGGTCCCTGTCGTTCTGGGAGTTATGGCTTACGGCGTCTTGGATATCATCCCGATTTTTATGGACCTGCAGATGGGATCATCGATCGATCAGCTGCCTCAGCTGATCACCAGCGCGTCTTCGTCGGGCCTTTCTCAGCTGACCCACAATGATTCCATGGTTTTTCTGATCGTTCTGTCCGGGCTTGTGGTACTCTGCGTCGGCCTTCTTCGTAAACTCCATGTCCGCTACAATCGCTATATCTCTCTGGGCACCGGTTCAATCCTGGGCCTGATCCTTCTTTTTATCGGCCTCTACAAGGGCAAAGTGGTCGGATCCGCCCCCGCAGTTATTTTATGGGCCGTGCTGGCGATAGCGATCCTGTTTGCTCTTGAGGTGCTGCATGTGTCGCTGAACTATAAAGAAGCGCGCAACCTTGAATTTGAAGACGACGATTATATGTACCAGGTACGTATGATCCCCAAGATCAATGCCAAAAAACCGGACCAGGAAGATTACCGTCATATCGTTGATGAAGATATAGAAAAAAGGGTATTGGAACAGAAAGATACCCGCAGAAGGCCGGAACGTCCGGCCCGAAGAGACACATCCGACAGAACCGGGCAGTCTGCCTCTATCGTCAGAAGGGTCCCTCAGGAGACCGTCCGTTTGGATCCTTCCGCACGCAAGGCAGCTGAGGCCAAAGCCCAGGCCAGTATGGGACCGGAGAAGGCAGCAGGCAGGCCTGTCGACAAGCCTGTCAAAGTCAATGTGCCTGATGAGCCCGAACAGAAGGAAGAGAAGACTCAGGTAGTTCCGACGGTCGGGAAAAAGACCGGGACCGGCCGGAGCCGCAAAGATATATCTTTCGGTCCTGCCGGAGAAGAGGACCAGGAAGAGGCTGTCGATCTGTTCGCGGAAAAACCGGACAAATAAGAGGGAATTCATTGCAAGACAGGGCCGTAATACTTTCAGTAAAGGAGGTCGGCACAGATGGATTCGTTTTTATCGGGCATTGAAGGAATCGACGATCTGTCGCAGATATTGCTGCCGACGATCCAGCTGACGGATATTCTGGATATTGTGGCGGTTGCGGCATTGATCTACCTGGTTTTGATCTGGATCCGCAAGACCCGGGGCTGGATGCTTTTCAGAGGCATTGCGATCGTGCTTGGCGCCTGGATCGTTGCCATGATCCTGAATCTGAATATGGTAGAGCTGGTTTTCAACAAGCTCTTCAATATCGGTATCCTGGCTATCATCGTTATTTTCCAGCCTGAGCTCAGAAGAGCTCTGGAAAGACTCGGTACCAGCCGGGTCTTCAACAATTTATTCGGTTATAAAGACAATACCGTAAATAAAAAGACCGCGGATGCTCTGACAGAAGCCATGGTCAATATGGCTTCGACCAAAACAGGCGCCTTGATCGCCGTCGAGCAGAAAGTAGCACTGGGTGAATATGAACAGACCGGTATTCCCATTGACGCGGAAATCTCCAGCGGTCTTCTGATCAACATTTTTGTGAAAAATACTCCTCTTCATGACGGAGCAGTGATCATACGCCAGAACCGTGTATTAGCAGCGACCTGTTACCTGCCCCTGTCTGAAAACAACGATATTTCGAAAGACCTGGGCACCCGCCACAGGGCAGCTCTCGGTCTGTCGGAAGTGTCGGACGCTAAAGTTTTTATCGTATCGGAAGAGACCGGCGCCATGTCTATGGCTTACCAGGGGGAATTGTACCGGGATATCACCAAGGATTTCATCCGCCGCCAGCTTATCGGGGACGCCAATCAGCAGACTCAAAAATCCGGATCCCTGGTCAAAAGGATCCGCAGGCACAGCGGTAAACAGGACGGCAAGGAGGCCAACCCATGAAAAACTTTATACAAAAATGGGTGCTCCACAATCTGGGCTATAAGATCCTGGCCCTGGTCATTGCCATCATTTTATGGCTCATATATACCAATACCAATGATCCCATCCATACTTACTCGGTCGATGTCCCGGTCACGGTACAGAATCAGGATCAATTCACCCGGCAGGGCCGTTATTTTGAAATCGAAGGGACCAGCAATCCGAGTAACCTAAAAGTGACTGTTTACCTGCGGGCAAGAAATTCTGTGATCGAGAAGCTGCGCAACCGGTCCGCCTCTTCCTATCTGAGTGCCTACGTGGATCTGTATGAACTGGACAGCTCGGAGTCAGACCGCCTGCTCATCCATTACTCTATAACGGATCCGACGGTCAAGGCAGAATTTTATACGATCCGGAACAAATCGTATCTGTCGGTTGAAGTCGAAGACAACGTGACGGTCGAAGTCCCCATCAATTATGTTATTTCGGGCGAACCGGCAGTAGGATATCTGAATATGGAGGAGGATCCTTCTGTAGTTGTTACTCCTGAAACGGTCAAATTGACGGGACCGGCCAATCAGATCAGTAATATCAGCTACGGACAGGTTTCCGTGGACATCACAGGTGCAAATGCCAATGTGACCAAGGTAGGCCGCATATATCTGAAGGACAAGGATGGCAATGACGTTTCCTATTCCCGTGATGTCATCGTTTCGTCCGTCAGCGAAGCTTCGGTCTTTGTACCCATCTATGCTTTTAAGTCGGTGCCCCTGTCCGCTTCGGTGACCGGCACGCCTGCCAGCGGGTATCAGTACGCAAACAACGCACAGATCAGTGTGGATCAGATCGAAGTGTACGGACCCGAAAGCGTAATGAACAAGCTGCGTAATATCACGCTGCCCCCGGTGGATCTATCGGAGGCGACCGGATCTCTGACTCAGACCTACCAGCTGCAGGATGTGCTCAGAGACGCTTTCGGCCAGGACAATGACGGAAATGATGTGGTCCGCCTGATGCCGGATGCGCCGACCGAGGCAACGGTCGATCTGTCGGTGGAAAAGATCATCGAAAGGTCCTTTACCATTCATAACAGCAGCATTACGGTCTACAATCTGACCAATGACTGGGAGCTGACTTTCGACCAGGATACGGTAACCATCACGGTGCAGGGTCTGACGTCCCAGATCCGCGGACTATCGATCAGCGATATCAATGTTTCGCTGACGCTGGCTCCTTCGGATCTGACCAAAGGTTCGCATACTTCCAAGCTGGTGATAGGCGGGATCGGGGATATGACTGCTAAAGACGTGACGATCAGCTATACGCTGCGAAGTAAAACCGACAGCGGGCAGCCCCTTCCTACGTCTTCTCAGAAGGAATCGTCCGCAAGTGATTCCGATTCCAGCACAGGTAAAGCCGGTAAATAAACATGACAGGGAGCTGGCAGACGTAAAGCCGGCTCCCTTTTAACGATAGGAGAAGTATGAAGAAATTTTCGTATATAAGAAGGGCAGGGACGGCACTTTGCCTGGCTCTGCTGCTCCTGCTTTTGACTGCCTGCAGCGCCGTTTATAAACCTGTCGAAAGTTCATCTTTGATGAGTGCGTCCCAGCCGGCTCCCTCATCCGAGGCTTCCGCAGCCCGGCAGGAGTCCGCCGTATCAGAAGCTCCGGACACGTCCTCGTCTCTGCCCTCGGAAGGAGAGTCGTCAGCGGAAAAACCGGAGGAAGCCGGGGACGGAACAGTCAGTCTGACAGTCTCCAAAGGAGCTTACCTGATCGGTATCCTGCAGCAGTTAGTCGATCTTGGTTTTGCCGATGACCTGGACAGTGCTATTTCAGAATCCCAAAACCTTGATATAGCGGAAAGTAAGACCGCCGCACCCCTGGCAGAAGCGGATCTTACCGGGCGTTCTTACCGTTATGAAGGCTATATAGCGCCGGGTATCTACCAATTGGATACCTCAGATGATCTGAGAACGGTCCTGACTCAGCTTTTCAGCAGCTGGGACAGTCTCCTGACCGATCAGCAGATCCGGCAGGCGGCCGATAAAGGATGGTCGATCGACCAGCTGCTGACACTGGCCTCGATCGTAGAAGCGGAATCCAGTCATGATCCTGCCGGTACGGTCTACCCGCAGGTAGCTGCTGTTTTTGACAACCGCCTGGACCAGAGTATGCAGCTGCAGTCGGACGTTACCATTTTTTATCTGCAGGAAGGCTTGGATCAGAGCAGGACCGAGGACCAATATCAACCTTATTATAATACCTATCAGGTCGAAGCCCTTCCGGCCGGACCGATAGGGAGCCCCAGCCTTGATGCGGTAAAGGCGGTCCTGGAACCGGCCGATACCGACGACCTCTTCTTTGTATATGATGACAGCGGCAATTATTACTTCGCCGCTGACTGGGACACGCACGTGGAAAATTGTAAAAAAGCAGGTATCGAGTGATTTCGGAAGATCAGGAGGAGCCATGCCCAATTTATTTTCAAGAAGGCTGCGAAACTGGGTGCAGGACAACGCCGGAAAAGAAGATGAAAACAATGTTCCGGATATGTCCATGATCGAAAAGAACTTTGTCCGCATGATGCGGAAAGAGGACTGGATCCTGGATGACCAGGCCTTCAACGACCTGGATATGGGCAAAGTCTATCTGAAAATGAACAGGACTATGTCAAATCCCGGTCAGCAGATGCTTTACAACATGTTCCGCATCTTGAAGTTTGACGAAGGCGAGCTGAAAAAGCGGGACCGCCTGATCGAGTTTTTTCAGATGAACAAAGAGCCAAGGGAAAAGATCCAGTGCATCCTGCATTATATGGGAAAGGAAGAGTTTGACTCGGCGGCGGAATGCCTGTACGGGAAACCTAGTGAACTGCCGCCCGGCCGCGGCTGGATCATGCCTTTGACCCTGGCCATGATCGCTTCGCTGATTTCCATTCCTTTTTTAAAGGTCAAAGCTATCCTCCTGATCGTCATTTTCCTGGTCCTGAACATGATCGCCCACGCTCAGTTCAGCCGTTATACGGAAAAAGGTCTGCCGGGCATCCGTGCCGTGGCCCGCATGCTGACGGCAGCCCGCGAGATCGTCAAGCTGGATATACCGGAACTTAAGGACGGGTACAGCGATTTCTTTGACAAGGCAGTGGATAAATGTTCTCCCATCCTTAAAAAGAATAAGGCTCTGGCCATGCAGTCCGGGTCCGATACCTTCGGGATCCTTTTATATCTGCGCATTATGTTCCTGACGGATGAAAGGGCTTATCTTCGCTGCGTCCGGGATATCAAGGAGCTGGCTCCCGTTTTAAGGACCCTTTACCGCCGCCTGGGGGAACTGGATGCTTTTCAATCTATGTCCTATGTGCGCCGCGCCATGGTGCCGGTCACCCGTCCGGTCTTTACGGATAAACCTACTTATCTGAAGGTAGAACAGATCGGACATCCCACCCTGACGGGGGCGGTTTTGAACGATCTGACACTGGATGGAAAGAATATGGTCCTGACCGGTTCCAACATGTCCGGTAAGTCGACCTTTTTACGTACTCTGGGCTTGAATATGGTCCTGGCCCAGACTTTTTACATGGTCAGGGCCCGGTATTATGAAGCAAACATGATGGCCCTGGCTACATCGATCAGTCCCAGTGATGATCTGAGTCAGGGGACCAGTTATTACATGGCAGAAGCCACTGCCTTGAAACGTATGCTGGCCGTTGCCGAAGGCGACCACCCCAGCCTGCTTCTGGTCGATGAGATCTTCAGAGGGACCAACCCCACCGAAAGGGTGGCAGCTGCCAGTGCTTTGCTGACCTATTTGTCCAAACGCCCCTGTCTGGTCATCGTGGCCACCCACGACATTGAGATCACCGGGAATGTCAAAGACTGCTATGATTCCTACCACTTCGAAGAAAGCGTCAGCAAGGACGAGCTCACCTTTGACTATAAGCTGAAGCCGGGCGTGCTGAAAAAGCCCAACGGCATCCGCATCCTGTCCTATCTGGGTTATCCGGATGAGATCGTCGATATGGCCCTGAACAATGTGAGAAAGGAGTTCCCGGACGGAAGTGATGAGCAAGAAGACCAAGGAGCCGGAAAAAACAGCCGGGAAGACAGTGGCGAAGGCAGAACGTAAGACCTATGCCGCGTCCGTCAGGACCCTGGTCGAATACATCCTGAGGACCGGGGACATTGACTCTTCTTTTTCAAGCGGAGTGAGGGCCAATCTGCGCGCCCTGGAGGGAACACGCCTGCATAAAAAGCTGCAGAAAAGCGAAGGCAGCGGTTATATGGCAGAAGTCCCCATGGAAAAGACCTTTGCGATCAAGGATAAAGACGGGCAGACGGCTGCCTGTCTGACAGTTGAGGGACGGGCGGACGGCCTTTTCCGGACTGACTGGCAGGGGCAGACACTCTGGGCCGTCGATGAGATCAAATCGACGGATCTGAAACTGGAGGATGTCCGGAAAGAAAGAAACGAACTGCACTGGGCTCAGGCATACTTTTATGCCTGCTTTCTGGCTCAGGAAAAAGATCTGGACAAGGTACTGGTGCGCCTTTCGTATGTGCAGACGGAGACAGAAGAGGTTACCCGCCTTTACGAATGCCAAAGCAGAAGTCAGCTGGAAGCGTTCGTCCAAAAAGTAGTGGACAGTTACAGCCGATGGATCCTGTGGAGCGCTGCCTGGCAGAAACAGCGCGATCAGAGTCTGTCCGGGCTGACTTTTCCCTTTGACAGTTTCCGGCCCGGCCAGCGTCAGATGGCGGCTTTGGTCTACAGTACCATCAAAGACGGTAAGAAGATCTTCCTGGAAGCCCCGACCGGCATCGGCAAGACTATGTCGGCTCTGTTTCCGGCCTTAAAGGCTATGGGGGAGGGCAGGACCGAGAAGATCTTTTATCTGACAGCCAAAAATGTGACTGCTGAGGCGGTCCTCAAGGCAGACCAGCTGCTTAGGACCAAGTCGGATATGCAGCTGGCTGCCATTCGGATAACGGCCAAAGACCGCATTTGTTTTCAGACTCAGAAGGGCAGACCGAGGCGCTGCAATCCGGTGGACTGCCCCTATGCCAAGGGTCATTACGACCGGGTCAACGATGCCTGCCTGTGGGCTCTTGATCATGAAAAACAGTTTTCCAAACAAACGATCGAGACGGTCGCAGAGAAGTTCAAGGTCTGCCCCTATGAACTGTCGCTGGATATTGCCGTCTGGTGCGACCTTCTGATCTGCGATTATAATTATGCTTTTGATCCGTCAGCTTCCCTCAAGCGCTTTTTTGCTTCCGGTAAGCAGCCCTTTACCTTATTGATCGACGAAGCGCATAACCTGGTCGACCGGGCCAGAGATATGTTTACCGCCGATATCTCCAAGAAGGACTTTCTGACCATGAGGCGAAAGTGTAAGAAGGGGACTCCCTTATACAAAGCCCTGGGCAGGGTCAATGATCTTTTTCTGGAATGTAAAAAATCCATGCCCGAGGGGACCGATTATCTGAAAGCGGATCTGTCTTCATTAGAAGGGGTACTGCCCGATGCGGACGAAGTTATGACAGCAGAAACGACTACAGCCGCCCCCGCTGCTGTCACCGTCGACACCGTTACTGTCGACGAGGACGGGATCGAACATATCCCGGCCGGTACGGAGGGTAAGATGCAGGATAACCTGGCATCCCCTTTTCTGGATCCGGTCTTTATGGCTGGCATCGAGGCAAAAGAAGATCCCTGGCATCTGGATCTGAGCTGGTACCGGGCATTAAATCAAACGGCAGATCTGATGGGCCAGTACTTTGCCGAGCATTCCGGCCAGATGTCGCTGGAAGAGGTAAAAATAGAAGAAGAGGAAGAAAGCTGGCAGCTGTATTTCCGCCTTCTCTTTTTCCTCAGGATCTGGAACCAGCGGTCGGAAGGCTATGAAGATTATATGCAGATCAAAGGCGGCGATATGCTGCTGCGCTTTTTCTGCGTAGACCCTTCCCAGGTTTTAAAAAGCGCTTATAAGTCTGTTTCCAGTGTGATCTTTTTTTCGGCTACCCTGGAACCGATCGAATATTATCAGCGCCTTCTGGGAGCCGATGACGCCAAAGCCGTGGCGCTGGACTCACCTTTTGACCACGAACGCATGAAAGTGATGACGGCTTCTGTACCGGTCACTTACCGTTACCGGCAGACCAGCATCCCCGCCGTCAGTGATCTGATCGCGCAGACGGTCCGGGCCAGGGACGGACATTATATGGTCTTTTTCTCTTCTTTTGCCTACCTGGGACAGGTCTATAAGGATTTTACGATGCGCTATCCGGAGTTTAGGACTATCAAACAGGAGCCGGGCATGAGCGAAGACCAGCGGCAGGACTTTCTGGAGCATTTTCAAAAAGAAGGTTCATTATCAGAGATGCTGGACCCTGAATTTGAACCGGACCGGACCCTGATCGGTTTTTGCGTCTTATCGGGAGTTTTTTCCGAGGGCATCGACCTGAAGGGGGAAAGCCTGATCGGGGTGATCGTGGTCAGTGTAGGTCTGCCCCAGATCGGACTGGAACGGGATCTGATCAAAGAAAACATAGACCGCCGCTATGGGAACGGGTTCGAGTATGCTTATGTGTATCCGGGCATGGGCCATGTGCTTCAGGCAGCCGGCCGTCTGATCCGGACCGAGGAAGACAAGGGAGTGGTCCTTCTGATCGATCAGCGGTTCAGCCAGGCCCGTTATAAAAAGCTTTATCCCAGGCAGTGGCAGCCGGTAAGGCCGGTCACCGCCGATACCTTATCGACCGAACTGGATCATTTCTGGCAGTCTTTTGACCGGGAAAATCATCTTTCTAATTTATAAATTATGTAGTAAACTTTATAAGAAGATAAGAATCCGAAAGTCAGGAGTTTTGCATGCGATTTTGTTCAATCAGCAGCGGATCCAACGGCAACTGTACCTTTATCGAAACCGGCGAGCAGCGGCTGCTTCTGGATATAGGTCTGTCGGCCAGACAGATCGAGACCCTGCTTAAGGCCAAGGGGATCGATCCGGGCACTATTACCGCTGTGTTTGTGACCCACGAGCATTCAGACCATACCAAAGGGGTGGGCGTTTGGTGCCGCCGCTATAAAGTGCCGGTCATGGCGACGGCCGGTACCTGGAAGGGTATGGAAAAAGCCATCGGTCCGGTACCGCCGGAGCTTCGGTTTGAGATCACCTCCGGCAGGGGCTACCGTATGAGCGATCTACGCATCGAAGCCATTCCCACCAGCCATGACGCCAACGACCCCTGTGCCTATACGGTGGAGAGCAAGGGCTGTAAGGCCTCGGTCATAACCGATACCGGATACATAACCGAGACTATGATCCGTCATCTTTTTGATTCGGACATAGCCATCGTGGAAAGCAATCATGACCTGAACATGCTCATGAACGGGTCTTACCCCGATTCATTGAAAAAGCGCATCCGGGGCAATCTGGGCCATTTGTCCAATGACGACTGCGGAAAAGCCCTGGCCCTGGTCCGCCGCCGCAATGCCAACGGAGTCTTTCTGCTGGGCCATCTGAGCGAAGAAAATAACCGGCCTCCCCTGGCTCTGGAAACGGTAGAGCACATCGTGGAAGAGGCCGATGGGTCCTTCGGAGCCATCGGGCTGACAAGCCGGGGCGCTTCGACGGATATGTATGAGATCTGAAAGGGGACCAAGATGCTGAAGTATGCTATTATCGGGACCGGCTGGATCACTGGGACCTATATCGGCGGAGCCATGAAAGACGACCGGTGGGAGCTGGCAGCCGTTTATTCCCGCAGTTATGATAAGGGCCGCAGTTTTGCGGATCAGTACCTTAGCGCTGCCCACGGGAACCCCATCAGGATTTACACATCGCTGGAAGACATGTCCAAAGACCCCCAGATCGACGCTGTTTATATTGCAAGTCCAAACCGCTTTCATGTAGAGCAGAGCCGACTGATGCTCGAGGCCGGAAAACATGTGATCTGCGAAAAACCGATCGCTATCCGGTCGGAAGATCTGATCGAACTTACCAGGCTGGCGGACTCAAAGGGCCTTGTCTATATGGAAGCTATCATGATGGAGCACCAGCCCCAGATAAGGGTCCTCAAAGAGGCTGTGGACAGGATCGGGGAGATCTATACGGCCCACATCGATTTTTCGCAGCTCAGTTCCAAGTATCAGCTCTATAAAGACGGTAAAAATCCCAATATTTTTAATCCGGCCATGTGCACGGGTGCCCTGGAAGACCTGGGTGTTTATAACTTTTATGCCTTGATCGAGCTGTTCGGGGTCCCGGACCGGATCGATGTCGTCCCCCTGTTTTTGAATACCGGAGCGGACGGAGCCGGACAGGTGGTCTGCACCTATCATAAAGATGACCGGCCGGATCTGCAGGTGACCGTCACCTACAGCAAGGTCGGACAAAGCCGGCTGGGCAGCCAGATCATGGGTGACAAAGGCACTATTACCATCGAATCGATCTCGCAGCTGACCGGCATGAACCTGTATGATAATAAGGGAGCCGTGACGGCCCTGTGGGGGAATGAAGAAAAGAACACCCTGATGGGAAGGGAAGCGGCGGATTTTGCCCGCTATATCCTGGATCCTCAGGGGACAAAAGAAGAATACGACTATATCCGTCAGCAGTCCCTGAAAGTTTGCCGGCTGATGGAGCAGATCCGGGAAAAGGGCGGCATCCGCTTTAAGGCGGACGGAGTTTGATACGATCGAAGAAAGCAGGATTAATACATGCCATTTGACGGAATATGCACTCATGCCATGGTAAAGGAACTGTCAGGCCTTTTGACCGGCACTCATATCGATAAGATCTATCAGCCGGAAGCGGATGAGATGGTCTTCAACATCCGCAGCCAGGGCCAGGTGCTTCACCTTGTTTTATCGGCCAGTGCCAGTCACGCCCGCATCCAGCTGAGTAAAAATAAACCGGAGACACCGATGAATCCGCCGGCTTTCTGTATGCTGCTTAGGAAAAACCTGAGCGGAGGCAAGCTGGTCTCGATCCGCCAGCATCATTATGACCGAATCGTGCAGCTGACTTTCGAAGGTATCAGCGAGATGGGTGATACAGTCGAAAGATCCCTGTATCTGGAGATGATGGGGAAGCACAGCAACCTGATCCTGGTAGGAGAAAACGGCAAAGTGGTGGACAGTATCCGAAGGGTCAATCCCATGATGAGTTCGGTCCGCCTGGTCGAACCGGGCCTGGTCTACCAGCTGCCCACTCATAATCATAAGGCCGATCCCCACCAGCTGATGCCGGACGGGACCTTATCTTTTGATGTGCTGATGCGGCAGTACGAGGGTCCTTTGGACTCGGCTTTGTATCAGGTCTTCAACGGGCTGAGTCCATTTGCTTCACATGAGGTCCTGACAAGGGCAGGGATCGACGGGCGGAAAGCCTACCGGGATCTTGAGCCGGAAGAGGCTGTCTGCCTGCAGGAGACACTGAAGAGCTTTATCCGTGAGACCGACAGTTCGGACGGCCCCTATTTTTTATACCGGGACAAAAGCGGAGCCATCGTTGATTTTTCAACGGTCCCTTATGTCAGCATGAGCGAGGTGGACAGCGAAAGCTTTGACACTTTATCATCCTTGCTGGACGTTTACTATCAGCGGCGCGATACCGTTGATAAGATGAAGCAGAAGTCCCAGGAGCTGCGCCGCCTGGTCAATACGGATCTGGAAAGAGCCAGACGCAAGCTGGCCCTGCAGGAAAAGCAGATAGCCGGCACCAAGGACAGGGACAAATACCGGCTGCGGGGGGATCTGATCACCGCTAACATGTGGCAGCTCAAGTTGGGACAGACCAAGGTCAAACTGCCCAACTATTACGAAGAGGGGCAGCCCCTGGTGGATGTGACGCTGGACGTAAATTTGACGCCGGCTCAGAATGCACAAAAGCAATATGCGCGTTATAATAAGCTGAAAAGGACCGAGGAGGCCCTGACCGGCCAGATCAAGACTTCGTCCGAACAGGTCAGCTACCTGGAAAGCATCATGGAAGCCATTTCCATGGCCGACTGCGAGCAGGATATCGAGGACATCAAGCAGGAGCTGCATGAAACGGGCTACTTGAAAAAAGCAGCAGGCCGCAAGGGCAAAAAGAACTTGGCAAGGTCAAAACCGCTGGAATTTATCACTTCGGAAGGGGTCAAAGGCCTGATCGGTAAGAACAACATCCAGAACGATCAGCTGACTTTTCAGATGGCCAGACCGCAGGATATATGGCTGCACGTCAAGGATATCCACGGGTCACACGTCATCCTGCGGACATCGCAGCTTCAGTACGGCAGCGACTATACGGAGCGCACCCTTTTGGAGGGGGCTGCTCAGGCGGCTGCCCACAGCAAAGCCGTATCGCAAGGCCGGGTGACCGCAGCCAGCGTGGCGGTGGATTATACGGCCAGGATCTTTGTAAAAAAACCGGCGGGCAGCGCTCCCGGCTTTGTCCGCTACACCCATCAGACCACTCTGATGGTGCCGGCGGAGCAGATCGAAAAGGCCCTGACCGACCGCAATAAAGAGCAGACGCTTACCAATTAAGGCACTACCTTCTTTCATAAGGCAGCCGGAACCTGACTTCTGAAAGAAGAAAAATAAATTCTCACTGAGAGGACACGATTATGGGACTTATCAAAGCACTTACAGGGGCAGTCGGTAGCACGATGGCCGATCAATGGAAAGAGTTTTTCTACTGCGAAGCATTGCCTGAAGATGTTCTTGTCACCAAAGGCAAAAAACGTGTCAGCAGCCGTTCTTCCAACACCAGGGGCAGTGACAATATCATTACCAATGGTTCCGGCGTCGCAGTTGCCGACGGCCAGTGCATGATCATCGTCGAGCAGGGCAAGGTCGTCGATGTCTGCGCCGAACCCGGAGAGTTTACCTACCGGTCCGACACCGAGCCCAGCCTCTTTACCGGCAGTCTGGGCAAAGGAATCCTGGATACCTTCAAGACCATCGGACGCCGTTTCACCTATGGCGGTGATACCGGACGTGATCAGCGGGTCTACTATTTCAACACCAAAGAGCTGATCGATAATAAGTTCGGTACTCCCAATCCGATTCCTTTCCGTGTCGTTGACCGCAATATCAACCTGGATATCGATGTATCGGTCCGCTGCTCGGGCGTTTACTCCTATAAGATCGCGGATCCCCTCCTCTTTTACACCAATGTATGCGGCAACGTTGAAGAGGATTATACCCGCGACAAGCTGGACGGTCAGTTAAAGCCCGAATTCATCAGCGCCCTGCAGCCCGCCTTTGCGAAATTGTCCGATCTGGAGATCCGTCCCAACCAGCTGGTGGCCCACACTACCGAAATGGAAGCCGCGCTGAATGAAGCCCTGTCGGATAAATGGAAAAAGCTGCGCGGCCTGGAAGTTGTCAGTGTCGCCATGGGCTCTGTCACCCTGCCGGAAGAAGATCAGGAGATGATCAAGCAGGCTCAGAAGACCGCCATCCTGCGCGATCCTACCATGGCAGCAGCTACTTTGGTCGGCGCTCAGAGCGAGGCTATGAAGACGGCCGCAGGCAACTCCGCCGGAGCCTTTACCGGTTTCATGGGTATGGGAATGGCTATGAATCAGGGCCAGGGTATGAACGCTCAGCAGCTGTATCAGATGGGCCAGGGACAGCAGCCTCAGCAGGCACAGGCTCAGCAGCAGGCCCCTCAGCAGGCACCCAATGCTTTTGCAGGTGCTGCGGCGGGCCAGACAACCGACCAGACCGCTTCCGGGGCCGCTCCTAAATTCTGCCCCAACTGCGGGTTCAAACTGCCCAATCCGGGCCAGGCCAAGTTCTGCCCCAACTGCGGATTTAAACTTCAGTAAAAAGGTCTACGAGTATGGCTGAAGGACTTCTTCAATATAAATGTCCCTGCTGCGGGGGAGCGATCGAGTTCGATCCCTCGCTGCAGAAGGTAAAATGCCCCTACTGCGACACGGAATTCGACTTCAACACGCTGAAACAGTACGATGAATCGCTCAGCAAGGTCAAGCCGGAGGACATGAAGTGGCAGAAAGAGGCCGGGTCTGAATGGACGGAGGATGAAGCTTCCGGCATGCGTGTTTATGTATGCAAGTCATGCGGAGGATCCATCGTCGCCGATCAGAATACGGCTGCTACTACCTGTCCTTATTGCGGGAACCCGCTGGTCATGATGGGCAATCTCGGGGGCGATCTGAAGCCGGATTACATCATCCCCTTCCGCTTTGACAAAGAAGCGGCCAAGAAGCAGTACCGGGAGTTTCTGTCCACAAAGCGTCTTTTACCCAGTGTTTTCAAAGACGAAAACCATATCGACGAGATCAAGGGAGTGTATGTACCTTTCTGGCTCTTTGATACGGATGTGGATGCTCAGTTCCGCTTTAAGGGCGAGAAGGTCAGTGTACGGCAGGACAACCAGTTCGAGTACCGTGACCATAGTTACTACAATGTCAGCCGGGCAGGCGATCTTAAGTTTTCCCATGTGCCGGTGGACGGGTCCAAACAGATGGATGACGCGCTGATGCAGTCGATCGAACCGTTCGATTTTTCCAAGGCAGTGCCCTTCCAGACGGCCTACCTTGCCGGTTTTATGGCAGACCGCTATGATGTGAGTAAAGAGGACAGTATCGATGCGGCCAATAAGCGTATCAAAGAATCGACCCGCCAGGCCTTTATGGAAACGGTTTCCGGCTACAGCTCAGCCGTTCCCATTTCAGAGAGCATCCAGCTGAAAAACGGAAAATCGAACTATGCTCTGTATCCGGTATGGCTGCTCAACACGACATGGAACGGACAGAGATATACCTTTGCCATGAACGGCGAGACGGGTAAGTTCGTCGGCAATCTGCCGGTGGACGAAAAGGCATATAAAAAGCTGTGGTGGAAAGTCTTTCTGATTGCTTCTGTGGCTGCTTATGCCGCTTCCTGGCTGATCTACTTACTGTAAGAGGAGACGGACTATGAAAAAACATCTTTCTTCTCTTATAATAGCAACTGTTTTTGCCATTACGGTCTGTCTGGTCAGTCTGCTTACATGGACACCGGCCAAGGCAGCAACGGCCACCCTGGCCGGGGCAGAAACAGGATCGATCACTTTCGGGGATACGAATGCCGATTGGGCCGATGATTCGGAAAACGATCCGTATAATGACTATAATGACGAATATGATTCTTATGATCAGGAAGGTTCCGGACACGGACTGATCTGGATCCCCATTTCACTGATCATCGGAGCTGTTTTTGCCTCGGCTTACGCAGGGGCTGTAAAAAAGCAGCTGCACACGGTCGAAGAGCAGACCCAGGCTAATCAGTACATTGAGAATCATAAGGTAAACCTGACGGATAACTCGGAAATGTTTCTGTATCATCAGGTGACCCGTACGCCCCTGGGAAATTCCGACAATGGGATGATGGGAGGTCCCGGCCCCAACGGATTTAACCATGGCCCTGTCAACGGAAACACCTTTAGTAAACAAATGGGAGGACGTCCGGCCGGTGGGCCTAGGCCCAATCCTCCGGGCAATCGGCCGACCAGGATAAGGTAGTACAAAGGACAAAAGATCTGTCATACTTGCTTGAGATAAGGTGACAGATCTTTTTGATTATTTTTTATAGGCAAATATCGGTATAATGGCAATAGAAAAAAGAACATCTTAATTATGCGCGGAGCGCTTTTAATGCAATGAAGGGAGATACACAATGAATATATTGGTTATCACACCGGATTTTCCATATTCATTTGGAGGCATTGGGGAGCATGTCTATAATCTCTATAAGAATATGGATGTAACGGATTGTCAGATATATATTTTTGTGGTGAGATTTGCTGTTTCCAACTTAGGCATAAAAGATGTTTCCGATGAATTTCCTTCAAATATCAGGGTGATTGAATTTACACATAGTAGTTATAGAGAATACGAACAGGTTTTCCGTAATCGAAGTGGAGATGGATTTTCTTATGAATTTGAAGCATTAAAGACGGAAGCATATAATTTAGAAATATTCATGAAAATGAATGAATATATACAAAATGAGGGAATCGAGTTTGATCTGATACATCTGCATGATGCCTTTGCGGCGATTCCTGCAGTCGCATTAAAAAGAATGTATCATGTTCCTTTAGTTGCAACCGATCATAGTATAGGAAACGAATTATATGTGATCGATGGGATAAGAGCATATATGATCCGGAATGCTTCACAAGTCATATATGTCAGTTCATATTTACAAAAGACTGCTGCTCATAGGTATAATTGCGGTGAGATCGGTACCGTAATACCCAACGGTATTAATAAAACACGATATGTGAAAGATCGTTATGATTTGCAGGGACGAATAACCTATGTTGGCAGATTAGAAAAAAAGAAAGGGGTCGACATTTTACTGAAAGCGATTGCTTTATTGAGTCAAAGGGGAGGACCAGGCCTGAAGCTATGCTTATACGGCGATGGTACAGAGAAGGAAAATCTGCAGGAATATACTTCAAAGCTGGGGATTGCTGGGCAAGTGGATTTTTACGGATACTGCGGCCACGAAGAAGTCTTAAAGAGAATGGTGGATTCGGATATTGTCATTCTACCCAGCCGTGAGGAGGCTTTTGGCCTGACAGCTCTTGAAGCTATGAGTGTCGGAGTTCCCGTAATAGCTTCGGATATAGAAGCCTATAAAGAATTCATAGGTGATGGGAAAAATGGGATCCTTTTTAAAACCGAAAACGCTTTTGATTTATGCGAGAAAATAAAATTTTTACTTAAAAATAAAGAGGTAAGACAACAGATCGGAAAAGCGGCAGTATCCGTCAACAGGGAATATTCCTGGAAAAACATTTCTCAGAAAACAAAAGAATTATATTCTCAGGTAGTTAACGAAAACAAGCCCGTCCATTGAGTTGATCTCAACGGACGGGCTTGCGTCTTATTTTTATAATTTACTGCTGGCAGATCTCAATGCTGGTGGGATACCGATGCCGGGTAGAGTAGAGCCTTATGCCGGATGCTTCCATTCGTTTCATAACTTCCAGAGTATCCGAGGTGATGATCTCACCCGGAACGATGTAGGGGATCCCCGGAGGATAGGCATATACATATTCCCGCGCGATACGTCCGACCGAATCTTCCGGCGGGGCCAGAAGGGAATCCAGATCATAGGCTTCGGAAGGAGACAGAGAGGGGACCGTGATGACATTATGACGGATGGGGATGCGTTCAGGCGCTTCCACGTCTTCCAGGGTAGAATCGATCTCCAAAAGGGCGGCCGACAGGCGGTCAAATCCTTCCTGGGTATCGGCTATAGAAGTCATGGCCAGGACCAGGTCGTTGAGTTTGTTTTCAAACTGCAGGCGGTATTTGTCCAGCAGGATCTGGTAAAGTTCGGCACCGGTGATGTTGGTCCCTCGGGTCGAAACCATGATTTTTCCCTGATCGTAGCGGAAGATGTTGGGGTGGTTTTCGATACGATCGTTGCCCTTGCACAGAACGGTTAAATGTTTAAGGCCTTTCATCTGCTCGGAGAACTGTTCCAGACGCTGATGGTAAATTTCGAACAGTTCCGGCCCACGTTTTTCCAAAAGATCGACACACTGGTCGCAGCTGGCCATCAGGATGTAGGAAGGACTGGTGGACTCGATCACGGCCAGCTGGCGCTGGATCGCTTCGGGGTCGACACGGTCGCTGCAGATGTGAAGGATGGAAGCCTGGGTCAGAACGGGAAGGGTCTTATGCAGGCTCTGGATGACCAGATCGGCTCCGGAAACAACCGCGCTTGCAGGAAAATAATCCGACACGGACAGGTGGGGACCGTGAGCTTCATCGACCATCAGCAGCGCATCATGTTCATGAGCGATCCTGGCGATCGATTCAATATCGGAAACGACTCCGTTGAAGGTGGGGGATACCACGACTACCAGCTTGATATCGGGGTGCTCTTCAAAAGCGCGCTCAACATCCTTGGGATCCAGCTGCGCATAAATGCCGGTCTGCTCATCCTCAGATGGGTAGATGTATACCGGTTTGACACCGCCAAGAGCCAGTGCGTTGTATAAAGACAGATGGCAGTTGCGGGGGATCAGTACCCTGTGTCCCCGCCTGGACAAAGCCAGGATACCGGCGATCAGACCGGATGACGAGCCGTTGATCAGGTAAAAACTCATCTTGCTGTGGAAGAGGCGTGAAGCCCGGCGCATCGCGTTGGCTATGATGGAATCGCGATAGGGGTGAGCGCAGGCGTCGTGCAGATTATCCAGCCCGTCGATCTCGGTGTAATCGATACTGTACGGGTTGTCCATCTGCATCAGCTCTGTGTTGCGTTTGTGACCGGGCATGTGGAAGGGATAAATATTCTTGGTGTTATACTCGCGGTATATGTCCTGAAGATTCATCGTTTCCCCCTTTCTGAAGAAATTATCCTAAGTCAAGGTTCTGTTCCAGGACCTTGACGAAGCGGACCAGACCTTCCTGATCCTCTGCGCTGAAGCGCCGGTATGACGGACTGTCAATGTCCAGCACCCCGACGATACCATCGTGTCGGCGGATGGGCAAGACGATCTCGGAATTCGAGGCCGAGTCGCAGGCTATGTGGCCGGGAAACTCATGAACATCATCGATCCGCTGGACACGGCCGGTTTTCAGGCAGGTCCCGCAGACGCCTTTTCCCTCGTCGATGCGTATGCAGGCCGGCTTACCCTGAAACGGTCCCAGCACCAGCTGGCGCGGAGCCTCTATCCCTGATTTTTTGTCCGTATGATCATTATCGACCAGATAAAAACCGGCCCAGTTAAGATCGCTCATACTGTCAAACAACAGCGCAGAGGCATTGGCCAGATCCGCGACCCAGTTGCTTTCACGGTCGGTCAGCTCCCGCAGCTGGCTGACCATCAAGTCATAATCTGTCATTGGTCTCCTTTAGCATAAAAAGAGCGGATAGATCCAAACCGTAAAGTTTGTGAAAAACCGCCTCGCAAGTCCGTCATATTATAAAGGCAGGGGGTGTTTTTTTCAATGCAAAATCTGTAATTAAGCTGCCTGATTTTCAAAAAATGAGCGTAATGTGTTTGCAGAAATCTTAACGGGGCGTCGGACCGAACTATTCCTTATGACCCGACCTTGCAAAAATCGTATTTTGGGAGGATAATATTTCCTCGTAAAGTTTTCGAAAAGCGGAACGGAATAATTAGTAAAACGGGGGGACAGGTATGGCCGGAAAATCTTATACGATGGACATGACAGAAGGGTCGATCATCAGCAAGATGATCGTATTTGCCCTTCCTTTGATGCTGTCCAGTGTGCTGCAGCTGCTGTTCAATGCGGCTGATGTGATCGTAGTAGGCCGTTTCGCCGGCGAGCAGTCTCTGGCGGCGGTCGGTTCGACAGGTGCTTTGATCAATCTTTTGATCAGTGTTTTGATGGGCCTGTCGGTCGGGGCAAACGTGCTGATCGCCCGTTATTATGGGGCAGGGGACGCCAAAAACTGTCAGGAAAGCATCCAGAGTTCCATCCTGTTTTCTTTGGTCGGCGGCGCGGTCATGGCTGTGGTCGGCATCGTCCTGTCGCGTCCTTTGCTTTTTCTGATGGGAACGCCGGATGATGTCATTGACAAGTCCGTTACTTACATGCGGATTTATTTCGTAGGCATGCCGGTCATGGCCCTCTATAACTTCGGCTCGGCGGTCCTCAGGTCCAAGGGAGACACACGGAGGCCCCTTTATTTTCTTATCATAGCCGGCATCCTCAACGTGGGACTTAATCTGTTCTTCGTCATCGTATTCCACATGGATGTTGCAGGTGTGGCGCTGGCGACCGTCATCTCTCAGGCTCTTTCGGCTGCCCTGATCCTGATCGCCATCATCCGCGACCAGGACATCTGCCGGCTGGACCTGAAGGGGATGCGCTTTTACGGCGATAAAATGAAAGAAATGGTGCGCATCGGTCTGCCTGCCGGCCTTCAGGGGGCCGTGTTCAGCATTTCCAACGTTTTGATCCAGTCCAGTGTCAACTCTTTCGGGTCGCTGGTCATGGCGGGCAATACGGCGGCTGCCAATATCGAAGGCTTTATCTATGTCGCTATGAACTCCATATATCAGACATCCCTGAGTTTTTCCAGCCAGAACGTAGGTGCCAGGAAATATAAAAGACTTACCCGTATCACACTGGATGGTGTCGGCATCGTAACGGTCATCGGACTGGCTCTGGGCATGCTGGCCCTGATCCTCCGCTATCCGCTGCTGAGTATTTATACGGACAATCCGGATGTCGTCAAATTCGGCATCATCCGTATGATGATCATCTGCCCTACCTACTGGCTGTGCGGCATCATGGATACGATGGTAGGCAACCTGAGAGGGCTCGGTTATTCGATCATGCCCATGATCGTTTCCCTGACCGGAGCCTGCGGTCTGAGGGTCGTCTGGATCCTGACCCTGTTCCGCATGGATCCTTCTCAAAAGATCCTTTACATCTCGTATCCGGTCTCCTGGGCGGTAACGGCTCTGGCTCATATCATCTGCTATATCGTTGTCAAGCGTAAATTTGATAAAGAACATCAAATTTGATAAAGAACATCAATTTTCACAAAAAGGTCTGAAAAAACGGAAGCAGCTTAAAATTTATTTAATCCGGTTGAAGGAAGAAGTCAAGTAAGCTATAATAAGGCAAATTACGGATCAAAAGGAGGCAGTGCGATGAATCAGGTTATCAGCGATCTATTTGATAAAGACCTGGCTGTTGCCGCTGTTGTCCCCAAAATCAAAAAAAACCTAAGGAATAAGGTGGAAAAAACGATGGAAACTGTATATGTAAAAAAAGGCCATAAAGGTTTATGGATCACCCTCATCGTTCTGTGCGCTGTTGCTGTCGGCGTTTATTTCCTGCTCCGTTATCTGCATAAAGACGATGAGTTTAAAGACGATCTGGACGATGATGATCTGGATTTTCTGGACGATGACGATGATGAAAAAGAAGATGAGGATGAGGATGAAGCGGATGAATCCGAGGAAGAGACTCAGCCTACTTCTTATGCAGAAGCTCCGGTAGAAAGTGCCGCCGAAAAAACAGCAGAAGCAGCAGAAGAAGAGACCGAAGAGGCGGCCGCTGCCGAAGAATAAGTTTGATTCGTTAAAGATCCCAGAGGACTTGTATGAAAGAACGCGTTCTGTTGGAAGGCGTTGTTTCGGAGGTTTCTTTTCCCAACAAGGGTAAATTGGCGCCGACAGACCGGCGTCCTTCTGCAGAGGAAGCTCAGCCGCCTGCCGGCATTTTGTATATAGAGCCGACGAAAGAATATCCTTCTTTACATGTGAAAAATGCCCTTCCCGGCCAGAAATGGCTGGTATCGACTGCCAGAAGAGGCAGGTACAGCCATGAGGGACATCTGGTCAAGCTGCTCGAAAGGGCCCCCTATGAGATCGAGTCAAACTGCCCTTATACGGGCAGCTGCGGGGGATGTCTTTTCCAGACTGTACCTTACCATAGGCAGACCGCCTGGAAAGAAGATCAGGTCAAAAAGCTGCTTTCCGGTATCGAGCATATTGACGAAGCCCAGTGGGATCCGATCGTGGAGAGTCCCCTTACCCAGGGATACCGCAATAAAATGGAGTTCAGCTTCGGCGACGAAGTCAAAGACGGGCCTTTGACACTGGGAATGCATCGGAGAGGTTCTTTCCATGATGTCATCAGCACACCGGACTGTCAGCTGGTCGCGGACGATGTCAAAAAAACGGTAGAAGCAACACTGGAATATTTCACCGGGCAGGGAACGCCAAAATACAACAACATGACTCATGTCGGCGTTTTGCGCCATCTGGTCGTAAGGCGCAGCTATCTGACAAAGCAGATCCTGATCAATCTGGTCACTTCGTCTCAGGCTCCTGAGGAGTTGATCGACGGTTGGCGCCGGGCTATGCTGGCTTTGAAAGGAGTATCTTTCGCCGGCATCCTGCATACCGTCAATGACCAGGTCGCGGATGCTGTCAGGGCGGAGAAGCTGGAAATTTTGTACGGCAGGGCAGAGCTGACTGAGCAGCTTCTGGGACTTACCTTTACCATCTTTCCTTTTTCCTTCTTTCAGACAAATACGGCAGGGGCAGAAAAGCTCTACGAGGTGGTACGTTCCTTTGCCGGTGATGTGACCGGTAAAACGGTTTTCGATTTATATTCCGGTACAGGTACCATCGCCCAGATCATGGCGGCGGCCGGTGCTAAAGAAGTGGAGGGCATCGAGATCGTGGAAGAAGCCGTTCAGGCTGCCAAGGTCAATGCAGCCGCAAATCAGCTGGATAACTGTCATTTTATCGCGGGAGATGTGCTGGAGCAGGTCGAGACCTTGAAAGGCAGGCCGGACCTGATCGTGCTGGACCCGCCCCGGGAAGGGATCCATCCCAAGGCCATAGGCAAGATCATCGAATTTGCTCCCCGGGAATTTATTTATGTATCTTGTAAACCGACATCTCTGGTAAGGGATCTGCCCCTTTTGCAGGAAGCGGGCTGGCATATCGACCGCATCCGCTGCGTGGATATGTTCCCCCAGACCCCGAATGTGGAGACGGTTGTCTTGCTTTCCAAGGGTGAGGTCGACTCGAGAAAGATTCGGGTTGAGTTCTCTTTGGAAGATATGGATATGTCGGAGTTCCAAGATGGAGCTACCTATCCGCAGATCAAGGAGTATGTGTTGGAGCATACCGGATTAAAGGTGTCCAACCTCTATATCTCACAGATTAAGCGGAAATGTGGGATTGAGGTAGGAAAAAACTATAACCTGCCAAAATCCGAGGATTCCAGACAGCCCCAGTGTCCGCCGGAAAAAGAGAAAGCAATCCGAGAAGCGTTCAAATATTTTGGGATGATCTAACATCTCGCAGAATGGAGGTTTCTTATGGATAGATTGATTTCTTGTGAGTTTAACATGGATACTGCCTGTGTGGAACTGAAATTTGCTGATGGAAGTATGATAGCGATTGACACTATCGCTGTGGAGAACGAGATTGCTGACAACATGTATCAGCGGTCAGAACTGGACTATCTAATCTACAATGACCCGATTGGATATGCTGACTTGATACTGAACGGCGAGCCTGAAGTATATTTGAAAACTGTAACGGAATACAGAAGTTTGGACAGTTGATTTAGGAGCCCCCTATAGCTCAGCCTATGGGCGGCTTAAAATCTGTGATAGACCCGAATATGAACAAAAAGTTAATATTCAGAAAAATCCCCCTGCGTAAGGTCTTGCTTGTGACGCTGCGTAATGTTGTAAAATAAGCGGCGTAAGGAGGTGAAAGCTATGTCAAAATACACAACAGGAGAAATTGCAAAGCTTTGTGGCGTATCTGTTCGGACAGTGCAGTATTACGATTCGAGGAACATTCTCGTTCCCAGCGAGCTGTCGGAGGGTGGTAGGCGGCTTTATTCCGAACAGGATCTGAAGCGAATGAAGATCATTTGTTTTTTACGAGATGCCGGAATATCTATTAACAACATTGGCGAGTTGCTGTCCGAAGATGATCCAGGCAGTGTCATATCTGTTTTGCTGGAACAGCAGGAACAGGCGCTTCGTGAGGAAGTAAGCGAACGGCAAGAAAAACTTGCTATACTTGATGGCATCAAAAAAGAGCTAAGAGGCATTGATAATTTCTCTGTTGAATCTATCGGTGATATAGCTTATGCGATGGAAAACAAAAAGAATATGCAAAAGCTCCATGCCATTCTGCTCATAACCGGAATTCCGCTTGGCATTATCCAGTGGACATCGATTGTTCTGTGGATCACTATGGGAATTTGGTGGCCGTTTGCTGCGTACTGGTTTGTGGCAATTCCCTATGCCGTATGGGTATCAAACTTCTATTTCAAACGGGTAGTATATATTTGTCCGCAGTGCCACGAGGTATTTAAGCCAAACTTCAAGGAAGCGTTTTGGGCAAGACACACGCCGACACTCCGTAAACTGACCTGTACCTGTTGCGGTTATCACGGCTTCTGTGTGGAAACCTACGGAAAGGAGGAGAAAGAGAATGGATAAGATTATGGAATTTCTCCCATTTTTGATCCCGTTGGTCATTGCAGAATTTGCATTGCTCGGCTATACTCTGCATCACATCTTGACCCACAAGAATTATAAACGAGGCAATCGCACGCTGTGGCTCATCATTACCATCGTGTTGATGAACTTTGTCGGGCCTATCATGTACTTCCTGCTCGGCAAGGAGGATGCGTAATGGACATGCTGGCAATAACAAATCTTCAGAAACGCTTCGGGGACAAAGCGGTTCTGAAGGGGCTCGATCTGTCGGTTCCCGAACACAGCGTTTTCGGGTTTATTGGTAAAAACGGAGCTGGTAAGACAACCACCATGAAAACGATACTTGGACTTCTCAAAGCAGATGGCGGCGAGATATTGGTATCAGGAGAAAAGGTTGTTTATGGACAGACGGCAACAAACAGACACATTGGTTATCTACCCGATGTACCGGAATTCTATCCATTTATGACAGCACCGGAATATCTCTCTTTTTGCGGTGAGATCACCGGAATGAGCAGAATTGAAATCAAAAGCAGAAGCAATGAGCTTCTGAAACTTGTTGGGCTTGGCAATGAAAAACATCGAATCAAAGGTTTTTCCAGAGGTATGAAACAACGGCTCGGAATTGCCCAGGCACTCTTAAACCGTCCGAAGCTGCTCATCTGCGATGAACCCACCTCTGCCCTTGATCCTGTGGGACGAAAAGAAATACTGGATATTCTGATGGCAGTTAGAGAACAGACGACCGTCTTATTCTCCACACACATTCTGTCTGATGTGGAGCGCATCTGCACCGATGTGGCATTTTTAAATGACGGTGTAGTGAACATCCAGGGGAAACTGTCAGATATAAAATCCCAATACCGTACAGAGGAGTATGTTCTTGAAACAGGAAACGAGGAAGAACTGAAACTGCTTATGAACGTATTTGCGGGACTAAAAAAATCCGGCATAAATACAGCCTCTTTCCGTGAGAACGATCACACCCTGTTTGACATACTGCGCTTTGTTACGGATAATCGTATCCGTCTGCTGAAAATAGAACAGGTTGAACCTACACTTGAAACTTTGTTTATGGAGGTGGTGGAGAAATGAAATCTTTACTTGCCTTTATGAAAAAAGAATGGATGGAACAGGTTCGATCAGGGCGGCTGTTGATTCTTGTCATAATCTTCATTTTGCTTGGTATCATGAATCCTGCTGTTGCAAAACTGACGCCTTGGCTGCTTGAAATGATGGCGGATTCTCTTGAAGCAAGCGGTATGACGGTTACGGCTGTTACGGTAAGCGCAATGGATTCATGGGTGCAGTTCTTCAAAAATGCTCCGATGGGACTGATTGCATTTATATTGCTTGAAAGCAGCATCTTTACGAAAGAATATCAGTCAGGCACTTTGGTGCTTGCTCTGACAAAAGGACTCGACCGGCATAAGGTAGTGATTTCCAAAGCAATCATTTTGACTCTGCTCTGGACAGTTTGTTATTGGTTCTGCTTCACTATCACCTTTGGCTACAACACTTATTTCTGGGATAATTCCATAGCGCAGAATTTATTTTTTTCTGTCATTTGCTGGTGGCTGTTTGGATCATTGGTGGTAGCTTTGACCGTGCTGTTTTCCACGTTGTCCAACTCAAACACGGGTGTGCTTGCCGGAACAGGCTGTACAGTTCTGGTATCGTATTTGATTGGCCTAATCCCGAAAGCAAAGGAATATCTTCCTACTCTGTTGATGGACGGAAATTCCCTCATTTACGGAACGGTGGAGGCACGGTCATATGTCACGGCAATTTACATCACCGTTCTTTTGAGTGTGGTCTGTTTGGCAATCAGCTTTCCTGTCTTTAATAAGAAGTATTTATGAGCTAAAGGCATCGCTTCTGCGGTGCCTTTATTCCTTTGCTGGGATTTTGGATATTTTCGAAATTTCTACAAGCAGTCTTCTCAAAATCGGTCAATGGATTTAGAATATGCTTGACCGAAACGGTTTATGGAGGTGACACGATGAATGAACGCTTTTATACCCTGCCGCCAGAGAAGCAGCAAGCTATCATCAATGCGGGCTACCGGGTATTTTCACAAAATTCGTACAAAAACAGTCCTATGAGTGAGATTGCTGCCGAGGCGGGAATCAGCAAATCTCTGCTGTTCCATTATTTTCACAACAAGAAGGAGTTGTACTTGTTCCTGTGGGACAAATGCGCCGAAACGACAATTGAATTTCTGACCAGATATGGGTGCTACGGACAGACGGAGCTGTTTGAGAGCATGGAACGAGGTATGCGGGCGAAAATGGAAATTATCCGTCTATACCCGGATATGGGTAATTTCACAATCAAGGCATTTTATGAAAAGGATGCAGGAATTAGCGCAGCTATTCAGGAGAGTTATCACAGGTATTTCAACCTGAAAGCGGATAAGACACGCTTGAACCTCGATCCCTCTCAATTCATACCAGGACTGGATATTCCTATGATGTATCGGGAAATGTATTGGGCTTCGGAGGGTTATCTTTGGGAAATGGTGCAGCAAGGCAATGTGGATATAGAGAAAATGGAAAAGGATTTCACAAAACTGTTGGCCTTTTGGAAAAGCATCTATCTGCGTAAGGAGTAAAAGTCATGGAAGCAATTAAAACGGAGAATTTAACCAAATATTACGGGAAATCCAGAGGTGTTTTGGAACTGAATCTGTCTGTGGAGCAGGGCGAAGTGTTCGGTTTTATCGGGCCAAATGGTGCGGGAAAATCTACCACCATTCGTACCCTGCTGGGACTGGTATCCCCCACAAAAGGCAGTGCTCAGATTTTCGGTATGGACACGGTAAAGAATAAAGAAGCTGTTTTGCAGAAGGTTGGGTATCTTCCGTCAGAAGCGATTTTTTATCCCGGCATGAAGGTAAAGGACATCTTGAAATTATCTGCCGACCTGCGCAAAAAGAATTGTGCAGCCGAAAGCAAATCCCTCTGTGAGCGTTTGCAGTTGGATAGAAACCGAAAGGTGGACGAATTATCCTTTGGCAATCGAAAGAAAGTTGCCATCATCTGTGCTTTGCAGCATCGTCCGGAACTTTTGATTTTGGATGAACCCACCGGTGGTCTTGATCCACTGATGCAGCGTGAATTTTTTGAAATCATCCGGGAGCGCAGCAGGCAGGGAACAACCGTATTTCTTTCCAGCCATATTCTATCCGAAGTACAGCATAATTGCTCCCGTGCCGCCATTATTCGGGAAGGCAGAATGATCGCTTGCGACAGTGTGGATTCTTTGGCAAAAACAAATGCCAAACGGGTGGCCCTGCGGGGGACTGTTGACCTGACGGATCTGAACGGAATTCGGGATCAGGTTACGGTAGATGGAACCACCAGCTTCCTATTCGGCGGCGATATAAACCAATTGCTTCGGCAGCTTTCGGACGGAAACATCTTGGACATCCATATTTCGGAGCCTGATCTGGAGGAAATCTTCCTGCATTATTATGAAAAGGACGGTGATAGAGTATGACGATTGTAAAGCACGAATTAAAGAAAGGAAAAAATTCCTTTTTGATATGGACGGCGGCAATCGCCATGCTGCTTGCAGTTTGCGTGTTTTTGTTCCCGGAAATGAAAGGGGAAATGGATGGCATCAGTGATGTATTTGCCTCTATGGGTTCTTTTACTGCGGCCTTTGGTATGGATCGCCTGAATTTCGGCACACTGGTCGGCTTCTATGCCATTGAGTGCGGAAATGTGCTGGGACTTGGCGGTGCATTTTATGCTGCGCTTTGTGCCGTAGGCATTCTCAGTAAAGAGGAGAAGGAGCGGACTGCCGAATTTCTTCTGACCCATCCTGTCAGCCGTGTCAAAATCATTACGGAAAAACTGATTGCTGTTCTGATTCAAATAACAGCGTTGAATCTAATTATTTATGCCATTTCCGTCGGCTCCATGGTTATAATCGGGGAGGAGATTCCCTGGGAAGAAATAAATCTGTTGCATCTTGCTTACTATCTGCTTCAAATTGAATTGGCGGGCATTTGCTTTGGTATCTCTGCATTTCTACGCAAAGGAAGCACTGGCGTGGGACTTGGCATTGCGGTGATGATGTATTTTATGAACCTGGTCGCCAACATCGCCGAAGTTGCGGAGTTCTTGAAATACATAACACCTTTCGGATATTGTGAGGGCGCTGACATTGTGAGCAACGGGTATTTAGATGGTACTTTAATTGCAATTGGTCTTATATTCGGGACGGTGGGAATTGTTGCTGCCTATTGGAAATACACCCGAAAAGATATTCATTCCGCATAAAGAAACCGCTGCAATTTTCATCCCTTGTCGGATGGAAGTTGCAGCGGTTTTTCTGATTTATGGATTCTGTTGTTTCTGCTTTAGCGCTTCATTGAGCCTTTCTGTTCTGTTTTTGGTTATTGAATAAATGAGCGCCCATATCACGATATAGCCCACAAGAAAAATAGCCGAGAAAACTACGATGGGCATTACACCCCAATCCAGCCAATCGTTAAGCAAATAAGTGACGAGATAGCTGATATATAAAACGCTGCCGTGAATCAAAATTGCCACCATCAAGGGCAACCGTTCAATTTGATAAATGGCGTTCATACCTCCTGCAATAAAAGCAAGTGCGGTTATTGAAAAGATTCCAATGCAGACCTGATTTACGGTTAGAGTCTCTACGGCAGCGGTCTGTTGCAAAATCAGATAGAGTATCGCTAAAATGATGGGACCCATGCCGCAAGCTGCAAACCCTCGGCGCAAAAACTCCAAAACAAACTTTTTCATATTCATTCATACCTCCTTCTGATTTCCGCAAAGCAGCGTCTGGAAACATATTCCCTATAGCCACATTGAAATACGGCATCCACACCGCCGCTGAACACCGCATCAAATCGCAGAATACGGTGTTCATTGGCAAGGGTAGATTTGTTAATGCGGATAAAGTAAGAGGGTAGGATACCTTCCAAGTCACGAAGCCTGTCCTTGAGTGAAAAGTGGTTACCACCTATATCAATGGCAATTACTTTTCTGTTCAGAATGGTAATACATTCGATTTCTGAAAATGCCAGTTTCCGCATCTCGTCATCCCTGTATCCCATAATGTAGTCCTCACCGGAATAGCTACAAACAAGATTCTCGATTTGCTGTGTCAGAGAAGAAGGTGCATGAACGACTGCTATAATTTCTTCTTCTGCGTTTTTATCGATAATGAGCTTATATTTCATCTCCTCAATCCTTACTGTTTTTTCATTTGCCTAAGAAAGCAGAATACGGCAATAACTGTTATCAATACACCATACAGCAAAACGGGTAGAATGTGCGTTGCTGCAAGTTCAAAATTACCGCTGAATAGTGCTTTTTCCAATTCGGCTGCGTGCATAAAGGGCAGCGCATTGGCAATTTTCTCAAATGCCCCTCCCACAAGCTCCAGATCAAACCACACACCGGAAAGCCATGCAGAGAGATTGGTCAGCAATGCCCCACAGATACCGCCAACCTGTTTCACTCCAAAAACGCTGCCGCAAAAAAGTCCCAAAGAAATATTGAAAACAGCCATAGGGATGATGCCAATGACAGCGTACACGATATTTACGCTGACAGTCAGCCCCAACGGAATCGCAAACAGATAGCAGATCAGAACCTGTCCGATAGCAATAGGTAATAGCGGGAGCATATATCCCATGATAAAGTCAAATCCCGTAAGCGGAGTAGTATACAACCTCTGCAAGAGGGCGCTTTCCCGGTCTTTTGCGATTAGTGTTGCGGAAAACAGAGTCATAAACGACAGCCCGAATACGGTAATGCCCGGAGTCAGTGTGTCGATTTCAAACAGGCTTACCGGGATATTAGCCTGTATCGCACTAAGCAGAACCAGCAAAACCAAAGGGAATCCCAGACCGAAACCAAGGTTGATCGGATCACGCAAAATCTCTTTTGAACATCTTTTGGCAAATGTCATCATTCTCATACCACAGTATCCTCCTTCACAATAGAAACGAACGCTGTTTCAAAATCATTTGTTCCTGCTAATGCGTTCAGTTCTTCTACTGTTCCTACCGCAAGAAGTTTTCCGCTTTTCATAATGCCGATGCGGTCAGAAAGAGCCTCTGCTTCTTCCATGTAATGCGTTGTCAGAATGATGGTTATCTTGCCTTTAAGTGAACGAATTGTTTCCCAAAGCTCGTGCCTTGCAATGACATCCAAACCAAGGGTAGGTTCGTCCAGAAACAGGATTTGCGGTTCGCTGATCAGAGCCATGGCAATGCTGACTCTGCGTTGCCAACCGCCGGATAACTTACCAGCTTTTCTTTTCAAAACGGTATCCAAAGCGAATTGCCCGGAAAGTTCTCGAATCTTTTCTTCCGTTTTACCTTTTGAAAAACTGTGGATGCCGCAGATCAGTTCCAGATTTTCTTTCACGGAGAGGTTAGGAGCAACAGCCGTTTCCTGCGGAGATACGCCAATCAGCCGCTTTACCTGTTCAGGCTCCTTTGTAATGCTATAGCCCCCTACGAGGGCATCTCCGCCCGTGGGCTTTGTCAGACAGGAGAGCATTTTAATAGTTGTGGTCTTTCCTGCGCCGTTTACACCCAGTAGAGAAAACAATTCTCCCTGCTGAATATCTAAATAGAGCCTGTCCACGGCAGTCAGGGTTTTATACTGCTTGACAAGTTCCATGGTTTTAATTGCTTGCATTTGTGATATCCTCCATTTTGATTTTATTTGCCAGTACTATCATAGCAAATCAAAATGGAGAAATGTTGATTTCTGTCTGTTCGGTCGATTTTGATGTCTCATCGGTTTATTATTGAACTTCATAACTCGAATGCAACCATTATTTCCTTGGGCAGCTTTTCGTTCTCACAGTTCAAAAGATACGCTATTGCCCGGTTTGCATAGCGATTTGTTTTCATCGTATCCCAATCGGCAAGACGGATGATTTCCGCTGTGCCGTTCTCAAAATCAAATGAAATCTCGCCCCATTCGCCGTCGCAGTCTGCTTGGTATTCGTAGATTGCGGCGGCGATTTTCTTTTTGCGCTTGGTTTTGGATTTCTGTTTCAGCCGGACAGCATGGAGCGCACCTTCGGCAACCAGCAGTTCTGTCAGCTTGTCCACCGCTTTCCGGTAGGCTCGCTCTGCACCGCTGGCTGTACTGCCCTCAAACATAATTGCCAGTTCCTCAAAGGTGGGGCGGTTTTTCCATGAGCCGACACGCCCGCAGGTCATGCAGATCGCCAACCGCTTTTCAAGCAAGGTCTGCTCCCGGTAATTCAGCTTCTCAAATGCTCGCTGCACCTTTTCTGCCTGTATGCCGTTCCAGAGGATGTCGGTATAGTTCCAAGTATCATCAAGGGCAACATCCTCGCCAGTTTCCTCGCCGTCCTCGTCTGTCACATAGAAAGGCTGTTGATTGCGGATGCCACGGACAACTTTCAAATATTCTTCCGCAAGGGCAAGGTCACAGTTATACTTTTTGGAAAACTCGCTGACCGCATCCTTGGTGTTATGGTACAGCCATGCCATTGACCGCACCATTTTGTAATTAGTCAGAGAGGATACCGACCATTTTTCTTCGCCCATACGGAAACGGAGCATAGCATCCCGTATGAACGGGAAAATGTATGTAGCATACTCCGCACCCTTGGCAGGATCATAGTCCATCAGCTTTTGGAGCATTTGTTCCCGGCAGGAGAGCTTTATATCTATAAAACGGTCTGTATCGTACAGATCGCCGCCATCCACGCCGAGAAAGGATTTGATGCGCTTGTTGAGCTGCGGCTCGTAGTGGTGCAGGAAGAACGAAAAATATAGCAGATTCTTTTCCCGCAAAGCAGACAGGATATATTCGTTCAGACTGTCCACCGCTGGCGGCTCCGGGTCCAGTTGGAAGATGCGCTCTGCCACATAGGGAATGATGCCATCACCGTGCGGATTGACTTGGTATTTTGGTATGTATCCGATCATATTCCATGTAAAATCATTCAGCATAGCGCACCTCCTTCCGGTTTAACAATGCGTATAAAGATTTAGAAAACTGAAATTTTCTGTTCACCCTAACAGGGGTCTGCTAATCTTAATTACCTATATTAACTACAATAAATCTCTATTGCTTTTGCCACAAATACAGCAGTTCCTCTTCCAGCAGCTTTATCGATATTTTCAGTAAATTCTCCACCAGAAGCATACATTGCACCAAGCCCCTTTAAAACCTCATTAGAGCATTTATAAAAATGCTCCGAAATATAGTCTTGCAGTTTCTTAACTTCAAACTGTACTTCCGCATGCTCCGGTTCCTTATCTTTCATTTTTCCAAACTCTACAAATATAAGCATGAGGTTTTTCCAAGCCATTTTTTGTGCGTCTGGAGACTGATTGTTTGCATTTTCTTCATATTCCTTATATTCTGAAGTCTGTCCCCATTGCTCTTTTGCCTTTCTGGCATACTCATCCATTCTTGTTGTATCAAATACTTTAAAATCCATTTTATTCACTCCTGTCGTTTTTATTTTACGAGCGAAATTAATAAGAACTTCAAGATGCTCTTTTTTCATAGTAAGCAACTCAATTTGTTGCTCCAACGCTTTGCTTCTATCAAAATTGGGTGCATCAATTATCGTCTTAATTTCCTTTAGTGGGAATTCAAGTTCTTTAAACAGTAGAATTTGTTGCAGCCTTTCCATTGCTGTATCGTCATACAGTCGATATCCTGCCTCTGTATATTCAGTCGGTGGCAGGAGTCCTATGGTATCATAATATTGCAGAGTGCGTATACTCACTCCGGTCAATTTGCTTACTTCATTTACTGTCATCATTGGCTTTTCCCTCCTCTCGATAAGTATACTCTAAACTATTACGCAACGTAGGAGTCAATAGCTTTTTTAAATATTTTGTTAGTTCTACAAATTCAAAGTTCTTTAGGGCTTCTTTCTTCAAAGCAGCCTGTCCCATTTCCTTTTCATAATCACCCTTGGCATAAGCCACATTGCTCAATGCCCGGAGCATCTTATCTTTTGCCAGCTTCTTCATAACCTCCGCAAGATCAGCGTCCAGAGTACCACGCTTCACATAGCGGTTTATGGTATTCAGACGCTTCTCATATATCTGCTTCAGCGGATGATCGTCCGCAAGTTCCCGCTGTTCTCTGCCTTTCAGATTGCCGATCTGCCGACAGGTTCGGTGCAGCTTGTCCCCCGGCGCATAACCGCCGCAATATTTGGTGTGCCTTGCGTTGGTTGTCAGAAACCATTTGCCGCAGATTTTGCATTTCTTAGGCGCATGGCCGACACACAAGCCCTCAAAGAGATCAGATCGGAACATCCCAACAAAGGAAACATAGTGGATTCGTTTGACCAGCTTTGCAACTTCTTCGCCGGGACGGATGACCGATACATACTGAACAGAATTGTTCAGGGTAGACATCCAGGCATTGCCCTCTGTGATAGACAACTCTGGCGGGAAATAGCTGCCGAACATTCTGGCGAAGCCCTCTGCGGTGCGGTCTGCTTCGTTACCGTCTGATTTTTCTGCAAAATCAAGCATTGCCGTTTGATATTCCCCAAGGGAGTATGCCAGATGTCCAAACACAGCGGTATAGCGTTGGAGTATGATTGCATCCGCATATTTCGGAACTTCTTCAAACTGCAAGGAGTTGGTTGCGGCTTTTATAGCAAACTCCACATATTTCAGCGCATTGTCGGCAGTAAATACCTTTTCTATCCGTTCCCGGTGCTTTGGTATGTCCATGTGGGAGAATGGCAGCGTTTTACTGAGAATCCCCAACATTGTCAGAGCAGCTTCCCTTGCCATAGGAAATAGCGCAGAAGCATCCTGCCCGGCGTTCAGCAGACCAAGCAGCAGATTGATTTTCTCGCATTGCTCATTCATCTTTGCAATGGTATCCGCAGGAACATTCAGTGCATCACAGGCAAGAGTGCCGACAGGAAATGTTTTGCCCTCATATATGACCGTATCCTGCCAAAAATCCAATGTCATCAGTTCTTGATTCATGCTTGCCCTCCTGTCCTGTTTTTTGAATTTTTTAATTATACCATGCAAATGTGAAGAAATCTACATTTCCTCCATATAAAAAACACAGGCCGCCAACCTTTCGCAATGCGTACAGTCAACGACCTGTTTTTATCAGTTATTCATGAAAAAAATTGAAGGATTCACCTTACTTCCTCCCTTTTATTTTCATAACCAACATTGGTGAAATCAAAGCCGATAAAACAACAAGTATCCATGTATTTCCAGTCAGAATGTTGTAAGATTGAAGCAAGCCTGCAAATCCTTCACCAGATTTGATGTAGGATGACAAGTCAAATAAGTTCGTCAAAACAAACCACATCACGCCAAATAAAATGTAATCTCGTTTTACACACCCTTTGATTTTAGGCACAAACAGATATGCAACAAGAAAGATGCAAACGCTCAAAATAAACCCGCTTAATGGGAGTGCCAGTATCTCAAGATGCACCATAAGCACATATTCACGGAATCCACCATTTAATATTGCGATAGGTATAATCATAACCCATATCAAAAACACAATCACATACTTCTTCATATAAATCTTTCTATCTCCATTTTTCAATTTGCTTCAGCAACGGTTCTAAATAGGATTGATCCGTCCAATCACATTTTTGCCCCACTGTACACATCAATGCTTTTTGCCAGGGCTCATATTCATCCGGATTTTGTTTTGCAACTGCTTTCTGGAGCATCTTACAAAGCGCTCTGTCCGTAAATTTCATTGTTTCTTCATCCCAAGCCCCTCTGCAATAGAATAGCGGTATACTACGAAGTTCGTTTTTGAAATGCAGGTCTCTCATTTGCAAGATTGCCTTCTCATCGTATGGAGAAGCACCGACTGCAAACACAGCGATCTTTTTATTTGCTAACTGACCTATATTCTTCTTAATAAATTGGAATCCTGCAATGCCGGAAGCGTAAACACCGCCACCCAGCAGGATCACATCATAGGGTTTCAGATCCACAGCATTTGCGTTTTTTGTTTCAGCACAATCATACCCGGTCATTTCGGCTAACCAGTCCGCATACTTTTTTGTTGCGCCATATTTCGATTGAAATAAAATAATACCTTTACTCATGTCCCTGAATCTCCTGTAAGTTATCTCCGATTTGTATAATGGTCTGTATGGTTGTTTGCAGCTGTTCCTCTGACACATCGTCAAACATTTTCTTCATGATTTTCATGGTCATTTCATCATTTTTTGCACAAAACGCTCTGCAATAATCGGTAAGCTCAATACGCTGCTTTCTCTTATCGCTTTCGTCCGCAGTAATATCAACAAATCCTTTCTTTTTAAGCTTCAATAAAATCTGTTTTACATTCTGGTGAGAGCTTCCCATGATCTCCGCAAGCTCCTTGATAGTTGGCTTCTCTTTACACATATTGATACAGATAATTGCAAAAAACTGCTTCCAGCTGATCTCTTGCATCGTACCATCTGCGACTGCTTGAAATCTATTATCAAAGGCACTCAGTAAACCAAGCAAAAAATAGGATTGTTCAATCCCTGTAAAGTCAACTTTGCCACTGTTGATTACTTCTTTAATATTCATTCTATCCTCCATAGGTAATATATTACCTTTAATAAGGTAACACATTACCTATTATTTGTCAATAGAATAGGGCGAAATCTATATTGTAAGATAAGTTGTCCTGTTTTTTGAAATAGGGTTGTCCTGCTTTTAGCCTGTTTTTTTCAAAATCCGTCATAACCATAGTGGAAAGAGCGAAGCACCTGCCAATCACGGCGGGTGCTTCGTGCTTTCCAGACTATTATGAACGGAGGTTTTTCTATGACAATCTATGAAACCATCAAGGCGGCAATCAGCGTAAAGCAAGCCGCCGAACATTACGGGCTGAAAGTCAACCGCAACGGTATGGCTTGCTGCCCGTTCCACAATGACAGGCATCCGAGCTTGAAGCTGAACGAGGATTATTTTTTCTGCTTTGGCTGCGGAGCTAAGGGGGATGTAATTGACCTTGTGGCAAGGCTATTCAATCTGAGCAGCTATGAAGCAGCGCAGAAGCTGGCGGCGGATTTCGGGCTTGACCCGAAACCTCCTACTGCCGCAGTTTTACCCAAGCCGAAACATCCTTACATCCGTCAGTTCCGGGAGGATGAAATGCTGTGCTTCCGGGTGCTGACGGACTATCTGCATCTTCTGGAGGACTGGAAAGTGCAGTATGCACCCAAGACACCGGACGAGCCTTACGATGACCGTTTTGTGGAAGCCTGCCAGATGCACTGCCATATCGAATATATGGCAGATGTGCTGACCGTGGGTGATTTGGAAGAACGGGTCGCACTGGTGGACGAGCTGATGAAAAGCGACAAGATCTCTTTTCTGAAAGAGTACACCGAACGAAAGAAAAAGGAGGTGGCGCACAATGGCGAAGAACCGGAAAACGCCTGATATGAATTTACCTGTCTGGTTTGACGGGCAGAACATCAACGAAGCTCTGTTTTGTGAAGAATTTCTGCAAGAGCGCAGAATTATTTTCGCAAACGGAGCTTTTTTCACACCCGATGGTCGGGTGACAGACGATCTCCCTCTGCGTGGAGAGATTTACGACAAGCTGAAATTCTGTGCCGTGAACAACATTCCCCGGAAGATCACCAACATTCTGGAGGTGCTGAAGCTGGAAGCGCAAGTGCCTGACTTTCCACCGGAGCGGGATCGGATTCATGTGTCCAACGGTACGCTGCTGCTGAACGGAACATTTACCGAGGGCAGACCGGCTATCGTGAGAAGTCGTCTGCCGGTTGCTTACAATCCTAACGCTCCTGCGCCGGTGATCTGGATGAACTTTCTGGATGGTCTGCTCCACGCAGAGGACATCCCCACCTTACAGGAGTTCATCGGCTACTGTCTGATTCCCTCCAACAAGGGGCAGCGCATGATGGTGATTAAGGGCAACGGCGGTGAGGGCAAATCCCAAATCGGTGCGGTGCTGTCCACCATCTTCGGCACGAATATGAAAGACGGCAGCATCGGTAAGATTTCTGAAAACCGTTTTGCCCGTGCCGATCTGGAACACATCCTGCTGTGCGTGGATGATGATATGCGAATGGAAGCCCTGCGTCAGACCAACTATGTAAAATCCATCGTGACGGCACAGGGCAAGATGGACTTGGAACGCAAAGGCAAGCAGAGTTATCAGGGCTGGATGTTTGCCCGACTACTGGCGTTCAGCAACGGCGATCTCCAAGCCCTGTATGACCGTAGCGACGGTTTTTACCGCAGACAGCTTGTGCTGACCACCAAGGAAAAGCCTGTGGACAGAGCCGACGATCCCGACCTTGCGGAGAAAATGAAAGCCGAAGCCGAGGGTATTTTCCTCTGGGCTTTTGAAGGATTGCAGCGGCTCGTTGCCAACAACTTTAAGTTTTCGGAGAGTGACCGCATCCGTGAAAACCGGGAAGCGGTTAAGCGTGACAATAACAATATTTTCGATTTCATGGAGTCGGAGGGATACATCCGGCGCAAAGTGGATGCGTCCATCAGCTCCAAGGATTTCTATGAAATCTACCGGATGTGGTGCGAGGAAAACTCCCTTGCACCGCTGAAAGCCCGCAGCTTCAGCGATGCCATGGTTGCTAATGCCAAGAAATTCAATCTGGAGCATTGCAACAACATCACCAACTCTGCCGGACGGCGGGTGTGGGGATTCATAGGAGTGGAAGCGATTGCACGACCTCATATAAATGGGTTTTACGATGTTTCGCCGTGTACGTACGTACCGGAGGACATTCCGAAGGAATGGCGGGACGAATCGTAACCCCCGTTGCTGGTACGTATGTACGCAGCAAAAGAGCGTGAAACGCTCGTTATAGAAACAGCACATTTCTTTTGCTTGGGCTGTTTCTATGTCCACGGAATTTTGCAAAAGTACCGTGGACAGGCAGTGAAAGATACGGTTTTCACTGCCAACCTCTGCAAGAGAATGCTCCGCAGAGCAGTATCGTACAGAGGTGCTGACCATGGAAAAAGTTGCAGACATTTTCACTTTGGTCAGCAGAGGTCGCCGCAGTGACCGCACTCCCCCTCGGGAGAGCCCTCGGAGAGCCCACGGCACTTTGCAGCCATTATGGATGAAAGTGTAATAGTGGGTTATTACACTTTGAAAAAGTGCCGTTCCCCAGCTCTCCGCTGTCTGCAAATCTCAAAGAAAGGAAGAACATCTATGGCAAGAAATGATGGAATTGACCGTACCTTAGCCAGGAATCAAGACTTGGAAACCTCGGATGATGTGGCTAAGGTACAGGAACACAATGAGCGTGAAAAAGACCGTTATTCCAATGTGGACATCGTGCCGGAACGCACTCCGCTTAACGTCCATTTCAAAGCTCCCAGCGCCAGCTATACAGAAATGTTTGAGCAGTTGGAACGAGACAAGGTGATTTCCACAAGAGGTCTGAAAGAGGATGCCGTTAAATATGGCGAGCTGGTATTCGATGTGAACTCCGCTTACTTCTACAACCACGGCGGCTATGAATTTGCAAAACAGTTTTATGCCGATGCCTATAAAGCCGCCGTGGAGATCGTAGGCGGTGAGCAGTATATCCTCTCCGCTGTGATGCACGCCGATGAACGCAATCGGGCAATGTCCGAAGCTCTGGGCGAGGATGTGTACCACTATCACCTTCATGTGGTTTATATCCCGGTGGTGGAAAAGCAAATCCTGTGGTCGAAGCGGTGCAAGGATGAATCCCTCCGTGGAACCGTCAAGGAGGTCATCACACAGGTCAGCCGCAGTAAGAAATGGGAGTCCAAGCCGGTGCTTGGTGAGGACGGAAATCCCATGCTCAACGCAAAAGGAAAAAAGATTTTGAAGTCGTCCTACAGTGTGTTGCAGGATGACTTTTTTCAGTTCATGCGAGCTGCCGGATATACCGATGTGGAGCGTGGAGAGCGTGGCAGCACCGAGGAGCATCTGACGGTGACGCAGTTTAAGGTGCAGGCAGAACAGCAGCGTTTGGAAGCTGTGACCGGACAGGTGGCACAGGCCGAGCAGAGTTTGGAGGACGCCAAAGCTGCCACGGAAAAGCAGAAAAAGAAACTGGAAGCTCTGAAAAAGGAAACGCAGGCTGCCAACTCTGTTGCTATGACCGCACATGAGATTGAGTCGATGGGTAAGAAAAATCCCATCACCGGAAATATCACGCTGTCAGCGGATGAGTGCCGTACCCTAAAAGATTATGCGGTCAGCAGCTTTGCGGAAAAGTCTGAGAAGCTGAAATACAAGCAGAAATTTGAGAAGGCAGAGAAAAGCGCAAAGATCTGGAAAGACCGTTATGAAAAACTGGATAAAGACCATGAGGAACTGAAACAGAAAGTCCAGCCTTTCCTGGATGCGATTGAGATTGCATCTGAAAAAGTCTGGGCTTTTATCAATGCCATCCTCGCCAGAGGAAAGGAACTGTATGAACACAAACACCCTGCCCGGAAGCGTGGACAGGATATGGAAATTTAATGGAGGTAACTGCTTATTGAAGAAATATTATGAGGATGCAAAGTATAATGCGGCATTTGTCCGCTGTGTGGATGTTATGAGCCAGATGCTCCAAAAATATGGACATCAGGTTTTGGATAAATTGGAGCAGGATGCACCGCAGAAAGTGGAGCATTCCGAGGAAAGTAATCAAGCGCAGCCTTTGACGAATAAGGCTGCGTAAAAATTTACAATTTACACGTTGCGTATTCGCTGTGGCTATGCTATAATGATTACGCAACGTGTATTTTTGTTTTTTATGGAGAAAAGACAGATGGATTGTAAGAACAGAATTATCAAGTTGCGGGAAAGTACAGGACTGAACCGGAAAGATTTTTGCAAGCTCGTCCATATCCCTTACCGGACTATGACCGAGTGGGAATTGGATAACCGCCATGCACCGGATTATGTGCTGTGGCTTTTGGAGTATTATATCCGCAACGAAGGACTTATGGTAAAAGAAATGAACGAGGGAGGTGGCGATTCTGAAAAAGAAACAACTTAAATGCTATCTTTATACAAGAGTGTCCACCTCTATGCAGGTTGACGGATACAGCTTGGATGCCCAGCGTGACAAGTTAAGAAAGTATGCGGCATACGAAGATATGGTTATTGCCGGGGAGTATTCTGACGAGGGCTTTTCCGGAAAGAACATCCAAGGACGGCAGGACTTTCAACGGATGCTGAATGACATTCAGGACTGCAAAGACGGCGTATCTTATGTGCTGGTCTTTAAGCTCTCCCGATTTGGCAGAAATGCGGCGGACGTTCTGAACTCTTTGCAGCTCATGCAGGATTTCGGTGTCAATCTGATCTGCGTGGAGGATGGCATTGATAGTTCCAAGGATGCCGGAAAGCTGATGATTTCTGTGCTGTCTGCGGTGGCAGAAATCGAGCGTGAGAATATCCGAACTCAGACCATGGCAGGACGGGAGCAAAAGGCTCGTGAGGGCAAGTGGAATGGTGGTTTTGCCCCTTATGGCTATAGTCTGGAAAACGGTGATCTTGTCATTGCAGAGGATGAAGTGGAAGTAATCCGTGTCATTTATGACCGCTACATTCACACCAACGAGGGCGTTGCCGGAGTTGCAAAATATTTGAATCGTAATGGCTTTGTCAAGAAGCTACGGCAGAACAATACTATTCCCGGATTTTCAAGGAGCTTCGTGCAGGATGTACTGGACAATCCTGTTTACATGGGTAAGATAGCCTATGGCAGACGCAGGACGGAAAAGAAACAGGGTACAAGAAACGAGATGCACGTGGTTGAGCAGTCAGAGTTCCCTATTTATGACGGGCAGCACGAAGCCATCATTTCCGAAGAAGATTGGTATCTGGCACAGGAAAAGCGCAAGATCAATTCCTTTAAGCGGGAAAAGGTCAATAATCCAGATCACGCACATATCCTGTCCGGTATTCTGAAATGTCCATGCTGCGGAAAGAGTATGTATGGCAATATCGCCAAGGCTCACAGCAAGGACAAGAAAACAAGATATTATTACTACTGTAAAAACACAGTAACACCAACCGGGCATGAGTGCAGCTTCCGACTGAATATCGAGCAGACGGAAATCAATAAGTTTGTGGCAAAGATTATATCCGCTATGGTCAACAATCCTCGGTTTGTAGAAGCGATTCAGGCGAAAATCGGCTCGGCAGTTGATACAGAGGATATGGAAAAGCAGATCGCCGTTCTGCAAGGTCAGTTAAAGCAAGCCTTTGGAACGAAAAGCCGCTTGGAGCGTCAGATGGACACCTTGGACATCAACGATGCCCACTATGACAGAAAGATTTTGGACTTGCAGCGCCGCTATGATGAGCAGTATGATACCATAGAGGATATCGAAGTTCAGATTGGCGAATTGCAAAGCCAAATCCGCAGCATTCAGCAGGAGAAAATCTCCGGCGACAATATCTATCGGCTCTTACTGGCATTTGATGAAGTCTACCATTCCGCAACGGAAGCGGAACAGAAAGAGTTTATGAAAGCCTTTATCGAGCGAATTGAAATGTTCCCGGAGAAAAGGAAAGACGGAAGCTGGATAAAGAAGATCGTATTCAATTTCCCTGTGCCTGTTGATGGCGAGGAAGTGAAAGAACTTCCCTTGGAAACTGAAACAACCAGGACTCGTAGTAATCCTTGTTTTCAAGTACTTTATGAGCAATATTCGGTATCTCAGCTGTAAGGTAATAGGAAGGCAGCACATGGAAAAAACCTATACATTATTCCTGAAAGCATTAAAGGCATCATTACTTAATTCAAGTGTGAATTGGGATGATTCCAATACTATCTCAGATGCTGACTGGCACAATCTTTTCTGGTTGGCAAATTTTCAAAATGTTTTGCCCATGAAATATGAAGCAGTCTATAAGTGCCCCGCGGCGCAGGCGGCGGATGCTTCCTTGATGGCTACTATTAAACAGAAAATTACGTTAACGGTTGTCTCCCAAACGATACGTACAGAAGAAGCGGTCAGACTGTTGAAAATACTAGAGAAGAAGAATCTGCATCCATTAGTCGTGAAAGGACTGGTTTGCCGGAATCTATATCCCAAACCGGATTTTCGCATCTCCGGAGCCGAAGACATCTTAATCCCATGGGAAGAATACAAACCGTGTCATGAAGCGTTGCTGGAATTCGGCATGGAACTAGTAAATCCAGGTCAGAATGTAGAAAAAGCTGCTGAAGTTTCATACAAAGGAAAGAACAGTTCCTTCTATATTGAGCTCCATAAAAATCTGTTTCCGCCGGAATCATCCGCTTATGGTGATTTAAACCGTTTTTTTGAAAATGTTGAGAAACGTGCCATTCATATTTCAGCAGTGGAAGGTTCTACACTTATTCCAACTCTGAATTTTACTGACCACTTGTTTTATTTGATTTGCCATTCTTTCAAGCACTTCCTGCATAGCGGATTCGGCATCCGTCAGGTCTGTGACGTCGTGTTGTTTGCCAATGCCTATGGGAAATGCGTGGACTGGACATATATTCTGAACAGCTGTCGTGAAATCAAAGCGGAAAAGTTTGCCGCATGTATGTTCCTTATTGGAAATAAATATCTTACTTTTGACCCTGAAAAAGCAGGTTATCCGGATTCATGGAGGAAAATACAGATCAATGAAGAGATGATGCTGCAGGATCTGCTTGCGGGCGGAATCTTCGGCGATAGTTCTCTGTCACGCCTGCATAGCAGCACCATGACTCTGGAAGCGGTCGTGGCTGATAAGCATGGCACAAAATTTCACTATGGTATTCTTAAGTCGCTTTTCCCATCTGCGAAAGCACTTATGGGAAGATATCCATATCTGGAAAAAAATCCATGGATGCTGCCTGCTGCATGGGTACAGAGGATCCATGGTTATATAAAAGAAAGCAGGCATTCCTATAACGACCGTGCATCCGAATCGGTGAAAATCGGTGAGGCCAGAATAAAACTTTTCAAAGAATACGGTATTATTGATAAATAGCAATAGCCAAACAGCCCATAAAGGCTGTCTGGAGGAAGGAGGTCAATGCTGTGAAAAGATACAGTAACGATGCAAAATCTTCGAGAAAGGATGATACCAAAAGGTATCTTCGATCTCCAGATTATGTCTACCGGAAGATAGCGGATGCGGATGTATTGATTCCCGTTGGGCAGAATATCGCACGCTCCAATGGATATATCTCACTGAATAAATCTGCGGCCGTACTCTGGAATACGCTTCAAAAGCCAAGTACATTCGCTGATTTGGTGCAGGCACTTGAAACTGCATTTGAGGTTGATACAGAGCATGCAGAATTGGATACAAGAGATTTTCTGGATGAGCTGATTAACTATGGAATGGTGATCTTGGATGAGTGAAACGCTTGTTGAAAAGCGCCAGCTCTGAAAAGCTGCCAAAGCATGTTCCAGCCTATGTTTGAACTAACTCTTCGCTGTAATTTACAATGCAAAATGTGTCTGTTTTGTCATAAAGACAGTGAGTATGGAGAAATGCAGGCGAAGGAATTGTCTTGTGCCCTATGGATCGATATGAGTAGGCGGCAGGCAGAAAAATTAGGGAAAATTGTAAGGCAAACTACCCGATTGGATAATGCAGCTTGGGAAAAACCTGCGAAAAGATACAAATAAGGATCTTAATGCTGTTTTCGGGGGTAATAAGAATGAATGATATTTATATAATGCCGGAGGAGGCGCATCGGAAGCTTACGTTTGCCCGAGGTTTGTCACAGCCAGTCTATGTTTGTGCACCTATGGGATTTGGTAAAACGGAACTGGTCCATCAATATCTGAAGTCCAGGAATTATTTGGAATTTTCTGCCAAAACAGGCTGGCAGCCGGAAGAGCTGGAGGCAGCTTTAGAGCAGGCACTAAAGAAGAACCAGACAAAAACGGTTGTTGTCATCGATGATCTGCAATATGTTGGAGACGATGAAGTAAAAAAACAGGTCCTTTCCCTGGCCGCCAGGAACAATGTTTACCTGATCCTGATCGGAAGAGGCAGTGATGTAAAATGGCTTTCCCCTCTTGTGGTCGAAAAGGGACTGATCCGGATCACAGAGCAGGATCTTGCCCTTGGTCCAAAGGAAATCGAGGTTTTATTTTCGAAACAGGGAATCGATCTGTCTGCCCAGGATATTGAAAAAGCATATATAATGACGAACGGGGCCCCAAAAAGCCTTCAATTTCTCGGCCATCTGCTGCTCCATCAGGAAAAAATGGTCCTTACGGACGAATTGATGGAAAAGTCGGGGCAGGTATACCGGGATTATATCTATTCGGAAATTTCTACTTTCTGGCCGAGTGAATTGATCGAATTTCTGATGCAGGTGTCGATCGTTGATCATTTTACCGTTGAAATGGCTTCGTTTATCACTGGCAACGGAATGGTTGCCAAGATCCTGTCTGCCGCTGAAAGTGTCGGGTCCTTTATTGGAGAAGACAAAGGAGTTTATACACTTCGCAGACCTATATTGCTTTTGATGCGGCAAAAGCGCGACGAAAGCTATGACATCTCGTATGTGAAGAACCTGTATTATAATGCCGGATTATATTATGAAACCAGAGGCAAGATCATTCAGGCTCTTGAAATGTATGAAAAGAGCGGAAGCAACAGACAGATCAAAGAGCTGCTGATCCGAAATGCCCGCTGCAATCCGGCTAACGGGTATTACTATGAACTAAAACCTTATTATGAAACATACCCGGAAGAGGAGATACGAAAAAATCCGACCCTGCTTGCCGGTATGAGCATGCTGTATTCACTGACACTGGAGCCGGATAAAAGCGAATACTGGTACCAGCAGCTGAAACAGTTTGCCCGCAGCGCCAAAGGGGCCGATCTTCATGAGGCCGTGGTCCGTCTTGCTTATCTGGACATCTCTCTGCCCCACAGAGGCAGCAAAGGGATGGTTGAGATCTTAAAGTCCATGCCCGCACTGATCTTTAACAAGGGTATGAAGCTGCCTGAATTGTCGGTTACCAGCAATATGCCTTCGGTGATGAACGGTGGTAAAGATTTCTGCGACTGGTCGCTGCATGATGTCGAGCTGGCCTCCACCATAGGGCGGGTCGTCGAGTTATGCCTGGGTCCTTATGCCAAAGGACTGATCGAAGAAGCGCTTGGTGAGAGTTTTTATGAAAAAGGAAAAGGCCTCTTCGATGTGCTGCCCCATTTATCAAAGGCCCAAATGCAAGCTCAGGCAGGCGGGAAAAAGGAGATGGAATTTGCCTGTCTGGGGATCTACTGCCGTATGCAGGTCTTGTATGGGAAAGATAATGAAGCATTAGAACAACTGAATAATTTCAAAAAATCCCTTCCGGAAGATACAGCGCCCCTTTTGACCGGCAACCTGGAGGCTTTTATCACCAGGATCGCCTTGCATGACGGCGATCTTGCCACGGCTGAAAAGTGGCTGGTCGAAGCCCCTGATGAAACAGCCGCCTTCAATATTATGGCCCGCTACCTGTATCTGACCAAGGTCCGCGTTTATATTGCTTTTGAAAATTACAATGAAGCGCTGGCTCTTCTGGAAAAACTGATCTCTTATGCAGTCCAGTATGACCGTCCCTATGTAAGAATGGAATCACTGCTTCTAAAAGCGGTGATCTGCTACCGGGCGGGGGAGGATTATTTATCACCTTTGCAGGAAAGTTTGACAATGGCTGAAAAATATTCTTTTGTCCGCATTATCAGCGAGGAAGGAACAGCCGTGCTGCCCCTTTTAAAGGAATTCAAGAAAAAGGCAGGAGCTGAGAAACCCGATTTCCAAACATGGCTGGCAAAAGTCATTAAAGAGACGGACCGGGTGGCAAGCCTGTACCCTTCCTATCTGCGCAGCAATATCGCTTATAAACGGGACTTTTCGGATAAAGCGCTGGCCGTTTTATCCCTGCTGGCCAAAGGGTATTCTGTTACACAGATCGGAAATTCTTTGAATATGAAGCCGGACACGGTCAAATATTATACCAAGCAGATATATAAAAAGCTGGGTGTATCCGGAAGAAGCGATGCTGTGCTGACTGCCCGCAATATGGGCATTTTATAAGCGGCCGGTAAATTCGTGATTGCTGGTGTAGAGGAAGACGGCTGCCCAGGAGATCAGGACCGGATAACCGGCAAAGCAGAAAGCCCATTGGGCAGAATCCAGAGCAAAGAAGCGGACGATCCCCCATATACCCAGTCCGATCGATGCATATACAAGCCCGACGGCTGCCAGCATGATCTTCGTTTTTATTGACACCGACCAGGCCTTTTTTTCAAGTACTGTCCATAACCATTTCATAGGAGCACCTTCCTTTCCTGTTCACAGATACTGTAACAGGGGAATGTAAAAGCTGATATCAAATGCAAGTAAAGTATGAGTAAAGATTCTATGAATATTACATAAACTTTACAATTCAACGCCAATAGGTTTTACACGCGTCCGCTAAGATGTTGTCCAGAGTCGATCGACGGGTCCGGAAAGTACCCGGATACGATCTTTCATCGGAGGATGCGCGAATGGATGTTTTTGGTGTGCTGTCCCTGATCGGGGGCCTGGCCCTGTTCCTGTACGGCATGAATGTCATGGGCGACGGATTGGTGAAACTTTCCGGAAGTAAGCTGGAAAAGATCCTGGCAAAACTGACCGGCACGCGCCTGATGGCTGTACTTCTGGGAACTCTGGTCACGGGTATCATTCAATCTTCGTCTGCAACGACTGTCATGGTCGTTGGCTTTGTAAATTCCGGTATCATGAAGCTGAATCAGGCAGTCGGTGTTATTATGGGTGCTAACATCGGAACTACCGTCACCTCGTGGATCCTTTCATTGACGGGTATCGAAAGTGAAAATGTCTTTGTTAAACTACTGAAGCCGAGTTCCTTTTCACCGATCCTGGCCATGATCGGTATCATCATGGTCATGGTAAATAAAGAAGGGACCAGGAAGAAGACGGCCGGTCAGATCCTGTTGGGCTTTGCTGTGCTGATGTTTGGCATGGATACGATGAGTTCGGCGGTTTCTCCTCTGCGTGACGATCCTACTTTTACCGGAATGCTGACAACTTTCAGCAATCCCGTTTTAGGAATGGCCGCCGGTGCCATCCTGACAGCAATCATTCAGAGTTCTTCTGCATCCGTCGGTATCCTGCAGGCCCTGTGCCTTACCGGGGCTGTTTCTTACGGTACGGCTATTCCCATTATAATGGGCCAGAACATAGGTACCTGCGTAACGGCCTTGATTTCTTCGATCGGAACCAGTAAAAACGCAAAAAGGGCTGCTTTTATCCACCTTTATTTCAATCTGATCGGCACTATCCTGTTTATGATCGTCTTTTATTCGATCAATCATTTTGTCCATTTCCAGATCCTGACCAGTAAGGCCAGTGCGGCCGGAGTTGCGGTCATCCACAGCATGTTCAATATAGGATGCTGCATTGTCATGTTCCCCTTTGCCAACGGGCTGGTAAAATTATCGGAGCTGACGATCCGCGATAAGAAGCATCAAGTCGAAAAGCCTCAGGAGCCGGCGGTTTTGGCCGCTTTGGACGAACGATTCCTGGATAATCCCGGTTTTGCCGTTCAGCTTTGCAAGAACGCGGCAAATGAAATGGCAGAACTGTGCAAACAGTCCATCCTGCTGGCTTTACAGGTCGTCAGCCGCTTTGATGCATCGAAAACCGATCAGGTCATCGCATTGGAACAGAAAGTCGACCATTATCAGGATGTACTCGGTTCCTACATGGTCAAATTGGCCGGACGGGACCTCAATAAAGATGACAGTCATCTTTTAACGGAGATGCTGCATTCCATCAGTGATTTCGAACGCATATCCGATCATGCCATCAACTTGACCGAAGCAGCCGGAAAGATGCATGACAAGGGGATGACCCTGACCGATCAGGGGCAGCGGGAGCTGGACTCGCTTAGCACAGCAGTTCGTGATGTAATCAGACTTACAACGACCGTATTTCAAACGAATGACGTAAAGAAGGCAGCGGATGTGGAGCCGCTGGAACAGGTGATCGACGGACTGGTCCACGAGATGATGCAGCGTCATATCGTCCGGCTCAGGAAGGGAATCTGCTCCATGGAAGCGGGACTGATCCTGGAAGATATCGTGAATGACTGTGAACGGGTCTCCGACCATTGTTCCAATATCGCCGTGACCGAGATCGAGGTACCTGCCGACGTACTGGATATGCATGAGTATCTGGGGACCAAAGTCAGAAATGTCGATCCTCATTTTATTGCGGAATACAATCGTCTGAAAGACATCTATATCTTACCCTGAGGTAGCTTATGGCATTGATTTATATCGTAGAAGATGACCCCAGTATTCAGGAAATCGAAATGATCGCCCTGAAAAACAGCAACTATGAGGTGGAAGCTTTTGACAGGGCTTCCACTTTTTATGAAAAAATCGAAGAGTCCGTCCCGGACCTGGTCCTTCTGGACATCATGCTGCCGGATGAAGACGGCTATAAGATCGTCCGGAAACTGAGATCCAACCCTAAAACAAGGCGGCTGCCGGTCATGATGATCACGGCAAAAACGACAGAGATGGATATGGTCAAAGGTCTGGACGACGGGGCAGATGACTATATCCGTAAGCCTTTTTCCGTCATGGAGCTTTTATCCCGCGTCAAAGCGCTGCTTAGACGGGCCCAGGAAGAAAAACCGGACCAGATGACAGTCGGAGCAATCACCATGGACGATGAACGCCATACAGTCACGGCCGAAAAATATCCGGTCGAACTGACTTTTAAAGAGTATGAACTGCTTCGCTATCTGATGCTGAACCGGGACGTAGTGCTGACCCGCGACGCCATCATGCGCTCTGTCTGGGGCACCGATTTTAAAGGAGAGAGCAGGACCGTCGACATGCATATCAAAACGCTGAGGCAAAAATTAGGCAACTGCGGGCGCCAGATCCGCACTGTCCGCGGCGTCGGCTATACTCTTTCCGAAGAGATGGACCAGGATCTATGAAACGAAAAATCAATCTGCGCCTGGCTTTTATTGCCGTGGTAGCCATCGTCTTTACCGCCCTGGCGACCACTGTCATCTTTTATAATCTGTTTCAGACCCAGGTCCGGGAAGATCTGAAGACCAATGCCCATCTTTTGATGGAGACCGAGATGTTCCAGGATGTCTACCGCCAGGCGGGCGGCAGTGATACGAGTGCGATCAGTGATCAGATGGCTCAGTTTGACTCGGGCCGCGTCCGCATCACCTGGATCGCGCCGGACGGTACGGTCTTGTTCGACAACGATGTAAGCGCGAGCGGCCTTCCCAACCACCTGGACAGACCGGAGATCCAGAAAGCGCTCAAGACGGGCGAGGGGGAAAGCATCCGCCGGTCGGACACCATGAATCTGAATACCTATTATTATGCACTGCGTATGGAAGACGGCACCGTGCTGAGGCTTTCGACACAGGCCCGGACCATCAGCAGTGTTTTTTTAACGGCACTTCCGGTCATCCTGATCATTGCCGCCGTGATCCTGGTCTTCTGCATCCTGCTGGGACACTTTCTGACCCGGCAGCTGATCCGGCCCATCGAACAGATGGCCGAAAACCTGGACGACCCGGCTTGCAGTCCGGCCTATAAAGAATTACAGCCCTTCGCGGACAAGATCCGCAGTCAGCATGAGAATGTCTTGGCTGCCGCTAAAAGCCGCCAGGACTTTACGGCCAATGTGACCCATGAACTGAAAACTCCCATTACCGCTATTTCCGGCTATGCCGAGCTGATCGAAAATAAGATGGTCAGCGGGGATGAAGAGGTCCATGTCGCCAGGCAGATCCGCGAAAATGCGGACCGGCTGACCAATCTGGTTTCCGATATCATCCGCCTGTCGGAGCTGGACCACAAAGAACTGCCCCATAAATTCGAGCAGATGGATCTGTATCAGGCAGCCAAAGACTGCTGCGATAATCTGATGCCGCTGGCGGAAAAGAAATCGGTCAAGCTGACCTGTCAGGGAACCTATGCCGGCATCAACGGCGAAAAAGCATGATCCAGGAAATGATCGAGAACCTGGTGCAGAATGCGATCCGTTATAATAAAAAGAACGGCAGTGTTATGGTTACGGTAACGATCGACGACCGGCATCCCGTCCTGATCGTGGAAGACACCGGTATCGGTATACCCAAAGACCAACAGGAGAGGGTCTTCGAACGCTTTTACCGGGTCGATAAGAGCCGGTCCAGAGCGACCGGAGGAACCGGCCTTGGTCTTGCCATCGTCAAACATATAGCCGATATCCATTCAGCGGAGATCTCACTGGAAAGTACCCTTGGAGTCGGGACAAAAATCACCGTCACTTTCTGATTTTTCGGTTATAATATGGATACATTCGGAAGTTTTTGGAGGTATTTATATGAGTTATCTATTTTATCTGGGAGATTATACAGATCAGAAATCCAATGTGGATGCCCCCGAGGCGGAAGGCATCTATTCTTTTTCTCTTTCGGATCAGGGCAGGATCGATGAAGCCCCGAGGCTGCTGGTCAAAACCATGTCTCCTTCCTATTTTGCCCAGTCAGCCGACCGCAGGTTCCTGTATACGGTGGAAGAGCCGACGACCGGAGCCAAAGGCGCATACAGCGTCTATGAATGCCAGCCCGACCACAGTCTGAAGAGAGTTTCCATGCAGACCGCACCGGGCGACGGGCTGTGCCATATCTCTCTTTCTCCCGACCGGAAATTTATCCTGGGCATATGCTATATGGATGGCACGGTCCAGGTCCTTCCCCTTTCTGAGGACGGAGAGCTGAGCCCCCTGTCCTGTCTGATCCGCCATATAGGCAGCGGTCCCAACAAGGCTCGCCAGAGCCAGGCTCACACCCACAGCACCACTTTTACACCGGACGGGGGCTATGCCATCGTCTGTGATCTGGGCATGGACATGCTTGCGGCCTACCGCTTAACGGAAAAAGGGCAGCTTCAGGAAGATGAAGGTCACAGCTTCCACCTTCCCGGAGGATGCGGCCCCCGCCATATGGTTTTCAGCCCTGACGGAAAATTTGCTTATGTCGCCTGCGAATTGAGTTCGGAAGTGATGGAGCTTTCCTATGATACAGACAAAGGCTTTGCCCTGCTGGGTATCGTAAAAACCGTTCCGGAAACGTTTACCAGGGAACCTAACTATCCGGCTGCCATCCGTATCACGAAAGACGGACGCCATCTGTATGTGTCCAACCGCGGAGAGGACTCCATTTCTCTTTTCTATGTCGACAAAGAGACCGGACTTTTGACCCGCGTTGAAAATGTTCCGACCATGGGCCGTTATCCCCGCGATTTTATCCTGACCCGGGACGAAAAATTTGTACTGGCTCCCAATCAGGAAAGCGGAAATCTGACGGCTTTTTGCCGTGATGAGAAGACGGGTAAACTTACCCGCACAGATACCCGGATCATGGTCAAAAAACCGATCTGTCTGATTGAGGCGTAAGGATGTCCGCTGAACAGATCGGGTCGACGTGACCAAACAACCGGAGGACCAAATCAATGGATGAAGAAAAGATTCAGGAACTGATTCAGCAGGGGCGGGATTTCATTACCGGTTTCGGAGACCAAGACAAAGTAGAAGAAGATTACCGGACCAATCAGGACCTCAAATGCCCGCAGCCTCCTCTGGCCAAAGCGCCTATGACCGGAAATACGATCGGCCTTCCGACCGATTTCGAGGCTCTGGACATTGACAATGATTTCCTTCATGTAGTCAACAGCCGTAAGAGCCGGCGGGTCTATACCGATAAAGCCATCAGTCTTCGACAGTTGTCATACCTTTTATGGTGTACGCAGGGAGTGAAAGAGATCCGGGGCAAAAAATACGCGACGCTGAGAACGGTCCCCTGCGGCGGTGCCCGTCATGAGTTTGAGTGCTACATGGCCGTCCGCAAGGTGGAAGGCCTAAAGACCGGTCTGTACCATTATCTCCCCATGACTCACCAGGTCGAGCTGCTTAGTGAAGAGACGGATGAGGAAAGTTTTGATTCCTTTATTTCGGACTCGCTGGAAGGGCAGAGCTGGGGGGCTAAAGCCAGCGTCGTTTTCTATTACAGCTGCGTTTTTTACCGGGCTGAGTGGCGTTACGGCGTGTGGGCCCATCCCATCATTCTGATCGATGCGGGGCACATCACCGAAAACCTTTATCTGGCAGCCGAATCGATCGGACTGGGCGGATGTGCTGTCGGGGCAGTAGCTCCGGACCTTATCAACCGGAGGCTCGGCCTTGACGGAAAAGAGGAGTCCGCTTTTTATGCGATGCCGGTGGGTACCGTCAATACGGATGACAGCGAAAAAGAGCAGCAGTTTTATGCCTTTGTAAAAGAGGAGGGGCTGTAAGATCCCCGTGCAGTCTTTACAAAACGGCTTGCCTGGTACAGCTGTGCAAGTTGTGCAAGCTGCGCAAGGTCTGAAGGACGAACAATCAGTTTAAAGGAAACAAAAGAGAACCATGATCAAGAAAGTGATCCTTGTTTTTAAAACACATTTCGACATCGGTTTTACCGACCTGTCGGAAAAGGTCCTGGAAAAGTATGCGGGACCCATGCTGGATGATGTCCTTGACGTTTGTCAGAAAACAGAAGATCAGGGCAAACTGCACTATGTGTGGACCCTGCCGGCCTGGCCGCTGACTTATATCCTGAATGTCTGCCGGGGAGAAAAGAAAGAACGTTTGGAACATTTTATCCGCAACGGCCAGATCACCTGGCATGCTTTGGCTTTTACTTCTCATACCGATTTCTGCGGAGAAGAGGAATATCTGGAAAGCCTACGCTATGGGAAAAAGCTGGCGGAGACCTATGGGAGGCCCTATCCTCTGGCGGCTAAAATGACCGATGTCCCCGGTCATGGTTTTATGCTCCCGGAGATCCTGGCAGGAAACGGAGTCCGTTTCCTGCATCTGGGGGCCAACCGTTTTTCGGCTCCGCCTCAGGTGCCCGGCCTTTTCTGGTGGGAGACTCCCTCCGGCAAGCGGCTTTTGACCATGTATCACCCGGGAGGCTACGGATCCGGGCTGAAAGCACCCGGGGACTGGACTTTTCCTGTCTGGCTGGCTTTGATGCCTACTTCCGATAATCTGGGGCCGGACGATCCGGAAATCATTCAGAAGTACGCAGAGCAGGCTCAGAAACTTTACCCGGGGGCCGAAGTCATGTGCGGCACCATGGATGATTTCCTGCTGGAGATGGAAAAGTGCGACCTCAGTAAAGTACCCGTTATAAACAAGGATCTGGCCGATACCTGGATCCACGGAGTCGAATCGTATCCGGCAGAAAGCGCAAAGATCCGTCAGGCACGCCGACAAATGCGGGCTTTGCAGTTAGGGCTGGCTGATGCCGACAGCACTGTCTGGGAATCGATCCGGGGGGACCTGGACGATTATTATCAGGCTGCCCACCTGTACGGAGAGCATACCTGGGGAGCGGACGTCAAAACATGGCTGGACCCCGAAGGAAGGCCCTATGATCAAAAGGACTTTCTGGCTTTCCGCAGTCAGAAACCGGGCTACCGCTTTATTGAAAAATCCTGGAACGAGCAGAGAAGCCGGGCACAAGAGTGCCTTAAGGATATTGCTGCAATCGAAAGCAAAACCGGTCTGAAGGTCGAAAGCCTGCCTCATGAAACCGGGAGGCTCAAGGTAGCTTCGAGCCGCAAGGCGGTTTCGTCAAAGCGCTACCGCCTTACTTTTGACGAGAAAACGGGTACCATCCACAAATTGGAAGACCTGAAATTGAAACGGACCCTGCTTAAGAGCCGTAAAGGCCAGTCCGTCTTCGGCTACCGCTATACCAGAGTCGGTAACTGGCAGATCAATGAGTTTTTGCGGTCTTACGGATATATGCTCCTGGATTGGGGTATCCGCGATTTCGGCAAGTTCGGGTATCCGGACTGCGAGACAGTAAGCCTGGAAGCGGGATTTTCTTCATGGACAGTCGATAAGGATACCATCCGCTTTGAGTATTTTCTTGACCGGGATGCGGATGCCGGTTTGTACGGCAATGCCGAGAGCGCCATTTTGGAGGTCAAACTGCCGGACGATGAAGAAGAGCCGGTCGATGTAAGGCTGACTTTGAAGGGCAAGCAGGCCTCTCCTTATGCGGAATCCGGTACTTTTGAACTGCCTCTGGCAAAAAAATTGGACCGGTATCAGACTGAGAAAAACGGCTTTGTTCTGGACCCTGAAAAAGATATCGAAGACGGGGCCAATCACTGCTTTTATCCGATTGAGGATTATGCCGCCGCTCTGGACGAGTCGGCCGGTGTGATGGTCATGCCTCTGGATTCGGCTCTCATGTCGATCGGACAGGACCGGACTTTCCAATATCACACGCAGTTTCAGAAATCGGACAATGTTTTCTGTTTCAACCTTTTCAATAATATGTGGGGGACAAACTTCCCTCAGTGGATCGAAGGGGATCTGGTTTATCGTTTCCGCATCATGGGCTTTGACAATAAAGAGAAAGACCATCTGTTTGAAAAAGCAGCTTCCTTGTGTGAGGGCAGTCTGTCCGCCGGTAAAACGAATGATCTTCCGGATTTCGGACCCGGCATTCAGATCCTGGGGATCCACCATGAGCCGGACGGTTTCCGCATCAGCGTCCGTAATCTGACGGAAAAGACAGGGCATCAAAAGGCCCACTGGGATGGATATAAGCTTTGTCAGACCGATTATTACGGCCGGGAAGCGGAAGATCAGAAAAAGGCCGATAACGGTGACTGCACTTTTATGAAACATCCTTACGGGCTCTATCTGTTCCGGGCTGAAAAAATATGAGTTTTATCAATCTGTTGATCAAACCGGCCTCCAGCCTGTGCAATCTGCGCTGCCGCTATTGTTTTTATGCAGACGAGGCTCAGAACCGAGCGTTTCCCAGTATGGGATTCATGACTGAAGAAACCGCAGACTGTCTGATCCGGCAGGCATTTAAGGCTGCCGGATCCGATGGAGTGATCAGTTTTGCCTTTCAGGGGGGAGAGCCGACTCTGGCCGGCCTTCCCTTTTTTCAGCATTTTGTCGAAAAAGTCTCTGAATATCGTAAGCAGGACGTCTATCAGCATGTCCGGATCTTTTATTCCATACAGACCAACGGAACGCTTTTGACAAAAGAGTGGGCAGCATTTCTGGGACAGAACCGTTTTTTGACTGGTCTGTCCATCGACGGCCAACGCTCTTTGCATGACCGCTACCGCCTTGACGCAGACGGAAAGGCGACCTGGAGCCGAGTGCTTAACGCTAAAAGCCTTTTAGAAGAAGCCGGGGCCTCCTGCAATGCCCTGTGCGTCGTGACCGGCCCGGCCGCTGAAGACGCGGAAGGGGTTTACCGTCGATTGAAGAGCCTTGGATTCCGCTATCAGCAGTACATAGCCTGTCTGGATCCGATCGGAAGCAAAAAGGGACAACAGGAATATTCGCTTACGCCGGAAGCATACGGGGCCTTTTTATGTCAGCTGTTTGATCTTTGGTTCGAGGACTGGGCCAGGGGAAATTATCACAGCATCCGCCTTTTTGATGATTACGTCCATATCCTGCTGGGAGACGGAGCCAGCACCTGCGCGACCTGCGGACGATGCGGCTCTTATTTTGTCGTCGAAGGAGACGGGTCCGTTTATCCTTGTGACTTTTTCGCTTTGGATAAGTGGAAGATGGGAAATCTGAAAGAAAAAAGCCTGGCGGAACTGAAGACGAGCCAGGCGGCTGAAAGATTTAAAAGCTTGGGAGAAGAAAGAAGCCGGCGTCCGGTCGAATGTCCTTCCTGCCCTTACCGTCAAGTATGCCGGGGAGGCTGCAAAAACGACTGGTACAGTGATCAAAAGGGTGTTCATAATTATTTCTGCCCCTCCTTCCAAAAGCTGCTGGACCATGCCATGCCGGGTCTTATCCATATAGCCCGAAGGGAGGCTGCCTATGAATCCCAATGAAAGTTGGAAATTTGAATATAAGCAGTTGATTCAGACCATGGAGGACATGGGCTACCCCGAGGAAATGGGAAAAAAGATAGCCAGCAGTTTAGGATCGGAAACCATGATACACCGTATGCGTGTCTACCTGCAGATGGTGCAGCCGGAAAGTCCGGAAGAGATCGGGGACGAATTGACGGCCTTGATGGAAGAGCGGGAAAAGTGGCGGGATCAGGCGGAAACAAGGGAAGCCAGCGAGTATTACAATCGTTTTCTGTATGAGCGACGCCCGGACAGTGATCGGGATGATGATTAAATGCAATAAAGGCCATGGTTTTATGCAAATCCATTGGCCTTTTTATGCAAAATTTTTCTTGACAGTCTTTTTCTGCAATGTTATTATGCAGGAAATTCAAATTCAGAAGCAATGAGAAAGAAAAGTACTCCGGAAATGGACCGTACAGAGAGGCAGGACAAGCTGTTCATAAGCTTTGGTGAGACGTTTTGCCGGAACAGCCGGACGAAGAACACTTTCTAGCTCCGAACCCAAAGTCAGGCAAGGGTTTTCCGGGCCGGGCCAGTAGGAGAGGCGTTAAGGCGGTACGTTATCATCGCCAGGGCTTGTTAGAGCCTGGAAAGAGAAGTAAAACAGGTGGCACCACGAAGAGGCGGCATTCGTCCTGATAGATCAGGAACAATGCCGTCAACTTAGGAGGTGCCTTTTTATGTGCTCGATTTTCGCAGTTTTAAGTCATAGTGTAGAAGAAAAAACCTTACGGGAATGCTTTGACCGTACTTTATCCCGGGGTCCCGATATGAGCCGGTTCCTTCCGGTGGGACAGGGATATATGGGCTTCCACAGGCTGGCTATCATGGGCCTGGACGAGACCGGTATGCAGCCTTTCAGCATGGGAGACGATTATGTCATCTGTAACGGTGAGTTATACGGCTTCCGTCCTCTCAGAGAACGCTATGCTAAAGTCTATGACTTAAAGAGCCAGTCGGACTGCGAGATCCTGCTGCCTTTGTACTATGAATATGGTCTGGATATGTTTCAGACTATGGATGCGGAATTTGCTCTTGTCTTATATGACAGTAAGAAGAAACAATGGATCGCTGCCCGGGATCCGATCGGGATCCGGCCTTTGTATTACGGACAGCTGGCGGATGGTTCCATGGCCTTTGCCTCAGAGCCCCAGAACCTCCTGGGCCTTTGCAAGGTCATCATGCCTTTCCCTCCCGGAACCTACTGGGCGGACGGTGAATTTCACCGCTATGCAGATCCGGCTCATGTGGATCAGTTTACCATGGCGGATGAAGAGACGGTGTGCCGCAGCCTTCATGATCTGCTGGTCGAAGGGGTCAAAAAACGCCTGGACTCGGATGCCCCTCTCGGATTTCTTTTGTCAGGCGGCCTTGATTCTTCCCTGGTATGCGCGATCGCACAACAGCAGCTGGATAAACCCATCCGGACCTTCTCGATCGGTATGGATGTCGATGCCATCGATCTGAAATATGCCCGTCAGGTAGCGGATTATATCAAAAGCGACCATACAGAGGTCATTATTTCCAAAGAAGACGTCATTGATTCTCTTCCGACCGTGGTAAAATTACTGGGCACCTGGGATATTACGACCATCCGGGCCAGTGTCGGCATGTATCTGGTCTGCAAATGGATCCACGAACATACTAATGTACGGGTCCTTTTGACCGGTGAGATCTCGGACGAACTTTTCGGTTATAAGTATACCGATTTTGCCCCTTCGCCTGCGGAATTCCAGAAAGAAGCCCAAAAGCGCATCCGAGAGCTTCATGTATATGATGTACTCAGAGCCGACCGCTGCATTTCCGTAAACTCTATGGAGGCCAGGGTACCCTTCGGAGATCTGGCTTTTGCAAGGTACGCCATGAGTATCGATCCGAGTCTGAAAATGAACCGGCACAATATGGGTAAGTATCTGATCCGTAAGGCTTTCGAAGAGGATAAGATCCTGCCTGAAAGTATCCTGTGGCGGCAGAAAGCAGCGTTTTCGGATGCAGTCGGCCATTCCATGGTCGACGACATTAAGGAATATGCGGAAACCTTGTATACCGATGAGGAATTCCGTAAGCTGGCAGAGCAGTACAGCTACCGCCGGCCATTTACCAAAGAAAGTCTTTTGTACCGCCAGCTGTTCGAACGCTGCTATCCGGATCAGGCCCGTATGATCCCCGACTACTGGATGCCCAATAAGACTTGGCCGGGCTGTGATGTCGATGATCCGTCTGCGCGCGTCCTGAGCAATTACGGGGCCAGCGGAGTCTGAACGGTGCCGGCTGGCACAACTTTTATGGTATTAAATAAAAATCAGCGTTATAATCCGATACGGTACCTGTCCTGAAATAAGGCAGATACCGTATCCTTTTTTATTTCATAATAATTTGGTCTGTAAGGAGATTTGCTATGGAACCTTCTGTTTATCTGATCGATGAATCAGGATGCCATCAGGTATCGCAGCCCCGAGGCACATATAAAGATGCGGAAGTTTGTTATGTGGATCAGACATTGACATTCAGTCAAAAAACGGCAGGAATAACAGCCATCCGCTTGGTCTGGTCTGCCGCCTTTGATGAAGACACCCTGTTTTTAGGGGATGTTTGGGAGCGGGGTTATTCCGACATGGGCTGGAAGAAGCTGGAAGAAACCGGAAAAATGCCCTGGTATTTTCTGGCCTATTCCCAGGCAAGCGGAAAGACCAGGGGCTTTGGGGTAAGAACACAGCCGAATGCCCTGATCTACTGGACCGTGTCCCGGGATCAAGTGACTATGACGGCGGATATCCGCAGCGGCAGCCGGCCCGCCCTGCTGAACGGGCGAAGACTGACCGTCTGCCAGGTGGTCATGTCCGATTTCGAAGGCGATAGTTTTGAAGCGGCTTCGGCCTTCTGTTCGCAGATGTGTGATCATCCCCGCCTGCCCAAACGTCCCATCTACGGAGGGAACGACTGGTATTGTAATTACGGCGACAGTTCTTATGAAAAGTTAGCCCAGCTTACCAAAGATATCGTCGAGGTCAGCCCCAAAGATCCCAAGCCTTACGTGGTCGTTGATGATGGCTGGCAGCTTTGCCACCACCTGACGGATAAAGAGGAAGAGTCTTTCAACGGAGGACCCTGGATCGAAGGCAACAGAAATTTCGGCAGCATGAAGAAAATGGCTGACACCATCAGCAGCCTGGGAGCCATACCGGCTATCTGGTTCCGTCCCTTATTTACGGTTCAAAAGGTATCGGAAGACATGCTGCTGCGGCATCAGGGATTAAAATATACCCTTGACCCGTCGGTGCCGGCCGTGATCGATCTGGTCCGGGAAGATGTCCGGCGTTTTAAAGACTGGGGCTATCAGCTGATCAAACACGACTTTACTTCCTTTGACATCATCGGCAAATGGGGAAGGGAGCAGGATGCTTACCTTGATGATCTGCCTGTATTTCATGACCGGACGCGGACGACGGCAGAGATCATTAAAGACCTTTACGCGGCCATCCGTCAGGAGGCCGGGGAGGATACGGTCATCATCGGCTGCAACACCATGGGTCATCTGGCTGCGGGATTTTTCGAATCCCAGCGCACCGGCGACGATACCAGCGGGGTCGAGTGGAGCCGCACCCGCGATTACGGTGTCAACACCATGGCTTTCCGTATGCCCCAGCAGGGACGCTTCTACCTGTGCGACGCAGACTGCGTAGGCATCACCGGAAAGATCGATTGGAAGACCAACCGCAAATGGCTGGATCTGGCGGCAAAAAGCGGAACGGCCCTCTTTGTCTCCATAGGGCGTGGTACCATGACCGATCAAATGCGCGCCGATCTTAAGCGGGCCTTTGCTCAGGCGGCCTCCAACACCCAGCCGTCGGTGCCGCTGGACTGGCTGCATCAAAAAACGCCCTGCACCTGGCAGAGCGCTTTCGGGACCGACACCTACAACTGGAACGAGGAATAAGTATCCTTTTCCAAAATCATTTTTACACTGTCATCAAGCAGGTTCATCTTGTCCCATCCGTCTTCTGTCCTGGTAAGAAGGGTGGTCCAGGAGGCCTCTTGGATATGGGGCAGCTGCTTTTGTCCGCTTGCGGTCAGGGCAGCTGCTTTTGCGTAAGGCGTCCAGGTGGACAGACCGCAGATAAAAGAGTTGCCCCGGCTGATCCCGGCGATCAATCGAAGAAGGAAAAGGCGAAGCTCCAGATCCTTTTCGGCCTTACGGCACAAATCCTTCAAAGAGTTATTCCGATACGCCTCCTGAATGGACTGGATCAGGACCCCGTAGCCTCCCGCCGTATTTTCAAGGCGGCGGTCAAAATCCTCTTTGGAAAGAGAAAAGACCGGAGTAAGAAGGGCATACAGGTCAAGATCGGTAAGGGAAGAGTCGGGAGCCAGATGCCCTGGGCCTGTCTTGGATTCGACTTCGGCTTCCTTGTTGATCGGGATAAATTCTACAGGGATCAGGCAGTAGAGCTGCTTTTCTACCTTGAGCACCTCAGCAGCCAGGGCGTTGACCGGCTTGGACAAAAGCTTTCCGGCCCCCGGAACAAAGGGCTCGACAGCGGCTGCCTGAGCCTTGATATAGGAGGATGGATCGGACGCGAGGTTATCCTTGAGGGACTGCTGGAAGGGCATAGGCCAGGTAAACAGGAAATAACCGGCTTGGACCAGAAGGCTGCAGGCTTTATCAGGATCCATTCCCATAGGATCTACCGGAAGCAGGATGCGGTCGACCAGGTGAAGGCTGCGCAATAGGCTGACAGCGCTGAAGGCAGCTGTTGAAAAGCCGGACAGAGTGCAGACCAGGGGGAGGGTAAAGGCAATATCGCACCCTTTGACCTGAGGATGGGTAAAGAGTCGGCCCTGGGGAGAGATCAGGCCCGGGACTACGCCTATCATCAGTTCATCTGTGCCGGGGGAAGAGGGGGTGCAGGAAGCCTTGACCGGCCGGAAATCAAAATCAGTGAAAGAAATGACAGCACAGTATTTCATGGAAAAATTCATATAAGAGAAAGCCCCCGGCTCTTGGGCCGGGGACCGATCGTTATAAAAGGTCTTACAGTACCTGACGGACAGCTCCGTAAATACCGGCGTCGTTGCCCAGGGTAGCCAGGGTGATCTTGGCGTTTTCGGAAGCATGGAAAGCATACTTCTTAAAATACTTTTCCGTTACGTCGATCAGAATCTGACCGGCCTTGGAAACGCCGCCGCCGATGACGTAAACTTCAGGGTCAACGACGCAGCTGATCAAAGCAAAGGCACGGCCCAGCATGTCGCCCAGCTTGTCGACCAGATCCAGAGCCGCCTGATCGCCGGCCTTGGCCGCGTCGAAGATGTCTTTGGCGGAAGGATCGGCAATATTTTTAAGACTGCTCTCGCCCGTGTAGGAAGCCAGGTAATCATTTGCCATACGGGTGATACCGGTCGCAGATGCGTACTGTTCCAGATGTCCCTTTTTGCCGCAGCCGCAGACAGCGGTTTCGTTGGGATTCATGCACATATGACCGATCTCGCCGGCAGCGCCGAAGGTACCGGGAACTATCTTGCCGTTCAGGATGATGCCGCCGCCGACACCGGTGCCCAGGGTAGCCATTACCACGTTCTGATGGCCCTGGCCGCCGCCTTTCCACATTTCGCCAAGAGCTGCTACATTGGCGTCGTTGCCGACCTTAACGGTCAGGCCGCCCAGTTTTTCGGACAGTTCCTTACCGACGTCGATCACGCCCCAGCCGATGTTGACGCAGCGGTTGACCACGGTCTCGTTAAGGACCGGACCGGGAACGTCGATGCCGACGCCTTCTACCTGGTCAGCGCCGATGCCCTTTTCCTTCATCTTTCCTAATACGGATGCGGCAATGTCAGACAGCACGTTAGCACCGTTATTGCTCTTGTCCGTAGGGATCTCCCATTTTTCAAGAATGGTGCCCTGGGGATCGAACAGGCCGATCTTAACGGTAGTGCCGCCAAGATCGATACCGAAAGCATAAGATTTCATAATTTCCTCCACCGATCAGCCGGGACAGTATAGGAATACGGCAGTCTCTTGCCCGGCCTGTCATTGTATTATTTTCTTTATTGTAATGAAAAAAGACGGTAAGTTCAATGGTATTTTCCAGGCTGCTCGGGAAAGCATAGGCCGAAAGCAGAAAACCGGAAGGCGAAAAAACATGAAAAAGGCAGAAGAGCGGAAAAAACAATAAAAATGATTACATTTTTGGCAGCTTTCTGTGTTATAATGTTTACACCCGTATAATTTATTAAGGAGGTTTTTCCAATGAAACTTGGACTTATTTCTCCCTGCGAGCCGGCTTCCTACCAGCGCGCAAAGGATTTCGGACTGGATTTTGTTGAGTTCGATCTGAACTATCCCCGTTATTTCGGAAAACCGGTCGACCAGTACCTGGCTATTAAAGAAGATCTGAAAAAGGCTTCTGAAGAGACAGGTGTCGAGACAGGCGCCGTAGGACGCTGGGCAAGCCCCATCGTCGCCAAAGACGGCAGCATCAACGAGGAAGAGTGGAGCGAAGTTAAAAAGATCATCGACCTTGGCAAATATCTGGGTGCTCCCAACTATCTGTGCTCGGTCGCTTATGTTCCGGAACTTACCTATTATCAGAACATCACCGCAGCCATCAAGGCTCTTCGCCAGATCGTTGCCTATGCAAAAGAGAACGGTATGAAGACTTCCATCGTCAACTGCATGATGGGCGGCAACTACATCCGTACTCCCGAGCAGTGGAAACTGGTCCTGGATGAGGTCCCGGGCCTGTATATCAAGTATGATCCTTCTCACAGCTTCGTACACGGCGGCCAGAACGGCGCTTACTTCAAAGAGGCTATGGAATGGGGCGGCCGCTTCGGTTACGTCCATATCAAGGGTGTCCTTCAGGTCGGCGATTCTCACGAGCCCGAAAGCTGGAGAAACTACAATATCCGTCTGGATCATCCGGATTGGAAGGGTATCGACGAAGTATTCGGCGGCAGCTATATTACTGATAACAACTACGACAACCCGCCGGCAGGCCTTGATACCATCAACTGGCGCGCTTTCTTCGGTGCTCTGTACAAACATGACTATGACGGGTATCTGGCGATCGAGCCTCACAGCCCGTCCTGGAGAAGCGGCGCCAAAGGAGACTGGGGCATCCGCTTCACCGTTAACTATATCCGCGGCCTGATGATGGACCTGGGCCAGGATAAGTAATCCTTTTGCTTCTGATCAAAGCTGTGAAATGTTTATCATATGTTTCACAGCTTTTTTAATGTCTGTCCTTATCCCGCGTATGCTATAATGAAGATATGGAGGGTCGTTTATGGAATATACATTGGAACTTACCCGTGCCTTAAAAGCGGTACACATGGATCCGGACGGACTTCTGGAGACCGCTTCCAAAGCGGGTTTCCGCCTGCTTCGTCCTTACCTTTCAATAGAGGCTTCACAACTTGCTTTTCCGCTTGATCAGGTCGATGACCTTGCCCAAAAAGCAGCGTCTCACCGCTTGAAGATAGCATCCGCCGTTATGAATTTTTCCGACTTGTCCCAGATGGAAGATGCGGCTGCTTTTGCCCAAAGGCATGGCCTTACCAGCTTGGTAACCGTGATCACCTATCGCCAGCTGGACGAGGCCAGAGAGATCGGAGAGAAGCTGAAAAGCATAGGCTGCCAGCTTCTAGCCGAAAATAAAGGGGATCAGCAGGATTTTGAAGTGCTTGCCTCTATGCTGTCGGCTGACAGCCGGCCCCAAAACAGAGATCTGGTACAACTGTCCGTCAATACAGGCGATCTGATGGACGGAGGGATGGATCCGGAAGCTTTTTTATGGCAGTATGAGGATGTAATCGGATCGGTCACTTTCAGTGACAGCACCACCCATGTCGACGGGGTCCGCCATCCGGAAATGCTGGGAGACGGAGACCTGGATCTTTCGGCGGTCTATCAATTTGCCCGTGCTCATGAAACGGCCAAGGCAGCGGATATCAGTCTCAAACTGGAATCCGACATTACAGCGACGGCCCAAGAGCAGATCGAAAAAGCCGGCAAAGAGCTGCAGAAAATTACGGATGTAAGGACAAATTCATCCTCCATTTTATGTACCTACGACCTGGCATCGGGCAGGGTGACGGCCCTGAAACGCTTTGATCATGTGATCGAAGCTCCCAATTGGATGAAGGACGGATCACTGCTGTACAATGACGGAGGACATCTTTTCCGTTATTATATGGACAGCCGGAAGATAGTTCCGGTCGATACCGGTTTTTGCATTAACTGTAATAATGACCATGTTCCCACTCAGGATAACCGCTATGTTTTTGTCAGTCATATGACCTTTGATTCCGGCTTTAATTCGCTGGTCTACCGGATCCCGCTGGATCTGGAAGAGGGACAAAAGGCCGAGCCTGTTCAGGTGACGAAAAAAGGACCCAGCTTTCTGCATGGGGTATCCCCGGATGGAAAAGAAGCGGCCTACTGTGCTTTCCGCAACTATGATCCGGTCACCGGAAAGGCCTTGGCGGATATTTACATTCACCCGACAGAAGGCGGTCAGGAAAAAGGTCTGACCGATCATCAGGGTTTCAATGACGGGCCGGAATATTCGATGGACGGAAAGAATATCTGGTTCATATCGACCCGCACCGGTCTCATGCAGGTTTGGAAGATGGACCGCGACGGATCCAATCAGACCCAGATGACCTTCGAAGACCAGAACAACTGGTTCGGACACATTTCCCCGGACGGAAAGTATGTGGTCAATATCGCTTACCATAAGGGAGCCCTGGACCCCGGCGAGCATTTGAGTAATATGAATGTGTCCTTATGGCTGATGAAGGCGGACGGATCAGAGCGTCACAAAATCCTTGATTTCTTCGGAGGCCAGGGATCCATCAATGTCAATTCCTGGAATCCGGGATCGACTAAATTTGCCTTTGTCATGTACGAACTGGAACATAAATAAGATTTTATAAGAAAGAGAAGGGAAATCATGATCGTAAAAGAAAGAGTCGACAGGATCTTATCCTGCCTGGAGAGTGGCAAAGGCACTATGGAAGGGCAGTCTGCCGAGCAGCTTCTGATCTGCGATCCTTATGCGATTTTTTATCTGACAGGTAAGCTGATCACCCCGGGGGAGCGTTTTCTGGGCTTGCTCCTTCAGAAGGGTAGGACGCCCATTCTGTATGTGAACGAGCTTTTTCGTTTCGACAAGGACCTTGGCGTGGTCAAAAAATATTATTCTGACACGGACGACGTGACTAAGTTGGTCAGCCCTGACCTTGATCCTGCTTTGCCGTTGGCGGTCGATAAGACCATGGCGGCAAGATTCCTGCTGCCTTTGATGGAGGCTGGAGCCGCTTCCTTCTTTTTGAACGGATCTCTGGCTGTGGATCTGACCAGATCTGTCAAGGACGAGCAGGAAAAAGCGGCCCTGCGCAAGGCTTCTCTTGTCAATGATGCTGCCATGGACGAGTTCAAAAAACTGATCCGTGAGGGTGTCACAGAACTGGAAGTAGCGGATCAGATGCTGGCCATTTACAAAAAGTTAGGCGCGTCCGGCTATTCCTTTGACCCCATCGTAGCCTTCGGAGACAATGCCGCAGACCCGCATCATTCGCCGGATAACACGGTACTTAAGGAAGGCGACGCAGTTTTGTTTGACGTCGGCTGTGTGGTTGACAATTATTGTTCGGACATGACCCGCACCTTCTACTACAAAAAGTATCCGTCAAAGGAAGTGGAGAGGGTCTACGATCTGGTGCGGCGCGCTAATGAAGAAGCGGAAGCCATGATCAAACCGGGTGTGCCGATCTGCTCGGTCGACCGTAAGGCCAGAGATATTATTTCCGAGGGCGGCTACGGTCCTGATTTTACTCACCGGCTGGGCCACTTCATCGGACTGCAGGATCATGAGTTCGGCGATGTTTCCACTACCAACTTCCGCCTGGAAGAAGAGGGCATCGCCCATTCCGTAGAGCCCGGCATTTATCACCCCGGCATTGCCGGAGTCCGCATCGAGGATCTGATCATCGTTACCAAAGACGGCTGCGAAGTGCTCAATCATTATCCGAAGGACATCGAAGTCATCGGTTAATGTGGTTTTTGTGTATTTACTGAATAGGAGGAAGAAAAGCATGAACGAGAAAAAACCGGGAACCGGCGGAAATGTTTATATTCCTTATGAAAAACGGACCGGAGATAAATCGATCGTATGTTTTACGCGCGATCTGAGCCCGGAAGGCCTGCTGAAGATCTATGACCGGGTCAGCGGGAACCTGACCGGTAAAATTGCCGTCAAGCTGCATACGGGCGAGCCGGAAGGCCCCAATATCATTCCCCGTCCCTGGGTCAGGGAATTGATGGCCAAACGGCTTCCCGATGCGACCATCGTAGAAACCAATACTTATTATGAAGGCGGACGCTATACCACAGAGCAGCACCGTCAGACGCTGAAGACCAACGGCTGGACTTTCTGCCCGGTCGACATCATGGACGAAGACGGTCCGGCTGAACTGCCGGTCCATAACGGCAAATGGTTCAAGACCATCCATGTTGGTGCTCATCTTTTGAATTACGATTCACTGCTGGCTCTGACCCATTTCAAAGGGCATGTACAGGGAGGTTTCGGCGGCTCCAACAAGAACCTTGGCATCGGCTGCGCGGACGGCCGTATGGGTAAAAAAGAGATCCATACTACACCGGGACAGCCGGATATGTGGGATATCAGCAAAGAAGAATTCATGGAACGCATCACCGAAAGCACCCATGCGACAGTGGACCATTTTAAAGGACATATTTCCTTTATCAATGTAATGAGAAACATGTCGGTATCCTGTGACTGCGAAGGAAAGGGTGCGGAGCCGGTCCAGACTCCCGACGTAGGCATCCTGGCGTCCCTGGATATCCTGTCTGTCGATCAGGCTTGTGTCGATGTGATCTATCATCTTCCCTGCCATGCCGGCAAACACATGATCGAGCGCATCGAGTCCCGTCACGGCCTTCGCCAGCTCACCTATATGAAAGAAATGGGCATGGGCAATGACTGTTACACCATCATCGACATCGATAACGGGGATAAAGAGATCACCATCGACCAGCTGGTCGAAGGGATCTCTCCCGAATGGGAACCGGACCGCTACAATACCTTCCCCGGACGAAATAAGGTCAGAGAATCTTAAATAGATTTATTCCGATGCCAAAAGACCTCCCGCAGTTTTTGCGGGAGGTCTTTTTGTCCATAGGGATCAGTAGAAAGCCTGATCAGTCGGCAGGATGTTTGCGTCGAAGAGCCAGAGAGGCTGCTGCGCAGGCTGATCCGGCAATCAGGATGACGGACCAGATGACCGGATCGGAATGATCACCGGTCTTGGGCACACCGCTGACTGTCTGACTGTTGGAAGAGTTTTGGACCTGACTCTTTCCTGTATCGGAAGATTCCTGAGTTTGGGAAGATTCCTGAGCTTGGGAGGATTGCTCCTGCTTGGAAGATTCCTCCGGCTTGGAAGACTCAGAAGAGGTTTCCTTAGAAGATTCTTCAGGCTTGGAAGGAACCGCCTGACAGTCAATAGAGCCGATGGTCAGCTGACCGGAAGCAAAACCGTCAGCAAAATGGTAGACCGGGCGCTGACCATTGACGGTGTAGTCTTCGGTAGCAATGGCAAATCCATCGTTGTTGCGGGTCACGTCGATACCGGCTGCCGGCGCCAGCAGGGTGATATCCGGTTTATCGGTCCCGTTAAACCGGATCTGGGCCGTTACGTTACCGAATCCGTCGTCTGCCGCGACCCAGAGGATACCGTCATAGGCATCATAATCAAGAGCCATGGCTCCGCCGATCGTTGAATCGATGTCGCATACTCGTGTGGCACTGCCGTCGTTATTTAATGTAAAGCCATAAACATGACCGTTTTCTTCCAGAGCTGTAAAGAAGATCCCGCCTGCGGAAGCATCCGGATAGTTGGAAGAATCAAAGGGCGCCTTGGTAGTATCGTCATACAGCTTACCGTTTACGGCAGAGAAGGGGACCCACTCAACAGCTTCGATGTCTGCGTTAGCGGACACTTGCGGAAGCAGGGATGTGATATCCCACTGCATCAGGGCTGTCTGGGTTTCAGCGCCATTGGAATCTGCCTTTAAAATAGTGTCATAGTTGACACCTTTATTGGAATTGTCGCGTTCGGACGCCAGATACACATATCCATCTCCGTCTACGGTGATGCCTTCTGTATCCGGCCCTTTGGCGGTAGGAGTCATAAAGTTAACGGTCTTGCCCTTTTCAAAACCGGGGGCAAAGGAAAGGCTGCCGTCTTTGGCAACATTCAGGACCCAGAATTTTCCGGTCCCGTTATCGGCGGCGTACAGCTGACCATTGGCAAAATCCAGACCGCTGGCGTCTTCCAGAAAGGTCAGATCCGAAGTCGTAACCTGATCGGAACCGGGCCATGGTTTCAGATCCGGTTTATCCGGCTGGTCCGGTTGTTTGGGCCCCTGTGTGTTTGCGGTGCCTTTGGTTGGAACAGCAGTATCGACCAGAGGGCCTGTTCCATCCGGAATGCGGGCATAGGTGCCGTTAGCATGGCTTGTCCAGGCGTATGAATCGACCGTCAGCCCATCTTTCGTGTAGATGGTTGCGGAATCATCCTTGCCCAGACCAAAGGTGAAATTCTGATTCTGGTCGAATACATACCACCCTCCGGCTTTAAGGATCGTACCCTCGGGGACCGGCGTGATGTCGTTTTTATGACCGACCGGGTCGTTGTCGTACAGATACCAGCCGGATATGTCGACATCTTCACTGCCCTTGTTATAGATCTCTACCCAGTCGGTAGCATCTCCGTTGGATTCGACTTCATTGATGACCACTTCCGGAGCATACCAGCCGTTGGCAGCACCGGGCGTTTCCGGCATCAGGGTAAAGCTTCCGGTGCCGTCAGGATAGCGGCCGTAGGAGGCGGCTGCATAATCGCCGTTATAGGAAGCGTGTTTGGTCCAGCTGTAGCTGTCTCTGAGCTGTCCCTGGGTATCGTAAAGACGGATAGAGTCACCGGAACCAATGCCGATGGCCTCATCAAAATTTCCTTCTACATATTGTCCGGACTGATCATCAAAAACCAGGCCCTTGGTGTCGGCTTTCACCAGGTACAAAGCTCCCGCCTCAAGAGTAGTTCCGTCTGCGATCTTGAAGCGATGGTCATCGGAATTGTCGCGGATCTCCCAGCCGGAAAGGTCGGCGGTGCTGTCACCGGTATTGATGATTTCGACCCAGTCATCGGGGGAAGAGTTGATTTCATTGATGAAGAGGGAAGTGCTGCCAGCAGGCTCTGAGGTTTCGGAACTTTCGGAAGAGTCCGACGTGTCCGAAGATTCAGGCGTTTGGGAGCTTTCCTGAGAAGACTCATCTGAGGACTGATCCGATGACTCGGATGGTTCCAACCCTTGGTTGGGCTGACCTTTGGTAGGTTCTTTATCGGCAAAGGACCCGTCCGGCTGAAGCTGATAGGTTCCTTTGGCATGTTTGGTCCAGCTGTAGGTATCCTTTTGGGTATTCTGTGCATCGAAAAGCGTGGCGGTATCCGCTTTGCCAAGTCCGAAATCAAAATTGATCCCTTCTTCCAGTACCAGAACTTGACCGGGTTTAAGGATGGTTCCCTGGGCCAGAGGAGTGGTTTTTTGATCGGCGACCCGCTTCTGCCCCATATCATCGGTCACATACCAGCCGCTGATGTCAGCTTCGGCCGTGCCCGTGTTCATAATTTCGATCCAGTCACTGCCTCCGCTTGCATCGTTTGACTCGATCTCGCTGATCTTGACCTGAGTGGCAGCGTCACTGACATCCGATGCATCCTCTCCAAGGGCTGAAAGAGGAGCCGCAATGGCAAGACTGACCGTCAGCGCGGAGCCGACAAGGCTCAGCCATTTCTTTTTCTTACTTTTCAGCATGGATTTCCTCCTTTATCGTACATTTACTGAATATCATCATAGTAGGGATGTGTAAAATCTGCCGGCGGCTTCTTGTAAAACCTATATGAAAGGCAGGTAGGGCAGTCAAGCGCGGAACTTACCTTTACAAGCGGCTGCCATGCATATATATCAATAAAGCATAGTAAGTTATAGATTATAACTATTAGCTTTGTACCTTTTATGTGGTATAATACCTTATATTAACCAACCTACTTAGTTGGTATGAATATAGATTTTGAGGATTTAGATATATGGATCAAGCTATTCAGGTGATGATCGACTCCTTTCCCAAATTGTTGGCGAAGGGATTGCTGATGACCGTTCCTATGACCATCCTGTCTTTTTCGCTGTCTATGGTGATCGCTGTGATCACGTCCCTGATCCAGTATGCCAAAGTCCCGGTCCTGCGCCAGATCGCGCGCTTTTACATCTGGCTGATCCGGGGCACACCGCTGCTGGTACAGCTGGTCATCGTTTTTTACGGGCTTCCGGCTCTCGGAATAAGAGTCAGTCCCTACTGGACCGCTATCATCGTGTTTGCCATTTGTGAAGGGGCCTACTGCGCAGAGACCCTGCGCGGAGCCCTGGAAGCTGTCCCTTACGGGCAGACCGAGGCAGGCTACTGTGTGGGTATGAACTTCCAGCAGACTATGTGGCATGTCGTACTGCCCCAAGCCTTTAAAAACGCTTTTCCGGCCCTGTCCAACTCGCTGATCTCATTGGTCAAAGACACGTCTCTGGCGGCTAATATCACGGTACAGGAAATGTTTATGACCGGTCAGCGGATCGCTGGTAAGACCTATCAGTTCCTGGCCATCTATGTGGAAGTCGCGCTGATCTATCTTCTTTTCTGTACGGTCCTTACCTGGCTGCAGAAGAAGCTGGAAAAAGTGCTCAACCGCTATAACGAGAAGGAGGCCCGGTGATGGCTGTTCTGGAAGTCAAAGATCTTCATAAGCAATTCGGACAAACGGAGATCTTAAGAGGGATCGATCTGTCCGTCAATAAAGGGGACGTTACCTCCATCATCGGCCCTTCCGGCAGCGGAAAGACGACCTTTCTGCGATGTCTGAATTTTCTGGAATCAGCCGATAAAGGCACCATGCAGTTCGACTGTATGACCCTCGATATGCCGGCCGTTACCAAGAAACAGATCCTGGAGATCCATAAAAGGACTGCTTTTGTTTTCCAGAATTACAACCTCTTCGCCAATAAGACGGCTTTGCAGAATGTGACGCAGGGATTGATCACCGTCCGGAAAATGAAACGTAAAGATGCCGAAGAAGTCGGTATGAAAATGCTGAAAAGAGTAGGCATGGACGATAGGGCTTCTTATTATCCTATCCAACTGTCGGGAGGCCAGCAGCAGAGGGTAGCCATTGCCCGCGCTTTAGCCGGCGATCCCGATATCATCTATTTCGATGAACCGACCAGTGCCCTTGATCCGGAACTGATCGGCGAGGTTTTAAAGGTCATGCAGTCTCTGGCATCGGAGGGGCTGACCATGTTAGTCGTTACTCACGAGATGTCTTTTGCCCGCGATGTTTCTGCCCATACAATCTTCATGGAAGGCGGAAAGATCGTGGAGGAGGGCCCCTCGAAAGAATTATTTGCCCATCCGTCCAAACAAAGAACGGAAGAATTTATAAGGAGGATAGAAAAATGAAAAGAATGAAAAAAGTCCTGGCGCTTGTGCTGGCATTAGCTCTTGCGGTTTCCATGACAGCCTGCTCGGGATCGAAAGATACGGGTTCGTCTCAAGCTGCTTCCGGTGATTCGAGCCAGGCTTCTGCTTCATCGGCTTCGGATACGTCTCTGGCGGATGTACAAAAAGCCGGTGTTCTTCGGATCGGTCTGGAAGGAGACTGGCAGCCTTTTTCTTTCCACGACGAAAACGATGACCTGGTCGGTTATGATGTCGAAGTTGCCCAGAATGTCGCCAAGCAGCTCGGCGTAAAAGCCGAGATCACCGAAGCTCCCTGGGACGGACTTTTGACCGGCCTTTCCACCGGAGTTTATGATGTTGTCGTCAACGGAGTCGATGTTACCGACGAACGTAAGACCGCTTTCGATTTCTCGGATGCCTATGCTTACGACCACATCGATCTGGTCACGCTGGTAGGCAACGACGATATCAAATCGTTTGATGATCTGAAAGGACGCACGTCCGCCAACTCCACCGGTTCTACCTATGCCGAGATCGGTGAGCAGTACGGAGCAACGGTTTCCAATGTTCCGACTCTGGCAGAGACCATGACTCTGGTCCTGAACGGTACCGTTGACGCGACCATCAATGCTGATACGTCGGTCCAGGATTATCTCAACACTACCGGTGAAACCAAACTTCAGGTCGTTGCCCAGCTGGACGATGTCACCGAGTATGCGATCCCCGTAAAGAAAGGCAATGTGACCCTGCGTGACGCGATCAACGAGGCTCTGAAGACCCTTCGCGATGACGGAACACTGTCGGAACTGTCCATCAAATATTTCGGTGCCGATCTGACCAATAAGTGATCCGCGATGAAAGTAAAAAGTATTCTGATCAAGGATACGACTCGCGAAGAGCGGATCCGGATCATCGCCCAAGGGCTGTCCGCCTGCGGGAACGAATGTGAGTTCTGCGGAGGCTGCGATAATCTGGGCGGCGGTTCCATTGATAGTATGTACGAAGACTATATCGAAGGCCGCAAGGAACTCAGAGAGATCAATGAGGAGTACAACCGCGGCATCGTACACGGTTAAAAAGTAAGAAAAAGGCACAGAAGCCCCATCTAGGGTTTCTGTGCCTTTTCTATTGTTTCCGATTTATACGGTCCCGGTCTGATTTATTTCCGGGTCTGACCTTTCTTGGAAGAATCGATCCGGGCAGTCAGTTTTTCCTTGATCTCGCTGAAGGTGTCCTTCAGTTCGCTGCCTTCATGAAGATGGATATCAGGGAAGGCAGTGAAGATACGGTGGGCGGAATGACTGGTAGTGATCCTCTGGACCAGCTGATCATAACGGGACTGCATCTCCATCATATTTTCACCGACCCTGGACTGGGCAAAGCGGATCTTTTCTTCTTCTAATGTCTCGGCCAGTCTTTCCCTGCCTTCCCTGGCACCAAGGGCTGCCTGTACCTGACCGTGCTGGACGGTCTGAGCCACTTTTACACTGCTGTTTCCGATGGTTTCGGTCAGACCGTTGCTGACCTTGCGCATGGAGGCCCGGATCCTGCCCAGTTCTTTGATTTCTTTTTCCAGACCGGCCAGGAAGGCCAGGGTAACGATCAGATCGGCCAAAAGCATGGTATAAAAAACAGCCAGCAGGATCCAGCCCCAGGGCTGAGGCAAAAAGTCAGTCATACGGTTTGTCTGCTGCTGCATCCACGGATGCACGACTTTAAAGACCAATACAACGGCAAGACCCCAGACCAGGCTGAAACCTAAACAGATGTATCCATGAAAATTTAAAGGCAGATTGCTGTAATCCCACCAGCGGGTGTGGTAGCGGACATCCAGAAGCCAGCCTACGATCAGCTCGACCAGGGTACAGACGATGGTCCCGACGATAAATACCAGGACGGGACTGGCATAGCCGGCATCGACCGGCTGGATCAGATGCATAACGATCAACAGGCCGTCGACTCCCATACCGTATATGGGGCAGATGGGACCGTTCAGAAAGCCGCGGTTTACGATCTTGCCATGACGGACGGCGTGGTAAATGACTTCGACCACCCATCCCCCGAAGGAATAAAATAAGAAATACCATAAAAGATTATAAACGGATATTCCGGCGATCATCAAAACCTCCTTGCCTTGACGAGCCATTCAAAATAGACTACTATAACCATATTATCAGATGCTGTAAATGTAACATAATAACTATACAATATAAAAAGAATTACGGCAATGAGGGGAGACATGAAAATGGGCAGTAAAAAACTGCTGATACTGGTGGCCGTTCTGTTTGTGGCTGCCGCTGCACTGGTAATCACTGCTGTCGCACACGGTCCCATCGACCGCAAGGCTGAAGATCCTTCGTCTGAGATGACAAAAGTTTCGGTTACAGCACCGGCAGAAGAGACAGAATCCTCTGAGATTTCGGATAACCTGGAGGAAAGTTCACAGGCAGAAGTGGAAGAGGTCGAATCTTCTGCCATCGAAGAAACGGAATCATCCGCACTTGAAGAAGCGGAAAGTTATCCATATACCGATCCGCTGACGGGCATGGGGTGCTCGGAAGATATAGCCTCGAACCGCCCGATAGCCGCTATGCTCAACACCATCGGCGAAGCACTTCCGCAAAGCGGCTGCTCAGATGCGGATATCCTGATCGAGATCCCGGAAGAGGGCGGCATTACCCGTATCATGGGCTTATTCCAGGACGTGTCCAAAGTCGGCAGCATCGGAACGATCCGTTCGACCCGCCGCTATTACAGCGAGATCGCGATCGGTATGGACGCGATCCTCTGCCATGCGGGAGGGTCGGAAGACGGAGTATCCCTGCTGGAGGATTACGGCTATGCTACTCTGAACCAATTTACTCACCCCGATCTGTACTGGCGCGACCAGTGGCGCCTGGAGAATCTGGCTGTCGAGCATAGTCTTTATACGTCCGGCGCTAACATTCAGGGAGCCATCGACAGCGGAGTGATTAATAAAACCCATTATGACGGGTATTCTTTCCCCTGGACTTTTACCAAGGACGGGACTCCCCAGGAAGGGGACAGCGCGGTATCTTTGACGGCCCAGTTCTCTTCCTATAAAAGAACTACATTTGATTATGATCAGACGAGCGGTGATTATGCGGTCTATTTCTTTGACGGTCAGCCTTACCTGGATGCTAATAACGGTCAGCAGGTCCATGTCGAAAATGTACTGATCCTGCAGACGACCCAGTATACCTACGAAGACGGGGTCCATCAGGGCTTCGACCTGACTTCCGGCAGCGGTTATTATGCCTGCGGCGGTAAGATGATCCCTATTTATTGGTCAAAAGGCGATCCCACGGCGCAGTTTACTTTTACCAAGCAGGATGGCAGTCCTTTGACGATGGGGGAGGGTAAGACTTATATCTGTCTTATGGATTATTCCGCACCGTTCGGACATGAGTGACCAAAAGGATCCGATCGGTAAAAGTTTATAATAAGAAGTTTATTATGCAAGGTGCTCAAAGATGAGCACCTTGTGCTTTTTTATACAAGCAAACTTCATAAATACGAATAATATGCAAAAAATCTCTTGATTTATTGAATAAATATGCGTATACTAGCTGCATACTCTAACAAGGAACGGAATAAAAAAAGAGACCGTTTCCGAAAGAGAAAAACACCTAATACCTACCAGGAGGCAGGAATCATGAAAACTTTGAAAAAGACCTTAGCATTATTGCTGGCAGCAGTCCTTACAGCGGCTGCAGTGACCGGATGTTCTTCTTCATCTTCCGGAACAGACAGTTCCGCTTCGACAGCCGGTTCCGAAAGTTCGGAATTTGACGCTTCTACCGATAAATACCTTAAAGACGGCGTCTTTACGGTCGGAACCAACGCGGCTTTCCCTCCCTTTGAATATATCGGAGACGATGGAAACCCGGACGGTTTTGATGTCGCTTTGATCAAAGAGGTCGGAAAAAAACTGGGCGTTGACGTAGAAGTTCAGGATATGGAATTTGATACATTGGTATCGGTTATCGGCACCAAAATCGACGGCGCCATCGCCGGCATGACCATTAACGACGAACGGAAGGAAAAGGTCAACTTCTCTGATCCTTATTTTGATGCGATTCAGTTCGTTCTGGTACCAAAAGATTCTGACATTAAAACGACAGATGATTTCACCGGTAAAAAGATCGGTACTCAGAAAGGAACCACGGGCGACTATCTGGTACAGGATATGGATGGAGTAGAGGACGTCCAGTATGATAAAGGGATCCAGGCCGTGCAGGATCTGGTTGCCGGGCGTCTGGACGCAGTTATCCTGGATAAGAACCCTGTTGAGACCTTTGCCGCTCAGTATCCGGATGATCTGAAGGCTTTGGACGGTGCTGATTTCAACTTCGATACGGAAAGCTACGGAATTGTCCTTCCCAAAGATGATCAGCCTTTGACAGACGCCGTCAACAAAGCTATTAAGGATCTGAAAGATGACGGTACTTATCAGAAATTGATCGACCAGTATTTCAATAACTGATCGTTGCACAACCGAATATTACCTGCGGAATTGCATGACTTATCTCATGCAATTTCGTGTTCCTTACCATCATTTTCTCAAGGAGACATTTGTAGATGGCTGATTGGTTAAGCTCGATCGCCCAGAAGTTTTATACGGCTTTTATTAAGGCAGACCGCTGGAAGCTATACGTGAAGGGCCTTGGCTACACCATGGAGATCTCGGCCTTTGCCGCTCTTCTGGGTATCGTACTGGGTACGATCGTGGCTTTGATGAAACTGAGCCATACCAGAAGCGGTAAACCGACCGTCTGGGCCCATATCGCTGATATATATATCGATATTATCCGCGGTACTCCGTCGGTGCTGCAGCTCTTGATCATGTGGTGCGTGATCATGGTATCTTCCAAAAACGGAGTCCTGGTCTCGATCATTACTTTTGGTATCAACAGCGGTGCCTATGTCGCTGAGATCATCCGTTCCGGTATCCTGGCGGTCGATAAAGGACAGACGGAAGCGGGCCGGGCTATGGGGCTCAGCCAGGCACAGACAATGGCTTATATCGTCCTGCCTCAGGCTTTTAAAAATGCCCTGCCTCCTATCGGCAATGAATTTATCACGCTGATCAAAGAGACCGCCATCGTCGGATACGTAGGCTTGTCCGATCTGACCCGGGCTGCCAATAATATATCCGCCCGTACCTACGAAGCCTTTATGCCCTTGTTCGGTGCCGCGGTCATCTATTTTGTCATTACCAAGCTCCTGTCCGTACTGCTTGGAAAGCTGGAAAGGAGGATGCGCAGAAGTGATAACCGTTAAAGGACTCAAAAAAAGCTTCGGAAATAACGAGATCCTGAAGGGTATCGATTATGAGATCGATAAAGGCGAAAAGATCGTTATCGTCGGACCTTCGGGTGCGGGGAAGTCGACTTTTCTGCGCTGCCTGAACCTTTTGGAGGAGCCTACCGCCGGCCAGATTTTTCTGGACGGGGAAGAGATCACCGATCCCAAGGCCAACATCAATAAAGTCCGCCAGAAGATGGGCATGGTCTTTCAGCATTTCAATCTGTTTGCCAACCTGACTGTCATGGAAAATATTACCCTGGCACCGGTCAAATTGAAAAAGATGACCAAGGAGCAGGCGCATGAAAAGGCTGTCCAGCTGTTAAAGAGAGTCAATCTGCTGGATAAAGCCGACGCTTACCCGGCTTCGCTTTCCGGCGGTCAGCAGCAGCGTATCGCGATCGTGCGCGCCCTGGCTATGAACCCCGAAGTTATGCTGTTTGATGAGCCGACCAGTGCTTTGGACCCCGAAATGGTCGGTGAGGTCCTTGAAGTTATGAGAGAGCTGGCAGAGGAAGGCATGACGATGATCGTCGTGACTCATGAAATGAGTTTTGCCAAAGAGGTAGCGACCAAATGCCTCTTTATCGATCAGGGCATTATTATGGAAGAAAACACCCCGCAGAATTTTTTCGACCATCCGCAGAATCCAAGACTACAGGATTTCCTGTCAAAGGTGTTATAATAGACCGAAAGGTCAAATTTTCGCAGCAGCGGTTTTTGAGCTGCTGCGCTTTTTTTATAAAAGGTAAATCATGGAAATTTCAAAAGTATACGGCGACCACGTAAAAAAAGTCCTTGAGAAGGGCAGAACGGATAAGGCATCGGCAGAAATCATCAGCGGACTCAGACTGGAAGGTTTCCGCATCCGCCATTTTTACGACAAGCGCTTGCCCAAGGCTGTGCAGTTCCTTAATGAGAATGCCATCGTCCGAATCGCGGATGCCCTGGATTCTCCCGATACGCTTGCCTGGACCAACATTTTTGCCCCGGTCGAGATTCTGCAGTGCTTTGATCTTACCTGTGCCAGCATGGAGGCTCTATCCAGTTACCTGGCCGGTTTCCATATGGAGGATACCTGTATCGATGCGGCAGAAGCAGAAGGGATTGCCTCGACTCTTTGCTCTTACCATAAATGTTTCATCGGAATGCTGGACCGAGGCCTGGTCCCGGCGGCAAAGGTAGCGGTAACGACTACGCTGGCCTGTGACGCCAACCTTTCCACCTTCCGATATGTGGGGCGCCGGTATGGCGTTCAGGTCTATGCGATCGACGTTCCGGGTGAGGAAAGTCCGGAAGCGGTCGCCTATCTGACAGAGCAGCTTAAGGAATTGATCGCTCTCCTGGAATCCATGACCGGCAAAAAGGTGGATCAGGACCGGTTAAGGGAGATCATTGTCCGGGAAAACAACAGCAAACGGGATCTGTGGGAGTTTGCAAAGCTCCGAATGATCCATCAGTGGCCTTCGACGCTTACTTTGAATATGTTCCAGCTGTTCGCGACGCATCTAAATATCGGTATGCCCTGGGTAGAGCAGTACTTTCATCAGCAGGCGGAGGAAATACGACAAAAGCCTTTATCTTCCGAAAAACGGCTCTTCTGGGTCCACCTGCAGCCTTTTTTCGAACCGTCGCTGAAGGACTATCTCAATTTCGGAAGTAAAGTCGCTGTTGCGATCGATGACTTTGATCTGGATTACATGGAGGAGATGGACCCGTCGGATCCCTTGAAAGCGCTGGCCCGCAAGATGATCCGGAATATATACAACGGTCCGTTTACACGGAAGGTGGATGCGATCGAGAAGATGGTCACGCAGCTGGAGCCGGACGGGGTGGTGGAGTTCTGCCACTGGGGGTGCAAGCAGTCTTCAGGCGGCGTGATGCTGCTCAAAGACCGTATGCGGGCGATCCACATGCCCATGCTGGTACTGGACGGAGACGCCATCGACCGCCGGGGATGCCAGCCGGAGCAGATCCGTACTCGTTTTGAAGCTTTTCTGGAGCTTTTGGGGGAGGGAAAAGCATGATCGCATATGTGTGCAAATATACGCCGGTTGAAGTTCTGGAGGCTTTAGGAGAAGAAACGGTCCGCATCGCTCCTGCCGAAACGGATTACAACCTGGCTGAAGCCTTAATGCATGCCAATATGTGCTCCTATGCCAAGGGTGTTTTGGAGGTCATGGAATCAGGAATCTATGACGGACTGGTCCTGACCGATTGCTGCGATTCGATCCGCCGCCTTTATGACATTTTGAAAAAGAGGTATCCGGATAAATTCATATATATGCTGGATGTGCCCAGAAAGGTCAATGATTTTTCGGCACATATTTATACTGAGCGCATCGAAAAGATGGTCCGGGCTTACGAGGAATACAAAGGGATCAAAGCTGATCCGGGTCAGCTGGCAGCTGAGACAGCCTATAAGGCTGTGCAGACGGCGGCCTTTACCCGTAAAGAGGAAGAAGAAAAAGAAAAGAGCGAAGATCCTCACCTTTCTCAGGTCGGCATCATGGGGGCCCGCTGCCCGGATGCTATCAAAAATATGCTGACGGACCGGGGAGTGCAGATTGCTTTCGATCTTACCTGTACCGGCGCGGGACGCCTGTCCGGAGCCTATGACCTGTTACAAGCAGATATCGATCAGGTAGACTCCGATCGCTATGCTGCTTCTTTACTGAACCAGATTCCCTGCCTGAGAATGGCGGATGCCGTCGGCCGGGAACGTTTTCTGGAAGGTTTTACAGGCCGTCTGGACGGTATCGTGTACCATACCGTAAAATTCTGCGATATGTATTCCTATGAATATGCAGAAATACTCAATGAAGACTACCGGAAAAAACTGCTGGGCAGTCCGATCCCCGTTTTGAAATTAGATACCGATCTGACCGTGCAGGATAAAAACGATGCCCAAAGGCCGCTTACCAACGAAGGACAGCTGTCGACCCGTATCCAGGCCTTTACAGAGACCCTGCGGCAGGGCAGGACGGATGAAAGCAGGCGGAACTTAGAACGCAGGATGAACTTTGCCAAAAAGAGAGAAGGTAAACAGATGATCGTGTTAGGGATCGACAGCGGGTCGACTTCGACCAATGCTGTACTGATGGACCAAAATAAAAAAATATTGGCTTATAAGGTGATCCGTACGGGAGCAAAGAGCAGCCTTTCCGGTCAGAAAGCCCGTGAACTGATCCTTGCCGATGCGGGCCTTTCTCAGGAAGATATCCTTTATACGGTCGCGACCGGTTACGGCCGTTCGGCTGTTGATTTTGCTGATCAGCAGGTGACGGAGATTTCCTGCCATGCCAAGGGAGCCCGTTATTTTGACCCCAAAGTCCGGACGATCCTGGATATTGGCGGCCAGGATTCCAAGGCGATCCGGTTAAGGGAAAACGGCCAGGTCGAGGACTTTGTCATGAATGACAAATGCGCGGCCGGGACCGGACGTTTTCTGGAGGCTATGGCCCAAACGCTGGAGGTCGGCATCGATCAGCTTGGACCGATCGCCCTCAAGAGTAAGGAGGATATCACCATCAGCTCCATGTGCACGGTATTTGCGGAATCGGAGGTAATATCCCTGATCGCGGAGAATAAAGAAAAAGCGGATATAGCGGCGGCCCTGTGCCGTTCGGTTGCCTCAAAATCATATTCACTTATGCGGCGAGTAGGGCTGGAACCGGATTTTATGATGACAGGAGGGGTGGCCCGCAATAAAGGAGTCGTAAAGGCTGTGGAGGAAAAGATCGGTGCACCTTTGTTTATCCCGGAAGAGCCGGATATCGTAGGAGCGGTCGGTGCCTGTTTGTTCGGGCTCGAAAAAATGCTTAGCTCAGAGACTGATAAATAACTTTTCGTACGACGGACAAGAATATATAATAAATAGCTCATATAAACCGAAAAAACCGCTGACAGCCCTCACTGTCAGCGGTTTCACTATAGTGTTTAACAGAAAAAGAAGATGAGAAGCGGCTGTAGGGTGGTTGAAGACCCTGCCGCGGGATGGTAGAAGTACGTTAAGCCGTGCGCGCTATTCGGCTTTTGACTTTGGATCCTGATCCGATCAGAATCCAAAGGGCTGTAAAGAGCTGACCGTTCCGTGAACCATGAAGACGTTTGCGCTGTCATTTTCAGCTCTGTAACCGGGAAGAAGGTTACGTACGTTTGCTTCTTTGGCACTGGACAGTCTCTTGCGAGCCTTGGGAGCTTTCTTGTTCATCTGATCACGAACAGTTTTGATGGACTCTACTTTTGCTAAATTGTTGTATAACATACTGAACACCTCCTTATGTATGTTACCGTAATCGATCTGATCTCTTTCTTTTGTCGATTACAACTGTATTATACTGAAAACGTTTGCACTAAAAAAGCGGTAAAAGTCCTGAATTTTGAGGCTTCATCGCTTATATTTTGACAAAAGTCGCTAAAAATGTAACGAATCGTCGTATTGTTCATAAATCGACGGCCAATTTTGTGCATTATGCACGCAAAAATACGAGTTCAATGTAAACGTTACATAAGATTCTTTTGAAAATGGCCTTTAAAAGGGCTTATTTATGCGAAATTTGAGTGTTGTATAGGCTTGTGCATTATGACAAAAATGCAGGATTGAAGACATAATTATGCAAAACCAAAAACCGGATGCGGTTTTTATCCGGGCAGCTCTGTCGACAGATATATAAAGAAAGTGTAAAATGGAATCATGATCGGGAAGGGAGTCTGACATGGAAAAGAATCTGAATACGCTGAATTTATCTGTTCCGGAGGGGCATGCCGATGTCGTTCTGGATACAGATACTTATAATGAGATCGATGATCAGTTTGCCTTGTCCTACCTGCTTAGGTCGGGAAAATTGCAGGTAAAGGCGATCCTGGCTGCGCCTTTTTATAATTCCAACTCAATAAGCCCAGAAGACGGCATGCTCAGATCCTATGATGAGATCCTGAAGGTTTTGGATCTGGCTGACCGGTCGGATCTGGCGCCTCTGGTTTATAAGGGATCCTGCGGGTATTTAAAGGATGAAACTACCCCTCAGCCGTCTCCGGCCGCGGATGCTTTGGTCAAGCTGGCAAAGGAATACAGCCCGCAGCATCCCCTGTATGTCGCAGCCATCGCGGCTATTACCGACGTGGCTTCGGCACTTCTGATCGATCCCTCGATCGCTCCTAATCTGGTAGTCGTCTGGCTGGGCGGGCACAGCCGTGAATACTGCGATACCAAAGAATTCAATATGATCCAGGATATAGCAGCTGCCCGGGTCGTCATGGAGAGCCGGGCCGCTTTCGTACAGCTTCCCTGTATGGGGGTCGTCTCCGGATTTGCTACAACGAAGCCGGAGCTGGACTGCTGGCTTTCCGGCAGGACGAAACTGGCGGATTATCTGGCTCAAAATACCATCAAAGCTGCCGAATCCTATGCCAAAGGAAAGCCCTGGTCAAGAGCTATCTGGGATGTAACGGCCGTGGGCTGGCTTTTGAATGACGGCGAACGTTTTATGAAAAGCCGCATCGTTCCGGTCCGTCTTCCCTCTTACGACGGTTTTTATGAGGAAAAAGAACTCGAAAAAGTTCAGCAGTATGTTTATTACATCAACCGGGATGCTTTGTTTGAGGACTTATTCAGGAAGCTGACGCGGGAATAAGGTGAAAATATGAAAAATCATGTATTGGTAGTAGGAAGCATCAACGCGGACCTTACAATCCGCGCAGATCGCTTTCCGTCTCCCGGTGAGACTCTGACCGGCAGAGACTTTACCATCGGCTGCGGCGGCAAGGGGGAGAACCAGGCGGTCGCGTTAAGAAAACTGGGCTGCCAGGTCCGTTTTATCGGAGCGGTAGGAAGGGATCCCAACGGGGCCATGCTTCGGCGGAATCTGGAGAAAAACCAGATCGGCACCGATTCCCTTCAAACTGTCGACGGGGCCAGCGGCGCGGCCCTGATCACGGTTGCCGGAAGCGACAACACCATTATTGTGGATCCGGGTGCCAACGACAAAGTCACACCGGAATTTCTGGAACAGTGCAGCGATGATTTTGAATGGGCTGATTTTGTCGTCGTCCAGTATGAAATCAGCATGGAAGCAGTGCGTAAGGCAGCCGGCATGGCTCACGCCCACGGGGCTAAATTTGTCGTCAACCCATCCCCTTTCCGCAAGGATCTGATGACACTGGCAATGGCGGATATCCTTGTCGTCAATGAGCATGAGGCCGCGGATCTGACAGGCGGCGATAATTCCTGCTTCGGCTCCCAGGTGCTGGCTTTTCGGGATCTTGATAAAAAGGTTCCTTTGGTCGTTGAGACCCTGGGGACCGGCGGATGCCTTTATCGGGATCCTCAAGGACAGGGAGGACTTGGGGCCGGCGTTTACCGCCAGGCTGCTTTTAAAGTAGATGCCGTGGACACGACCGGAAGCGGAGACGCTTTTCTTGGCGCTTTTGTCAGCTGTCTTGCCAATGATGCATCGGTCCCGGATGCCGTCCTTTTTGCAACGGCTGCGGCTGCCTTATCGGTGACCCGCCCGGGAGCCGCTTCGTCCGTGCCGGATTACGATGAAACAAAGGCTTTTATAGCTGCTTATCTTAAAGATCACCCTCATGAAGGCAGAGCAGAATTAGTTTATCAAGGCTAAAACATGAATAAGAAGGCCGTTTGACCTGCCACTCGTTACAGGGAATCCTTCGATATCAGACCAGAGCCGGGGATCGGAAAGTAACAGAATAAATAAATTATATAGATAAGAAGGAATCGTTTTGAAAGTCCCAATCATTTCTACATTGGATGTTTATAAGGGCGGACGTTTCCGGCTGGACCGCCATGAGATGGCGCTGCTTCTTAAGTTTCAGCTGCTGACAAAATCCCTGCTGTCAGTTATCGTTGTTCCCGCTTATTATCAGATAGCGGAGAGCCTGCTGGCTTTGACCGGCCGTGTGGCTATATCGACCGGTGATCTGACCCAGGTGCTGAAGACGCCTCAGGGTATCCTGGCCTTGATCCTGGCCGTGGCTGCGACGATTTTATGCCTGTTATTTGACATGGAAGCTTTTTTTCTGGCTTTTACGGGAAAATGCGAATACTCGCTGAAAGAACTGGTTTCCGAGACCATACAAACCCTTAAAAGCACTACAGTGCCTTTGGTTAACCTGATCCTTATGGCTTTTGAGGCAGGACTTACGGTGTTGATCCTGCGTTTGTTCCGAGGCGGTTACCGGCTGACAGGCAAGTTCTACCGTTATCTGGCAGGGACACCTTCTGCTAAAGTGATCCTGGGTATCGTCTATGTACTGCTGCTGATCGTTCTGCTGATTCTTGGTTTTACGTTTCCTTACGTCCTTTTTGATGAACTGGATCCTTCTCACGGAATGAAAGAGTCCGTGTGCCTTTTCTTCGGCAATTTCAAGGAGGCCGTCAAAGAAGCGGCACTGGAGACAGGCCTTGTGATCGTCATGATCGGTCTGCCCATCCTGGGACTTGTTTTTGTCGTACCTTTGACATCCCTGATCCGTCCCCTTGACGTTCACGTTTCGCGTTTTTTCATGCTGTTTTTAACCCTCTTTTTCTGCTTATGGATCCTTTTCGCACTTATGATGAGCCTGCCCCGATTTGTTAAATGGCAGACCTACTTTTTTATGGACCATCATGAACAGCCGATCGTCCGAATCCCTTTAGAAGAGGCTGTGGTAAAAAAAGACCGGAGATCCTTGACCAGGATCATGACGGTTTTTACATCTGTCATCGTAGTCCTGTCGGTTCTGGGAACTGTTTTTTTCGGTGATTTATTTCGGAAAGAAGCAGACCTTCAGGTCGTCGCTCATAGAGCGGGAGGGGACCTGGATGTGGAAAACAGTCTGGAAGGGCTGAAAAAAGCCATCGATCAGGGAGCATACTGGGCCGAGATCGATGTACAAAGGAGCAGGGACGGCGTTTATTACATCAATCACGACAGTACTTTCAAACGGATGGCCGGTAATAAGCATTACGTGTGGGATCTGACCAGCTACGAAATCAATGATCTCAGGATCAGTGATTCTCACAATCAAAATGTGGATATGGAAGGGAATATCGTCGGAGTCCATGTCCCTACCCTGGAAGAAATGATGGACGAAGCCGATGGGAAGATCGGTCTTTTCATTGAATTAAAGGGACAGACGGCCGATTACCAGATGTGCCGTGATGTGATCCAAATGATCCGTCAAAGACATATGGAAGACTCGACGGCTATCCTCAGCATGAATTACAAGTTGATCGAATACATAGAAGATACCAACCCCGACATTCGTACCGGATATTTGTATTACCTGACTTTTGATTCAGGTCAGAGGGTACGTTCGAATTTCATGGTCATGGAGATGGGCAATGCTACCAGCGCTAAAATCAACAGTATCCATATGCAGGGGAAGAAGGCCTATGTATGGACGGTCAATTCAGACGTTTCCATCAACAATATCCTGAGCCTCCCCGTGGACGGTATCATCACCGACCGGGTAAAAAGGGCCCAGGAACTGGCGGCCCAGAGACTGCAGGAAAGTGACTTTTCGGCTGTTATGAAAACTTTGATGAATTGGTTTCTGTAAGAAAAAGGCTCCGGACTCGGGAAAGTCCGGAGCCAGGGTAAGATCCCAAACGGAAGAGAAACTTTCGGGCAACGTAAAAACCTCGAACAGAGGAGAGCTGTCCGAGGTTTTTGCGGATTGTATTTAGAAGGAAATTAATGAACAAGGGTCAAAAAGGATGCTCATCGAGCGGCACATAATACCACTCACAGCCTTTGATAAATGCCTGAGAAGCTGCTACAGCCTGCTCACTGAAGCCCGTCTTTGCGGGCAAATGAATCGTAGTAGTCGTTGAAGAACTTAGAAATCGATTTAAGGATCGTCATGATAGATACCTCCTGAAACTGAGATTTGCTTTTTCTTCTGACGAATGAGAACCTAGGTTGTCTTGCTTCGTTCTGGTTGTATAGTATCATAGTTTTTAAAAATTGGAAATACGAATAATATTGCACTTATTATATCGATTAGATATAATAATAAGCGAATGAGTAGGGGCGGGAAAGGGAACAGACTATGGATTTTAAAAGCCTTGAATATTTCGAAGCAGTCGCTCAAGAACTCAACTTTACCAAAGCAGCGGAACGTCTGCATATGAGCCAGCCTCCTCTGTCCAATGCTATTAAGCAGCTGGAAGAGGATCTGGGCGTTCAGCTTTTTATTCGCGGAAAACGGCATCTGACCCTTACGCCGGCCGGGACACATCTTCTGCAGAGAGCGGAAGAGATCCTGATCTTAGGGGAAGAAACCAGAAATGAGCTTTTGTCGCTGGAACACGAATTGTCCGGCATGCTGAGGATCGGCGTTGTCGACGGACGCGCTCCTTATCTGGTAGCCCAATGGATCCGAGGGTTCCAGGAGGAATATCCGCTGGTACGCTACCGATTGTGGAACGGAAGTTCCGATGATGTGCTCGATCATATGAATAACGGCCTGTCCGATCTGGGCGTCATTGCAGCTCCTTATGATTCGGAGCACTACGACGGGATCGTCTGTGCCAAGGAGCCATGGGTCGCCTATGTGCCCATCGATCACCCTCTGGCAAAGCAGAAAGTGGCGACAATATCATTAAAAGAACTGGCCCGGCAGCCTTTGATCGTTCCCCAGCGCCGTTCCCGTATCGAAGCGATCCGCCGCTGGTTTTCCGCCATTGATAAGGAACCGGATATCCTGTGCGAGATGTCCAGCTATCTGGATATCGTTGCTTTGGTGGAACAAGGGGTAGGCGTCGGGATATTTCCCCAAACTACCTATACCCCCAATCCCATGATCTGGCCCCTGGTCATCACAGACCCCCCTAAGATCGCAGAATACCTGCTGGTGTGGCGCAAGGGTGTCGTTCTGCAGGAACTTCCCAAGCAGTTCGTGAACTATGTCCGGGATTTTGTGGAAGAGGGACGCATGCAGCCGGCGCCTGTCCGGGAAGGCCTTGGCATCGAGATCCATAAAGAATTCAAGCTTCCGGCAAGTACGGAACTTTTATAAACGAAAAGGAGATACTATGAGCGAAAGTTATTCTCAAACCATCATGATCACGGATAACGGTCCTTTTGTTACTTCGCTGACCTTAGCTATGCCCGGCCCGGTAAAGGCCGACCAGCTTGAGAGCCGTTACTTTCATGTCCGCGAAGCTTTGTACGATTATCAGGGCAGAGCTTTTAAAAGACCGAAAAGCTTTTTTGCACCGGGCGAAATGATTCTCTGCCAGGCTGACCGGATCGTGACGGACCTCTATCCTTCGGATCGGAAAGGAAAACGGCTTGAGGAAGGTCAGTTCGTTACGCTGGATCTGGCATACGGGCCCATTTATCCGGCAAGCGGTGCGCTGACTTTCGAGTGGGGGACGGTCAATACACATGAGTACTTTGCAGACTGCCGTTTTACCGTGACCTTGAAGGAAAGTCTGAATGAAAACTGTCCTCAGGGTCTTGTTTTCGACCATTGTACACAGGTTTACAAGCCTCAGCTGGCTGTCTGGAACGAGTCCGTCTCGTCTTACCGGCCGCAGCCCCTTCGCTATATGTACTATGTGCCTCAAATGCCAAGCCGGACCAAAAGGCCTCTGGTAGTCTGGCTGCACGGAGCCGGGGAAGGCGGACAGGAAACGGAAATTACCATCAGCGGAAACAAGGTCGTGGCCCTGGCGGAGGAGCCGATCCAAAGAAAACTGGGCGGAGCCTACATCCTGGCACCCCAGTGCCCGACCATGTGGATGGATGACGGCAGCGGCAGGTACGGCTTAAGCGGGCGTTCCATTTATGTACAGGCTTTGATGGCCTGTATCAATGAATTTGTTCAAAATAATTCATACGGCATCGATACGGACCGGATCTATTTAGGCGGCGATTCCAACGGAGGCTTTATGACCATGCGCATGATCATCGACTATCCGGATACGTTTGCGGCTGCCTTTCCCATGTGCGAGGCGCTTTATGACAATACGATCACGGACGCCGACATTGAGAAGATCAAAAATATACCCATCTGGTTCACCCACTCCAAGGATGACCCGGTCGTCAAACCTGCGGACACGGTCATCCCTACCTATCAGCGTCTGAAAGATGCCGGCGCTGCCAATGTACATTTTACTTTCTGGAATGGTATTTACGATCTGCATGGTACTTTTAAAAACGCGGACGGAAGTCCCTACCGCTATGTGGGACACTTTGCCTGGGTCCCGGTCCTCAACGATGACGATCGTCTGGATCTTGATGGAAAGCCGGTCATGGCGGAGGGAAGAGAAGTGACCCTGTGGGACTGGATGGGGCTTCAGAATAAAGCATAATATTTTATTGAAACAATAAAAATTTATAACTATAATGATTAAGTCCGCTGCACGGACACAAATCAAATTCAGCAGCTGCTATAAAGCCTGCGGCAGCTGGCTGACCAGGAAATGAACATGGAAGAGAATGAGAAAGTCACAAAACGAAACCTGATCATGTTTCCCATCGGCACTGTGGGACGGGATATGGTCTATAGTCTGGTCACCAACTACCTTCTGACCTATATCCTTTTTACCCGCGAACTGACGGCGGCTCAGCTGGGCGCGATTACCGCTATCATGGTCGGGGCCCGTATCTTTGATGCTCTCAATGACCCCATCATGGGCAACATCATCGAGAGTACCCATACCCGCTGGGGAAAGTTCAAGCCCTGGCTGACCATCGGCATCCTGACGACATCTCTGGTGGTCGTAACGGTCTTCAACACCAAACTGACCGGATGGAAATTCATCTGGCTCTTTGCCGGATTCTATTTCCTTTACAGCATTACCTATACCATGCACGATATCTCCTTCTGGGGCATGATCCCGGCTCTGTCCTCGGACCCCAACCGCCGCAACCAGTTTACCTCACGGGCTACCTTGTTTGCCGGCGTCGGAGGAACCCTTGCCAGTGTCTTGATCCCTACCTTTACGACCGGTAAATTTACCCTTGGGGCTAACTCTGCGACAGCGTACGGCAATATCGCCATCGTGATCTGCATCCTGGCTCCTCTTTTTCTGGCCTTTACTATTTTCGGGGCAAGAGAGCGCCGCGATCAGACAGCTCCCAAGGGAAGTAAGGTTTCCTTTAAGAAAATCGTCAAGACGATCTTCGGGAACGATCAGCTGGTCTGGATCGCTGTGATCTTTCTGCTGCAGCAGATCGGCAACGGTCTGGTCCTGGGCGGTATCGGTTCCACTTATATTTACTTCAAATTCGGATATTCCGGCGGCCTGTATTCTATTTTCAATACAGTCGGCATGATGGCAACCGCTTTCCTCATGCTCTTTTATCCGGCTATTTCCCGCCACATCACTCGTAAAAAACTGATGAGCTACATGATGGTCATCTCGGCCGTGGGATATGTCATCATGCTGGCAGCCGGTATTTTCGGAAACGGCTCCATGATCCAGTTCTGGGCTCTGACCCTCGGCTATATGGCGGCTAACTTCGGCCAGTACAGCTTTTATCTGGTGATGATGATTTCCATCATCAATACGGTCGAATACAATGAATACAAGTTCGGAACGCGCGACGAGGCTATCATCACCTCTCTGCGTCCTTTCCTGACCAAATTGGCGTCGGCTCTGACTGTTGTCATGACAACGGTTACTTACCTGATCTGCCATGTCACCAAATACACCAACGAGATCTCCGCGCTGGAACGTCAGACACAGGCAGGCACACTGGCGGAAGCCGACAAGCTCAGTCAGATCGGTGAGGTCCTGTCCAAGGTCAGCTACGGACAGTCGATCGGACTCCTTTTGGCCATGACGGTGCTTCCCTGCCTGCTGATGCTGGCTTCCTACATTCTTTATCAGAAACACTATAAATTGGACGAAGATGTCTACAAAGATATCTGCGAAAAGATCGAAGCAAGAAAGAAAGAGGCTGCAAAATGAAAATGTCTTTTCGGTGGTACGGGGATGACGACCCTGTTACCTTACAGAAGATCCGCCAGATCCCGGGCGTAAGCACGATCGTGACCGCTGTTTATGATGTACCCGTCGGCCAGGTATGGCCTATGGAAAGCATCCTTCATATGAAGAAAGAAGTCGAGGATGCCGGTCTTTTATTCGAGGTCATCGAGAGCATCCCGGTCCATGAGGACATCAAATTAGGCAAATCGAGCCGGGACCGGTACATCGAAAACTATTGCGAGAATATCCGCCGGGTCGCCAAAGCCGGCATCAAGTGCATCTGCTATAATTTCATGCCGGTCTTCGACTGGACGCGCACTCAGTTGGACCACCGGCTGAGCGACGGGTCCACCAGCCTGGTTTATTATCAGGAGCAGGTCGACAAGGTCAACCCGCTGAACAGTGATTCGGATCTGACCCTGCCCGGCTGGGATGCTTCTTATACCAGAGACCAGCTGCATGATGTTGTCGCAGAATACCAGCAGCTAACGGAAGAGGATCTGTGGTCCAATCTTGCCTATTTTATCCACGCCGTCATCCCTGTCGCAGCCGAGTGCGGCGTCAATATGGCCATTCATCAGGATGACCCCTGCTGGAGCATCTTCGGTCTGCCCCGCATTATTACGGATGAAAAAAGTCTGGATCGATTCCTGGCCCTGGAAGACGATCCTCACCACGGGCTGACCTTGTGCACCGGCTCCCTTGGCTGCTCAGCTAAAAATGATGTTGCCCATATGGCTTATAAGTATTCCAAAATGGGCCGCATCCACTTTGCCCATCTGCGCCAGGTCCAGGTATTGGACAACGGTTTTGAGGAGCGGGGGCATCTGTCTTCCTGGGGTTCTCTGGATATGTTCGAAATCGTACGCAGTCTGTATCTGGGAGGTTTTGACGGCTACATCCGCCCCGATCACGGACGCATGATCTGGGGCGAAACCGGCAGGGCCGGCTACGGATTATATGACCGGGCTCTCGGCGCGACTTATCTTAACGGCCTGTGGGAAGCGGTTTCCAAGTCCTACAAGCGATGAAAGATAAAGAAAAACAAAAAGAAAAAGACCGGCTGCTGGACCTGGCCCTGCTTTACTATGGGGGCAGTATCCTGAAATCAGCCGGAATGGAAAAGGAAAAGAGTCTGATCCAGCACGGCACGGTCAGCACCTATCAGCATTCCGTGAATGTGGCCAGGACCAGCCTGAAGATCGCCAGGCGCCTGAACCTTACAGTCGACGAACGGCAGATGGTCAGGGGAGCCTTGCTTCATGATTATTATTTATATGACTGGCACATAAAAGATCCTTCTCATAAATGGCATGGTTTCCATCACGCTTATACGGCGCTCATGAAAGCCGACCGGGACTTTGACCTGACGGAAAAAGAACGGGATATCATTGTAAAGCATATGTTCCCGCTGGACCCGGCGGCGCCTCGTTTTTTAGAAAGCTGGATCGTAACACTGGCGGATAAGGTCTGCGCGGTCAAGGAAACTGTTTGAAAGTTCCTGGTTAAGGATCAGGCTTTTTACGGGCAAGTAAAGAACGGATAAGGCTGTGAAAAGCAGTATGGAAGGCGATCGCCAGGGCGATCAGGCCGGCAGTTTCAAGTGTCAGCAGCAGCTGGGAGTTTCCGTCGGATACGTCATGGCTCAAATAATAATACATGACGCGGAAGATGCCTGCTCCCGGTACCAGACAGAAGATGCCTCCGGTAAAGAAGACAGTGGCCGGTGATTTAAGACGGACGGCAGCCCGGTAGGACATAATGGAAGCCGCCAGTGAGGCGATAAAGATGGCGGGTATGGTGTTGCCCATATAATGAGTCAGCAGGCAGTAGATGAACCAGGTCAGGCCGCCTATGATACCGCAGGGCAGAAGATGACTCTTCTGGGCTTTGAAAACGATGATAAAGCCGTAGGTGGAGATAAACGAGAAGAGACCCTGGAAAAGAGTCCATAAAGGAATGGGCCAGTCCTGACCGTAGGTGATGAAATGGCGGTCCGGGATCGACAGGGAATAGCTGCCGCGGAAATTTTCTGCCAGACGAATAGAGATCGATACACCGGCCGCGATGGCCAGAGCAATCAGGACAGCTTCCAGGCCCCGGGCAACACCGGAGATGTAATCCCCGTTCAAAAGGTCGCGGATGGAAACGGTCAGCAGCATGCCGGGAACCAGAGGCATGATGGAGCCGGAAATAATGGATCCGGGCGTCTGACCCAGTGACAGTACATCATAAGACAGCACAAAAGAAAAACCGATGACCAGGGCAGATATCAGGTTTTTCAGAAATAGAGGCATTTTGATAGGGTCGATCAATACCGTAACGATACCGGTAATAAAGCAGATCAAAAGAGAACTTAAGGCATCTGCCAAAGTGCCGTTGAACATAAGCGTAAAAAAGGGCCCTACACAGGTAATAGCCAGGGCAACGAGCCAGGCAGGATAGGTTGCTGCTGTCTTTAAAGCGTCCAATTCTTTTTGGGCATCCTCGACCGAAAGCTGTCCTTCAACGAAGCGGCGGGAAATGTCGTTGGTGCGGGAGATCTGCAGCAGATTGCTGGTACGGTCCTGGATCCGTTTGACCAGGGTGATCTCATGGGGCATAGAGGGGTCGTCCAAAGACAGGATCAGGCCTGTAACGGATACATGGGCTTCAGCATAGGCAAAACCGGTCGTTTTCAGGATACGGATCGCCGTATCTTCGACCCGGAAGGCTTCCGCTCCGTTTTGGGCCATATTTTCACCGCAGCGCATGGCGATGGTGAAAACGTCGCGGTAGTGGCTGCGCATATAGGATTGATCATAAGTCATTACGATCGATACCTCGTCATTGATAATTTTTTTAAGAGACAGGGAAAAGATTCCTTTTACTGCTGACACCGTATTATAAATCAGCTTACGCGTCCGCGCAATAAGGCCGTATGCGTGCAAATGTCTTTAATATAGATACATTTGTTGGGAATTTTGCCTGAAAAGTTTGCAGAATATTCCATTGTTTTAGAAAAAATTACATATATAATAGTGGCATTAAGGATAGGTGTGCCCCAAAAGATTTAGTGTTCAAAGAGCACGCAGGGCCGAAAGTAAAAGAGAATGTCGAGGAGGAAAAAGTATGTCAGATTTAGGAAAAGGCATTAAAAAACTGGGATTCGGTTTTATGCGTCTTCCCAAGTTAGCAGACGGCTCCAATGATCTGGAAACCACAAAAAAGATGGTGGATGAATTTATGGCAGCCGGTTTCACATATTTTGACACAGCTTATGTATATGATCGGGGCGGTTCGGAAGCAGCGATCCGCGAGTGCGTTGTAAAACGCTACCCCCGCGAGTCGTTCCAGCTGGCCGATAAGATCCCGGTCTTCGAGCTGAAGACCGCTGAGGAATATCAGCCTCTGTTTGATACGATGCTGGAGCGGACGCAGGCAGGCTATTTTGACTTTGTCCTTCTGCATGCTCTTAACAAAGACAGCTATGCGAAGGTCCAGGAAACCGACGGTTTCGGATTTGCTGCCAAACAGAAGGAAAAAGGCCTGGCCAAACATATCGGCTTCTCTTTCCATGACAGTGCCGAAGTGCTTGACAAGATCCTGACCGAGCATCCGGAAGCTGAATTCGTTCAGCTGCAGATCAACTATGCCGACTGGGAGAGCGAGAGCGTTCAGTCCAGAAAGTGCTATGAAGTAGCCCGCAAACACGGTGTGAATGTCACCATCATGGAACCTGTCAAAGGCGGTACTCTGGCAAAAATGTCTCCGGAGATCGAAAAGATCTTCAAAGATGCGGAGCCGGATATGTCGATCCCATCCTGGGCAGTCCGCTTTGCTGCCTCTCACGAGGGACTTATTACGGTCCTTTCCGGCATGAGCAATATGGAACAGCTGCATGACAATGTCGAGACCATGAAGGACTTTAAACCTCTTGATCAGGAGGAGCTTGCCACCATCCAGAAGGTCGTCGATATTTTCAATAAAACGGAACGCATCCCCTGCACCGCCTGCAAATACTGCGTTGACGGCTGCCCCATGCAGATCAATATTCCGCGCCTGTTCTCGATCATGAACAACTATAAAGTTTTCGGAAATAAAGAACTGGCCCAGAAGGAATATAAGAATGCGACCAAAGACCGCGGGAAAGCTTCCGAGTGCCTGCACTGCGGACACTGCGAGATGATGTGTCCCCAGCACCTTCCCATCATGGAGAATCTGGAAAAGATCGCGCAAGAGCTGGAGGATTGATGCATATTCTGGTCATCGACGGCCAGGGAGGACGGATCGGCCGTTCACTGATCGAGCGGATCAAACAAGAGATCCCCGGTGCTTATGTGACGGCTGTGGGTACCAATGACATGGCTACGGTGGCTATGCTGAAAGGCGGAGCCGATGACGCGGCTACAGGTGAAAATCCGGTTGTCTATATGGCGGGCAGGGCGGACGTTATCATCGGTCCCATCGGGATCGTGACTGCCGACTCTCTCTTAGGAGAGGTCACTGCGAAAATGGCGGAAGCGGTCGGTAAAAGTAATGCCCAAAGGATCCTGATCCCTGTTGATAAGTGCAATACAAAAGTAGCCGGCATCGGCAGTTATTCGTCCGGCCAGCTGATCGAAGATGCTGTGCGCCTGGTCAAAGAAACTTTGTAATAAAAAAGATCCGGTACAGGTCCCCGAAAGAGGACGGTACCGGATTTTTTCATATGCCTTGAACGTGATCATTGAATGTAATTATTTAAGAAGGAATCGGCCTTTTCCCAGTACATCTTAGGGTCGGTAGTGATACTCATACAATGGCGGGCCCCCGGGATGACCAGGCGGTCCTTTTCCGATGTGCAAGCATCATAGAGCTGATCCATCATGACGAAAGGAACGAAATCATCCGCGTCGCTGTGAACAAAAAGAACAGGGACCGTTGAATGAGCTATGGCCTTGATGGGAGAAGCGTCCTTGAGCGAAAATTGGTCATGGGCACGGAAGGACAGATCCAAAAGATTAAGCAGAGGAAAAGGAGGAAGATGGTACATCGTTCTAAGGTTGTAGGCCAGCTGATCCCATGCGCTGGTGTAACCGCAGTCTTCAATGATAGCCTTGACATTGCGGGGAAGGAACTCTCCGGCATCCATCATGACCGTAGCGGCTCCCATGGAGCAGCCGTGCAGAATGATCTGAGCCTGCTCGTCCTTCTCACGGATCAAGTCGATGTAGCCCATGATGTCGTAATGGTCGTAATAACCGAACCCGGCGTAATCCCCCGCTGACAGACCGTGGCCTCTCAGCATGGGCATCAGGCAGTTGTAGCCCTTCTCCAGATAATGCTCGGCAAAAGGCATCATATCGGTGTAACAGCCGTGATAGCCGTGCACCAGGATCGCATATTTATGAGAGGGCTCCTGGGGCTGATAATAGTAAGCTTTTAGTTTGAGGCCGTCAAAGGAAGTAAAACTCCACATGGAAGCCTTATAAGTTGCAGTTACCTTTTCATAAGCCGGACGGCAGTTGTTTTCGATCACGATATCATGTTTGCCGCGGCCGACTTTGCGGTAGGTCAGGACAGCTCCCAGTAAGCCGGCGGCAGACAGGGCGCCGAGACCCGTTGCGATTCGTTTTGCAGCTTTTTTAGCCATATTATCTTCTCCTGTTGCGTAAAGGTCACTGATACAGTTTTCCCAGCATCTCCTGCGACCGGTCCAGAAAAGCAGTCAGATCCTCCGCACTTAGATCCTCGTGAGACAAGCGGGACAGATCGTACAGTTCTTTTGCCAGATCTTTGTTGGATGCATCATCCGGATGATCCAGGATGCGGCGGATCAGAGCATTATTGTTGTTGAGGACAAGGGTAGCCGGTTCCAGATCATCCTTGCTGAAACTGTCCGCACCGTAGAGTTTCATCATGTCCTGCATACGCCGTGCCTGCTCCTGGGATTCCAGCATCAGGCTGACTTTGTCGTTGTTCATATTTTCCAGATGGATGGTCAGTTTGTCGTTATCCAGCAGCATACGGAAAAGCTGTTCGGCCGCCTTGCGGTCTTCTTCGCTGACTTCCTTGGAATCTTTGTTCTTCAGATACTGGGACAGATCCGCATCCACCCGCATGAAGGACAATCCCTGGTTTTTGGACTCCAGCATGGACATGAAAGGCACATCGATCGCTGTTTTCATTTCCAGGACGTCCATATCCTGACCTTTTAAGAGGGCAATGTACTGGGCCTGCTGGCGGGGGTCATCGGAATAAAAGACCTTGTTGTCGTGAGTCTCCTTAGCTGCTTCCAGATATTCGGAAAGAGTGATGAACTTGTCCTGGGTCAGCGACTTATAGATCAGACTGTCCTTGACACGGTCGTAGAATTTTTCATCCCTCAGGCAGCCGTATTTAATGAAAGGATGGATGTCATCCCAGTATTTTTCGTAGTTGTCCCGCTCTTTCTTATATAGATCGTTGAGTTTATCGGCTACTTTGCGGGTGATGTACTCCGAGATCTTTTTGACCTTGGCATCGTTCTGCAGATAACTTCTGGAAACGTTCAAAGGAATGTCGGGGCAGTCGATGACGCCCTTAAGCAGCAGCAGAAATTCGGGAATGATCTCCTTGACGTTATCGGCAACGAATACCTGATTGCAGTACAGCTTGACCTGTCCGTCGGCGGAAGTGAACTCGCTGCCCAGTTTGGGAAAGTAGAGGATGCCTTTCAGATTGTAAGGATAGTCCATATTCAGGTGGATCCAGAACAGGGGCTCCTTGAAATCCATGAAAGTCTTAGAGTAGAACTGCTTATACTCTTCGTCCGTGCAGTCGGAAGGTTTCTTCAAATATAAAGGCGTAGTGTCGTTGATAGGACGAGGCTCTTCGGGGACCTGAGTCTTGGCAGGCTCATCCTTTTTGTCTTTATCAGCATCGGACTTTGCACTGTCGGAAGTGTCTGCATCGACCGGAGCCTTGGCGGCTTCTTCGGCAGCCTTCTTACGGGCTTCCTCCCGCTTGAGGCGGTCATCCACGGTATCCAGATAGATCTCGACCGCCATGAAGGAGCAGTACTTGCTGGCAATGGTCCGCATCTCGTACAGATCCAGATATTTTTCGCCATCCTCATTGACGTGCAGGATGATATCGGTGCCTACTTCTTTACGGGTCCCGTCCGTCATTTCATAGGTGGAAGATCCGTCGCAGGACCAGTGGACCGCCGGCTCCTCCTCGCGGTAGGATTTAGTCTCGATCTCCACCAGAGTGCTGACCATAAAGGCGGAGTAAAAGCCCAGTCCGAAGTGGCCGATGATGGGGTCTTCCTGACTGTCTTTGTATTTTTCAAGAAACTCGGACGCGCCGGAAAAAGCGATCTGGTTGATATATTTGCGGACTTCATCGGCGCTCATTCCGATACCGTTATCGGATACGGTAATGGTCTTATTTTCCTTATCCAGCAGGATATCGACGCGCCAAGGGGAATCGGCTTCCTTGGCTTCACCGAGACTGATCAGATGCTTGCGTTTCTGGATAGCGTCGACCGCATTGGAGACTAGCTCGCGAATGAAGATATCCTTATCCGAATAGAGCCAGCGCTTGATGATGGGAAACAAGTTCTGGCTGTTGATGCTTAAACTGCCTTTTTCTTCTTCCATAATTGACCTCCTATATCGTTTATTCCGTTAATGGTATATTGTGACGTTCGAAAAATCCCGGAACTTTTTCGTCCCATAAGCGTTCCTGAGATTTGTCCATGGTAAAGGTTTTCATCGAAATGCCTGTGATCAGTGTCAGCACCGGCGCCTGGAGAGTATCAGCGGAACCTTCCCGATCTGTCCCTGCCCCTTCCACAGCGGTGTTTTGAGGTTTGCCGAAACGGATATTCAGAAGGACCGAATCCACCAGATCCCTGTCAAGACCCGGGACCATGGACGGGTCCAGAGCCAGGGTAAGATTCATCATGGTCGGAGTATGACCGCCCAGGATCAGGGAACGGACCCTGGACTGTACTTCATCCCAGTTAAGATAAGAAAGCTTGTGCCCGGCCTCTCGCTGGGCCTTTTCCTCGTCGGTTATATAGTCGGTATTGACACGGCCGTCGATTTCATACAGGTTGATCACATTGATCTGAGCGCTTCTGAACTGCCAGCCGTAAAAGAGGCGGCCCGTCAGAAGTCCCTGCATGAAAAGGCGTACGTCAGGAACGGTAAAGGCACGCATAACTATCCTCCGGAGATTTTTCGTATTCTATTATTATAGTCGACCGGCTATACCATTTCAAGAAAGAGGGATTTGATTAAAACGTAAGAATTTATTATGAAGCAAGGCCAATGATTGACTTTTTAACTATGCCGTTTTAGAATTAAATTCCTGCATGGTTTTTGACCTATACTGCGATTTTATTGTCGGAAAGTGAGAATAAATGATTTACAGAGTCGGACTTGATATCGGATCGACGACCGTCAAGATCGCCGTCCTGGACGAAGAGGACCGGTTAGTTTACAGTGAATATAAGAGACATTTTGCCAATATTAAAGAAACCATCGCCGGTATCATCGGCCGGGCATACGATGCCTGCCTGAAGGGGCAGAAGGTAAGGATCAACGTCACCGGATCGGGCGGCCTGTCCGTGTCCAAGTGGCTCTCCATCCCCTTTGTGCAGGAGGTCATTGCTTCCACGACGACCGTTGAAAAGCTGGCTCCTTTGACCGATGTGGCCATCGAACTGGGAGGCGAGGATGCTAAGATCACTTATTTCGGCACCTCCATCGAACAGCGTATGAACGGTACCTGCGCCGGAGGCACGGGAGCATTTATCGATCAGATGGCAGGCCTTTTGCAGACCGACGCGGGCGGACTCAACAAGCTGGCGGAAAAGGCCACGACCATTTACCCCATAGCGGCCCGCTGCGGTGTTTTTGCCAAGACCGACGTTCAGCCCATGATCAACGAGGGAGCTCCCAAAGAGGATATAGCCGCTTCCATTTTTCAGGCTGTTGTCAATCAGACCATTGCCGGACTGGCTCAGGGCAAACCGATCCGCGGCCATGTGGCTTTTCTGGGCGGCCCTTTGTATTTCCTGCCCCAACTGCGCCGGCGCTTTATCGAAACCCTGAAACTGACCCCCGACGAAGTCATCGTTCCCGAAAATCCTCAGCTTTTTGTAGCGATCGGGGCAGCCTACGCATCTGAAAAGAGTCCGGTCCTGGACTTTGATGCGATTTATCAGGCTACCAGAGACATGAACGGGGTGATCTCCCGCGAGATCCAGCGCCTGGAGCCTTTGTTCAAAGACGAAGCCGATTACCGGGCCTTCTGTGAACGCCATGGCAAAGACCAGGTGGAGCGGGCCGATCTGTCCAAAGCCCAGGGACCTGTTTACCTGGGTATCGATGCCGGCTCGACCACGACAAAAGCAGTCCTGATGGATGAAAACTACCGCCTTTTGTATACCTTCTACGGCTCCAATGAAGGCAGTCCCATCGACAAGACCAAAGAGATCCTGGAAGACGTTTATTCCAAGATCCCCGAAAAGGCATATATTGCTGCAGCTGTTTCCACCGGTTACGGCGAAAAACTGGTTCAGACGGCCTTTCATGCCGATCTGGGCGAGATCGAGACTATGGCCCACTATAAGGCGGCGGAACATTTCCTGCCCGGCGTCGAGTTTATTCTGGATATAGGCGGCCAGGACATGAAATGCATCCGCGTCAAGGACGGCGTGATCCATGATATCCTGCTGAACGAAGCCTGCTCGTCGGGCTGCGGGTCCTTCCTGGAGAACTTTGCCCATTCGTTGAACATGCCTATCCGGGACTTTGCCAAAGCGGCCGTTTCGGCCAAAGAGCCGGTCGATCTTGGCAGCCGCTGCACGGTATTCATGAACAGCCGCGTCAAACAGGCTCAGAAGGAAGGCGCTTCGGTCGGCGATATCAGCGCAGGACTGTCTTATTCTGTCATCCGCAACGCGCTGCAGAAGGTCATCAAGATCCGTGATTACAGCAAAATGGGCCAGAAGATCATTGTACAGGGAGGCACCTTCTACAATGATGCTGTCCTGATGGCCTTTGAGAAGATCACCGGACGCCAGATCGTCAGGCCGGATATTGCAGGCATCATGGGCGCTTACGGATGCGCTATCATCGGCAAAGAGCGCATCGGGAGCCAGGGACGCAGCAAGATCATGAAGGCGGAGGAACTGAAAGAATTCTCCTACCATACCACTCAGCGCCGCTGCGGCAAGTGCGCTAACAACTGTCTTTTGACGATCAATGATTTTTCTTCCGGCGATCATCTGATCTCGGGCAACCGCTGCGAAAGAGGGGCGGGACTGGAGATCAGCAATACCGAGAAAAACCTGAATATCTATCACTATAAAGAGAAGAGGGTCTTTGACTATAAACCTTTGAAAAAGGAAGAGGCTCCCATGGGACAGGTCGGGATCCCCAGGGCCCTCAACATGTACGAGAATTATCCTTTCTGGTTTACCTTCTTTACCAAGCTGGGCTTTCAGGTCATCCTGTCTCCCCGTACCAGTAAAAGGACCTTCGTCGACGGTATGGAGACCATTCCTTCCGAATCCGTCTGCTATCCTGCCAAGCTGACACACGGCCATGTCATGTGGCTGATCAATCACGACATCAAGTTCATTTTCTACCCCTGTGTTCCTCTGGAGCGCCAGTTAGATGAAAAATCGGACAACCATTACAACTGCCCCATCGTTACCTCTTATCCCGAAACCATTAAAAACAATATCGAAGCCATTCAGGAAAAGAATGTGACCTTTATGAACCCCTTCCTGAACCTGGCCAATGCGGACAGTGTCAAGAAAGAACTGTATAAGGCCTTGAGCCCCAAGTATCCCTCTCTGTCAAAAGGAAAGGTCGACGACGCGGTGGATGCCGCATATCAGGAACTGGCTCAGTATCATTCTGATGTAGTCGACAAGGGAGCCCAGATCCTCAAAGAGATGAGGGAAAAGAAGATGCACGGCATCGTTCTGGCAGGCCGGCCCTATCATGTCGATCCGGAGATCAATCACGGACTGGATAAGATCATTACCGAACTGGATATGGCCGTGCTGTCGGAGGATTCGGTCGCCGAAAAGGCAGACCTTCAGCGTCCTCTCAGGGTCCTGGACCAGTGGAGCTATCATTCCCGTCTGTATGACGCAGCCGAGTACGTGGGCCATCAGAAAGATCTGGAGCTGGTACAGCTTTTTAGTTTCGGCTGCGGAGTCGACGCCGTCACCACCGATCAGGTAAGCGAGATCCTGGAGAGCCACAACAAGTCCTATACCATGATCAAGATCGACGAGGGATCGAACCTGGGCGCCATCCGTATCCGTCTGCGCTCGCTGAAAGCTTCGATCGAAGAGAAAGAGCGCAAGAACGGCGGCCTCTTCGTGTGCCCGGACGAAACGCCTTATACCTTTAAGAAAGTCATGTTCACCAAGGAGATGAAGGAGGCCGGTTATACCATCCTGGCTCCCCAGATGTCTCCCATCCACTTCACTCTGATGCAGCATGCCTTCAAAAAGTCCGGCTATCATGTAGAGGTCCTTCCCTCCATCGATCATGAAGCCATCAACTACGGCCTGAGATACGTCAATAACGATGCCTGCTATCCGTCGATCCTGGTAGCGGGACAGATGATGAGCGCTATCAAGAGCGGCAAATATGATCCTCATAAGATCGTACTGGCGATCACGCAGACCGGCGGCGGCTGCCGGGCTTCCAATTATGTCGGCTTCATCCGCAAGATGCTGAACGATTCCGGCTACGGGTATATCCCGGTCATGGCTATATCAGCGGGCGGTATCGAAAAGCATCCCGGCTGGAACGAAGATATCGGTATGGCTAACCGCGCTTTGATGGCTTTCGTTTACGGAGACGTGCTGATGAGGCTTTTATACCGGCAGCGTCCCTATGAACAGGAGCCGGGAAGCGCCAACGCCCTCTACGAAAAGTGGAACAAGATCTGCTGCGACAATGTCGAGGACGGGAATCTGGCCACTTACCATAAAAATATCAAAAACATGATCCGGGAGTTCGCCGAACTGCCCATCAAGGACATCAAAAAGCCCCGGGTCGGGATCGTCGGCGAGATCCTGATCAAGTTCCATCCTACCGGCAACAACCAGCTGGTTGATGTTCTGGAAAGCGAAGGCGCGGAGGCCGTTGTACCGGATCTTCTGGACTTTTTCCTGTACAGTGCTTACAACGCTAATTTCAAGACGGAGCATTACGGGTTCAGTAAGAAATCCAGCGTGATCAACAATCTGGGCATCCGTCTGATCGAACAGTACCGCTCCTATGCTAAAAAGGAGCTGGGTAAATACCCGCGTTTCGGCCAGCCCAATACCATTCAGGAAAAGGCAAAACTGGTCGATGGTATTATGTCCCTGGGCAACCAGACCGGCGAAGGGTGGCTTTTGACTTCAGAAATGATCGAGCTGATGGAAGAGGGGGTCAACAACATCGTGGCCGTGCAGCCTTTTGCCTGCCTGCCCAATCATATTGTCGCCAAATCCATGTTCAAGACTGTCCGCAATCACTATCCCATGGCTAATATTGCTGCGGTCGACTATGATCCGGGAGCCTCCGAAGTCAACCAGCTCAACCGTATCAAATTGATGCTGGCCGTGGCTTTTAAGAACCTGGAAAAAGATGAGCAGAAGTCGGGGGCAGCCAATGGCACTGACGATTGACCGCCAGGGCCTTTTGGATCTTGCCTTCGACCGATTTGACGGCATCATTTTCGACATGGACGGGACCCTGGTGGACTCCATGGGCATCTGGTATGACATCGACGTGGACTTCTTGAAAAAGCGGGGCATCGTCATGGACCGCTCCTATAATGATGCGGTCAAGACGATGAAACTGGAAGAGGCCGCCGACTACACCATCCGCCGCTACGGGCTGAGGGAAGCCCCCGGGGACATCGTGCAGGAATGGATCGACATGGCGACCTACCAGTACCGTTATAAGATCCCTATGAAAGAGGGGGCCATTGACCTTCTCAAAGCCCTGACCGGTCTAAAAAGAACCGAAAAAGACGGAAGTATCAGAAGGTTGAAATTGTCCCTGGCTACGGTTTCCATTAAGGAATTCGTTGAGGCGGCGTTCCAGGCCCACTCCTTCGGCCGGTATTTCGATGCTGTCGAAGATGTTACCAAGGTCAGCCGCGGCAAGGATTCACCGGAACTCTACTTAAAAGCGGCTCATGATATGGGCCTTGAGGCCAAACGCTGTTTAGTCGTGGAGGATGCTCTTCAGGGCATTCAGACCGCTGAGGCGGCAGGCTTTGTTACCTGTGCTGTCGATGAGCCTCTTGCACGGCCTCAAATCGGGCAGATCTTGGAAGCCGTCGACTACTACCTTCCTCATCTGTAAAGGAAGGCAGGAATAAGAGCATGAGTTTCAGTGAATTTTTCTACACCTACATAGCTATTTTTACGCCCGACCGCCTGGCCGGGCTTTTAGTTGTCAGCGCCGCGGTCGTCGTAGCCTTTGCCCTGATCCGTCGCATCAGCCGCATGAGTGCCCGCCAGAGCATTCTTTTATGTCTGGCTATGATCTATGTCTTCTGTATCTATTTTGTGACGGTTTTTTCAAGACCTTTGGAGTCCGGCGTCGCCGTATTCAGGCCTTTTGAATCCTACCGGGCCGCCCTCCGCTACCATAGCCTTACCATCCTGGAATATGATCTGCTGAACGTTTTGGTCCTGGTGCCGCTGGGGGTCCTTTTGGAAGAGGCCTCGGGCCAGGCGTCCCGGCAGCTGGCAAAACGGGCGGTCGGCTGGATCACCCTGCTGGGAGCACTGATATCCCTTAGTATCGAGATCCTGCAATATGTACTTAAGTGCGGGGTTTTTGAAACAGATGATATCATTCATAATACTCTGGGTGCTTTTCTTGCTGCTTTTGTGTGGTATCATATACGCAGACGGTGCCGCCGCTGGAATCAGGGCAGCCGTCCAACTTAAGGCATGAAAAGAGGTAACTTATCATGTGTACCTGCGCTACGTACACAACGAAGGATCATTACTTCGGACGCAACCTTGACCTGGAATATTCCTATCACGAACAGGTAACCGTTGCTCCCCGTAATTTTCCTTTCCGTTTTCGTCACGAACCGGCTCTTGAGCAGCATGCGGCTCTGATCGGCATGGCCTTTGTCATCAAGGGCTATCCCTTGTTTTACGATGCGATCAATGAAAAGGGTCTGGGTATGGCCGGTTTGAATTTTCCGTATAACTGTGATTTCAGACCTGCCGGACAGACAGGCAGAAATATCGCCTCGTTTGAACTGATCCCCTATATACTGGGTCAGGCTTCAACGGTCGGTCAGGCAAAAGAGATGCTTTCGGACCTTACAATAACGGATGATGCTTTTGCTCCGACCCTTCCCCCGAACCCGCTTCATTGGATGATCGCGGATAAGGACCAGGTGATCGTGGTTGAGCAGACCAAGAAAGGCTTGACCGTATACGATAACCCGGTTGGAGTCATGACCAATAACCCCACCTTTGATATGCAGATGAACCGCCTGGCAGATTATCGTAATCTGACAGCTAAAGAAGGAACTGATACCTTCGGACCGGGACTGGAACTGTTCCCTTACAGCCGGGGCATGGGTGCCGTCGGACTTCCGGGCGATCTATCTTCCGCTTCCCGGTTTGCCAAGGTTGCCTTTACCAAAATGAATTCCGTATCAGCCGATGACGAAGATTCCAGCGTCAGCCAGTTTTTCCATATCCTGCACAGTGTCGAACAGCAGCGAGGCTGCTGCTGCCTGGGCGAGGACAAATACGAGATCACCATCTATTCGTCCTGCTGCAATCTGGATAAGGGTATTTATTACTATACGACCTATGATAACAGCGCCATCAATGCCGTGGATATGCACAAGGAAGATCTGGACGCGGATCAGGTAATTGCTTATGACCTGATCAAAAAAGAGCAGATCAATTTCCAAAACTAAGGATGCCGCCCGGTATCTGTCCTGTTGAATATTAAAAAACATAAAAGTTCCCGGTCCCTCTGAGCTGGCTTAACAGCCCGAAGACCGGGAACTTTTTGATGCGGATCCATTTTACTGCAGAGTTTTCAGATAGAGCTCAGCCATTTTCAGGCCGTCGATCGCAGCGGAGGTGATGCCTCCGGCATAGCCGGCTCCTTCGCCCATAGGATAAAGACCGGACGGACAGCCTTCCAGGATCGAGGCCTGGCCGGTCAGGCTGTCCCGGACGATGCGGACAGGAGAAGAACTTCGGGATTCGACGCCGGTCAGGATAGCGTCCGGCCGGTCAAACCCATGAATCTTCGTCCCAAAATAGGGAAGGCCTTCCCTAAGAGACCTGGTCACGTAATCCGGCAGGATTTGAGTAAGGTCGGACGGAGTGACCTTTCCGGTGAAACTGGGACGGACGTCCCCCAGAGAAGCCGCAGTGCTGGCTTTTCCGGCTAAAAGATCGCCGACGGTCTGGATGGGAGCGGCATAGGTGGATCCTCCCAGACGGAAGGCAGCCTGCTCAAGGTCACGCTGGAAATAGCAGCCGCTCAGCACGCCGCCGGCCTTACGGTAAGAGGCGTAATCTTCCGGTGTGATCCCGACCAGAAGAGCGCTGTTGCTGTTTTCAGCGTCACGGGCGTAGTTGCTCATGCCATTGGTGACGACGGAATCCGGCTCGGAGGCGGAAGCGATGACATAACCGCCCGGGCACATGCAGAAGGTATAGAGGGAACGGCCGAAACTGGTGTGATAGGCTAATTTATAACTGGCCGCTCCCAGATAGGGGCTGCCGGCAAAATCCTTGTACTGATCCCGGTCGATCATTTGCCTGGGATGCTCGATCCTGACGCCGATCGCAAAGGACTTTTCTTCCATATAGACGTGACGGCTCACCAGCATGGAGAAGGTGTCGCGGGCGCTGTGGCCGATGGCCAAAAACAGGGCATCGGTATCGACCGTTTCCTGTTTTCCCTGGTGAGTCACCACGATGCCGCTGACCCGTCCGCCGGTAACGACCAGATCATCCAGGCGGGTGGAAAAGCGGATAGTGCCGCCCAGGGATTCGATCTGCTGGCGGATGGCTTTGACGGCTGTCTGCAGACGGTCGGTGCCGATGTGGGGCTTGGCGTCGTAGAGGATCTCCTCAGGGGCGCCGGCCTTGACGAATTCTTCCATGACCATGTGGCCGGCGTGGGAGGGATCTTTGATCAGAGTGTTGACTTTGCCGTCCGAAAAAGCTCCTGCCCCGCCTTCGCCGAACTGAACGTTGGATTCGGGATCCAGGATCTGACTGGTGAAAAAGGTCTTGGTGTCCAGGCGCCGCTGCTCGACAGGCTGTCCCCGCTCGATCACGATGGGGCAGAGCCCTTTTTTGGCTAATGCCAGAGCGCAGAAAAGGCCGGCCGGGCCCATTCCGACGACCACGGGAGGAAGGTCCGGCTTTTTACGGATGTCCGGCAGCTGATAAGGAGCCGGGACCTGTATGATCTGAGCGTGCAGGCGGTTTTTTACGGCCCGTTTGACTACCTTTTCTTCTTTTGCGCAGTCAACGTCGACCGTGTAAACAAAGTGGGGCTGGGCAGGCCCCTTTTGACGGGCGCTTCCCCGGTGGACGCGGGCGTCGACGGAGCGGCGGACGATGGTATAAGTCATGGGATGCAGGGCCGAAATACCCAGTTTCTGCCTCAGTGCATCTTCAAAATCCTTTCCCCGGCAGCTGACGGGAAAGGTAAGTTCTGTTATTCGTATCATAAGTTCCTCGACAAGGAAATAAATCCTGCAGGCAATATGCAGCTGCATATTGCAGCTGGCGGCTGGATCGTTGCCGGTCCATCAAGTATAGCGGACAGAACCGGACTTGGCAAGCGTAACGGCCCCTATGCTTTACAGGCCGCCGGTTTGATGATAAAATCAATGGATGCATAATGATTGTCGGAGGTTATTCCCATGAAAAGTATGACCGGGTTCGGCCGGGGCGAAGCAGAGGATCAGGGCCGTCTGTTTGTCGTGGAAATCAAAACGGTCAATAACCGGTTCCTGGAAACAAATGTGCGGATAGGCCGTCAGCTGTCCGCTCTGGAGCTAATGGTCCGCGATCAGATCCGCAGCCGCTTATCCCGCGGTAAGGTCGATGTTTCGATCCAGTATGAAAACCATTCGGATCAGCAAGGACAGGTCTGGATCAATCAGGCCAAGATGAAGGCCTATGTTGAAAACCTCCGTCAGGCGGCGGCAGAGGCCGGGGTCGAGGACGACCTGAAGCTGAGCCACCTTCTGACTCTGCCGGATGTGATCGAATCCAAGCCTGCCGACGATGATCCGGAAGCGCTGGGGGCCCTTCTGGAAAAGGCTCTCGGTCAGGCCCTGGACCATCTGGAGGAAATGAGAGAAAAAGAGGGAGAGACCCTGCACAAGGACTTTTCCGATAAACTGGACCAGCTGGAGGCTATAGTCGTTACGGTCGAGGAAAGAGCTCCCCTAGTCGTTACCAATTATAAAGAAAAATTATATGCCCGCCTGGATCAGTATCTGGACCCCGAAAAGACAGCCGAGGTCGATCCGGGACGGCTGGAGACGGAGATCACGATCTTTTCGGACCGCTGCTGCATCGATGAAGAACTGACCAGGCTGCACAGTCATATCGGCCAGTTCCGCCAGCTTCTTAAAAGTCAGGAACCGGTGGGAAGGCAGCTGGATTTTCTGACTCAGGAACTCAACCGGGAGACCAATACCATTGCTTCCAAGTCCAACGATCTGGAAATCACCAGAAATGCCCTGGCTATGAAGAATCTGATCGAAAAGATCCGCGAGCAGATCCAGAATATCGAATAAAAGGGGAAAAATATGGAGACCATCAATATCGGATTCGGGGGTATCGTCAGCGCGTCTCATGTGATCTGCGTTTTGAGTCCGGATTCCGCTCCGATCCGCAGGAGGATCCAGTCGGAAAAAGAAAACGGCCGTCTGATCGATGCTACTTACGGGCGTAAAATACGGTCGGTGATCATCTGCGATTCCGACCAGATCATAGTCAGTGCGATCGCTCCCGAGACGATTTCTCTGCGTATGAGCGAAAACAAGGGGAGGAACTGATATGAGCAAGGGTACATTGGCTGTCATTTCCGGTTTTTCCGGAGTCGGCAAGGGGACGGTGGTAAGCCGCCTGGTGAAGGAATATCCCTATTCGCTGTCGGTTTCCGCGACGACCAGGGATCCCCGTCCGGGCGAGATCCCGGATCAGTCCTATCATTTCATCAGCAAAGACCGCTTCGAGGAATTGATCCGCGATGGCGGTCTGATCGAGTGGACCAATTATGTGGGCAACTATTACGGAACTCCCCGTAAGTTCATTGAAGATGAGATCCGGCAGGGACACGATGTGATACTGGAGATCGAGTCGGACGGCGCTTTCCAGGTGCGCAGGCTTTACCCGGATGCCATCCTGATCTATATGCTTCCTCCGACTTTTGCGGAGGTCCGCAGCCGTCTGGTGGGAAGAGGGACTGAAAGTGCGGATAAGATCCGCAGCCGCCTGGCCAAGGCCCGCGACATTGAGCTGGATCGGGCAAGGCAGTATGACTTTCTTATTGTCAATGATGATGTGGATACCTGTGTGAAGGAATTGGACAAGATCATCCGGACCAAGTCCGGGATAAGGCCTTCCCAGACAGATCTTCTGGACAAACTGAAAAAAGAAGCGGACAGCATGCAGCTGTAAGGTTCTGCGGAAAATCTATTTCAGGCTTTTCATTTTAGTGACGATTTGGTATAATAACGGTTACGAATGACGAGAAAGGGGTACTTTTATGCTTCATCCTTCTTACGGTGAACTGATCGATAAAATCAACCAGGTGAACGAGGAGAACGGCGATCCCAAGATCAACAGCCGCTATACGCTGATCATGGCCATTTCCCGCCGGGCCAGAGATCTGGTCGACGGGGCTCCTAAAATGGTAGAGGATAAATATAACGGCCGGGTGCTGAGTATTTCGGTCGCAGAAGCCGATGCCGGCAAAATGGGCGTTGTGATCGCTTCTCCGGACGAAGACGAGAATAAAGATGTCCCGGTCGATGAGATGAGCGATGTCGATCTGTCGACTCCTATCGACGACGAGACCTGATCAGGCAGCGGATCTTGGACATGAATGAATATGCCAGGATCATTGTCGACCTGCATCATCAGAAGGTAGACCGCATCTTTACTTACAAGGTGCCCGAGGCTCTGCAGGAAAGGCTGTCGGAAGGGAGTCTTGTCAAGGTCCCTTTCGGAAGAGGCAACCGGACGCTGGACGGATATGTGATCGGGCTGACCGGGGAACTTTCCGAAAAAGACAGGGAAGCTGCCAATAAGATCAAACCGGTCCTTGGGCTTGCTGCTCAAAAACCTTTGTTTGACCATGATGATCTGGTCCTGGCGGTCCAAATGGCTAAGCGCTATATGGCACCTTTATCTTCCTGCCTGTCCTTATTCATCCCTAAGATCCGCAATGTCGGTGACCAGACCGAAAAGTGGGTAGTCTTTACCGGGGATCCGGCAGGAAAACTGGGAAGGTCCCAGCAGCATTTCCTGGACCTTCTTCATCAGTGCGGGGACCGGGCTCTTTTGAGCCTTATCCGCAAAGGGGCGGATATCAGCAGTCAGTCGCTGAAGTCGCTTGAAAACCAACATATCATACGTATCGAGCTTCAATCGAGTTTTGAGTCGGAGGGAAAACCGCCGGCCTCTTTTGTATCGGGGGAAAATGTACCTGTCCTGAATCCGGAACAAAAGGAAGCTGTCCGTAAGATCGTATCCGCCATGGAAGAGGGATGCTATCAGGGGTTCCTTCTGCACGGGATCACGGGCAGCGGCAAAACGGAAGTCTATATGCACTGCATTCAGAAGGCAATCGACCTGGGCCGGCAGGCTCTTATGCTGGTCCCGGAGATCAGCCTGACTCCCCAGCTGATCGATCTGTTCACGCGCCGTTTCGGGTCACAGGTAGGAGTCACCCACAGTAAAATGACCGATAAAGAACGGTCGGTCATGTGGGAAAAAGCCCGGAAGGGGTTCTATCGGGTCGTCATCGGGCCCAGAAGCGCCTTGTTTACGCCTCTTCGGCAATTGGGACTGGTCATCCTGGACGAGGAACACGAGCCCAGCTACCGGTCGGAACAAATGTCTCCTCACTATCATGCCAGAGACGTAGCCGAGATGCTGTGCCGCAATAAGCAGATCCCTATGGTGCTGGGGTCGGCGACTCCCAGTATCGAAACCTATTTCCGCACCAGTCAGGGACGGCTGGACCTTCCCGCCGATCAGCAGAAAGAGGACAGTCCGCTGACACTTCTGACCCTGTCCCACCGGGCCGTCCGGTCCGCCAGCCTTCCCAGGGTAGAGTTGGTAGACATGAGGCGGGAACTGGCCAAAGGCAATACCAGTATGTTCTGCGACCGACTGGCCTACAAGATCCGGGACCGCATCCTGAAAAAAGAGCAGACCATTCTTTTTCTGAACCGCAAAGGCTACGCGACTTTCGTCAACTGCCGCAAGTGCGGATTTGTTTTGAAATGTCCCAACTGCAATCTTCCTTATACCTACCATAAAGAGGCGGACCGTTTGATCTGCCACCATTGCGGAAAAGAGGTCATGCTTCCCAAGACCTGTCCTGTCTGCGGTTCCAAATATATCCGCCAGTTCGGCGTCGGGACCGAGAGGGTGGAAGAAGCCTGCCGGCAGCTGTTTCCCGATGCCGGCATCGTGCGGATGGATATGGGCACTATGAAAAAAAGGGAAGATTATGAAAATGTCTACAAGCGCTTCCGGTCCGGACAGGGAGATATCCTGATCGGCACACAGATGGTCGCCAAGGGGTTTGATTTTCCCGGTGTGACCCTGGTAGGAGTGCTGGCCGCCGACTCCGGCCTTTACGAAAGCGATTTTCACTGTACTGAGCGCACTTTTCAGCTGCTGACCCAGGTGGCCGGCAGAGCGGGACGGGCCGATAAACAAGGCGAGGTGCTGATCCAGACCTACAGCCCCGATCATTACTGCATCCAATGTGTGAAAAACCAGGACTACCGGGAATTTTATCATCAGGAGCTGGAAGCCAGACGCATCATGGAGTGCCCGCCTTTTACTCATCTGGCTCAGATTCTGGTGACCGGGCCGAATGAGGGAAAAGTACGGGCAGCCGTCTCTGATCTGGGCCGCCTGTGCCGCCGCCTGGCTGCGGGAAGGCCGATCGAGGTGCTGGGACCTTCTCCGGCCTCACTGACCCGCATCAATAATGTTTTTCGTTACAAACTGCTGGTCAAATGCAGGGAAGAAGCCCGTCTCAGGGCTTATGTTTCCTACTGCCTGGACCATTTTACAGAGGCTGACAGCCGTACGCAGATCTTTGCGGACATCGATCCGCTTTCACTGGAGTAACTACTCGTTCAAATAAATGGAGGAATCTTATGGCTCTTCGCAATATTCGCATCAATGATGATCCTATCCTTCGCATGGTCAGCCGCCCGGTCGAAACTGTCGACCGCCGCACACAGATCCTGATCGAGGATATGTTCGAAACCATGTATGACGCGGGCGGCGTCGGTCTGGCGGCCGTCCAGGTAGGTGTATTAAAAAGAGTGATCGTGATCGATACCGGCGAGGAAGGGGAGAAACTGGTCCTGATCAACCCCGAGATCCTCAAGACCGACGGCGTCCAGACCGGCGAGGAAGGCTGTCTTAGTTTTCCCGGAAAAGCGGGAATCGTGACCCGTCCCGATATCGTGACCGTCAAGGCCATGGATGAGAAGGGAAACTGGTATACCAAAACGGGCAAGGATCTTCTGGCCCGGGCCTTCTGCCATGAGATCGACCATTTGAACGGAGATCTGTATATCGACAAAGTCCAGAAGTGGGTCGAGCGCTGAGATGAGGATCGTGTATATGGGGACGCCCCAGATCGCGGCGGACGTTCTTAAAAAGCTTTTAGACCGTTTCACGGGACCGGACAGAGAGATAACAAAAGAACCATTCGAATTAGCCGCTGTCGTGACACAGCCGGATAAACCGGTCGGACGCAGACAGGTGCTGACTCCGTCCCCGGTCAAGACCCTGGCCTTACAATACGGATATCCCGTCCTGCAGCCCAAGCGCATCAAGCGTCCCATCCCCACTCAAAAATTAAAAGACCTGAAGCCGGATCTGATCCTGGTCACCGCTTACGGACAGATCCTCTCGGAAGAGATCCTGGAGATCCCCCGGCTTGGCTGCATCAACGTGCATACTTCGCTGCTGCCGGCCCTTAGGGGTGCGGCTCCCATCCAGTGGTCGATCGTACGCGGCATGAAAGAGACCGGTGTCACTCTTATGTATATGGATAAGGGGATGGATACGGGCGATATCATCGTTCAGCAGAGCGTCCCCATCACAAAGGAGGATACCGCATCGTCGCTGACCGCTAAACTTACCCGAAGCGGGGCCTTGCTTTTGTCGGATCTTACGGCAGACCTTCTGAACGGGAAGACCCTTCCCCGCCGCAGACAGGATCCTTCTCTTGCTACCATGGCTCCCATCATTCAGAAAGAGGACGGAGAGATCGACTGGGATAAAGATGCCTTCGCCGCAGACTGCAAGGTGAGGGGCTTTGAAGGCTGGCCGGGTGCCTATACCTATCTGGACGGGGCAAAGCTGACCATTCTGGAAAGCCTTCCTGTAAAGACGCAGGAGCAGGGTCCCTATAAAGCCGGGGACATTCTTCAGGAATATCTGGAAGGCAAACATCCCCAGCTTGTGATCAAATGTTCTCAAGGCGCTCTCAAGATCGTCCGCCTGCAGCTGCAGGGAAAAAAACCGATGGCGGCCGATGCCTTTTTAAGAGGTGTCCGCAGCCTTCCGGATCACGTGACTCATTCGTAAGGAGACCCTTATGTATTATGATTATACTTACATCCTTCTGGTGCTGCCCACCGTCATTTTCGCGCTGATCGCGCAGGCTATGGTCAAGTCCCGCTTTGCGACTTATTCCAAAGTCGCGAACCGCAGGGGCCTTACCGGTAAGGATGTGGCTCAGGCCATTTTGAACGGAGCAGGCATTTATGATGTGACCATCCAGCCAATTCAGGGAAGTCTGACCGATAACTATGACCCGCGCAGCAAGGAAGTCCATCTGTCCGAGTCGGTCTACAACGCTACGTCGATCGCGGCTGCCGGAGTCGCAGCCCATGAGTGCGGCCATGCTATCCAGCATCACGTCGGCTATGGACCGCTGACTCTGCGCAATGCGATCATTCCCATTACCAATATCGGATCCCGTATGTCCATGCCTTTGATCCTGATCGGGCTTGTGGTAGAAGGTCTGGCTCAGACGGTGAATGGCAGCGATTTCGGCTATACCCTGATCATGATCGGTATTTTTGCCTTCGGTCTGTCGGTATTGTTCCAGCTCATCACGCTGCCGGTCGAGTTCAATGCTTCCCACCGGGCCCTTAAGATCCTTGGTTCATCCAACCTGCTGGATCAGACAGAGCTGTCCGGGGCCAGGAAAGTCCTTTGGGCGGCGGCTATGACCTATGTGGCAGCTATGGCTCAGTCCCTTGCTTATTTCCTGAGGCTGATCATCCTGTTCGGAGGACGGCGGCGTGACGATTGATATCCGGCGTGCAGCGGTTTTATCGGTACGCAGGATCATCGATCAGTCAGGATATGCCTCTTTAGTCATCAGTCAGACCTTGGACAGTTTCGGTCCTCAGGCGGATGACAGGGACAGGCGCTTTTACACCAACCTGGTCTATACGACAGTTTCCCATCGGGAAACCATCGACGGCTATATCGCTGCTTCCTCCAAAGTCTCCTTGAAGAAGATGGATTCCTTTGTCCGGAACGTACTCAGGGTCGGCGTCTGCCAGCTCTTGTATTTCGATGAGGTACGGCCTTACGCGGCTGTCAACGAGTCGGTGCGTCTGGTCCGAAGCAGCCGGCTGAAAAATCTGGCTCCTTTTACCAACGCGGTGCTGCGTTCGGTTCAGCGGACCATAGAAGGTCAGGATCAGGCTAAAAGTAAAGGGCAGGCCTCGCCGGATATAGATCTGCCGGGCTGGGTCCTTGAAGGCCTGGTCCGGGACTATGGGGAAAAGACAGCTCAGAAGATCAAAGAGGGGTTTTCGGGTCCCCATCCTCTGTGCCTGCGCATCAACCGTTTGAAAGGACCGGCCGCCGGGACCATGCAGGCTATCCGCCAGTGGGCGGACGGAAAAGCGGATATCATTCCCGGCAGCGCCATACCGGAGGCTGTCTTTCTGATAAGACGCACCGGAGGGGAAAGCCTGGGAAATATCGAGGAATTCGATGCTTACCGTCAGGGAATGGTAACGGTCCAGGATGAGAGCAGTATGATCGCGGCGTCTTTAGTGGAAGCAGGACCCAATGATAAGGTCCTGGATCTGTGCGCGGCTCCCGGCGGCAAATCGCTGATGATGGCTGACCGCATGGACGATCGTGGACTGATCGTAAGCAGGGATATCCATCCCGGCAGAGTCCGCCTGATCCGGGAAAATGCAGCCCGCATGGGTGCTTCGATCATCCGGGCGGAAGTTTCGGATGCCACCCGGCCCAGGCCTGAGGATAAGGCTGCTTTTGATAAAGTTTTACTGGATGCACCCTGTTCGGGCCTTGGCATTGTCCGGTCCAAGCCGGACATCCTGCTGCACCGGAGGAAAGAGGATCTGGAGCAGCTTGAAACGCTGCAGTCAGAAATGCTGGAAACAGCCGCTCAGGCCGTCAGGACAGGCGGACGCCTGGTTTACAGTACCTGTACCCTGCGCAAAAAAGAAAATCAGGATCAGGTGGCGGCCTTTTTGAGCCGGCATCCGGAATTTACCCTGATCGATCTGGAAAAGGAAATGACGGAAAATGGGTCCAGGCTTAGCGACGCCGTGTATGACCGATGCCTGACCATGCTTCCTGTCGCAAAGGGACGGGAAGGATTTTTCGCGGCGGCTATGATCCGGACCCGCTGAAAGGAGAACTTATGAGCTTTGATACGCTGAGTCTTACCATGAAAGAGTGGAAGGCCTACCTGGACAGGATCGGCGAAAAACCGTACAGGGCTAAAAGCATTTATCACTGGCTGCACCAAAAACATGCGGCTTCTTATGATGAGATGACAGACCTTTCTCTTTCTCTTCGGGAGAGACTGAAAAAGGAAATGCCCCTTTACCTTCCCAAAGTGGATCAGGTGCAGCGGTCAGAAGACGGAAGCGTATCTAAGTTTCTGGTTCGGCTATCGGATGATAAAGCAGTCGAATGTGTGTTGATGGACTACCGTTTCGGCCTTTCTCTGTGCATTTCATCGCAGGCCGGCTGCCGGATGGGCTGCCGTTTCTGTGCTTCGACTCTGGCAGGGCTGGAACGGTCCCTGACAGCCGGTGAGATGCTGGGACAGATCTACACCGTCGAGAGGTACGAAAACTGCCATATCTCCCACGTTGTGGTTATGGGCTGCGGCGAACCCTTCGACAATTTCACACAGGTAATGCGTTTCCTGACGATGATCAATGATCCGGATGGCCATAACATGAGCGTCCGCAATATCACAGTCTCCACCTGCGGGCTTCCGGATAAGATCCGCGAGTTTGCGGACCTGAAGACCGGGGTGACCATGGCGGTCTCACTGCATGCTCCCAATGACCAGACCCGCAGCCGTATCATGAAAGTGGCAAAGGCCGTCAGCATGAAAGATCTGATGGACGCCTGCGCTTATTACGCTCATACGACCAACGACCGGATCACGTTCGAATATCTGCTGATCAAAAATCTGAACGATTCCAAAGCAGACGCTCTGGAACTGGCCCATCTTTTGGAGAAGAACCTGGGAGGACAAAGCCCCAGCGGCGGCAAGCTTTACCATGTTAATCTGATCCCGGTCAATCCCGTCAAAGAATGCGGCTTTGACCGACCTTCCGAAAATACTATCCGTGTCTTTAAAGAGACGCTGGAAATGTGCCGGGTCCCGGTGACCAGGCGCCGTGAAATGGGCAGCGGGATCGACGCCGCCTGCGGACAGCTCAGAGCCAAGACCGGCCGGACCGATCGTCATACGAATCCTTCAAAGGAGTAAACCTGTCATGAGTATGGAACCTACAGCCGCTGTTTCTGCGGCGGCGCAAAGCGACATCGGCCTGGTCAGACCTTTGAACCAGGACCGGGTCTTCTTCAGCCTTGAGCCGGTGGGTGTCCTGCCGGATCTGTTCGTCGTTGCGGACGGCATGGGAGGACACAAAGCGGGAGATCTGGCTTCCAGCGAGGCGGTCCGGTATTTTGTGGACTATATCCGTCAGCATTCTTCCGAGGCAGACGACATGGTCCTTCTGATGAAAGCAGCGCTTGAGATCACAAACCGCTATATCTATTATCTGTCCAAGGAATCGCCGGACTATGAAGGTATGGGAACGACCTTTGTTGCCTGCACCCTTGTCGGCAATAAATTATATGTGATCAATGTCGGGGACAGCCGCCTTTACGTGGTAAATAAAGCGGAAGGGATAAGGCCCATGACATTGTCCCAGGTCACGGAAGATCATTCCGTGGTCGATATGCTGCTGAAAAAGGGGCTGATCACCGAAGACGAGGCCCGCGTCCATCCTCAGAAAAACATGATCACCCGGGCGATAGGCATCGAAGAAGAGGTACAGGTCGATCACTTTGAACTGGACACCAGCAACCTTCTAAGGATCCTGATGTGTACCGACGGCCTCAGCAATATGCTGACCGATCTGGAGCTTTTGAGTATCCTGACCGAGGCCACCGACAAAGGCTTAAGCAACGTTCAGGATACGGTAAACGAGCTGATACGGCGGGCAAATGAGAAGGGCGGCAAGGACAATGTCACCGCGCTTGTCATCGATCTGGGAAATCAATCGGAAGACAGTGATAAAGGGTCCCAGGTAACGCAGACAGAGACAGAAAAGACAGGTATGAAAGGAGAAGAGGATGCTTGAGGCAGGACGGGTCTTAGGCCGCCGCTACGAGATCATCAGCGAGATCGGCTCGGGCGGCATGGCAAACGTGTATAAAGCGCGCGATCAAAAGTTAGACCGGCTGGTGGCTATCAAAGTGCTGAAGCAGGAATTTACCATGGATAACACGATCCTGGAAAAATTCCGCAAGGAAGCCCTTGCCGCAGGCGGGCTCAATCATCCCAATATCGTATCGGTCTATGATATGGGCCATGAGCTGGGCAGTGAATATATCGTCATGGAGCTGATCGACGGGATCACTCTGAAAGAATATATCCGCAAGAGAGGGCATCTGACTTCGGAAGAGATCATCAAGATCTCCATCCGGGTGGCGGAAGCTCTGAAAGCAGCTCACGAAAACGGCATCATCCACCGGGATATCAAACCGCAGAATATCATGGTCACTCCTTCGGGGGAGGTCAAGGTGACGGATTTCGGTATCGCCAAGGGGGTTTCATCGACCACGGTCACGGCTTCGGGGGAGACCTTGGGGTCGGTTCATTATCTGTCACCCGAACAGGCCCGGGGCAGTAAGGTAGACGCCCGGAGCGACCTTTATTCACTGGGTATCACCATGTACGAAATGGCAACCAGCCAGCTGCCTTTTACAGCAGACACGCCGGTGGCCGTCGCCATGAAGCAGCTGAATGAGATGCTGCCCAACCCCATGGCCAAAGCGCCGGATCTGTGGCCGGGCCTTGCGGATATCATCATCCGTCTGACCCAGAAAAGACCGGATGCCCGCTATCAGTCGGCTGCCGATCTGATCGTGGACATGAAACGCCTCTATCAGAATCCTGCTCTGCGTCTTCCCAGGGTAACAGGTTCCGCTCCCCGGCAGCCTGTGAAAAACGGTCAGTATCCGTCTTCCCATACCAGGCGGGAGGTCCGTTCGGATACCCAGAATACCCGGATGCCGGGTCTGATGGAAGAAGAAAGAAGAAGGGCCGAGAATGCCCGCAGACGGGAATTGGAACGGCAGCGCCGCAAAAAACGCAAGCAGTCGGTGATCACCATTGCGATTTTAAGTGTTATTGCCGTCATCGCCCTGGTCGTACTGTTATGGCTGCTGATCCGGAACGGAAAAGCACAGATGAGTCCCGATTCATCGCAGACGGTCATCGAAAGTTCGATCGAAAGCAAGGCAGGATCGAAGTCAGACAGTTCTGCTTCTGAAATCAGTACGGAAAGTTCCGACTCAGAGGCGTCGACCGAAGTTGAAACTATGCCAAGTATGTCCGGAATCACCTATGAAGAGGCGCAGCAGATCGCTGCTGATCATAATCTGACCATCAGCGTGGAAGCGGAAAACAATGATTCGGTCCAGGCTGGCAATGTGATCTCTCAGGAGCCTCTTGCCGACCAGCCGGTGCCAGATAACCGGGTCGTGATCCTGCATGTCAGTCTGGGAGCTCAAAACAGTCTGGCCCAGGTACCTCCTGTCGAGGGGATGACCCAGGACGAAGCCGTCGCGGCCTTGACCAATGCCATGCTGACTCCCGGTGAGATTACGACAGCTTACAGCGACAGCGTGGCCAAGGGAGTCGTGATCAGTCAGGGCATAGAGAGCGGCAGCCAGGTCTCCAGCGGAACTGCCGTGGATCTGACCGTGAGTCTGGGGCCGGAGGAGACCAGTAAGTCACAGACGACAAATGCGGGCTCCGTTACCATAACCCAGCCTTTCAGTAAAGAAGACGACCAGGGTATGCTGGTAGTGATGGCTTATGATGCAGACGGCCAGGCAACCGTCATCTATCAAAGTCAGATCACTTATAAGACTTTCAGTGATCTGGGAGGGTCTCTGACCGTCAATTATCCGGCCGGAACGACCCGTATTGCCGCTGTCCTTAACGGAGAAACGATCCTTGATGAATCCATCAGCAACTGAGGAAGGGTTAGTGACCGCCGGAGTCGGCGGGAATTACGACGTCTGGCTGCCGGAACAAGACCGGATGGTAACGGTCAAGGCCCGCGGACTCTTTCGCAAACAGGGCATTTCACCCTTGATCGGCGACAGGGTTTCGGTTTCCCAAGATGGTTTTCTGGAAACCATCCATACCAGGACCAATCAAATGGTACGTCCGGCCTGCGCAAACGTGGATCAGCTGATGGTCGTTTTCAGCTTTCACGATCCCGAACCGCATTTTATGATTTTGGACAAATTCCTGGTCGAAAGCCAGTATCAGGGCATCCTGCCTTTGATCGTGTTTACCAAGTCCGATCTTTCCAACGGGAAAGATACGGTGCTGGACGCTGAAAAAGCTTACCGTCAGGCCGGCTATCAGGTTTATCAGGTCACGACCCGAAATGAGGGGGATCAGGCTGTCTGTCCGGATCTGACCGCCCTTAAGGCAATGCTGGCCGGTAAGGTCACGGTCCTGGCCGGTCCGTCCGGCGGCGGTAAATCTTCTTTGATCAACGCCCTTACCGGGTCAAAACAGGAAGTAGGAGAGCTGAGCCGTAAGATCAGCCGGGGCAAAAATACGACCCGGCACGCCCGTCTTCTGAAAACAGAGGGCGGAGGTTGGATCGCGGACACTCCCGGTTTTACTTCGTTTTATACCTTTCACATTCCTTCGGATCAGCTGGACCGCTATTACCCGGAATTTGTTCCTTATCTTGACTGCCGCTATCCGGACTGCCGCCATATCAGCGAACCGGGCTGCAAAGTCATTGAGGCCGTCGGGAAAGGGGCCGTTTCGCCCTTCCGCTACCGCAGTTACTGCAGTCTGTATGATGAAGTCTGCCGCTACGAAAAAGAGCACCCGCATTATAAGGAGGATTTATGAGTCAAGCCAGGATCGTACCTTCCATCTTGTCATCGGATTTCGGGAACATCCGGGAAGAGGTCAAAGCCGTTGTCGACGCCGGATGCCGGCTGGTCCACCTGGATGTCATGGATGGTAATTTTGTCCCTGCCATTACCTTTGGCCACGCGACTGTGTCGATGCTGAGAGAGTCTTTCGATATTCCTTTTGATGTCCATCTGATGGTCCGGGACCCCGAAGCCAAGCTGGATCTGTTTGCAAATGCCCTGGGGAGCGGGTCGGACAGCCCCGGATTCAGGGACGGAGAAGATAATATTATAACCGTTCATCAGGAAGTCTGCCCTCATCTTCACCGTACCATCGAAAAGATCCGCACCTATCCGCATATGAAAGCGGGAGTCGCTTTAAACCCGGGAACACCGGTCAGCAGCCTGGAGGCTGTATTCAAGGACATTGACATGGTCCTTCTGATGACCGTAGATCCGGGAGCCGGCGGGCAGCCCATTATTGAGGATGCTTTGGACAAGATCAGCCAGGTAAGGGAACTGGAAGAGAAAAAGGACCACAAGGTCCTGATCGAACTGGACGGAGGCATCAAGCCCGGCAATCTGGACAAGACACGGGACGCAGACCTTCTGGTGATGGGTTCGGCGGTGTACTCGGATAAGAATCCGGAAACGGCTGCCGCGAATTTCATCAAAGTTCAAAAGAAGCTGGATCAGATCCGGCTGGCCTTGCTGGGAAAGTGTGTCCGCTGATATGGATCGTTTTCTGATATTGGTAGGGGGAGAGCTGCACGAATCGCCCCGGATCCGGCAGCTGGCCGGATTGTCCTACCGAAAGATCATCGCCGGCGACTCGGGTCTTATGTGGGCTTACCGTCTGGGTATCGTGCCGGACCAGATGCTGGGAGATTTTGATTCGGTTTCGGGTCCGGTCCTGGAATATTTTCTGGACAAAAAAATCCCTCACAAAGAGTATCCTGCCCGCAAGGACTATACCGATTCGGAGCTGGCTTTGTCGGTTGCCCTGGATCAGGCCGGGCCGGGTGACAAGGTCGTCATACTGGGAGGACTGGGAGGCCGTCTTGACCATACCTTGTCCAATATCTTTCTTTTGCTAAGAGGAGAGAAAGAAAATGTCGATGTCCTTCTGTGTGACGGTTTCAATGAGGTACAGCTGATCCGGGGACCTTCCGTGACTCACTGGGATCCTATGCCTTCTATGAAGTATTTCTCGCTGATCCCCTTTGAGGGACCGGCCAGGGGAGTCACTCTGGAAGGATTTTCCTATCCTTTGGACAAAGGCTGTCTTCTGCCCGGCTATACGCTCGGTAACAGCAATGAAGTGCTGGAAGGAGGAGGGACAGTCACTCTTGAGGAGGGCTCGCTCCTGGTAGTTCGCTGCGCGGACCGAAAAGATCTGTACGGGGATCGCAAAGAAAATGAAATTTAGACTGTCAAGCAAAAATGAAAATGTCCTGAATTAGTTCAAACATTAGCACCGGGGTACCGGTGCTTTTGTTTTCTTGAAAAGGAAGCCAGCAGCAAAGCTG
>OMYN01000028.1 GCA_900315265.1 uncultured Eubacteriales bacterium
GCACCTGCGAGGATCACCCCCGCTCACGCGGGGACTACGTTTGCGTGGCCCCCTGGTTTTCAATCACCATAGGATCACCCCCGCTCACGCGGGGACTACGCTAGAGAGGGAAAGCAAAACCCCGAAAAGGCAGGATCACCCCCGCTCACGCGGGGACTACTTCTCAGCAAGCTCTGGGTTGCTTTCTTGTGCAGGATCACCCCCGCTCACGCGGGGACTACCCGACGTCAACACCGGTCTTCTGGCCTACCACGGGATCACCCCCGCTCACGCGGGGACTACTTTCGTTAGGTGATACAGGGTCAAGCATCATAAGGATCACCCCCGCTCACGCGGGGACTACTCGATCGGCTTGGTGATCGCCGTCTTGACCGCGGGATCACCCCCGCTCACGCGGGGACTACAGGAAATGGCTGCGGCAGGATCGTTTCAACCTGGGATCACCCCCGCTCACGCGGGGACTACTGTCAGTCAGAACATCCGCATAGCTTAAATCTGGGGATCACCCCCGCTCACGCGGGGACTACAGATAAAAAATCCTGTATTTAAGCCATTCTACTAACGATCCTATTAAAAATTTATTCAGTTTTATCCATGCTCAATATGCTGGAATGATTGTCATCATTCCACAACCATAAGCCTTTTCTCGACCAATGCCATTAATTAAGGCATTTTTGAGTAAATCAGAAGATGTTACAGTTAATAAACCTTCATAAGTAACCTTGCTGATTTTTATAGGTTTCTGCCTCTCCTTGCGTAATATTTCTCGCTTCCTCTCAGTGATTGCATAATTATTTTCGATTAGCTTGAAGCCATATTTTTCAGCTCGATTTTCCAGAAATTTCAATTGTTGCTCCACAGTAATTTCTGGCACAACTTTGCCGCGTTCATTATTATCTTGGTGTACAGAATATACTGGATTCAAAACAGCTTTAAATCGGTAAGTCTGTCCATCTCTGATTTGGCTCAAAAATTGCTCATAATTTTTTGTCGCACCACTCCCTTCTACACCATATTTTTCAAGTGCTGTTAAGTCTGGTTTTTTATCGCTTACTACTAAAAGATAGTTTTTCCCATGTACCCGGTCAATTCTCCAAAGTTTTCGGCTTTTTTCACCAGTCTCAAATTCATTTGGAAAACTGCTTTCCACCCAGTTGTGATAGGCGCCAAGATGAGTCAATTCTCTGATCTTTCTACGGTTAAAACTATCGATTTCAACTCGAGATAAATACATTCTCAACCTCCTAAGGCGCCAAACGCATCATGTTCTTCTATTCCGGGTATATCAACATATTCTTTGCCTTCTTCGCGAAACTGATACTTTCGATTACGAAAGCTAAAAGAATATGCCAAATCCTTACGTAAAGAGGAAGTTGTCGTCTGTTTCAAATTCACGTCAAAGTAAATTGGCAAACGAATCAAACTTTTATTTGCTTGCCTTTTATACCAACTAGCTGCTTGCCAAGGTACCTCTTCTATTGATGTCAGAACATCTGATTCAGTTACCCCTAACACAAAATCAACTGGTATTGGATCAGATTTCCTGCCCATGAAAGGCTGAAAATAGGGATTCTTTAATCCATTTACTACTTCATCAATAAAATCTGAATCAGCATGACCGACAGCTACTATAAAAACTGCATCCTCCAAATAATAACGATTGGTAACATAAGTTCTCAGCTTAGGTTGATAGGCATGTGCTGTTTGATAATCCCGAAGTATATTGCCTTGTTGATCGATTCGCACTGCAAACTGTAGTTGGTTCAATTTTTGCAGGCACTGACAGTCTTCTCGTCTGTAGCCTAAGCATGCCGAAATCATTCCGATGATTGCGCTTTTCGATGGATATAAATCTGTATGCCTAGTTTCATAATTTGAATCCGTACCCCATGATTGCAGCGGTCCCGACAATTTAAGCAAAATGGTTTTCATTACACTTTCACATCCTTATCAATTCAAATGCTGACGTAGCTGTTCTGCAAAATCTTTAATAAGTGTGTCCATGTCGCTTTCTTTTATCCCGTCTGCGATTACTTCCTCAATATCATCTCTTGTGATATATAAAGTGAATAGAGGTTTATGGACAAACTTTTCAGCTTTCTGGTATTCGCTAAACAATCGATTAATTGACTCTTCTACATATCCTTCTTTTGAAATAACCGGTTTTTCATATGCACTAACCAGATTAACCGGCCTATCATCACGAACCGTTACAACAATCGCTTGAGGAAGAGTGTCATTAGCAAAAGTATTTACTTTACCACTGGGCAATGAATTTGAAAAGGCTTCAATGAACAATTGTAAAGCTTTAATTGTAGTATCAGGATCACCCAATTGTTGGATCAATTCATGTACTGCAACATTAGCATAGCGGTATAAAGTAGAGGAATTGTACTCAATTGTTCCAAGCATGCCTGCGCCAGCATTATCTTCTGCGGAAAGGTCATCAACAGCAGTAAAATAATCAAATTCATTTTGTACAGAATGTGTAGAAATAGCATGGGCAACTTGCGCTGAAGCATCTTCATTTAATGTAGGATCATCTGCAACCATTCTGCCAAACAATGCGATATCAATGGCAGGATTTTGTTTAACTAATTTCTGTAATTCCTTTTTATCACTTACATTGTTAATTGCAGCCTGCCCCAATGCCATAGCCTGCCTTTTCCCAATAAAGAACAATGCTTTTGTGGTTCCATCTTTCCCTGCTTTGATACCAGCATCATTTAATACCTTAATAGCTTTACCAAAAGCTTCTTCCTGACTGATATTTCCATCGAGTTCCAAAATGCAATCAGCAACATATTGTGCCACATTTTTTGTACGTTTTCCCAACTCCGCAGCACTATTATTCTCAAAATATAATCGCATTGCATGCTTCCATGCTTGAGAGCTTACTCTTGCACGTCTTGTTCCACCATATTGTGCTGTTTTTGGACTTCCTGCATCATCACGGTTGATATTTGAAGGGGGAAGTGTCTGAATAGCGTGCACATCCATAAATAATCTTTGATTGTCCATAATATGAACCTCCTAATGTTTAATCGTTTTTTTGTTCTTGTGAATTAACACTGTAATAGTCAGTTGCCCATTTAAAGCAAACCGACTGTGCTTTTCCTAATTGGAACCAATACAGGTCATTAGCTAGACCGGAAAAATTGATAGTCAACTCTGCCTTAGATCTAACTAGTTTTATGATCTGCCGTAGATGATATGTTAGCTCTTCAAAGGAATCAGATGCAATTAAAACATTGAACCTTCTGTCAAGCGCTGAAGAATCTTCCGAAACCTTCCTTCCTGCTTTCAATGAACTGCCAATTGATCCTTTAAAGGTTTCATCTACTATTACATTTTTATTAGATCCCTGCATACAAATGGCGTACAACTGCAACACTGTATAGATAACGGTTTCTTCTTTAGTAGGCACACCTGTCAAGCTAAGAAATTCTTCAGGAACATTTTCAAATAGAAAAGGCCAAATATCCTCCGCTTGTTCTAATGGTTTCCCTACAGAATTTCGTAAAGCAGCTAATAATGCATTGGCACTTTTATTCTTCTGCATCGTATCCAATACATTAATCATCCGATGAGTAACTGATCTGATACTTTGCGTTGTTTCTTCTTTCAAATCAATCCACCTCCCCTAAAATTTGTTTTAGTCTTCCCATAAAACTCAAGTACACGGTAGCAATATTTTTGACGTATCCATTCACCTCTTTACCAATAAAATCTCTTCCATTTGACTGCTTAACTAATGATTGTGCCTGATCCAGGACTATCGACCGTAACTCTTTTTTCCAAATCTTCATTGCATCATCCATTTTATCTGATGGTGATAGACTTTCCAGCCATTTTCGAAAAGGCTGATCCAACCTTTGATACATCAATTGCTTTTCTCTTGAAATATATCCATTACTAATCTTCGGATCCATGTTCCTGATTTCAGCTATGTCTTTCAAGAGTCCGTAATAAGTAATATCAACGACTTTTTTACTTAATTCCACAATTTCGTTAATACGAATGACCCAGCCATCAGGATTCTCATCCGAAATAACTATATCATTTAAATTAAGTGAGTCTTTGATTTCATCTACAGGCAACCAGCTTGTTGCATTACCATCATCCTGCATGCTTACTGCATGCATACGAATCCAGCGATTTCCGGAATACTTTTTTACCCTTTTATATTGTTGTAATATTTCCGGTTGGCGGTGGTTTTCGTCCTGTGACGTTTGCAAAGTAATCAATCCAAAAGATCTCCACATTGCCTGCTCAGGTTCATGTTTTTGCGGCGTAAACAAATCCTTAAAATCACCCGTCTTATTCCTCCGCCATATCGTCATTGGTTCCAAATCACTGTCATGAGCAATAGAAGGCAATTTTACATCACTGCAAAAAATGGATCCATTTGTATCCATATCTGGATTCAAGTAAACAGCTCTACTCCAATTCGTATATAATTCTGCCAAATTATAAATAGGCCGCCCTTTGATAAGCCTATTAATTACCTCCTCTCCTGTAAATTCCCAGCATGGTTGCTGTTTCTTCCACCAGTACTTTGAAGCTTTTTTATAAGGCAGGTAATTCAGCATCAATGTTTCGAACAAGTTATTTCCTTCCAGATATAAACCACCAATGTCAAATATCCATCCTTTGGAAGGCTTTTGTTTTCCTGTAACTAAACTTGCTTTATCTGACAAACCTGTATAATTCTGATAGGTGATTAACCATCTAACTAATTCTGCCTCAGACATCAAATCCTTTGTTTGCGACGTTCTGGGTGCGAACAAAGCTATCTTATTTCCGCTCTCTGAAATAGTCCTATTCAAAAACCTTCCGGCAATTACAGAAGGACTTTTCCCTTCCGGTAAACTTTTTTCGATTACATTTATTGGCACCTGATAAAAGGGAAATTTTTTATCAAATAAATAAAATCTTTCCTTCCAGCAGTCTAAATATTCAACAACAATAGGGCTGAACCTCTTTTTAGTCCATAAACTTTTCCATGTATTATCCATGGCTTCCGGATAACTATCGTAATATTCTTCATCCTCATCACGATCGATATCTGATGTTTGCTGCATTAAATCATTAATTTTTAATTCTCCGTATGGCTTTCCTTCTGCATCGTATCGCGAAAAAACTGTTTGTAAAACAGCCAGAAGCACTCGCAATACTGAAAAATTCTGTGTTTCTGTATCGCCTGCAAGACAGCGATAGTCTTGAGCATTAATAAAAAGATCTTTCATGGAAACCAGTCTTTGTTCCTCCGTAGTATTGTCAATTACTGATATCCATGGTTCATCGATCAGGTTAAACTGTCCCATCTTCACGACACCTCCTAAGTCCGTAAAAATTATCATATTCTAAGATAGAATTACCAACTTGAACATGTCCATTCTCATCAAAAATCATTCCTAAACTACCTTTTAACCATGGTTCCTGCTGCCATTCACTCAAATATTTCCGATTATAATCTTCAAGTCCTTTAATAATTTTACTGGTACCAAAACCATAAATTATCGAATGTGGTAATCGCAATGTTTGAGATGCAAGTTTCTTTTGTATTGCTTGATCATGGATTCGTTTTGAAATATCTTCATTTGAATGAAAGAAACTATACCCTTCACCGTGCCTTTTAACAGCAATAATTTCAATCGTTTCTTGAATATCTCTAACTTGTGCCGTTGCCATTTCCTCATTTAATGAATTTCCGGGATCCTTTAACCATCCTATCAAATTATTTTGGTCCGCAATCTTCATCTTGGGATTATCGATCTTAAAAGCTTCTGCTTGCTCCCTTTCTACTTCAATTTTGCCGATTTGCTCCTCTTTATATTCCTCGTACTTTTCTTCTAATTCACCTTCCAAATGGATGTGGCTTTCTTCATATACTCGTTGAACCAAAGAAGAGACATCTTCTGGAATGTGAATTATATCTGGTAGAAAATATTGGGTTCTTGCAAGAACCCATCCGCCATATATTGACTTAGCTCCTTTTTCAAAATCAAGCATCTTATTTTTGCCCACAACATAAACAATTGGATTCGACAAGTGTGCAGGCCGTTTAATATCATGACGTTGCAGCCTTCCAACTCTCTGGATTAATAAATCTATCGGACAAAGATCAGTTATTAAAACATCAAAGTCTATATCAAGCGACTGCTCAAGTACTTGTGTCCCAATTATTATTTTTTTATCTGGCCGTTTTCCATTTTTTCCTATCATATCAACAAGATTATTTTCTTTCAAGATTCGATCTGCGGCAATAAAATTTGAATGTAGAAGTTCAACCATTGACTGTCCAAATTTATTCACGCAAAATTCAGCAATCAATTGCGCACGCCTGACAGTGTTAACAATAATTCCTATTACGCCACCCTGCTCAACCAATTTACTGATTTGATCATATAGCTCTTCATCAGTAAGATCTTTAACCGTAATCGTCCTACTTTGTTCCTTCTCAAAATCAGTAAACATTTTTATCTCATCACCGTCACTGACTGTTAATAAAGGGTACGCTTCACATTCACTGACTTGAGTCAGACCAATAATATCCCTGTCCCTATTGATCCCCCTCCCATGCATATAAGCCTTTACTAAATTTTTCCTGATCTCTTTTGGTAAGGTTGCTGACAATAGGATGACCGGTACATTATATGCACCCATCCAACGTAGTGCTTCTGTTAAATACTGCTGCATATATGCGTCATACGCATGGACTTCATCAATAATAACTACTTTTTTGCTAAAACCAAGATGTCGTAGAGCCAGATGTTTTTGTTTAAGTGCCGTTAAAAGGAAATGATCTACAGTCCCAACTACAAAGTCATCGAGCATAGATTTCTTCCTTCCCGAAAACCATTCATTGACGATAACCGACCCATCATTTCCTTGATCAACATCGATTTGAGAAGCTTCCAAGCGTTGCATATCCTCGTTTAATGACGATTTTCCATGCACCAGGCGTACAGAACTCGTACCGTATGTCTGAGAAACATTATCAAGCCATTTCAGAACTCTTGAAAACATTCCATTTGATGTTGCCTGTGTGGGCAAGCCAAAAAAGAGCCCACTTCTATCAGTTTTTGCTGCTAAAACTTCGGCACTCGTAAGAGCTGCCTCAGTTTTTCCCATTCCTGTAGGAACCTCGATAATAATGATTCCTGGTTCTTTTATTTTAGCAATGTGATCAAATATTTTATTTTGAAAAAGACGTGGCTGAAAACCAAATCTACTCTGGTATAACTGTACAGCAGATTCAGGCATTATAGGAGTAATCGGCAATGTCTTGTACCAATGTTCTATGCCTGATTCAAACCGCTCATCCTGATCTTCTACATGCAAATCACTTATTGGAATCAAAGGGAAAAATTGCTCACTGCTGGCAATCCAGTCAGCCATAATCAATAAGCCACAAAGCAGTACTTGACACGGCTCAGATAAACTCGGCAGGTTCTCTACAGAAAATATCTCGCTTTCGTTTAATGCCCATGTTAATATACTTTTCTGAGTATAATCCCACAATGTATAAAGTTCACTTTTATTCTCGGTTTGATAATAATTTGCAGAATAACCGTTAATCTGATTCTCACATTCCTCCACATCGTCTATTGGTTTACCATGATGCCCGCCAATTATAGATGCAATATCATTTTTAACACCGAAACGATTTAAAATTACCTCTCCGGCAATGCTATGATGCGTCCGTTTGGGGGATGCCAAATTTAATGTGCTTATACCATCAAATCCACTTTTTTCCAGTCGATCAAGTAATAAATTCTCAATATCATTTCCCGAATAATAATTCTTCTGAGTCTGAAAAGCCGGTGTAGCTTTCCCAATATCATGAACTGCAGCAAGAAAACGTACGAGTTTTTCGCAATCATTAATATCAGTAAATCCACGTATCTGTCCAAAACAATATGTTCTCTGGCCTTCTGTCAACCAATGATTCCACAGCCAACCAGCAACTTCCATTGTATCAGTCAAATGAGCTATCAAAGGTAACCAGTAGTACTGTCCGTTATCTTTTTTCTTTGCCCACAGACACTCTACCATCTTATCCACTTATTCTACTCCCATAACACATAAGAGTACCGTTCATGTATTACTATAACTATTCAGAAAATGAACGTCAACCATTTACCCGCTATCCTGCACTAATAACATTCTTACTTTGCTACTCTCCTCCCACTATATGTAGTTATTCATCATAATCTCCTCCCATCTCCACTACCATGATTATATCACTTCGTATGTTTTGAAGATGCTTGTCTCTCCAAAAAGCATTTATAACATTTCATTTGTGTAAACAGAAAACAGCCATAAAAAAAGAGCCGGGATCGTCCGACTCAAACAAGGAGAAAACATGAAAAAGATTTGATGGTTATATAGTACGAAATACTTATGTCTCTGGTATGAACGTGCGTTTCAGTAAAACTATAAATCCGTGAACAATTTATGTCTTTCCGTATATATCTTGTATATACGATAAAAGCAGCCATCTTTTTTATCCAATGGCTGCTTCTAATGGCTTTACTTTCAGATAGGACTTGCGGCTGGGACCATGATCACCTTGTCATTTTCTCCTGCAGATCTTCAAGACACGCCGCAATATCTGCATTGATGAGGATCGACCGCCCAAGGATCTTCCTGGGGGCAATGGCTTCTCCCATATTCAGGCATGCGTAGACGGCATTTTTATTTTCCGCTGTCATCTGCCAGAAGGGATACTTGATGATCCCGGGCGTATTGCTGCCGACCCCTAATTCCAGGAAAAGGATCCTGCCGCGATAGGCCCGGTCAGGCTCCATGCTGCTGTCACCGGTGAAAAATCCTTGCGCTCGGATCCCGTGCTGTGCCAGAAAATCACCGTAACGTCCTGCAGCCCTATGCCAGCCTTGGTCTTCCACAAAGGTGTCGTCTGAGCGAAGGTTGGGGACCATGTACTCTCCGTCATCCGGGCAGACCGGGATCAGCTCCGTATCGACCGTCATCCGTATTCCGGCTTTGTCAGGGATCATCAGGGTCCCATCACCGGCGATCGCATACCCCTGATCCAGGACCATCCTGCGGATGATTGCTTCATTGTCATAGGTCCTGCCCTTTGATGAACCATGGGGTCTTACGCTCTGGAAGAGTCCGTAATCTCCCTGGGTATAAAAAAGCCGTTTCTTGTCAAACCCGCCTTTGATCAGAGCATGGTCCACGTTGGTAGTCAAGACGAAATAGTCCTTGCCCCTGACCAAATTGAGCAGCTTTTCATACACATCCGACGGGATCGGCGCGTAGCGGTTGATCCAGATGTACCGGGACCAGAAAGCCCAGTATTCTTCTAAGGTCCGGTAGGGATAAAAACCGCCGGAATACATATCCTCAAAGCCGTATTTCTTCGCAAAGTCACCGAAATATGTCTCAAAACGTTCTCCGGTGTAGGTAAAGCCGGCCGCTGTGGAAAGGCCGGCCCCGGCGCCGATAATGACCGCATCCGCCTCAGAAAGGGCCTTGCCAAGCTTGAGCAGCCCGTCCGAGTATTCCGCATTAAGCCCTTCCCCCTGCCCGTCAAAATATCTTCCCATCATCCTATATGCTCACCTTTTGTCCAGTCTTTAGTCCAGTCTTTTGTCCGTTCTTTTGTCCAGCAGCCGGGTATAGATCTCTGCATCCAGATCTTTGAAAACATTGAACACGACGGTTTTGATCCGTTTATCATCCTTGAGAAATTCCATGACAGTCTGTACTGCGATCCCGGCCGCACGTTCATTGGGAAAATGGAATTCCCCGGTCGAAATACAGCAGAAAGCAATGCTTTCCAGACCTTGGTCTGCGGCAAGCTGCAGGCAGGAACGGTAACAGGAAGCCAGAAGCCGTTCATCTTCCTTGGTTACGTTATCATAGATGATCGGGCCGACCGTATGGATCACATGCTTGGCCGGCAGATTATAGCCGCCCGTGATCTTGGCCTGGCCAACTGCTTCTTCATGGCCCTGCCGGCGCATGATCAGTGCACATTCTTCCCTAAGCTGCAGGCCGGCCGCAGAATGGATGGCGTTATCGATACAGCCGTGGCAGGGGACGAAGCATCCCAGCATCTGGGAGTTGGCCGCATTAACGATGGCATCGGCATCAAGTCTGGTAATATCTCCCTGCCAGATCTTGATCCGGGGATCTGCCTTTACGGGCGGAAGGTCCGCCACATGAACGATCCCTTTCTGTTCACGTTCTTCGGACAAAACCTCATCCTGGGCCTTCAGAAGCTCCTTGGGTAGAATCCTGGGCCAGCGGACATTCATCAGACTTCGCATTAGTCTTCTTTGGCTGCCTTCATCCTGGGGAAACATCTTTGCATCTTCCTGATACTGCGGCTGATCTTCCAGCAGCAGTTCATTTACTTTTTTGATCTGCTCCAGTCTGGTCATGCTCTTACGCCCCTAACTTTATTACTGCTTTTACCGGGCATTCACGGAAACAGTTGCCGCAGTGCAGGCAGTGGCTCCGGTCGATTTTTTTCGGGCAGTCCCCGCGGATACAGTTCTGAGGACAGACTTCCACACATCTTCCGCAGCCGATGCACTTGTCTTCCAAAATCCGGTAGCCTGTTTCTTTTACCTGCACATTTCCGTAAGAGAAGCGCTGGTAGAAGGCTTTCCCTCTGGCCGTCAGGAAATACAGTCCGTTTTCATCGGAAAGCATCATGTCGATCACACAGGTGACCGGGAGGCCTTCTTCATCCACGGTTGCCATAATCGTGGAATGCATATCTTTCTGCAGGAAATGTAAGATCTGTTCTGTTGTCATCATTGCTGCCTCCCTGTCACTGTTTTTGAAATCAGACCCGGACGGTTTCCTGTGTGCTCCGGGCACCGCTATCTTTTCGTTTATCTGTCAGGCTCTTACCACGGAGATCCGCTGATGGATGTGATTGCCTCTTTCGATCTCGTCGACCATTGCAATTGCGTAATCCGCATAGCTGATGATGCTTTCTCCGCGATCGTTCAGTGTCAGCTCTTCGCCTCCCAGGATGTACCGGCCGCTGCGCTCTCCATCCGCCTGAAAATCTCCAGCGGGACTGATATACGTCCATTTTACATCATTGCGCTGACGAAGCTCTCCCAGGGCCTTTGCCATGGCCGATGCCAGCGGTTTGAATGCGTCCGGGAAATCCGGTCCTTCTGAAACCGTTGCCGTATGCTCTTTGTTTACATACAGGCTGCCCGCCCCTCCGACAATGAGAAGTCGGGTATTGGTTCCGGAAAGGATATCACAAAGGTGAGCCAGCGTGGTGCTGTGCTGAGGAAGGACGTCTTCTGTCCAGGCACCGAATGCATCTACGACCGCATCAAAACCGGCCAGATCTTCTTTAGTCAGATCAAAGATATCCTTTACGATAACTTTTTTTGCCTCTGTCCTGTTCTCACCTCTGACCACTGCGGTCACGTCCATACCGCGCTCCATCGCTTCCTTAACGATGAGTTTTCCTGCTTTTCCGTTTGCTGCTACAACTGCGATTTTCATGATCAACATACCTCCGTGTTTTTTTCCTTTTCAGATTTGGCTTGGTGTAACTTCATCAGTTACATCTTATGGTTGTAATATACCATCCATTATTTGTAATGTCAATAGTTACATCAAAATTTTTCAAAATATTTTTCGGGTACCGATTCCCCCCTAACCGTACCCGAATCGTTCGTAACCGAATCGTTTGTACCTGAAATAGCGTCTTTATAAAGTCAAAATTAGGTCTATAAAAGTCTAAATAAACTCTAATAAAAGGTCTATATAAGCTCTGCGATTTTAAGACTTTGGGGCTGACTGGTCAGCTGCGATTTTCTTTTTGGTATCGGCAATGATATCCGCTATGGTCGTGGAAGACAATTCTTTTTCCATGGCTGCTTGTGCCTTGGCAAGGCGGTCATCCAGGACATAATGCATATTTCTTCCTACCGGGCAATCCTGACTGGGATTTTCATGGAAATGGAAAAGCCCCTCTTCCTCCACGCTGTCTACGGCACGATACACATCGCACAGTGTGATCGTGTCTGCCGGTTTTGCCAGACAAACGCCTCCGTTGCCGCCGCGCTGCACATGGATTATACCGGCTTTCTTCAGCTGTCCGAAGATCTTCCGGATGATGACAGGATTAGTCCCGACACTGGCGGAAATGAATTCGCTGTTTACCTGGTAATCGTCTTTAAAGATTTCGATGCAGGTAAGGATGTGTACCGCCATCGTGAATCTGCTTGATATCTGCATGATGTTACCTCCGTTCTTACATCAGAGTGTATCACATGTTTTTCGTAATATCAAGTGTTACATCAGCAAAGGCAGCGGCAGCGTATGCAGATAGATGCTGAGCGTCTTCTTTCCGTTTTCTGTCGCCAGCCTCTGCCGTCCGCTTTTGCCGTCAGTTTTCTACGGTCAGCTTTCCACGGTCAGTTCGTTGTAGCGGAAATCGTCGGCCGTTAAGGTGCGCAGTTCCTCGTCGGTCAGGTTCAGCTTGCCGTATAGGCGGTCGGCCTGGCTGACCACACCGGCTTCAAAGAAGTTGCGAACCTCGCGGGCGTTGGCAAAGTTCTCGTCCCGCTGGTCATATTTGCGTTTGAAGACGTCCGCGGCAAAGGCCAGGGCATCATCGGACAGCAGGCACTGGTTCTTTTTGGCAGTATATTTGAGGATCTCCAGCAGTTCTTCCGGCGTGTAATCCGGGAAATAAATTTTCTTGCTGAAGCGAGATTTAAGACCGGGGTTGGACTTTAAAAACTGTTCCATCAGCTCCGGATAGCCGGCCACGATGACGACGATCTGGTCGCGGTTGTCTTTCATGCGTTTGAGCAGGGTTTCGATGGCTTCGGTCCCGTAGTCGCCCGGCAGGCCGTTAGCCAGTGAATAGGCCTCATCAATAAAGAGGACTCCGCCTTTGGCGCTGTCGAAGACGTTTTTGACTTCGATGGCGGTCTGGCCGACATAGCCGGCGACCATGCCCGACCGGTCCACTTCGACAAAGTTTTTATTAGGCAGCAGGCCGATCTTGTAATAAATCTTGCCCAACAGCCGCGCGACCGTTGTCTTTCCGGTACCGGGATTGCCGGTAAAAATCAGATGGTTGGAGATGGGAATCTTGGGGATGCCCCGTTTGACTCTTTCCATCTGGATCTCCTGCAGGTGCAGCAGAGAGTAAACATTCTTTTTGACCGTGGCAAGGCCGATCAATTCATCCAGCTCCTGCAAGAGCTGATCCAGCGTTTCCTCGTCCTTATCCTTGCCGCCGGCGCTGTCTTCGTCCTTTTGGGACACCGACTGGATGGTGTCTTTGGTCAGGGTCATGGGTCTGTCCGGATAGCGCTGGTCAAAGGCCTTGGTCAGCGCTTCGATCCGGTTATTCAGGCTGTCGACCTCCGCCGATTCGGCCTTCTGGTCCGAGATCACGCACTCTTTGCCGACCGTGTGCATGACCGTGATATACTGGCGGGACAGGGCTTCGTCGTCCAAATAAGTGCGGAAGGTATAAGGCAGCGAGACCGCATACTCATGGGAAAAAATGTTGTTGGCGGTAATAAACGCTGCCAGATCCCGGGTATGGTAATTGGTCTCAAGACACTGGTTGATATAGTCCACTTCTTCCCCCGCGACCACACCGTTGGAGGCCGTAAGATAGGCCAGGAACCCTTTGACCTCGTCTTTGAGCGTGTCGGTCAGATCCCGTCCTGCTTTTTCCGAATAGCTCCTGTACAACTGGGCCAGCTGGCTTTTCAATTCATCCATGTTTGAATCACTCATGATCAGGCAGATCCTCCTTAACAGGTATTTCCATATATACGCAGGCTTCGTACAAAGTATCGGCTACCACTGCACCGATTTTTTTACCGGCATCCATCAGCCGGGCCGTCGACTGATTAGCTCCAAAAGGAATCAACCCCAAAAGTTCTCCGCTTTTCTTTCGAACAAGAATAGCCCAGCGGTCTTCCGGATAATCAGGTTTTCTTTCAAGCTGCAGCTCTTCGCCTGCTTTTCCTAATTTTCGTTCGCAGCCGGAAAGATACGTCTGCAAAAGGATGACTCTTCTTGTCCGGACCGGTTTCGTCTCCGTTTGGGCCGCCAGCCGCACATCCGCTTGTGCTTCTGTACGTGACTCTGACTGTAACTCAGCCTGTGCCGCTGTACCTAGCGCCGTCTGTGGCGCTGCTTTTACGGCCTTCTTTTGGGAAAAGTCCAGGACGACGTCTTCATCCGTCTTTATCTGATGCTGAAATTGTCCCTGCCTCATTGAACGCTCCTGTCGATCATGAAAAGGGAATAAGGTAAGCTGCAGATCCGGTATCCGTTGCGGATCCTTTCCGCCTGCGACCAGCCTTTGTTGTCCTCCTCTGCATGATCACCATGATAATAGTCATCATTATGGATAGGAAGGCTGTCTGATACCACTGCGATGACTTCGATGCCTGCATCCATCAGTCGGGCGGCAGTTTCCGCCTTATCCGGTGTCACATTACCCAAACGCCTTCCGTCGGGGGCCAGTATCTGGATCTGAAAAGGATCAAATTGAGAGTCCCTGACCCTGCGGAGCATCAGCTGCGTGCCCGGTCTGGCCAACTTTTCGAAGTCGTCGATCTCTTCCGGCGTATTGATCGAAATAAAACGGTTTACCTTATAAAGTCCGGTTTTCAAAATACGGATACGGTTGGTCAACAAGTCATGACTCAAGCCTTTTAAAACAATATCTTCTTGTTCGTCCCTCACAGCCGGCCTCCCTAAAGATAATCAGTATAAATTTACTATACTAGCGGTCACAGGACTTGTCAAATTTGATATGAGGATGTGAACTTTTTTCAACTTGATTCGGCGAGGCAACGGAAACGGCAGCGGTCTTGCGTTGAGGCAGCCCAGAGACGCGGCGACCCAGCGACGCGACGGCAGCCCAGCGATGCGTCGGCTCAGCGACCGCGTCGGAAACTGCCGACAAACCAACACCTATGAAAAACAGCCGCCCCCTTTCACTGAAAAGGAGCGGCTGCCTTAGTGTCAAAGCAATGGCTTGGACATTGATCAAATTACTTGTTCATAGCTTCTGCTACGGCTACGGCTACAGCTACGGAAGCGCCTACCATGGGGTTGTTGCCCATGCCGATCAGGCCCATCATTTCTACATGTGCCGGAACGGAGGAAGAGCCTGCGAACTGTGCGTCGCTGTGCATACGGCCCATGGTATCGGTCATACCGTAGGATGCGGGACCTGCTGCCATGTTATCCGGATGAAGGGTACGGCCGGTACCGCCGCCGGATGCTACGGAGAAGTATTTACGTCCGAGCTCGATGCACTCTTTCTTGTAAGTGCCGGCTACCGGATGCTGGAAACGGGTCGGGTTGGTGGAGTTACCGGTGATGGAAACGTCGACCTTCTCGCGGTGCATGATGGCAACACCTTCGCGTACGTCGTTAGCGCCGTAGCACAGAACCTGTGCACGCTCGCCTTTGCTGTATGCGGTGCGGCTGATCTCTTTCAGCTCGCCGGTGAAGTAATCATACAGGGTCTCCACATAAGTGAAACCATTAACACGGGAAATGATCTTGGCAGCGTCTTTGCCAAGGCCGTTCAGGATGACACGCAGGGGCTCTTTACGAGCTTTGTTTGCGTTGCGGGCAATACCGATGGCGCCTTCGGCAGCGGCGAAGGACTCATGTCCTGCCAGGAAGCAGAAGCACTTGGTATTGTCGTCCAGCAGCATAGCTGCAAGATTGCCGTGGCCCAGACCTACTTTACGCTCCTCGGCTACAGAACCGGGAACGGTGAAGGACTGCAGGCCCACACCCAGATCTTTGGCTACATCTTTAGCGGTCTTGTCACCTTTCTTGATGGCAATGGCAGCGCCGGTGATGTAAGCCCAACAGGCGTTCTCGAAGCAGATGGTCTGAACGCCTTTAACAATGCTGTATACGTCAACGCCCTTTTCGTCGCAGATCTTTTTTGCTTCTTCCAGGGAAGAGATGCCGTAAGAATTCAGCACAGAATTGATTTTGTCGATTCGTCTTTCGTAACCTTCAAATAATGCCATCTTCTATCCCTCACTCTTTTCTCGGATCGATGTACTTGACTGCATCATTATAACGGCCGTAAGTCTTGATCGAGCTCTTGTAAGCTTCGTTCGCGTCTTCGCCCTTCTTGATCTTCTCCATCAGTACACCCAGGTTAATGTACTTGTAACCGATGACTTCATCATTGTCATCAAGAGCTTCTTCAAGGATATAACCTTCGGCCAGTTCCAGATAACGAGGTCCCTTCAGTTTGGTAGAATAAATGGTACCAACCTGAGAACGGGTTCCTTTGCCAAGGTCTTCCAGGCCGGCGCCGACGACCAGACCGCCCTCGGAGAATGCGGACTGAGAACGTCCATAAATGATCTGAAGGAACAGCTCACGCATGGCGGTGTTGATGGCATCGCATACAAGGTCGGTGTTAACGGCCTCCAGTACGGTCTTGCCGACGATGGCTTCACCAGCCATTGCAGCGGAATGAGTCATACCGGAGCAGCCGATGGTCTCGATCAGAGCTTCTTCGATAATTCCGTTTTTAACGTTCAGCGAAAGCTTGCAGGCGCCCTGCTGAGGTGCGCACCAGCCTACGCCGTGGGTAAAAGCGGAGATGTCTTCGATTTTACGGGAATATACCCATTTACCCTCTTCCGGGATGGGGGCGCAGCCGAAACTAGCTCCGCATTTTACGGCGTACATGTTCTCGACTTCTTTTGAATACTCCATCTTAGTAGATTTCCTTTCTTACGTCTGTTTTCGTGCCCGCGCAAGGCTTTAAGACCGCTTCTCCGCAGCCGCCTTTAAAAACCTTTTGCCGTCACCTTATCAAGCCCCCACAGGGACCCAGTCTTTGAATATTTTAGTCTCTTAAAAGCCCTGTGTCAACGATAAAATCGATACCGGTAGTTTAGCTTACGGCCGCCTGCCCAGCCGGCTCCTTCGCGGTCAGCCTTCACTGTCAGACCAGGCGGATCTTTTTCCACTTGCCTCTTTTATAGCGGGTGAAATATAAGACTGCGCGCACGATCCAGTCGGTATACATGCCGATCCAGCAGGACTTGACACCCAGATCCGTGGTATAAGCCAGAAAATAGGCCATGCCCAGACGGAAAATAAACATGCTGCCGATTGCGACGGTCATGGTAAAGCGGACATCTCCGGCAGCCCTTAATACGTTTGGCACCGTGAAGGCCGGAGGCCAGAAAACAATAGCAGCAATGGTAAAGGAGCGCATGATCCATACGGCAATGTCGCGGGACTGATCGGACAGGCCGTACAAAGCCGCCAGCTGCGGAGCAAAGATGTACAGGGCCAGATCCAGCAGGTTCATCAGAATAAAGGTCATCAAAAGAAGGCGGTCGGTATATTTTTCGGCCTGATCAGGCTGGCGGGCCCCCATACACTGGCCCACGATGGTGACCAGGCCAAGCCCTATGGCCGAACCGGGAATGTTAGAAAGGGAAGCCATGGAGTTTCCGATGGCATTGCCCGAAATAGACGGAGTCCCGAAGGTGGATACCAGCGAAGCCAGCATCAGTTTGCCCACCTGGAACAGGCTGGACTCCAGCCCGGTGGGGATTCCAATGTGCAGGATCTTTTTCAGCAGTCCGAAATCCGGCTTATAGCGGAAGGGATGCACCATGTGGATCTGCTCTTTGGCATGTAAAAGCAGGACATACGACACGACCGCGCCCATGGCGCGCGCAGCCAGCGTGGAAAAAGCAGCGCCGGCTACCCCCATCTTGAAGCCATAGATCAGTAAAGCGTTGCCGCCAATATTCATCAAGTTGACTAAAAAGGAAATGATCAGGGTGATGCGGGTCTTGTTGACGGAGCGGAACAGGGCCGCGTCGGCGTTGTAAAGTGCCAGAAAAGGAAACGACGCGGCGGTGATGTAAAAGTAGGTGTGTTCGTTTGCCATGACGGCCGGCTCGACCTTGCCGAAGATGAGGCGCAGCAGCGGAGCGTTGAAAATGATGGCCAGAGCCGCGATACAGCTGGAAAAGATGACGCTGAACCAGGTCAGCTGCTTGGCGGATTCGCCGGCTGCCTCGCGGTCGCCTTTTCCGATGTACTGGGAGGTGATGACCGCGCCGCCGGTAGCCAAGGCCGCGAAGAGGGTGATCAGCAGGATATTGAGGGAATCGACCAGGCTGACGGCCGAAACGGCCTGCTCGCCCACGCCCGACACCATGACCGTGTCGGCCATGCCCACCAGGATATTCAAAAACTGTTCGCCGATCAGCGGCAGGATCAGGGCAAAAATCATTTTGCTGGTATACAAGGGAGCGCGGTTTCCTCCCGATCCGGTCGGGGCCGTCTCCTTGACCGTGCTGTCTGCTGTGTCCATATATAAATTCCTCTTTTTTCAGCTCATGAATTGTCAAATACACGTAAAAGACATTATAGCACTCCCATACGACGGATGATACGGTCCGGCCTATCGTTTTTTAAATAACTTTTAAAAAACGTCTGTCATTTTCCTCTGCAGAAGACTATAATGAACTTTATAATAATTTAAGATTTAACTACAAGAACCAAAGGACAGAGGTACTTATGAAACGTACGATCAATATGCTGGAGGGAAGTTTGTGGGATAAGATCCTTCAGTTTGCTATTCCCATCGCTCTGACCAGTATCCTGCAGCAGGTCTTCAATGCAGCGGATACCCTGGTCGTCGGCAACTTCTGCGGCAAAGACGCCATGGCAGCGGTCGGCAGCAACGGACCCATGATCAACCTTTTGATCAACCTCTTTATCGGCCTGACCATGGGCGCCAATGTAGTGCTGGCCCGGGTCACCGGTGAAGGCCGCTTGGATAAACTAAGCAAGGGCGTTCACACCTCGGTCCTGATCAGTCTTTTGGGCGGAGTCTTTCTGGCGGTCCTGGGTTTCTTCGTTGCCCGCCCGGTCCTGAAACTGATGGGAGTGCCGGAGAACGTTATGCCCATGTCTTTAGCCTATTTCCGCATCTACATGGGCGGTATGCCGGTCATCCTGCTTTATAACTTCTGCTCCGCTATCTTCCGCAGCCAGGGAGACACCCGTACTCCCCTGGCGGCTCTGACTATCGGCGGCGTTGCCAACGTCGGTCTCAACATTTTCTTTGTCACCGTCTTCGGCATGGATGCCGACGGTGTCGCCATCGCGACCGTCATCTCCAACTTGATCAGTTCGCTGATCCTTGTGATCAGCCTGATGCGCACCGACGGGCCGACCCACCTGTCTTTCCGTCATCTGACCATTGAAAAAGATCTGCTGAAAGATATGATCAAGATCGGTATGCCGGCCGGCCTGCAGGGCATGGCTTTCTCCATTTCTAACATTCTGGTCCAGTCTTCGGTCAACTCGCTGGGTACCGACGTCATGGCGGCCACGTCTGCCGCGCTGAACCTTGAAGCCGTGATGTTCTGCCTGTTCGGAGGCTTCAGCCAGGCTTCCACGACCTTTATCGGACAAAACTACGGCGCCGGCAATATGGAGCGCTGCCGCCGGGCCGCAGGCATGTCGTATTTGGAGTCGACGATTGCGACCGTAGTCGTATCGGCTTTGATCGTCCTTTTCCGCCGTCCTCTGCTGTCGATCTTCAACCGTGACCCTGCTGTTATCCATTACGGTGAGATCCGTATTTTGTATATAGTCGGTTTTGAATTTTTCAATATGACGGTCGATAACTTGTCCAGTGCCCTGCGGGGCTACGGCAACTCCCTTGCCCCTGCCCTGATCGCTCTGTTCGGCATCTGTGTCGTGCGGGTAGTCTGGATCCTGACTGTTTTTGCCAAGCACCACACCATGAACGTCCTGATGACCTGCTACCCCTTGAGCTGGATCGTAGCGGATACGATTTTGGTCATTTATTATTTCTATTACCGGAATAAAATGAAGAAAAAGGGATCACGCAGCCCCAAGGCCAACACGGTAAAGGCGTAAAACGGCTGCTTTGCGGCTGCGATCCCTTTTCGACAAGGAGGTTTTAATATGGAAGAGAATTCTCAGTATGCGGACCTTCAGAAATTATATGATGAAAGCCACCGGATCGTTTTCTTCGGCGGTGCCGGCGTGTCCACCGAAAGCGGCATCCCGGATTTCCGCAGTAAAGACGGCCTTTACCATCAAAAATACAAATTTCCTCCGGAGGAGATCATCAGCCATCATTTCTTCGAGGAGAATCCCCGTGAGTTCTACCGCTTTTACCGCGACCGTATGCTCCTGCACGGAGCCAAACCTAACGCGGCTCATTTGGCCCTGGCGCAGATGGAAGCCAAGGGTAAGCTTCGCTGCGTGATCACGCAGAACATCGACGGCCTTCATCAGGCCGCCGGCAGCAAGCGCGTCTACGAGCTTCACGGGTCCACCTTACGAAACTATTGCACCAACTGCGGCCGCTTCTACCCCGTCTCTTACATCGAGGAGACCGGTCTTAAAGATCCGGCGGCTATCCCACGCTGCCAGGACTGCGGCGGCATCGTCAAGCCCGATGTGGTCCTTTACGAAGAGAACCTCGATGAGGACATGCTTACCAAGGCCGTGATCGAGATCGAAAATGCTGATATGCTGATAATAGGAGGCACTTCTTTGGTCGTTTACCCTGCCGCCGGCCTGATCCGCTACTACCGCGGCGACCGTCTGGTCCTTATCAACCGCGATGCCACTCCGGCCGACTCCTACGCCGATCTGGTCATCCACGATTCCATCGGGAAGGTGCTGGGGAGTTTGAAGATCTGAGGTAGGAAGGAGACCTGGTCCAGTGGTTTGGCCGAGACTCGTGACCGCCGAGGCAGGCAGCATTGTCAAATTTCCGATTTTTAGGTTTTTGACAAGATCTGTACGACCATTTTTCAAAAATCTTGTTAAAAATCCCTGTTTTCAGGTATTTGACAAGAAATGTCATCGTTATTTAAGGGATGTTGTCAACTTTCTTAAATTCGACATTGTTGACAAGACCGGTTTTCACGTTTTTGGGAATATCATTGTTGTTTTTTGAAAACATCTTTATTTTATTACTTATTTAGAACATTTCTGCTTTTCGGGCCGTGACAAATCTTGTCACCCTCGTCATAAATCCGATTATTGACAAGATTTTCGTATTTTACGATGACAGATCTTGTCAAAATTTCTCCAAGCCAATATTTGACAGGATTTTTCAAGACTCTCTGAAGCAGGCCGCCGTTTTCCTAAATTATATCCGGCCTCTTTGCTTTATTCCCCTATGGCGACCCCAATATAAGATCGAATGTTTCACAAACATGAACAAGATAACATGCAACCTTTATCGTCCGTTCATTTTCCGGTCACATTTCTTTTGTACTATACAAGCATCAAATCTTTTTCATCTTTTTCATGTTTTCTCCTTTGAATCGAGTCGGATCTCTCCGGCTCTATTTTTTTGCCCTGATCAATCGTCCAAGATCCGGTTAGTCGTCCAGGATCCGACCGTCACGGGAAATAGTAACCACCTGCCAGGGAATAAACTTGCCACTGGCTTTAAGAGCATCTTCTGCTGCTCTCTGCAGTCCTCCGCAGCAAGGCACTTCCATGCGAACGATCAACACAGACTTGATGTCATTTTTCTCGAAGATGACCTTCAGCTTGTCGTAATAGTCGACCATGTCCAGCTTGGGGCATCCGATCAGGGTGATACGGCCGCGCATGAAGTCTTCGTGCATGTTGGCATAGGCGTAAGCCGTGCAATCAGCGGCGATCAGCAGCTTGGCTCCCTTGTAAAAAGGAGCTTCAGTAGGAAGGAGTTTGATCTGTACAGGCCACTGCCTCAGTTCGGACTCAGGTCTTGCTGCACCGGCTCCGGACTGACGGGCCGACATGCCTGCATCTGCGCGGAAAGACGGTTGGGTACCGGGGCATCCGTTCCTTCTTTCCTCCGCCCGCGGACTGCGTACAAACTGTTTGATACGGGAACCGGGACAGCCGGAAGGCTCCACGCCAGCCTGACCGTCGATCTTGAAAGAAGGCTGTTCGTTAGTAGCATCGTCAGCGGCAGCGGCTTCTCCGGCTTTTGGCGCATCGGCAGCAGCTTTTCGTGCAGCGACCGCTGCTTGATCGTAGGCCGGGGCCTCGCGGTTTTCAAAGGTGATGGCTCCTGTAGGGCAGTTGGGCAGGCAGTCCCCGAACCCGTCACAGAAACTTTCACGCACTAACTTGGCTTTTCTGTTTACAATGTCGATCGCACCTTCGTGGCAGGCATGTGCGCATAAACCGCAACCGTTGCATTTTTCCTCATCGATATGAATGATCTGACGAATCATGTTGACTCTCCTTTGGTTTCTAATTTCAAAGAAATGATTCCTGCTTTGCTGAAGTGATGATTCCTTGTTTTGTCAAAGCCATCATACTATAATTCCCCTAACAAGTATGTTGTTATAACCACAAAACACGGAGGCTGCGGCCCATGAAAATTTCCGAATCCGCTCTGTTCAAAGACATGACTCCTCTCGAGATCGCTGCTGCTTTAAAACAAATGAACGGTACCCAGCGCAGCTATCAAAAGGGCGAGATGATCATGATGGCAGGAGATACCGGCCGCCGGCTGGGTCTGATCCAATCCGGCAGCGTGACCATCGAAAATGACGATTTGTGGGGCAACCGTACCATTTTGAGTCTTTTGGGCGAGGGGGAATTTTTTGCCGAGGTCTATGCCATCTTAAATTCCAGGTCCGCCAGAAAAGGCCCCAAAAGCCTCGAGCCTTTGCTGATCAATGTCTGCGCTAACGAACCCTGCCGCATCCTTTTTCTTGAGCTTCCGGATCCCAGCCGCCTCCAGGACAGTGCTCCGTCCTGGTTTCTGAAATTCCAGCACAACCTTCTGCTGATCTCGGCCCGCAAAAATCTGAATCAGTCCAGGCGGGCTTTTCACACGTCTCCCAAAAGCATCCGCGGCCGCATCATGGCCTACCTGGACACCGTCTCGGTACAAAAACACTGCCGATCGTTCGATATCCCCTTCGACCGGCAGCAGCTCGCGGACTATTTAAATGTGGAACGCAGCGCCCTTTCCAAAGAATTGGGAAAAATGAAAAAGGACGGCCTGATCGACTTTCACAAAAACCATTTTGAGGTATTGTGACGTGTGATCGGACAAAAGCATAAACTGCCGTTAAAGGCAGGATGATTTTGTCCACAGCCTGCTTAAAGACAGGAGGCTGAGCCCGGACCAAGTCAAAGATAATCTCTTTGGCGCAGCCACTTTTGAGATTGTCGGAGGGCATCGGTGGTTTTGACCTCGATCAGGCAGTGGGCGTTGACTTTTTGCGCCAGGGACAGGACGCCCGGCAGGTCGATGTCACCCGTGCCCAGGGGCTGGTGGTCGCGCGGCGGCTGGGCGCTGCCGTCGTGGATGTGGAAGTGGCGCAGTTTTTCCTGGTGGGACAGGATAAAGGGGATGTCGCCGCCGCCGTTGGCGCGGGAATGGCCGATATCCCAGGTGAGGCCGAAACGAGGGCTCTCTATGAGCAGTTCGATGGCTTTTTTCTCGAATTCAAGGTAGCCGGTGGTGTTTTCGACCGAAACCACGATGTTGGAATCGCCGATCCATTCCTCGCAGCGGTCGCGGAAGGTTCGGAACGACTGCATGTAGTTGTCAAAATTGCGTTCGTACATCTGAACGATGCGGTCGGGCAGGGTCATGTGGATACCGTGGTTCATGTGCATATTCAGCGTCAGCGGCTGCGACGGGTCTCCGTAGGAATCGATGAGGGGAGTCAGTTTTTTGGCCGCTTCAATGATGCGGCGGACGGACTCCAGATAAGCGCTGCGCACAAGGGGGTTGAAATCGGCAATGTCCATGTTTTCATCCAGATGGATGGTGTAATAAATGTGGGCTTGTTCGGCAGCCTTCAGCAGAGGTTCGGAATCTTCCAAAGCCTCCAGGCCATACTCGGGGAAATTCGTATTTAATTCGATAAAGTTAAATCCAAGCTCTTTACACAGATCGACATTCTCCCGGAGGGTATCGTTCTCGACTAAGACCGGAATTCCGAATTGCAGCATAATTGGTACCTCTTTCGCGACGCTTGCTTTGTTAAGCGGCTCACTGACATGGCAGGAACCGTGGATATGGGATTTATTATAGCACTTTTCCGGGGATTGTTTGACCATTTCCTCTTCAAAACGGACATGATCAAACGCGATCACAGACGGCATCCGTTGATTTTTCCGCCGATTCTGCTTATAATAAACGTTAATCCATTGACGAAAAGAAAGGATTATGTGTATATGCTGGACATAAAATTTGTCCGGGAAAACCCCGAGATTGTTAAGCAGAACATCCGAAACAAGTTTGAGGACCAGAAACTGCCGCTGGTCGATGAAGTCATCAAATTCGATGCCGAGTATCGCGCCGCCAAACAGGAAGCGGATGACCTCCGTTCCAACCGCAACAAGATCTCCAAAGAGATCGGCAAGCTGATGGGACAGGGCAAAAAGGACGAGGCCCTTGCGCTGAAGCAGCAGGTGACCGAGAACTCTCAGCGCCTGGCTGAGCTGGAAAAGAGGGAAGAGGAACTCAGCAAAGAGATCCGCGACCGCATGCTGGTCATCCCCAATATCATTGACCCCAGTGTTCCGATCGGTAAGGATGATTCTGAAAACGTTGAGATCGAAAAATTCGGCGACCCGGTCGTTCCGGACTATCCTATTCCTTATCATACCGATATCATGGAAAGCCTGCACGGCATCGATCTGGACAGCGCCCACCGCGTTGCCGGAAACGGATTCTATTATCTGCTCGGCGATGTTGCCCGCCTGCATTCCGCTGTTCTGGCTTATGCACGTGATTTCATGATCAATAAGGGATTTACCTATGTCATTCCTCCTTACATGATCCGTTCCAACGTCGTGACCGGTGTTATGAGCTTTGACGAGATGGATGCCATGATGTACAAGATCGAAGGCGAAGATCTTTACCTGATCGGTACGTCCGAGCATTCCATGATCGGACGCTTTATGGACACCATCGTTCCCGAGGACAAGATCCCGCAGACCCTGACCAGCTATTCTCCCTGCTTCCGCAAGGAAAAAGGTGCTCATGGTCTTGAGGAGCGCGGTGTTTACCGTATCCACCAGTTTGAAAAGCAGGAAATGATCGTCATCTGCAAACCGGAAGATACCATGACCTGGTACAACAAACTGTGGAGCTACACCGTTGAGCTGTTCCGCAGCATGGACATTCCTGTACGGACCCTTGAGTGCTGCTCCGGTGACCTGGCCGATCTGAAGGTTAAATCCTGCGACGTCGAAGCATGGTCTCCCCGTCAGAAGAAGTATTTCGAAGTCGGCAGCTGCTCCAACCTTGGCGATGCTCAGGCCCGCCGTCTGGGTATCCGCATCCAGGGCGAAGATGGAAAGAAGTATCTCGCCAATACCTTAAACAACACCGTTGTTGCTCCTCCGCGTATGCTGATCGCCTTCCTTGAGAACAACCTTCAAAGAGACGGCAGTGTGAAGATCCCTGCTGTTCTGCAGCCTTACATGGGCGGCAAGACCGAACTGAGACCGTAAGTAAAGACAAAATAATTCCCCCGACCGGGCTTTGGCGTTATATATCCTCGTTGATATTCCGCCGAAGGTCCGGTCGGGGGATTTTATTGGTTGGTCGAGGACGGGAAAGATGCACCAATGGCGATCAGGATGTGGTTCCTTGTTAATTGGGGACGGTCGTCATGCTGAATAAGGCCGACTGCGTTGTCAAATTTTGTTTTCACGAGTTTTTGACAATATCTGTACAGCGATTTTTGGAAAATCTTGTCAAAAATCCCTTTTTTCAAGTAATTGACAAGAAATGTCATCGTAAAAAAGGCCATCTCGTCAACTTTTTGAAAAACGAAAAAGTCGGCAAGGCTATTTCCTGCATTTTTGGCATTTTATTGTTTATTTTTTATCTATACACTTGTTTTATAACATATTAATTATATTATTGTTCATAAGGTCATGACAGATCTTGTCAGCCACTCCTAAAATCCGGTTTTTGACAAGATTTTTCCATTTATCGATGACAAATCTTGTCAAAATATTTTTATCTCAATATTTGACAGGATTTTTTTAGACTCCCTCAAACAGGTCACCGTTTTCCGGAAATATACCCTGCCCCTTTCAAATACTTGGCCCCATTGCCGGCACTAGTACCGTACCCTCCCCTCTGTCGACCCCATCATAAAAGCAAATGTTTCACAAACATGAACAAGATAACATGCAACCTTTATCGTCCGTTCATTTTCCGGTCACATTTCTTTTGTACTATACAAGCATCAAATCTTTTTC
>OMYN01000004.1 GCA_900315265.1 uncultured Eubacteriales bacterium
TCTCCTGATGATGATCACCTCCCGAATAAAGGACAGTGTACCACATCCGGGACATTTTCATTTTTGGTTTATCAGGACATTATCATTTTTGGCTTATAGGGATCGCAAAGAAAATGAAATTTAGACTTGCATTCGAGCACGGTTTTTGATACAATACCATTGCTGTGTTTTTAGCGAATACGTTCGGTTAAGGGATATTTCCTCGGCCGGTTCCGTGTAATGGCTTATGCGGACATATATATCGTAATTTACGCAAGATGAAGAATGAAGGAGGTTACGTATCATGGCAAAATGTGATATCTGTGGGAAGGGACTTCTGTTCGGAAACAAAGTCAGCCATTCGCATAGAAGATCGAACAAAGCTTGGAAACCGAATATCCGCACCGTCAAAGCAAATGTAAACGGTACGGTTAAAACGCTCCATGTATGCACCAACTGCCTGAAATCCGGCAAGGTTGAGCGTGCTTGATCATTCTCATCTTTAATTATATGAAGATACAGACGGCCTGGTCTTTTGACCAGGCCGTTTTTGTGCAAAAAAACAGCCGTCCTTGAAATCGCTCAGGGGCAGCTGTTTTTGTTTGATCTCAGGACCTTTCTGATCTCAGGACTCAGTGCCTGCAGGAGTTTTTTGCACGCCTTCTACCGTATCCAGAATGTTTTTCAGTGCCTGGACATATTCAGCCCCGATATGGGTAAGCGTATGATTTTTGATGGTGATATAACCGATGTCCATGTCACTGTTGGTGTTTTCCTCGTCGGAAGCAAAGGGGACCGATATAAAGTCGTTGCCGTTGAGTTCTTCGCTGATGATACCGGGGCATAGGGTATACCCGTTCAGACCGACCATCAGGTTCAGATTAGTGGCGCGATCGTTGGTATGGATCATGCGGGGATAGTTGTTGTAGCTGAGGATCTCTTCCGCATAATAGGCGGATGGATTGTTGCCCTGGTCGAAAGACAGGCAGGGGTAGTCGGTTAGCATGTCAAAACTGATGGAGGAACATTTGGCCAAAGGATGGTTCTTATAGAGGTAAACAAATGCCTCTACATCGATCAGATGATGAAATTCCAGATTGCTGGCGGCCAGCTGCCGGTTAATGACTTTACGGTTAAAATCCGACAGGTAAAGGATGCCGATCTCGCTGCGCATGGAAGCGGTATCGTCGATAACTTCCTGGGTCCTTTTTTCCATGATGGAAAAGTCATATTTATTGGTGTCATACTGGCGGACCAGATCGACAAAGGCTTTTACTGCGAAGGAATAGTGCTGGGTCGACACGGAAAACTTGCGTTTGATCTGGGCTGGATCACTGTAGGTCTTCTGCAGATCGTCAAATTGGGAATAGACCTGCTGGGCCCGCTGGATGAACTCACGACCGTCGTTAGTCAGGGTCATGCCGTGACCGGACCGGTTAAAGATGGTGATCCCCAGCGATTTTTCCAGCTCTCTGAGAGCATTGGTCAGGGAGGGTTGTGAAACGAATAATTTTTCTGCCGCTTTATTGATGGAGCCTGTTTCGGCGATCTCAAGGGCGTAGCGGATCTGTTGTATCGTCATAGTCGTACCTTATACTTTTAAGATTTGCCAAGTGTCATAATGGAATAATAAATTTATTATAGCATAGTGCTCCAAGCACGGAAAAGGGCTAAGGCAGTCTTCCCGGTTTGTTTATATTGTTTTTACGGTTAATTTCGTATATAATCAAAGACGATTCTTACGGGATCTACCTTACATAGGAGGTTACAGGATGGCAGCGAAATACACGACCGATATCGGCAGTATCATAATTGATGATGAAGTCATTGCAAAAACGGCCGGCATGGCAGCTCTTGATTGCTACGGTGTTGTCGGCATGGCTTCTACCAATGTCAAAGACGGCTTGGTACAGCTGCTGTTGGGCGACAGCCTGACAAAAGGCATTAAGGTTTCTTCAGATGGTGATGCGGTCAGCATCGAGTTTCATATCATCGTTGAATACGGCACCAACATTTCAACGATCGCCGATAACCTGATCAGCAATGTCAAATACAGTGTAAAAGATCTTCTAGGCATCGACGTGGCGGATGTGACGGTCTTCGTCGAAGGCATCCGTACCGATAAACAGGAAAAAGCATGATTAGGTGGAGGCTTTTAGAGTGAACAGCATTCAGGCAGATAAGTTCCGGCAGATGGTTGTCGTAGGTGCCAATAAACTGGAAGAAAACAAGAAAATGGTCGACGAGATGAATGTGTTCCCGGTACCCGACGGGGATACCGGCACCAACATGTCGCTGACAGTTACATCAGCTGTAAAAGAAGTCCTGGGATCCGGGTCCGATTCGGTGTCGGATCTTGCCAAGGCCGTTTCTTCGGGAGCGCTCAGAGGGGCCCGCGGAAATTCCGGCGTTATCCTGTCCCAGCTTTTCAGAGGCTTTTATAAGGGAATCAAGGGATCGAACGATATCAATGCCGTCGCCTTTGCTACCGGTATGCAGAAGGGTGTCGAAACGGCCTATAAAGCGGTCATGAAACCGAAGGAAGGCACGATTTTGACCGTGGCAAAAGGAGCAGCCCAGGCAGCTGTCGAAGAAGCCCTAAAGACGGACGATATGGTGGAAGTCATGCAGGCGGTAGTCAGGGCCGGAGAAGAAACGCTGGCCCAAACTCCCGAGATGCTGCCCGTCTTAAAGGATGCCGGGGTCGTCGATTCCGGCGGACAGGGCCTTGTTTTGATCTACGAAGGTTTCCTGGACGCTTTGAAACGGGAAGACAATGACCTGGATGCCCTGCTGGCGCTTCAGAAAGATGATAAGGCTCAGGCAGTGAAACAGGAAGACGAATACTGCGTTGAACTGGTCATCGAAACGTCAGATGCCGGTAAAGCTCAGCAGGAGCTGGAAGGTTTTCTTCCTACCGCAGGCGAAAAGAGCATCGTGATCGCTGAAGGTAAGAAGGTAAGCCTTCACGTCCATACCAAGGATCCCGGTATCGTACTTACGAAAGCCCGGGAATTCGGCAGTCTTACTCTGGTCAAAGTCGAAAATATGCGCCTGTCTCATAACCATGTGCTGAACCTTCAGCAAAAGCAGAAGGCCGAGGCTCCCGCCAAACCGGTCGGATTTGTTACGATCTCCGCCGGAGAGGGCCTTGCACAGATCTTCCAGCAGCTGGGAGTTGATTATGTCATCAGCGGAGGACAGACCATGAACCCCAGCACGGATGATATCATCAATGCGGTCGATCAGGTAAATGCTAAAGATATCTTTGTTCTTCCCAACAATAAAAACATCATCCTTGCGGCCCAGCAGGCCGAGAAACTGGTAAAAGATAAACAGCTCCATGTGATCCCGACCCGCAATATCCCTCAGGGTATTTCGGCTATGATCAGTTATATGCCGGGTGAATCCGTGGATGATAATATTGCCGGTATGACCGAGGGCATCGACAATGTTGTTTCCGGATCCGTTACTTATGCGATCCGTGATACCTCTATGAACGGCTTTACCATTCAGGCCAATGATATCCTGGCACTGAAGAATGAAGATATCGTCAAGGTCGGAAAGGATCTGAAAGAGACTACCTGTCAGCTTCTGGACAGCATGATCGGCGAGGGTACAAGCATCGTTACGATCTATTACGGTAAAGACGCGACTCAGGATCAGGCCGAAGAGCTTAAAGCGTATGTCGCTCAGAAATATCCCCAGGTCGAAGTCGAAGTAAACGAAGGCGGACAGCCTATCTACTATTTCCTTCTGTCGGCCGAATAAAATGGAAGAGCTCGATCGCATTCCGATATCGGATCTGAAGGGGATCGGTCCGGGCAGGGCCCAGCAGTTTGCCTCACAGGGTATAAAGACCGTATCGGATCTTTTGGAATATTATCCACGTCAATATCTGGATGAGCGTACCAGAACCGCTATCAGTGATATTCAGCCGGGCACGGATGTATTGATCCGGGCCCGGCTGATTTCTGAGCCGAAGAATTTCCATAAGGGACGCTTTACCATCACCAATGCCAGGGCTGCCGATGAGACTGGACAGCTGGCCTTGGTCTGGTTCAATCAGCCTTTCATGGTCAAAAATCTGAAAGCGGGCGAGATCTATCTGTTCAGAGGGCGTGTCAAGCAGAATTACAGCCGCCTGCAGCTGGTCAGTCCGGAAGTACGTAAAGCGGAAAACAGTCTGCCCGGCCTGGTCCCGGTTTATCCTCTGGGAGGAGGCCTGACCCAGAAGGTAGTTTTTTCAGCGACAGGTCAGGCCCTTGATAAATTAGAGCCGGATCAGGATATGCTTCCGCCCATCTACCGCCAGGACATGCTGCCTTACGATGAAGCCGTCAGGGCTATGCATAGGCCGGAAACCTTTTCCCAGGTAGAAAAAGGACGCGAGAGGCTGGTTTTTGATGAATTGATGATCCAGCAGCTGGCATTAAGACGGGTCAGGGCCCAGCGGCAGAAAGATAACAAGGGCGTTGTGATACGGCCGGATCTTTCAAAGGTCCGGGTTATGGAGGAAAGTCTTCCTTATTCGCTCACAGATGCCCAAAAACGTACACTGGATGAGATCCTGAAGGATCTTGCCTCGGACAGGGCCATGAGCCGTCTGGTCCAGGGCGATGTGGGAAGCGGTAAGACGATCGTTGCTTTCCTTGCCGCATATGCGGCTTATCTGTGCGGCTATCAGACTGCCTTGATGGCGCCTACCGAGGTGCTGGCTAAACAACACCTGGAATCTGCACAGAAACTGCTTGCGCCTGCGGGAATGAAGGTGGCTCTTCTGACCGGCAGTGTAAGCGGAAAGGACCGGCAAAGTGTCCTGGAAGGCCTGGCTTCAGGGTCCATCGATTTTGTGATCGGTACTCACGCCTTGATTTCAGATCCGGTGGTTTTTCATGATCCGGGACTGGTCATCACAGACGAACAGCACCGTTTCGGCGTCCGCCAGCGCCTTGCCTTATCCGAGAAAGGTGCTATGACAAATGTACTGGTCATGACCGCTACTCCCATCCCGCGCACGCTGGCTATGATCTTATATGGCGATATGGACATTTCCATCATCGATCAAATGCCTCCCGGGCGCACACCGGTCAGGACTTTCAGCGTTGACACCAGTTATGAACCCCGTTTATATGCTTTTATGAGAAAGCAGGTCCGGGCCGGCCGCCAGGTCTATATCATCTGCCCGATGGTAGAAGAAAGTGCCGGTCAGGAGGATGCGGACACGTCGGAGCCTTACATGGAACTGGACAGCGAGGAAAAGGAAGAAAAAAGCGAGAATGCCAAACTTCCTTTGAGGCCCGCGGTCCAATACCGGGATTTTCTTCAGAAGGAGGTTTTTCCGGATCTGACAGTAGGGCTTTTGCACGGGAAGATGAAGCCTAAGGAAAAAGAAGCCGTTATGGAAGCGTTTGCCCTTGGGCATGTACAGATCCTGGTATCAACTACTGTTGTGGAAGTAGGCGTCAATGTCCCTAATGCGACCTTGATGGTTGTCGAAAACGCTGAGCGGTTCGGACTGGCCCAGCTTCATCAGCTGAGGGGCCGGGTCGGACGCGGCAGCGCCGAATCCTTCTGCGTCCTTGTCAGCGACAGTCATTCGGTCCTGACCAGAAAGCGGCTGAAGACCCTGTGTGACTCGACTGACGGCTTTTATATCGCCGAGGAAGATCTACATTTGCGGGGAGCGGGCGATGTGTTCGGACTTCGCCAGCACGGCCTTCCGGATTTCAAGCTGGCGGATCTGTACCGGGATACCGGGATCCTGCACAAGGCCCAGCAGCTGGCGGAAACGATCATGGAGGCCGATCCGGATCTGAACCAGCTGGAGCACCGGAAGATACGCTTAAGACTGGATCAATTCATGGACCGGGCTGTCACGGAGGGGTAGCGATTCGGAGCTTTTGGAAGACAAAATAGGGGTGCTATCTTGACTTTTTTGCTTGATTCTATAAAATAAGGAAAAGGATTGTTACTCCTTTGGAATGTATTTCTTAGAAAGGATCTATATCCGAAAGAGTCCATGATCCTGTTTTTTGTTTAAGGGGTTTGTATGACCAGAGTCATTGCGGGTGAATTTCGCGGAAGAAAGCTGATCACACCGGACGGTATCAAGACCAGGCCGACGACAGACCGCTGTAAAGAGGCTTTGTTCGGTATGCTGCAGTTTGATCTTGAAGGGGTATCCTTTCTCGATCTCTTTGCCGGAAGCGGTCAGATCGGTATCGAAGCACTTTCCCGCGGGGCGTCTTTTTCTGTTTTTGTGGAGCAGGCTTCCGATGCGCTTGCCTGTATCCGTCAGAATCTGATCTCTCTTCAGCTGACCGGGCAGGCAGAGGTGATACCGATGTCTGTGGAACGGGCGCTGGCCCGCCTCTCCTATTCAGAAAAGAAGTTTGACTATATCTTTCTGGATCCTCCCTATCAGAAGGGATTGGAAGAGGTCACGCTGGGACAGATCGTAAAAGCAAATGTCCTGAAGGAGGGCGGAACGGTCATTGTCGAGTCTTCTTCCCAGACGGATGTCCGTTCGGACGAACTGGAGTGCTTCAAGATCAAAACCTATAAAACAACACGCTTTACGTTTTTCCGGCAAAACAGTAATCTGCCGGTTTAGAAAGGCGGACACATGCAGATAGGTGTTTATCCGGGCAGTTTCGACCCGGTTACACTGGGACATCTGGATATCATCGACCGTGCGTCAAGACTGTGTGATCATTTGGTGGTCGGCGTTCTTCAGAACGGATCCAAGTATCCTATGTTTACGCTGGACCAGCGCATCCGTATGCTGAAAAAAGTTACCGAGCCTTACGGCAACGTCGATGTTCTTTCCTTCGACGGGCTTTTGGTGGACTTTTTGAAGCAGCAGGATGCCAAGATCGTTTTCAGAGGTCTCAGAGCTGTCACGGATTTTGAGTATGAGCTTCAGATGGCTCAGACCAATCATTCGCTGTATCCGGAGATGGAGACGGTGTTCCTGACGGCGAATGTACAGTATTCTTATTTGAGTTCTACGATTGTCAAAGACGTCCTGGTTCATAACGGGGATATCAGTAATTTTGTTCCGGCGCCGGCAATCGATATGATTAAACAGTTTAGGAGGTAGCAGTATGGACCGTCAGATGCAGATCGAAGAGATCCTGGCTTCCATGGAGGAGTATTTGGAACAGGCTAAGGGAGTTCCTTTCAGCGACAAGTTTATGGTAGACAGAGAGAAACTGTTTGATATGATCACGGATATCCGTCTGAAGATGCCTACGGAGATCGAACAGTCCAAGTGGGTGCTGGAAGAAAAGAACCGCATTATCGTCGAGGCTCAGCAGGAAGCCGCTCAGAAGATCAAGGAAGCCGAGGAAGAAAGGCTGAAGATGATCAATGAGCATGAGGTCACCAAGAAGGCCTATGCCCAGGCTGAGGAGATCGTTGATAATGCCAAGAGAGTCTCCAAAGATATGCGTATGGGTGCCAAAGAGTATGCCGATGATCTTCTAATGCAGATCGACGATCAGATGAAGCAGCTTGCCAGCTTTACCAATGAGGAAATGTCCAAGGTCATGAGCAATCTGGATGCCCGCAGCAAGGATTTCACCCAGCTGATCGACCAGAAGAGCCGCATCCTGCAGCAGAACCGTAAGGAACTGGATATTCACCGCGACTGATCCTGACGGACCTTACCGGTATATTATTTTTTGAAAGGTGGACCATATATTTATGGATACAGAGGAAAAGGTTGAACAGCGCCGGAAAGAAGCCGCCAAGCTTAAAAAGAGAAATCAGCGCCGTGAAAAATCTAAAGTTACTCCCAGAGCAAAGCACATACTGATCGGTATCGCTGTAGTGATCGCAGCGGCAGCTATCGCTTTTGTGCTGATCTTTCCCAACACGGGTCTTTCCCGGCGTGTTATGACGGCTTTTACCGTCGGCGATGAGAAGGTCAGTGTCGCTGAATACAGCTATTATTACCGTTCTGCTTACTCCAGCTACTATAATATGATGGTTCAGTATGTCGGTGAAGAAAATGTATCGATCGATCGCAGCCAATCCCTGACCAAACAGAAGATGTCCGACGGCACGACCTATGCGGATTATTTCAGTAAACAGGCTATCGACAACCTGACTAAAATGATCGTTCTGTCAAGCGAAGCGGAAAAGGCTGATTTCAAGATCAGCGATGATGACCAGAAGCAGTATGACGAACTGATCGATAACATCAAAACGGCTGCTAAGAGCGCCCATGTCAGCATAAACAGCTACCTGGGTTCTTCCTACGGCCTTGGCTTTAATCTGGATATGTTCAAAAAATGCCTGAAGCGGGAACTTCTGGCAGATGCCTGGCAGGATCATATCACCAACGATAAAGAATATACCGATGACGAGTATGAATCCTATTATCAGGATCATAAGGATACCATCGATACGGTCGATATCCGTGTTGAACAATTTGCCGTAAAAGACGCATCAAGTGAAGACAGTTCCTCCGCCGAAGACAGCAGCAGCGAGGCTGTTACCATTGCTGAGTGCGAGGCAGATGCAAACGCTTTTTACGATCAGGTAACGGATGAACAATCCTTCTCCGATCTGGCTCTGGCCCGCGCTAAAGAAATCGATGGCGAGGATGCCAAGGATGAGACCCTGTCCAAGAACCAGACCCTTACCGGGCTTGGCTACATCGACACCGATCTGGCTTCCTGGGCATTTGACGCGTCCAGAAAGGCCGGCGACAAGACGGTCCTTGAAAACGCCAACAAGACAGCCTACTATGTTGCCTATATCGTCCGTCCCAGAGGAAGAGAAGAGACCAAGGTCGTCAATTTCCGTCAGATCCTGATCACGACCAGCTCGGATGATGATCAGGCTGCGATCGATAAAAAGGAAGAAACCGCTCAGATCCTTTATGATAAGTGGCAGGAAGAAGGCGGTTCGGAAGAGTCTTTCGAAGCTTATGCTGTTTCCAACAGCGAGGATACCAATTCTGCCAAGAACGGCGGCCTTTATGAGAACGCATATCCGGGGCAGATGGTAACGCCTATCGATGACTGGCTCTTCGACCCCAGCCGCAAAGCGGGAGATTCCGGTATCGTCCAGAGCTCCTATGGATTCCATCTTCTTTATTATGTAGGCCAGGGAGATGCCAAGTGGAAGGTAGATGTCGAGAGCGATATGCGTACCGACGACTACAACGAGTACTATGACGGAGTTTCCAAAGATTATACTGTTAAAGAAAATAAACTGTTTATGAGATACCGCAGCGAACCGATCTGATGATTTTTGCGCACGGCCTTATATCGCCTGAAACATAGAAATACCGCAGGACTGGTTAGTTCCTGCGGTATTTTTCGTGTCCGGATCATGGCACTGGACAAAGTGCGTTTTATACGATCAGCAAAGGTTCTGACAGCTCATTCTGGCAGACAGCAGGGGAAAGAGAGGCGTATATGCGCGACCAGGTAAGTTCCCGGCGGAACAGGTCCCGGGCCGGGTCCGGAAGATCTTTCATTTGACGGGCAGGGTTGATGATTACGGGAAGGTCGGCCTTATGGGTCAGCTCGGATAACAGAGGCAGCTGATCTTTTCTAACGCCCAGGACCCGTATATAAGACGGACCTTTGGCAAAGTCATATTCGTTTTTAAAGCTGCGGCTGATCCCCAGCGTTATATTAAGAAGAATGCGGTTCAAACGCGAAGTCGGATAGCGTTTTGTCTTGATAAGGTCCAGGAATTTGCTGTAAGACGGTGTCGGCAGAGGGGCCGATATAAGTCTGTTTTCCAGCCCTTCAGCGACTTCGTCAATGTCGGACAGCTTTGCGGCGTCGATGCGGGCCAGCTGGTCGATCAGATAAGCATAGAATCTTTCGTAGGAAGCCTTGTCAAGAGCCGTGCTGCGGCCTTTTTTATCCCTAAGATAAGGCAGGCTCCCATGTGGCAGGTAAGGGCTGATATCCTGCCCTTCCAGTGACAAACGGCGGACCGACCGGGCGGACAGGAAACGGTCCGGCCCGGATACCTCAGCCGGGGAGACATCCTGGTCATGTCCGGAACCTTTTCTGGTGACGGGGATCAGTTTCCAGCCCGGATCCGTGTTTTCTTCTTCTTCCAGGCGGCGGATCGCCTTCAGATACTCCAGGACCAAAACATCGTTAGGACCGGTGGGTAGAGCCTGCCCCAAAAGATCCTCCAATGCGCGCTGCCGGGCCTGGGCAAAAGGCAAGGGCTCGGACAGATATCTTCGAAGGAGGGTTTGGTAGGCGGGGTCCTCGGGAAACAGTAAAGAGGAAGCTCTTTTCAGCACAGGCAGGTGGGACTCGTCTTCCATACCGAAGGACAGGGCATCGATCATGTGACTGTGGTAGAGAAGGCTGACACCGCCGAAGGCAAACCATTCCGCTGTAGCGGCAGCATAGAGGGTGGGCAGTTCCAGGACCATGGATACTCCTGACGAAAGAGCCATACGGGTACGGGTGAATTTATCCCACATGGCCGGCTGGGCCCTCTGTACATAATTGCCGCTCATGACAGCAATAACGGCATTTTGTGAACAGGAGGGCATAGCCTGCAAGGTCTTTGCCAGATGATAGTCATGACCTTTATGAAACGGATCATATTCACAGATGATGCCTGCTTTCAAGACTTTCAGCGCCTCCTTTCTTTTGGCTTATTATAGGGGCGGTGCGCCGGACTCGTCAATCGAAGAAAGGTTCTTCTTATTTTATAAAAATGAGTAAAACAGCGATAAAATGAGATAAATAGAGATTAAAAGAGAATATGGTCAATAATTCGATTTTTTATTATTTGCACGCGCACAGTAAAAACGCTAATATTAGCGATAGTTGGTTAGCACTCAAAGCAAATGAGTGCTAATAAATAAAGAGCTTGATTACTAAGGAGGGTTTATATTATGAAGATAAGACCATTAGGCGACAAAGTCGTCGTTAAACAGCTCGAAGCAGTGGAGACTACCAAATCCGGTATCATCCTGACCGGCAATGCTAAGGAAAAACCTCAGGCTGCCGAAGTCATCGCAGTCGGCCCCGGCGGAACCGTAGACGGTAAAGAAGTTAAGATGGAAGTTAAACCTGGTCAGAAGGTTATGTATTCGAAATATGCCGGCACCGAGGTTAAACTGGAAGATGAAGAATATATCATTCTGAAGCAGAGTGATATTCTGGCGATCGTAGAAGATTAATCAATCAGGAGGATCAAATCAATTATGGCTAAAGATTTAAAATTCGGCGTAGACGCACGCAACTCGCTGCTGGCCGGTGTAGATAAACTGGCGGATACCGTTAAGGTTACCCTTGGACCCAAAGGACGCAATGTAGTCCTTGATAAAAAGTACGGCACCCCGCTCATCACAAATGATGGTGTTACCATTGCCAAAGAGATCGAGCTGGAAGACCGGTATGAGAACATGGGAGCTCAGCTGGTACGCGAAGCCGCTACCAAAACCAATGATGTTGCCGGTGACGGAACCACGACCGCAACGGTTCTGACTCAGGCTATGATCCATGAAGGCCTTAAAAACATTGCTGCTGGCGCTAATGCGATCATCCTTCGTAAAGGTATGAAGAAAGCGACCGAGACCGCTGTCAACAGCATCAAAGCGATCAGCACCCCGGTTTCCAGCAAGGAACATATCGCGCAGATCGGCGGAATTTCCGCGGGCGACCAGGAAGTCGGCAACATGATCGCGGACGCTATGAGCAAAGTTTCCAACAACGGCGTTATCACCGTTGAAGAGTCCAAGACCATGAATACCGAACTGGATGTTGTTGAAGGTATGCAGTTCGACCGCGGCTACCTGTCCGCTTATATGTGCACCGATACCGATAAGATGGAAGCTCGTCTTGACAATCCTTATATCCTGATCACCGATAAGAAGATCAGCAACATTCAGGAGATCCTGCCCCTTCTGGAACAGATCGTACAGTCCGGCGCCGGCCTTCTGATCATCGCTGAGGATGTCGAAGGCGAAGCACTGGCCACTCTGGTTGTCAATAAACTTCGCGGTACTTTCAACTGTGTAGCTGTCAAAGCACCCGGATTCGGCGACAGAAGAAAAGCTATGCTGCAGGATATCGCCATTCTGACCGGCGGCAAGGTTATTTCTCAGGAAGTTGGTCTGGAACTGAAAGACGCTACCCTGGATATGCTGGGACGCGCTAAATCTGTTAAGGTAGAAAAAGAGAATACGACGATCGTTGACGGTGCCGGCGACAAGAATGAGATAGCAGCCCGTGTCGATCAGATCAAGACGGAGATCGCTAATACCACTTCCGATTTCGATCGCGAGAAACTGCAGGAGCGTCTGGCTAAACTGGCCGGCGGTGTTGCCGTCATCAAAGTCGGTGCTGCTACCGAGACCGAAATGAAAGAAAAGAAACTGCGTATGGAAGATGCGCTGGCAGCTACCCGCGCAGCCGTTGAAGAGGGCATTGTATGCGGAGGCGGCAGCGCCTTCATCCATGCCATCAAAGATACCAAGGCTATGGCTGACAAGCTGCAGGGCGATGAGAAGACCGGCGCTATGATCGTTGTCAAAGCACTGGAAGAGCCCGTACGTCAGATCGCTATCAACGCCGGTGTCGAAGGATCCGTCGTTGTTAACAAGCTGAAGAATTCCAAGACCGGTATCGGTTTCGATGCCCTGACCAACAAGTATGTTGATATGGTTGCCGCAGGAATCATCGATCCCGTTAAGGTTACCCGTACCACTCTTGAAAATGCTGCATCGGTTGCCGGAACCCTCCTGACCACCGAAGCTGCTGTTGCCGATATCCCTGAGCCGGAACCTGCCGCTCAGCCCGGTGCAGCGCCTGCAGGCATGATGTAATTTTAAAACAGATTCATACAGGAACGATGAAGGCCGGCTGCTCGAAGCAGCCGGCCTTAAACATGTTGTGACAAATCAAAAAATATATGGTATGATAATTGTCATTCGGATCTTTCCAAGCGGTCCCCGCATAGGGACCGGATTCGTGATTTTTCGTTAATAGGAGTTTTATGGACGCGTTCACTATCTGTGCTGATTCGTATAACCCGAATGTTCTCTTTCATTACCTGGACGACGCCGGCTATGAAATGAAGGAGCACAGTCATGATTTTCTGATGTTGTATTATGCCCCATCCGGAAGCTGTACGGTCATGATCGATCATACCGATTACCAGCTTGAACAAGGCGATATAGCCGTGATCAGCGCCCATCATCTTCACGGACACAGAAAAAGCCAGTCGCCTATTTTCCATTTGGGATATGAGAATCTTTATGTTAAAGGATGCCCTGTCAATTCTCTCCCTGTAGATCATCCGGTCGTTACTCCCAAAAGATATGCCCGTCAGATCTATTCCTGCTATCGGGCTATCATGGAAGAGCAGAGCGAAAAAGAAGCCGGCTGGGAGCTGATGACCCGAGTCAAAAGCATTGAGTTTCTGACCTGGCTGATCAAAGAGATCATGCCGCAGGAAAGTCCCAAACTGGACCAGTATATCCAGCTGAAAATGTATGATAAGGGGACGATCGCCCGCATGATCACAGCCTACTTCAAAGAGAATTATATGAAGAAGATCTCGGTCGAGGAGCTTTCTCACTATACTTACCTGAGTACGACTTATGTCACCAAGATCTTTAAAGAGGAAACAGGCAGTACCCCAATCAATTACCTGATCTCGATCCGGATGAATAAGGCGAAAGATCTGCTTCAGGATCAAACTTTATCTGTCAAAGAAGTGGCCAAGTCAGTAGGTTATGACGACCCTTATTACTTCAGTAAACTTTTTAAGAAACATTGCGGTATCTCACCGACCCTGTACCGGAAGGAAGGAAAATAATATGATCCCTGTAAGAGTAGGCATGGGGTATGATGTCCACCGCCTGACCGAAGGAAGGAAACTGATCCTGGGAGGGATAGAGATCCCTTTTGAGAAAGGACTGGAAGGACATTCGGATGCCGATGTCCTTGTCCATGCTATCATGGATGCGATCATAGGTGCGCTGGGAGAAGGAGATATAGGTCACTGGTTTCCGGATACGGACGACTCTTATTTAAATATTTCCAGCCTGGTGCTGCTGAAAAAAGTGGTCGGCCGCATGAAGGAGGAAAATTACGGGATCGGAAATATCGATGCCTGTCTGATTGCTCAGCGGCCCAAGATCGCCCCTTACATTCCCGCTATGAAAAAGACTCTGTGCCGGACTATGCAGATCGATGAGCAGGCATTGAATCTGAAAGCAACTACTGAGGAAAAGCTTGGTTTTACCGGCAGAGGCGAAGGAATGGCTGCTCAGGCTGTCTGCCTCCTGGTCAGGCAAGAGGAAGATTGCGAAAGAATTTGAGAAAAATCGTTGACATTAATTTGTGACTGTGATAGTATAACCATTGTCGCGAACGAAGAAGCCACTTCGAACTGGTTTCGATGGGGTTGACGCGCTGCCGGAATGGCGGAATTGGCAGACGCACAGGACTTAAAATCCTGCGGGACTTATCATCCCGTACCGGTTCGACCCCGGTTTCCGGCATACATGCCCAGATAGCTCAGTTGGTAGAGCAGAGGACTGAAAATCCTCGTGTCACTGGTTCGATTCCGGTTCTGGGCATCGATCATCGATGGGATATCGGTCATTGATACCGTATCGTGTCAATGATTAGCAGACGATGCAAAACATCAGTGCTGCTGGTGCTTTGCGGGTGTAGTTCAATGGTAGAACACTAGCCCTCCAAGCTAGATACGAGGGTCCGATTCCCTTCACCCGCTTATGCGTGCATAGCTCAGCTGGATAGAGCGTCTGGCTACGGACCAGAAGGCCGCGGGTTCGAATCCTACTGCACGCACTGAAAAGAGAACTGATCATGTCAGTTCTCTTTTTTTGTGTCTTATTACAACGCTTGTCAGATACGGTCCTCGATTGAGGGAGAATAGCGGTACTGCAGAGCTTCTATCAGGTGTTCCCTTTCAATGGTCAGAGATTCGTCGATATCCGCCAGGGTGCGGGCCGTCTTTAATAACTTATGGTAGGCGCGCATGGACAGAGACAGGTTTTCCATAACCTTGGCCAGAAAGTTTTTTTCTGTGCTTCCAAGAGGGCAAAAGGCTTCTATCTCTTTAACGTTCATGCGGGAATTATACATGGTCCCCGATTGAAAACGATTTTGCTGCATCCGGGTGGCACGCAGGATCTGCTCCCGGGCCTTGGCAAATGTAAGGACTGAGGGTTTATCCATATCAGAAGGGTCGACAGGTCTGAGATTGAGTACAAGATCGATACGGTCCAGTATGGGAGAGTTGATTTTCTGATAATACTGACGGATGCGGAAAGAGGAGCAGGTACACCGGCTTTTATCGGGAAAATAACCGCATGGGCATGGATTCATGGCTCCGATCAGCAGAAAGTCAGCCGGGTAGACAAAATCCCCCTGAAGGCGGCTGACACGGATCTTGTGTTCCTCCAAAGGCTCCCGCAGGCCTTCCAGAGAGGACCTTCGGATCTCGGCGAACTCATCTAAAAATAAGATCCCTTTGTGAGCCAGCGTCACTTCGCCCGGTTTAGGCATAAGGCCGCCGCCTAACAGGGCCTGGTCGGTGATGGAATGGTGAGGCTGACGGAAAGGCCTTTCTGTCATCAATGAACAACCGGCAGGTAGAAGTCCGCTGCAGCTGTAGATCTGAGTCAGTTCCAGTTTTTCCTGATAGGAAAGGGGAGGCATCAAAGAAGGAAGGCAGCGCGAGAGCAGCGTCTTCCCGCAGCCGGGAGGTCCGATCAGCAATAGATTGTGCATACCGGATGCGGCTATGACCAGCAAATGTTTGGCTATCTCCTGCCCTTTTATTGAATCAAATAAAGATGGCCCTGGAGAAATTTCCGATCCCTCGGCGGGATGGGAGGGCTCAAGGCGGATCTTATGGGTCAGGACCTGAAGAGCCTCGGACAGACTATGAAGCCCGCAGACGGAAAGAGACGAGCACAGCGCCCCTTCCCGGGCATTTTCCAAAGGAAGGTACAAGGCTTTGGGAGCAGGGTCGAGTCCACTGACGGAACCGGCTATAGATAAGGCGCCGTATAATGGTTTTACAGTTCCGGATAAAGATAATTGGCCCAGAAAGACGGCCTGTGATAAAGCCTTTCCCGGGATCAATCCCAGACAGGCGGCAATCAGAAGGGCAATGGGCAGGTCTAATATTTTCGTGGCGGCGCCTGTTAAAGACGCGACCCTGGGATCGATGGGACGGATGTTTACGGTGATACGGGAAGCCGGAAGAGTGATGCCCGCGCTTTTTAAAGCACTTCTGATCCGTTCTCTGGTATCGGTCTCTGTGCCGCTTGAAAGTCCCACGATGGTAAAAGAAGGAAGACCGTTGCCGATATAGCATTCGATCTCCAGGGGAAGGGCAGATAAACCGACGATGACGGCCCCTTTTGTTGTCTGATACATATAATGCCTCCTAATAAATGGTTCCGATGATAGTATCGCGGAAAATCATGAGCTGGAAGTCCCGGAGCAGTCTGATTTGAAAATTGTGGATAAAACAGTGCCGTACAGGACAATATTTCCCGGACGTAACCATGACCTTCGACGTCAAATTTTGAGTAGAATATAACAAATATATAATATATTATAAAATTATATACATAAAATAATTATAATTACGGCAAAAGTGTATACAAATCGACTTTATAAGTTTATAATCAAGGTATTGTTTGGAGCACGGTCCCTTCCTCGTGATGGAGAGCAAATACGAAAAAGATTCGATCGTCGATCGATCTGACATCGATCGTTTAATTTTCGAGCTGGTCGTCTGCAGCGGTCTTAAAAACGGCCAGGTGGGACAATATCTGGGACGGAAAAAGCAGGTCTGGAGCCTGTTGGACCAGTTGGATAAAGAAGGAGTATCCCTTTTCGACAGGACCGGCGAAAAGAATGAGGCAGCCGGTATCTGGGGCATCCGGGATAACTTTCAGGCAGGCCGACTGACCGACGGGATGAGAAAAAAACTGAAACAGTTTTTTTCGGCGAGGCTGACAGATCCCGGTTTTGGTGCGGAAGCGGAAAAAGTGATGGAAATCATGGAAAGAGAGGGTGTCCGGACGCTCTTCAGGGATGATCCGGCTTATCCTGCCTTATTGAACCAGATCGAAGACCCGCCGGCAGTATTATTCTGCAAGGGCAGCACTGCCCATCTGAATGATATGAGCATTGCCTTTTCCGGTTCCAGAACAGCATCGGCTTATGGTATCCGCTGCGTTTATGAGACAGCCATGTGCTGCGGACAAAAGGGCATTACGATCGTCAGCGGACTTGCCAAAGGCATCGACGGAGCAGCTCATAAGGCGGCCATTGATTCGCAAGCTCCAACTATCGCGGTCCTGCCCACCAGCCCGGACAAATGTTATCCCAAGATCAATCTCTGGCTCTATCACGAAATCCTGGATAAAGGGGGACTGGTCGTTTCGGAACAGGTGCCCGGTTTTCCCATCAGCAAGTTGTCTTTCGTGGAGCGCAACCGCATCATTACCGGTCTCAGCCCGGCTCTGGTGGTGGTGGAAGCCAGTGTGCGCAGCGGATCGATCCAAACGGCTTCCAAGGCGATGGACCAGGGGCGGGAGGTCTATGTGGTCCCGGGCAGTATCTTTGATTCCTCTTTCGTTGGATCCCATCTGCTGATCCAGGACGGAGCCAACGTATTGACCGCGCCGGACTGCCTGGCCCGCTTTTATGATCAGGACCAGGAAAGGATCGGACAGGATGCCACCTGTCAGAATGACACCTGTCAGAATGACACCTGTCAGAATGACAGGGAGAGGCAGGAAAAGATAAAGCTTCTGAGGAGCCATCATGAGACACCTAGGTCCGCTTACCGTGAGGAAAACAAACTTACCCGGCAGCATGAAAAATGGATCGAAAAGGCAGGTGAGGATGCCTGGCTGGATCCATATCTGACGGATATGGGTGTGTCCGGACAGGACATCATCGATCGGAGCGGGAAGGATCCCGTACAAGTTCTGAAATCGATTTCCGAGCTGGAGATCAAGGGCCTTGCGGTCAGACAGGGAGGACTGGTCTATAAAAAGTGATTTGCAAATCCCGGGCGGTTTGTGCTATGCTTACCCACCGTAGAAGGTTTATTTCGGGAGGAAGTTAATGGCGAAATATCTGGTGATCGTAGAGTCACCTGCGAAAGCGAAAACGATCAAGAAGTTTTTAGGAAGCAATTATATGGTTACGGCTTCCAACGGTCATGTAAGAGACCTTCCCAAAAGCCGCTTAGGTGTTGATGTTGACAACGATTTTGAACCTCACTATATAACCATCCGCGGGAAAGGAGAACTGCTGGCGCAGCTCAAATCGGAAGCTAAAAAAGCAGACAAAGTCTATCTGGCGACCGACCCTGACCGCGAGGGAGAAGCGATCTCCTGGCATCTGGCTTATGCGCTGGGCCTGCCCGAGAGCCAGATCCATCGGGTCACTTTTAATGAAATCACAAAAACGACTGTAAAAGCGGCAATCAAAAAACCGCGAAAGATCGACCGGGATCTGGTCGATGCCCAGCAGGCAAGACGGGTCCTTGACCGTCTGGTAGGTTATGAGATCAGCCCTATCCTATGGAAAAAAGTAAAGAGAGGTCTGTCGGCGGGCCGCGTACAGGCGGCAGCGCTGGAGCTTTTGTGCAACCGTGAAGACGAGATCAATGATTTTGTTCCTAAAGAATTCTGGACGATCGAAGGCGCCTTCACAGATGGAAAAGGCATGGCGCTGGAAGCCAAACTGACTCGTTTCCAGGGGCAGAAAGTGGAAATCGAAAATCAGGAGCAGGCATCGGAGCATCTGGACCGGATCAAAGGGATAGCCTCTTTTGCCGTTGAAAGTGTCAAAAACGGCCAGAGGGTGCGCAAAGCGCCGGATCCCTTTACGACCAGCACCCTGCAGCAGGATGCCAGCCGCCGCCTGAATTTTTCACCGGCCAAAACGATGCGCCTTGCTCAGCAGCTGTATGAAGGGATCGAAGTCAAGGGCCGGGGACTTACCGGCCTGATCTCTTATCTGCGAACGGATTCGACCCGTATTGCGGAAGAAATGCAGCAGGCTGCCAAAGAATATATCAGCAGTCAGTACGGAGATCCTTATACCAGGACCGGAAGCGTTAAAACGAAAAAACAGACGGTCCGTATCCAGGACGCTCATGAGGCCATCCGTCCTACGGATGTGACACTGGATCCTAAAATGCTGGAAGAGTCTTTGAGCCGCGATCAGTACCGCCTGTATAAGCTGATCTACGAGCGTTTTCTGGCCAGTCAGATGGCAGACGCGGTCTACGAAACTCAGCATGTTACTATTGGGGCGGGAGATTATACTTTTGATGCTTCCGGATCGCGCCTTGGTTTTGCCGGCTTTATGAAGGTCTACAAGGAAGAGGACGAACAGGAAACCGACGAAGAAAAAATCAGTCCGGCCAAAGTAGGACAGACCCTTTCCCTCGACCGGATACAAAAGCTGCAGCACTTTACGCAGCCTCCGGCCCGCTTTACTGAAGGACTTCTGGTCAAGGCTCTGGAAGAAAACGGAGTCGGGAGGCCTTCGACCTATGCGCCTACCATCCAGACCCTGGCTGCCCGCAACTACGTGACCAAAGAGAAAAAGGTCCTGTATGTAACAGAGCTGGGGAACATCGTCCACGGGATCATCCGGCAGTACTTTGCTTCCATCAATGACCTTCATTTTACGGCTCAGATGGAATCCGAGCTGGATGACGTAGAGAACGGAAAAGAAAACTGGAAGGAAGTCATCCGCCAGTTCTATGACAGTTTCGAGCCCCAGGTAGAAAAGGCGATGGAAGAACTGGAAAAGGTCAAGATCGAGGATGAGTCTACCGATGTGATCTGTGATAAATGCGGACGTCATATGGTGCTAAAGATCGGTAAATACGGCAAGTTTTATGCCTGCCCCGGATTTCCGGAATGCCGCAACACCAAGCCGTATTTTGAAAAGATCGGTGTCACCTGCCCTAAGTGCGGCGGTCAGATCCTGATCAAGAAGACGAAAAAAGGACGAATCTATTACGGATGTGAGAATTATCCCGACTGTGATTTCATGTCCTGGGATCGACCTTCTCAAAGGGAATGTCCCAAGTGCGGGCAGAGATTGTACGAAAAACGCGGGAAACAGCGTAAGCTGGTCTGCCTGAATCCGGGCTGCGGCTATGTTCTTCCGATCGAAGACGAAAAGCAGCCGGAGGCCGATGCGCTCCAGTAAAACCTGACAAACAAGCCTGTGTGCCTTATGCGGGAAACATATGGCATACAAATATTCCGATCAGACAAAGACAGACCCGGAGAGTCATGTCCGGAAACTGACTCTTCCGGAAAAACAGATGGTAGAAGAAAATCTTGCCCTGGTACCTTATACGGTGGCAAGGATATACCGTGTCCTGCCCCAGGCAGCGGATTTTGAAGATCTGATGCAGTACGGTTTTCTGGGCCTTGTCGAAGCTGCCGACAGTTTCGACGGCTGCCGAAAGGTGCAGTTCAGTACGTATGCCTGTATCAGGATCAGGGGAGCGGTACTGGACGGGTTCAACCGGAATGAACGCCCTTTGAATGAGTATTTTTACCGTCCGGAGGACTGTGAGTCGGGGCAGCTGCTCCTGAAAGAGGACACCTGTCTGCAAACTTTCATGCAGGATGAAAAGAGTCTTGAGGAAGAAGCTTTTCCTCAGGAGGAGGAAGAAAAGAAGGTACTGGCCGCGGCTTTTCAGACCCTGGACCGGGAAGAAAAGGAAGTCGTGTGCGCTGTTTATTATGAAGGCTATTCCTTAAGGGCTCTGGCAAGGCTGTGCTGCCTGCCCAGATCTTATCTTGCCAGGATCCATAAAAGCGCTTTGGAAAAGCTGAAGAAACAGCTGATGAAACCGTAAGAAATATAATTTGTTCTTTACAAACGCCTGACGAAATGGTAAAATACAGTTTCGTGAGGCGTTTTGTGCACTCACGAAAATACCACACTTTCCGCCGTGCCCGTCCATGGTGCCGCTTTTTAGCGGTTAAGCGGGGCAGCAACGGAAAGGCGGATAAAAACCTTTGGAGGTACTCTTATGAGCGTCATTTCTATGAAACAGCTTCTGGAAGCCGGTGTACATTTCGGACATCAGACCAGAAGATGGAACCCCAAAATGGCTCCTTACATCTTTACGGAGCGCAACGGGATCTATATTATCGATCTGCAGAAGACCAGCAAAAAGATCGATGAAGCTTACGAGGAGATCAAAAAGATCGTAGCTGACGGCGGCACGGTCCTGTTCGCCGGCACCAAGAAGCAGGCTCAGGAAACCATGAAGACCGAAGCAGAACGCTGCGGCATGTTCTATGTGAACAATCGCTGGCTGGGCGGTATGCTGACCAACTTCAAGACCATCCGCAGCCGTGTTGCCCGTATGGAAGAGCTGGAAAAGATGGAAGAGGACGGCACATTTGATGTCCTGCCCAAGAAGGAAGTTATGAACCTTCGCAAAGAGCTGGACAAACTGCAGAAAAACCTGAACGGTATCCGCAAGATGGAAAAACTGCCGGATCTTATCTTCATCGTTGATCCTCACAAAGAAAGAATCGCTGTACAGGAAGCTCATAAACTGGGTATCAAGACCTGCGCGATCGTTGATACCAACTGCGATCCTGAGGAAATCGGTCTGGTCATCCCGGGCAATGATGACGCGATCCGCGCCGTTAAGCTGATCGCCGGCATGGTTGCCGATGCAGTCATCGAAGCTAAGCAGGGTGAAGTCCTGACCGATACCGAGGAAACCGAAGATACCGAAGATAATCAGGAGGAAAATGAATAATGGCAGCAATTACCGCTAAAATGGTCAAAGAGCTCAAGGACATTTCGGGCGCCGGCATGATGGAGTGCAAAAAAGCACTGTCCGAAGCAAACGGCGACGTTGATGCCGCAATTGAGATCCTTCGCAAAGCCGGCGTTGCTATGGCCGCTAAAAAGGCCGGCCGCATTGCCGCTGAAGGTCTGGTTGCTGTCAAGCTTTCCGATGATCTGAAAAAAGGCGCTATTGTCGAAGTTAACTCCGAGACCGATTTCGTAGCTAAGAACGAACTGTTCATTAACTATGTAAATGACGTTGCTTCTCAGGCTCTGGCGACCAAAGCAGCCACTCAGGAAGAGTTCCTGGCAGACAAATGGCTGGCAGATCCCAGCAAGACCGTTGAAGACGTCCGCACCGAGAAAGTCGGCGTTATCCACGAGAACATTCAGATCCGCCGTTTTGCTACCCTTGAATCCGACGGATTTGTCGCTTCTTACGTTCACGCAGGCGGCCGCATCGGCGTTCTGGTTGCTTTTGACGTTAAAGAAGTCAACGACGCAGTGAAAAAGGTCGGCAAAAACATTGCCATGCAGATCGCCGGTATGAATCCTCTGTTCTTAAAGGACAGCGAGGTTCCGGAAGATTTCATGGCCAAGGAAAAGGAAATCATCATGGCTCAGATCGCTGAGACCGCCGGTGACAAACCGCTGGCCATCCGGGAGAAGATGAGCATCGGTAAGCTGCACAAACGTATGCAGGAGGTCTGCCTGGTAGACCAGGAGTATTTCCTTGACGACAAGCTGACCGTTTCCAAATATCTGCAGCAGGCTTCCAAAGAGCTTGGCTTCCCCATCAATGTTACCGGTTTCATCCGCTGGGAGTGCGGTGAAGGTATCGAGAAGAAGAAGAACGATTTCGCAGCAGAAGTCGCAGAGCAGATGAACAAGTGATCTTTCCCTGTTCATTCTCCCTGAAATAAAATACCGATTGAATCAAACAGGAGTTCCGTTTAAGGAGCTCCTGTTTTTTTGAGCCCATTTCTGTGCAGTCTGCTCAGATTCGGCGTTGTAATTCGGCCTCTCCTATGCTATTATCGTTAGCGGTTTACTCGTTTTTCTGTAGGCAGCTTGCTGGCTGCAGACGGGATTTCTCAATAAGAGGAGGATTTGAATGGGAATCATGCATTCCGAAATGACCGGCAGGCTTGATCATTGGATGCGCACGCTGAAAAATGATTTTTACAAGCCGCTCGGCCGCATCGACTGGACCTCGTTTACTACCATGGACGAGCTGTCTTTTGAAGATGCTGTGAAAGGTCCCTTTCAGCCGGTAGAAACCGGTTATACCTGGGGACATTTACATGAATACGGATGGTTTAAAGGATCGCTGACTCTTCCTAAAGAAGCGGAAGGAAAACGAATCGTTCTGAACTTAGCCCCCGGCGGCGAATCGACCTTGTTTGTTAACGGAAAGGCGTTCGGTACCTACCGTGCCGACTGGGTCATCGAACCGCATCATTTTTATGAAGATAACTGGATCACGGCCAACGGTCATGAGGGTAATACTTATGAAATCCTGATGGAAACCTATGCCGGTCAGTATTACGCCACCGGCCCCGGGTGTGCGACCGGTCCTGTTCTTCCCGGTTATTACAAGGATCCCAAGACCGACGGACAGAGGGTCACTCTGGGCGAGTGCACCTATGGCATCTTCAACGAGGATGCTTACCAGCTGTGGCTGGATGTCGATACCCTGAACAATCTGCTCCAGACGCTGGATCCGGACTCTCTGAGAGCTTCCAAGATTGCGGATGCTTTGGAACAATTCACCCTGACGGTCGATTTTGAGCAGGATCAGGAAGCCCGCAATGCCGATTACCGTAAGGCCCGCCAGGCTCTTCGGCCTGTCATGGAGGCTCACAACGGTTCAACCGCTCCTACCTTCTACTGCATCGGCAACTCTCATCTGGATCTTGCCTGGCTGTGGCCTATGCACGAGACCTACCGCAAGACGGCCCGTACCTTTGCGGCCCAGCTGCGCAACATCGAAATGTATCCGGATTATAAATATATCCAGTCTCAGCCCGCTTCCTATGAGATGTGCCGCAAGTACTATCCCGAGCTGTTTGAGCGCATTAAGAAAGCCATCAAAGGCGGGCAGTGGATCGCTGACGGCGCTATGTGGGTAGAACCGGATACCAATATGTCATCCGGCGAGGCTCTGATCCGTCAGCTGGTTCACGGCAAACGCTATTATAAAGAAGTGCTGGGTGTGGATTCCCATACCTTGTGGCTGCCGGATACCTTCGGTTATACCGGAGCGCTGCCTCAGATCTTAAAGAGCGCCGGCGTTGATTACCTGGTTACCCAGAAAATCTACTGGTCCTACAATGAAGGGGAGAAATTCCCCTATCATTACTTCACCTGGGAAGGCATCGACGGCACCAAGATCACGGCTTTCTTACCCACCAGCTACACCTATTACACCAATCCGGTCACGGCTAATAAGGTTTGGAAAGAGCGCACTCAGAAGAGAGATCTGGATGCCTTCCTGCTGCCTTACGGCTACGGCGACGGAGGCGGCGGACCGACCCGTGATTATATCGAGTACGTAGAGCGCCAGAAGGATCTGGAAGGCGGCGTGAAGATGAAACACGCATCCCCTCAGGAATTCTTCGAGGAACTGGACGAAAAGGGCGGCCCTGTCAACACCTACCGCGGCGAGCTGTACTTTACGGCTCATCGCGGCACCTATACCGGTCAGGCCCTGATCAAACGCAATAACCGTAAGGCAGAGCTGGGCCTGCGCGAGATGGAAATGTGGGGTTCTCTGGCTCAGACCGAAGGAAGTGCTGTATATCCGCTGTCGGATGCGGATCGTCTGTGGAAGGAGACCCTTCTTCATCAGTTCCATGACATCCTGCCCGGTTCCGGTATCGCAGAGATCTACCGCGAAGCAGAAAAAAGGGTCGGCGCTGTCATCGAAGAAGCAGCCGAGAAGACCGAAAAACTGGCTTCGTCTCTGGTTTCCGGGACGAGCGGCCTGACAGCCTTCAACTCTCTGAGTTTTGACCGCACGGCCCTGGTCGAGATGCCGGAAGGCACCAAAGCCGCTAAGACGGCTGAGGGCGAGGTTGTTCCGGTCTTTGCTGATCCGGACGGTGTCAAAGCACTGGTGACGGTTCCCGCTGACGGCGCTGTCAGCATCCTTCCCTGCGATGATGAAAACGTCGAAGCAGAAGGTGCCTCGGTCAAAGTCCTTGCGGACGGCTTCCAGCTGTCCAATGGCAGCGTTACTGCTTTTGTCGACAGGAATGGTGAGGTTACTTCCTTCAAGCTGGCCGGCAGTGATCGCGAATTTGCCGCAGGACCCATGAACCATTTCCAGTTCTACAAAGATGTTCCCAGACTGTTCGATGCATGGGATATCGACTCCAACTATATCAAGCAGGAGCTGGACGGAGCCTATGACGTTACGGTTTCGGTCGCAAAAGAAGGCGGAGCCGAAGCAGTCCTTGAAGTCGAGGGCAAGATCGGAAATTCTACGTTCAGTCAGAAGATCGTTCTGGAAGCTGCTTCCAAGCGGCTCGAGTTCCGGACCACAGTCGACTGGAAAGAGCTGCACCGTCTGTTAAAGGTCGGTTTCCCGGTCTCTGTTTATTCCGATAATGTGATCAACGAAATGCAGTTCGGCTATGTTGAACGTCCTGTTCACCGCAGCAGACTGTATGATAAAGATCGTTTCGAAGTCTGCAACCATCGCTACAGCGCTCTGTCTGACGGAAGCCACGGCGCCGCTGTTCTGAATGACTGCAAATACGGTATGAGCGCTAACGAAAACCGCCTTGAACTGACCCTGCTGACCGCTTCCGCCTGCCCTGAAATGCGGGCCGATAATCATGTTCATCACTTCACTTACGCCTTTTGCGCCTTTGAGGGTCCCTTCTCCCAGTCGGACGTCGTACGTCAGGGTCTGGATCTGAACGTGCCGGTACTGGTCGAAAAAGGAAGCCGCAAAGCCTTCTCCGCTTTCAGCGTATCCGGAGACAGTGTCCTGATCGATACCGTAAAGCCGGCTGAAGACGGATCCAAGGATCTGGTGCTTCGCCTGTATGATTCCAAGAAATGCGCGGGACGCTATGACGTTCGGATCGATCTTCCGGTCAAGACCGCAAAACTGGTCAATGTTTTGGAAGAAACGCTGGAGGACCTTCCTCTGGAAAAGACCGAAACAGGATATAAACTGTCTCTTGATTTCCATGATTTCGAGATCAAGTCGGTACGCCTGTCCTTCTAAAGCCGTTGCGAACGGATAAATCAAAGAGCAGGATGACAATATAGAGAGCCGGCTAAAAAAGCCGGCTCTCTTTTTCGATTCTTCCTCTCGTTGAAGCAGGAGGAAACTTGTGATATGATAGGCGTAAGTAAGTATGTCTGATTTTCCCTTCGAAAAGGAGAGAGTTCCATGTATAAGCGTATTCTGCTGAAATTATCCGGAGAAGCCTTGTCAGGCGGAAAAGGTTACGGAGTCGATCTTGCAACGACCCGGGAAGTCGCCGGGGAGGTCAGGGAAGCCCTGAATCTGGGAGTACAGATCGGTATCGTGATCGGCGGCGGCAATTACTGGAGAGGCCGAAGCGCGGAAGGTATCGACCGGGTCAAAGCCGATCAGATCGGTATGCTGGGCACTGTCATGAACAGCCTGTATGTGTCGGAAGTCTTCCGGACCATGGGCATGAAAACCAGTGTATATGCCCCTTATCCGATCGGCCTTTACACCGAAGTTTTCAACAAGGATAAGGCAGTGGAAGACCTTGAAAACGGCAAGGTGGTCTTTTTCAGCGGCGGAACGGGACATCCTTTCTTTTCCACCGACATGGGTGCAGCTCTTCGGGCCAAAGAGACAGACTGCGACGCCATCCTGATGGCTAAAAACATTGACGGAGTTTATGACAGTGATCCTGCCAAAAATCCGGACGCTAAAAAGATCGACAGCCTGACTTATCAGGAAATGCTGGAAAAACAGCTGAGAGTCATCGACCTGACAGCGGCTGCTTTCCTGGAGGACGCACAGATCCCCTGCGAACTGTTTGCCTTAAGGGAAAATAAAAGCATCAAACGTGTGGTGATGGGAGAATCCATCGGCACGACTATCCACTAAAACCACGATAAAGGAGATGTACCGCTTATGACACAAGAAATCATCCAGGAGACAAAAGAGAGAATGGAGAAGGCACTTGCCAACCTTCAGGAAGAATTCAATACCATCCGTGTCGGACGTGCCAATCCCCATATCTTAGACCGCATCGAAGTCGATTACTACGGAAGCATGGCTCCGATCCAGCAGGTTGCCAATGTGTCGGTCCCCGAAGGCCGTGTGCTGCAGATCCAGCCCTGGGATGCCCATATGCTGAAAGCGATCGAGAAAGCCATCAATATGTCAGAGATCGGGATCCATCCGACCAATGACGGCAAGGTGATCCGCCTGGTATTTCCGGAGCTGACCGAGGAAAAACGCAAAGAGACCAGCAAGACCGTAAAGAAAAAAGGCGAAGAAGCTAAGATCGCGGTCCGTAACATCCGCCGCGACAGCATGGACAAGGTCAAAAAGGCAAAGAAAGACGGAGACCTGACCGAAGATGATCAGAAAGACCTTGAAGATAAGCTGCAGAAGCAGACGGACGAATATATCAAAAAGGTCGATCAGAAGGTGGAAGCAAAGCAGAAAGAGGTAATGTCTGTCTGACCGTTTTGCACGAAGACTTGAAAGCACAGCCTGACGCTTGCGGCTCTGCCTGTAATGCCGGCGTATTCTCGTGACACCAAGTCGTGAGTAAGCCGGCTTTTCTTTTGGACCGTCTTTATTTTCAAGGAGGAGCGCATGAACCTTTCCGATCTTGATCCGGGAAAAATCCCGCGCCATATTGCGATCATTCTGGACGGAAACGGCCGTTGGGCCAAACAAAGAGGTCTGATCCGCCAGCAGGGGCATAAAGCCGGGGCGGATAATGTGGAAACCGTAGCGGATATGATGATCGCGGCCGGCATCCCTTATATGACGGTATATGCTTTTTCGACCGAGAACTGGAAGCGGTCTCAGGAAGAAGTTTCCTACCTGATGGGTCTGATGCGCTGGTATCTGAAAAACTACATTAAAACGGCCCTGCGCAAGGGAATACGTCTGCGTTTTCTGGGAGACGCTTCCCGTCTTGACCAGGAATTGCAGAAACTGATCATCCATGCGGAAGAAGTCACCAAAGATATGCCCAATCTTACCTTGTCCTTTGCCATTAATTACGGGGGCAGAGACGAGATCCTCAGAGCAGTGCGGAAGGTAAGCCGCGATGTGGCGGATGGAAAGCTGGACGAAAAAGACATCGACGAGACCGTCTTTTCTTCCTATCTGGACACCAAAGGCCTTCCCGACCCGGACCTGATGATCCGGACCAGCGGCGAGGAGCGGATCAGCAATTTCCTTCTCTGGCAGCTTGCTTACAGTGAACTTTATTTTACCGACGTGTACTGGCCGGATTTTTCGGAAGAGGACCTTGAGAAGGCTATCCGGTCTTACGCAGCCCGCGACCGCCGTTTCGGAGGCCGGAAAAAATAATTCATAAGATGGAGTTACGCATATGAAAACAAGGATTTTAAGCGGTATCGTACTGGGTATCCTGATAGCAGTCCTCTTTATTTTCGGCGGACCGGTCATGCTGATTGCCCTGACGATCATCAGTATGCTTGGCTACCTGGAATGGGTCAAGGTCCTGAAGACAGGCTCCAAAAACAAGGATTCCGGCCTGCCTCATTATCAACCCTACCTGTATATAGGTTTAGCCCTGATCCTCATCTGGTACCTGCTGCTTGCCTTCTGCAAACAGCAGATCCTGTCCGGACCTTTGGCCTTGTATTTTGTGCTGGGCATTATGGCTGTTATGATGATCACCAGTATAGCGGTCTTTCCAAAGCGCAATGCGGCGGATGCAGCGCTGACGCTGACGGGAGTAGTCTACACGGGCATGATGCTTTCCTGCGTTTATCTTGTCCGCCAGACACCCAAAGGGCAATTCTGGGTATGGTACCTGCTGTTCGTATCCTGGGGCAGCGATACCTGCGCCTACTTCGTGGGCAGGGCCCTGGGCAAGCATAAAATGGCTCCTGTCCTGTCGCCTCATAAAACCGTGGAAGGTGCGGCCGGCGGTATCGTCGGATCCATCCTTCTGTGCCTTTTGTTCGGCCTTATCTGTGCCGGCACGGCTCAGGTCGATATGGGGGTCATGATCAAGATCTCCCTTCTGATCGGTCTGGTAGGGGCCGTGGTTTCCGAACTGGGCGATCTTTTTGCTTCTTCGATCAAACGGACGATGAACGTTAAGGATTACAGCCACCTGATCCCCGGACACGGCGGCATACTGGACCGTTTTGACAGCATGATCCTGGCTGCACCTTTCGTAATGGGGATCCTGCATATTTTCGGAGCCGTATAAATGAAACAGATTTGTGTACTGGGGAGCACGGGCTCCATAGGCACCCAGACTCTGGATGTGATCCGGGCTATCGGCAGGGATCCCGGTTTTGAGATGGAGGTCACGGCCCTGGCGGCCGGAGGGGCCCGTCCCCGCCTTTTTGCTCAGCAGATCGCTGAATTCCGTCCCCGTCTGGCAGTCGTATATGATACGGCTAAGGCGGAAGAGGTAAAAGAACTTGCTCGATCCCTGTCCGCGGACCATCCCTTGACCACTGAATTTGTCAGCGGCATGGAGGGTCTTGATCAGGCTGCGTCCGCTCCTTTTGTCGATACAGTCGTCACGTCGCTGGTGGGCATGATCGGGATCGAACCTACCGTTTCGGCCATCCGATCCGGCAAAACCATTGCTCTGGCAAACAAGGAGACCTTGGTCTGTGCCGGAGCCCTGATCAAAGAGCTGGCCGATCAGCGAAAGGTCCGTATCCTTCCGGTCGATTCGGAACACGGAGCGGTTTTTCAGTGTCTTCAGGGCGTTGACCATGAAAATCTGAAAAAGATCTGGCTGACGGCGAGCGGAGGACCTTTCCGAGGTTTCAGCCGGGAGCAGCTTGAAAAAGTTACTCTGAGCCAGGCCCTTCATCATCCCACCTGGTCTATGGGGGCCAAGATCACGATCGACAGTGCTACCTTGATGAACAAGGGACTGGAGATGATCGAGGCTAAGTGGCTGTTCGATGTGGATATCGACCAGGTACAGCCCATCATTCATCCCCAGAGCCTGGTACATTCCATGATCGAGCTCAGGGATGGGTCGGTCCTGGCCCAGCTTGGCCCGACGGACATGAGACTGCCCATTGAGGTTGCCCTGACTTATCCCAAACGGGGAAAGGCGGTCGTTGAACCTCTTGATTTCAGAAAGGTCAGTGCCATGACCTTCGAAGAGATCGATGAAAAGGTTTTTCCCGCGACTGCCATGGCCCGGGAAGCAATGAAAGAGGGCGGCCTTTGTCCGGCTGTTTTCAACGCGGCCAACGAGATCGCGGTCGACCGTTTCCGCAAGGGTCAGATCGGTTTTTGCGATATCTACCGGCTGGCAGACAAAGCCCTTAGTGCCGGGATCGGGAAAGGGTACGCAAATAGAAATTATTCGCTGGAAGAGGTGCTGCAAATCCGGCAGCAGGTGGAGAACTGGCTGTGAATACTGTCTTATATATCATCCTTACCTTGTTGGTCTTCACTCTGATCGTATCGATCCATGAGTGGGGCCATTTCATTATGGCCCGCAAAAACGGGATCTTTGTCGAAGAATTCGCGATCGGAATGGGACCGGCCATCTTTAAGCATACGACCAAAAAGAAGATGGTTTTCTCCATCCGCCTGTTTCCCCTGGGAGGTTTCTGCCGTATGAAAGGGGAGGAAGCCGAGCAGACGGAGGACGGACAGCTGATCTACAATAAGAAGGATCCGGATTCCTTCAATGCCAAGTCGGTAGGAAGGCGGGCCAGCGTGATCGCCGCCGGCCCCATTATGAACTTTATCCTGGCTTTTGTCCTGCTGCTGGTTGTCAATGCGTGTTTCGGGTATACCGATCCCAAGGTCGTATCCGTAGAAGCGGATTATCCCGCTGCAAAAGCCGGATTGGAAGAAGGGGACCGCTTATATAAGCTGAACGGGGAGAGGATCCATGTTTACGATAAGGTCCAGTTCCTTCTGATGAATTACCAGGAAGGTCAGACGGTCGACCTGGCTGTTAAAAAGCCGGATGGTTCGATCAGGGACATGAAGTTTCAGCTCAAATATGACCAGAAGGAAGAGCGGTACCGTATGGGCTTTACGGTTGCCTCTTCCGGCCGCCTTACGGATATGATGAAAGACCGGGGTGTATGGAAAGGCCTGGGCTGCTGGATCAGCAGCAGCTTCTGGGCTCTTCTTTTTGATATCGAGATCACCTTCCGCAGTATCGGTATGCTGCTCACCGGGAAAGTGGGCATGGATGCTTTGACCGGTCCTATAGGCATGGTCAGCGTGGTGGGGCAGACCTACCAGGCAGCCTCCGCTTACGGGATCGGTGCCGTTTTAGGGAGTTTTGCCAACCTGATCATTCTGATCAGCGCTAACCTTGGTGTCCTGAACCTTTTCCCTATCCCCGGTCTTGACGGATCGCAGCTTGTTTTTCTGATCATCGAGAAGATCCGCCGTAAACCGATGAATGTAAAGATCCAGAATATTATCTTTCTGATAGGCTTTATCCTGCTGTTCGGCCTGATGATAGCCGTCGGCATTAATGATGTCATGAACCTTGTCCGCTAAGGAGGAAGCATGTATACACGGGATGAAACAAAAGTCGTTCATATAGGAAATGTCGCGATCGGCGGTGGAAATCCCATCCGTGTCCAGTCTATGTGCAATACTCATACGGCAGATGTCCGGGCGACCGTCGGTCAGATATTGCAGCTGGAAGAAGCCGGCTGCGAGCTGGTCCGGGTCACGGTGCCCGATCAGGACAGCGCCGATGCTCTGACCGAGATCAAGAAACAGATCCATATCCCACTGATCGCGGATATCCACTTTGACTGGCGTATGGCCGTCGAAGCGATGAAACACGGAGCCGATAAGATCCGCATCAATCCGGGAAACATCGGCACAAAAGAAGATCTTAGCAAAGTCATCGATGAAGCCAAGGCCCGGCAGATCCCCATTCGTGTCGGGGTCAACTCCGGTTCGGTTGAAAAAGATCTGCTGGATAAATACGGCGTTTGCAGCCGTTCCCTGGCGGAATCGGCTCTCCGCAGTGTCGATTATGTGGAAAGCCTGGGTTACGACAATCTGGTAGTTGCCATTAAAGCTTCCAATGTGCCCCTTTGTGTGGAAGCCAATGAAGTTTTCGCCCGTTATTCGGATCATCCTCTGCATATCGGCATTACAGAGGCCGGCACTTATCACGACGGCACTATCAAGTCTGCTTTGGGCTTTGGTATTCTGCTGCACGAAAAATTGGGCAACACTATGAGAGTGTCTCTGACAGCCGATCCGGTCGAAGAAGTAAAGGCTGCCTGGAAGATGCTGAGCTTTATGAATATCCGTAAACAAGGCGTTGAAATCATATCCTGTCCTACCTGCGGGCGGACACAGATCGATCTGATCCCTCTGGCCGAGCAGGTGGAAAAAGCCCTTGCTCATATCAAAAAACCTCTGAAGGTCGCTGTCATGGGCTGCATCGTTAACGGTCCCGGAGAAGCAAGGGAGTGCGATTTCGGCATCGCCGGCGGCAAAGGGGTAGGACTCTTGTTCCGCAAGGGACAGATCATCAAAAAAGTTCCCGAGGACCAGTTGCTGAGCGCGCTGGTAGAAGAGGCAGAGCGATATGAATAAAGCGATGACGCTGAAAGATGCGTTCGACGCTTTCGGGGACGTTGAACGGGCAGAAGCACTGGCAAAGTCTCTTTATGTGGAAAATATCGTTTATCATAAAGAAACCAATCAGCTGGTGCTGACCATGCAGGAAGGAACAAAGCTCAGCAGAAGTGACGAAGCGGTCCTGACCGCCTGCCTCGATCTGTTCCTGAACGGTCCTTCTATCCGTTTTAAGGCGTCACAGAAAGAAAAAAAGCAAGACCGGTATCAGCATCTGTCTAATGAAAGCTGCCGGCAGAAGATCCTGTCCCAGATTCAAAGCAGGGATCCGGCTGCCGGTGCTTTGCTTAAACAGTGTTCCTTTGATTTTACCGACAAAGATCATCTGACCGTTACCTGCAGTCCTTCCACCATGCGTTTTCTTAACTTCCGTCATATCGATGCGGAAAAGATCGTGGAAGACGCAGTCGAATCGTTAGGAGGCAGGGCTGCCGTTACGATACTGGAAGGCGGGACCAAGAAAGGTAAAGACGAGGCCCTGTCCGATCCTATGGAAGAAATGATGAAAGCACAGCTTTTGTCGAATGCTTCCGATGATATGGACACGCTACCCTCAATTGGAGAACCTGCCATTGCAGAACCTGCAATTGCAGATTTTCCGGCGCCATGGGAGGATCTGCCTCAGGAAGATAAAGCATCCAGGCCTGCAGGGCCGGAGCCTGAAATGCCGGAAAAAGCGGCGCCTGAACCTGAAGAAACAAAAGAAACGGCGCCTAAGCCCGAGCCAGCAGCGCCTCAGAAAGCGGAGCCGCAGGCGCCTGCCCGCAGGACCAACCGCGTCCTGTGCGGCCGCCCCATCAATACGAAAGATCTGATCCCCCTGTCCAAGTGTGATGTCGAACGCAGGGGAGTCGCGACTCAAGGCATCGTCTCGCAGATGGGCATCCGCGAGATCCGCAACGGCAAAGGACTTTTGACCCTTCGTATTACTGATTACGTAACCACGGTCCAGGTCAAGGCCTTTGTTGTCATGAAGTCTTACCACGACAAGATTGAAAACAATCTGTCAAAGGGCGATACGGTCATGGTAAAAGGCAACCTCATGATGGACACCTATGCCCAGGAGCTGGCTCTTACCGCGAATTCCATCGTGTTGTGCGCCGAGCCTATGAAGATCGACGAAGAAAAAAAGGCAGCAATCGATTCCATGGTTTACGGCTATCCTTTCGAAGGGGAAGCCATGCCCATCCGCCGGATCCTGGACCAGCATTATGAAGGTAAAGTCATCGTCCAGGGCGATATTATTACCAATGAGACTAAGGAACTGCGCAACGAGCGCAGTCTGGTCACCATCGATATCACGGATTATACGGATTCTATTTCGGTAAAAGTCTTTTTTGATAACGAAGATCTGGATAAGAAAGTGGGTCTGATCAAGAAAGGAAAGCAGATCAAAGTAAAGGGAGTCTGCTCTTTTGACGAAAAATTCTCCCATGAGTTCCAGATCATGGCCGATGCCATAGCTCCTTCCAAACTGCCTCTTAAACCGGAGCGCAAGGACACCTGGGAAGGAGAAAAAAGAGTCGAGCTGCACGCTCATACCAAGATCAGCGAAATGGACGCGGTCACCGACCCGGGAGAACTGGTCCGGCAGGCTGCCCGCTGGGGTCACAAAGCCGTCGCCATTACGGACCACGGAGTGGTACAGGGCTTTCCCAGCGCTATGGACGCAGTCGAAGAACTGCGTAAAAACGGCCAGGACATCAAGGTCATCTACGGGGTCGAGGCCTATCTGGTCGACGACACCAAAAAAGCAGTTTATAAAGAGCACGGACAGAATTTCGACAGTCCTTACGTAGTTTTTGATATCGAAACGACCGGCTTTGACAAAGAAAAAGACCAGATCCTGGAGATAGGTGCGGTCAAGGTCGAAGGCGGTAAGATAACGGACCGTTACAGTCAGTTCATCGACCCTGAGCGCCATATCCCCGACAATATCACCAAGCTTACTTCCATCACGGACCAGGATGTCAAAGGCCAGGGTACGATCGACAAGATCCTGCCGGAATTCAAAAAGTGGGTGGGGGACGCGGCCCTGGTGGCCCACAATGCCTCTTTTGATACCGGATTTATAGCCAATAAGAACGAAAAATTAGGGTATCAGCCCATGGATAATACCATCGTGGATACCCTGGAAATATCCCGAGGCCTCTTCGACCTTAACCGTTATACGTTGGACAGCATTTCCAAGCATCTGGGTGTATCTCTGGAGAACCATCACAGGGCGGTCGACGATGCGGGGGCTACGGCTGAGATTTTTGTCAAATGCCTGGACCTGTTGAAAAAAGACGGTCTTACCCAATTGTCCGAAGTCAACCGGTACATTCATGACCACACGGATGTCAAAAAGCTGCGTTCCCACCATGCCATCATCCTGGTCAAGAACCTGAAAGGCCTGCGCAATCTTTACGAGTTGATTTCTCTTGCCCATATCAAGTATTTCCACCGTCAGCCCCGTACGCCCAAATCCGAGGTCGACCGCCTCAGAGAGGGCCTTTTGGTCGGATCGGCCTGCTCAGCAGGCGAGCTGTACGAAGCCGTGCTGGAAAACGACCGTCCCGAAGAAATCGAACGTATCCTCAGTTTTTATGACTATCTGGAGATCCAGCCGGTCACCAACAACGAGTATCTGATCGACGATAAAGAGCACGATCAGGTTAATACGGTCGAAGATCTTCAAAATATCAACCGCCGTATCGTGGAACTGGGGAAAAAGTACCATAAACCGGTCGTGGCTACCTGTGATGTCCATTTCAAGGACCCCCAGGACGCCATCTTCCGCAAGATCCTGCTGGCTTCTATGGATTACAAGGATGTGGACAAGATGCCGGCCTTGTACTTCCGGACGACCAATGAGATGATGGGCGAATTTGCCTATCTGGGACCGGAAGACTGCCGTAAGGTGGTCATCACCGGCCCCAACCTTATCGCCGACCAGATCGAGCATTATCTCCCCGTTCCCAAGGGCCAGTTCTCGCCTGTCATCGAAGGAGCGGAAGACGAACTGAGAACGGTCTGCTACGAGAAGGCTAAATCCATGTACGGAGATCCTCTGCCCGAGATCGTTCAGGAGAGGCTGGACAGGGAGCTTAACTGTATCATTTCCAATGGTTTCGGTACCTTGTATATCCTGGCCCGCCGCCTGGTCCTTCATTCGGTAGCGGACGGATATTATGTAGGCAGCCGCGGTTCGGTCGGTTCTTCCTTTGTGGCGACCATGGCTGGCATTACCGAGATCAATCCTTTAAAAGCCCACTATTACTGCAAGAAATGCCACTATTCGGACTTTGATCCTCCTGAAGCAAGAAAAAATCCCGGTATGAGCGGGTTCGATCTGCCGGATCGCAAGTGTCCGGTCTGCGGAACTCCCCTTACCAAAGACGGCCAGGAGATCCCTTTCGAAGTTTTCCTTGGTTTCAAAGGGGACAAGGAGCCGGATATCGACCTGAACTTTTCGGGCGAATATCAGCCCCGGGCCCATGCTTATGTCGAGGAGATGTTCGGAAAGGATCATGTATTCAGGGCCGGCACTATGGGAGGTCTGGCGGAAAAGACAGCATACGGTATGGTGCGCCATTATTTGGAAGACCGTCATCTGACCCGCAGCAATGCCCAGATCAATTACCTGATATCAGGATGCCTGGATGTCAAACGGACCACCGGTCAGCATCCGGGCGGACAGATCATTGTGCCCAAAGGCTACAGTGTGTATGACTTTACTCCTGTCCAGCATCCGGCCAATGATATGACGACCGATATCGTCACGACCCATTACGACTATAACCAGCTGCACGGTCGTCTGCTCAAGCTGGATATACTGGGCCATGATGATCCCACCATGATCCGTATGCTGGAGGATCTGACCCACACGGTGGCGACGGATGTTCCTGTCAACGATAAAGATGTTATGTCTCTTTTCCTGGGAACAGAGGCGCTGGGAGTCACACCCGAACAGATCGGGAGCCCGGTCGGAACCTATGGTATTTCCGAGTTCGGCACCCATTTCGTAAGGCAGATGCTGGTGGAGACCAAACCAAAGAGCTTTTCGGATCTGGTCCGCATCTCCGGCCTGTCTCACGGCACCAATGTATGGAATAAAAACGCCCAGGAGATCGTTGCCCAGGGCATAGCCCCCATTTCGGAATGTATCTGTACCCGTGACGATATCATGGTCGATCTGATCCATGACGGGCTGGATAAATCGCATGCCTTCAAGATCATGGAGATCGTCCGTAAAGGTAAAAAGACAGGCGGTCTGAAACCGGAGCATATAGCCGAGATGAAGGAACACGGAGTGCCGGACTGGTATATTGAATCCTGTAAGAAGATCCAATACCTTTTCCCCAAAGGCCACGCAGCGGCTTACGTGACCATGTCCCTTCGGATCGCTTACTATAAAGTGCATTACAAAGAGGCCTATTATGCGGCTTACTTTACTATCCGGGCGGACAGCTTTGATTACGAAACCATGGCCATGGGGGAAGACAAGGCCAGGGCTGCCAAGCAGGCCATCGAAGATAAACCGGTAGACGAACAGACAGCCAAGGATAAAGAGACTCACACCCTCCTGGAACTGGTAGTGGAGTTCTACTGCCGCAAATGCCAGTTCCTGCCTCTGGATCTGTATCAGTCGGACAGCCATAAATTCCGGCTGGTCGACGGCAAGTTGCTGCCTCCTTTTGATACCATCCAGGGTATGGGGCAGACAGCGGCCGAGTCTATCGTCGAAGCACGCAGGGACGGCCCCTTTGCTACCATTACCGACTTTCTGGACAGGACCAAAGTGAGTCGTACCATCACCGATACCATGAAGAGGCTGGGTGTCTTCAAGGATACGCCCGAAACCGACCAGATGAGCCTGTTTTAAGGGCAAAGAAGGCACAAAAGGTATGAAAAAAGCTTGAAAGAGCCTGTAAATGGTGCTATAATCATTCGTAATTTAATAATTATGATAAAGGAGAGTGAGCTTGACGGCTCACTCTTCTGATGTATTGGGACAAATTTCAGGAGGGAAGATTGAAAAAGCAGGAACTGATCGCGTACGTGGAAAAGATCGCTTCGGATCTGTGCAGCCAGAACGGTTACGACTTGTGGGACGTGGATTATGTCAAAGAGGGACCCGACTGGTATCTGAAGGTCTTTTGCGACAAAGAAGGCGGTTTCTCCATTAACGACTGTGTCTTGATGTCGCATGCCTTGGAAGAGATCATCGATAAAGGAGATCCCATCGATAATCCTTATGTTCTGGAAGTCAGCTCCCCCGGGCTTGACCGGCCGCTGAAAAAGGATAAGGATTTTCTCCGCAGTCTGGGCAAGATCGTGGACGTGAAGACTTTCCAGCCTCAGGGCGATGCCGGAAAATCTTTCCAGGCTCTGCTGAAAGGCTATGATCCCCAGACTCAGACCCTTTCTCTGGAGCTTGAGGACGGCCGTCCCCTTACTCTTACCAAAAAAGATTTATCCGCCGTTAATCTGGCAGTAATTTTCTGATTCAGGAGGTATATGAAAAATAATGAATGAACTGATACAAGCCTTAACACAGGTCACCAATCAGACCGGTATCGACAAAGAGCTGGTGTTCGAAGCTCTGGAGACTTCGATCCTGGCTGCGTGCAAGAGAAACTTCGGCACGTCCGACAACATCGACGTGAACATCAACCGTAAGACCGGCGACTACACCGTTACCGCGAAAAAGGATGTTGTCAGCGAAGCAGACCTTACCAATAAAAACACGCAGATCTCGATCAGCGATGCTTTGAAGATCGATTCGGCTTATCAGATCGGTGATGTCTGCCAGGTACCTCTGGACCCCAAAAAGTTCGGACGGATCGCCGCTCAGAATGCCAAACAGATCATCGTACAGCGCCTTCACGAAGAAGAGCGCAGCCTGATCTATAACGATTACAAGAGCAAAGAATTCGAAATGGTCACCGGCCTGATCCAGCGTAAGGAGCGCGGAAACGTTTACCTGAACCTGGATGATAAGGTCGAAGCCCTCCTTCCTGCCAAAGAGCAGATCGTGGGCGAGGAATATCCCCTCAACCGCCGCATCAAGGTGTACGTCGAAGAAGTCAAGGATCAGCAAAGAGGCCCTATGATGATCGTATCGCGGACCCATCCGGAGCTGATCAAGCGCTTGTTTGAACAGGAAGTGCCCGAGATCCACGACGGCATCGTCATGATCAAGAGTATTGCCCGTGAGGCAGGCAGCCGCAGCAAGATGGCGGTCTACAGCCGCGATCCCATGGTCGATCCTCTGGGAGCCTGCGTAGGGCCCGGAGGCAACCGTGTCAATGCCATCGTCAAAGAGCTGGGCGGCGAGAAGATCGATATCGTGATCTGGTCCCAGGAGCCTTCCAAGTTTATTGCCATGGCCCTGAACCCGTCCGAAGTCGACCGGGTCGATGTGGATGAAGAAGGAAGGACGGCATCCGTCGTCGTTCCGGATTCCCAGCTGTCTCTGGCCATCGGAAAAGAAGGACAGAACGCCCGTCTGGCGGCAAAACTGACCGGTTACAAGATCGATATCAAATCCGAGACCCAGGCTAAACAGGCTCAAAGCGAGGATGATTACGATTTTGACTTTGACTTCGATTTTTCCGATGAGGACGAAGAAGCCGACGACGAGATGAAATCATGATCAAAACCAGAAAAACGCCGCAGCGTACTTGTCTTGGCTGCAGGCAGGCGAAGGATAAAAAAGACCTGATCCGCATCGTAAAAAGCCCCGATGGGACCGTTTCGGTGGACCTTACCGGGAAAAAGTCCGGAAGAGGAGCTTATCTGTGCCCCGATCCCAACTGCCTGGAGAAAGCAGTCCGGTCGAAAGCACTGGAAAGATCCCTGGGTGCTGCCATCGATGAAAAGGTCTTTGACGAACTCAGGCTGCAGCTTAAAGAAAGAACGGAAAAGGAAGAATAAGCGGTGGACATGGATCGTCAGAAACTATTGAATATGCTGGGGCTGTGCAGGATCTCGGGCAATCTGAAAAGCGGAGACGCTATGTGCGAGGAAGCGATCCGTCAGAGGAAGGCCGAGCTGGTCCTGATCGCTAAGGATGCATCGGACAATACCCGGAAAAAGTTCAAAGATAAAGCCTCCTTCTACAAGATCGAGGCGGTGGATCTTCCCTTCGATAAAAGCGAGATGGGAAAGGCCATGGGCTTTGGCGAGCGATCGGTAGCAGCCGTGACCGACAAAGGTCTTGCGGACAGTTTACGGCAAATGATACATAAGGTAATGGGAGAATAAATAGTGGCAAAGTTAACAGTTCAGACATTGGCGGAAAAACTGAACAAATCAGCAAAAGAAGTGATCCGGGTGTGCGAGGAACTTAATATTTTCGTACCGAACGAATCCTCTACGCTGACTAAGGAAGAAGCAGCCGGTGTTATTGAAAAGATCACCGGCAAGAAGCCCAGAATAACCAGAAGGCCTAAAGAAGGGGCTAATGGGGAGGAAGCGGGGAAAGCCGCTTCCGAGAGCCGGATCAAAGAGCAGGAGGCCGCCGGGACGGCACCTGCTGCACCTTCCAAAACGGAAGCGATCGATCAGCCTGCCTCTGTAGATCCGTCAGCGCAAAATAAAGAAAATTCTGCTGCCACGGACAAAGAGGACAAGCAGGCTGCTCAGGAAAAGACCGGTGACCTGAAACCTCTCGGCGTAAAAGAGCAGCGCGAAGTTCCGCATCCTAGGGTCCGCCCCAGAAAAGAAGCGCCTGATAAGACGGTAAAGACGGAAAAGACTGTTTCCGCAGCAAAACCGCAGCCTGCAAAAGCTAAGAACGCGCAGCCTGCCAAACCGGCTGCAAAAGCGGCGGCCAAAACCGGAACCGAAACAGCAGCAGATAAGGCATCCCAAGAAGTGGCCGGTCCTAAGATCGTTCCCAATGACGTGAAGATCGTCAATGCGATCCGGCCGGCTTCATCCAGAAATACCCCTCAGGTGCGGCCTCAGGTACGTCCTGCGGTCCGTCCCTCGGTACGCCGGCAGGAGCCTAAGGACGGTCAGGGAACCGACCGTTCGTCCGCAAGACAAGGCACAGGCGTGAAAAGTCAGGGCCGCCGTCCCGCTCAGGGACAGGCCCGTCCGGGGATGAGTCGTGACGGAGCAAGAAAGCCCCAGAGTCCGGACGGCCGTTTTCAAAGCAAGGATAAGGATGCGGCAGGTGTGCGCAGACCTTCTTCCCGTCCGGCAGCAAAAAGACCGGCAGGAGGACGCGGAGGCGACTCCTATGACATGGGTATTTCTCAGCCGGACCGCCGCGGTCCGGAGAAACCGGTCAAAAAGTCAGATAAGCGTTATCAGGAACGTCAGAGAAACAGTGAGTCCGAGCAGTATAAGAATAAGAAGAATCAGCTGATCCAGGAGGCCAACTACCTGGATGACGACCGCCTGTCCCGTCATAAAAAGAGACCAGTCAAACATGTGGCTGAAAATGCTGTGCCCCAGGAAGAGGATGATATCAAGATCGTAGCTCTTCCTGAGTCCATGACCGTTAAAGAGCTGGCCGATATGCTTCATAAGCCGCTCCCGGTTATCATCAAGGCCTTGATGGGCAAGGGTATCATGGCAGGTCTGAACCAGGTCATCGAGTATGATCAGGCGGAAGAACTTGCTTCCGAGATGGATATCCTGGTCGAGCATCAGGTCGAGGAGGACATCTTCAAGAAATATGCGGAGTATCAGGATGCTCCCGAAGATCTTGTTCCCCGTTCTCCGGTCGTTGTCGTTATGGGTCATGTCGATCATGGTAAAACTTCTATTCTGGATGCTATCCGTCATACCAATGTGACCAGCCGCGAAGCAGGCGGTATCACCCAGCACATCGGTGCATCGGTGGTCAATGTGGGCGGACGCCGCATCACTTTCCTGGATACCCCCGGACACGAAGCATTTACGGCTATGCGTATGCGCGGTGCTATGGTTACCGACATTGCCATCCTGGTCGTTGCGGCGGATGACGGTGTTATGCCTCAGACCATTGAGGCCATCAACCATGCCAAAGCGGCTAAGGTCCAGATCGTGGTGGCCATCAACAAGATGGATAAGCCCGGCGCTAACCCTGAAAGGGTCAAGGAAGAGCTGACCAAGTATGATCTGGTCCCCGAGGATTGGGGAGGAAATACTATCTGTGTGCCCTGTTCCGCTGTCAAGCATGAGGGCATCGATGATCTTTTGGAAAATGTCCTTCTGGTAGCGGATATGCTGGAACTGAAAGCCAACCCCGACGCTCCTGCTTCCGGTGCGGTCATCGAATCCCAGCTGGATAAAGGACGCGGTGCGGTCGCTACCATCCTGGTACAAAGAGGTACTCTGCAGGTGGGCGATCCCATCGTTGCCGGCAAGACCTTCGGACGTGTAAAGACCATGACCGACGACAAAGGCAAACGTATCAAGAAGGCGGGGCCTTCCACTCCTGTTGAGATCACAGGCCTTTCCGAAGTTCCGACAGCCGGCGACATGTTCTACGAAACCGAGTCGGATCATGAAGCCAGACTGCTGGCTGAAAAGGTAAGCGCCCGTGAGCGCGCCAAGATGATCGAGGGCAACAAGAAGGTCAACCTGAACGATCTGTTCTCCGATATCCAGTCCGGCAATGTCAAAGAGCTGAATATTCTGGTCAAAGCCGATGTTCAGGGTTCGGTCGAAGCCGTCAAACAGAGTTTGGAGAAGCTGTCCAATGACGAAGTCAAAGTCAACGTCATTCATGGGGCCGTCGGCGGGATCAATGAGTCCGATATTATGCTGGCTTCTGCGGCCAATGCCATTATCATCGGCTTTAACGTCCGGCCCGACGCGGCAGCCAAATCGGTCGCCGAAGAGCAGAAGGTCGATATCCGTCTGTACCGCATCATTTATGACGCTATCAACGATATCACCGCGGCCATGAAAGGTATGCTGGCTCCTACCTTTGAGGAGAAGATCAACGGCCACGCTCAGGTCCGCCAGATCTTCCATGCTTCGGGTCTCGGAACGATCGCAGGAAGCTATGTTACCGACGGAAAGATCGTTCGGGGCAGCCAGGTACGTCTGCTGCGTGACAATATCGTTGTATTCGAAGGGCCTATGGCTTCGCTGCGCCGTTTCAAAGACGACGTCAAAGAGGTCGCGACTGGTTACGAATGCGGTATTATGCTTGAAAAATTCAATGACGTAAAAGAAGGCGACGTCATCGAAAGTTATTCTATGGAAGAAATCAAGAGGGATTGATCGGTGCAGAGACGAAATAAAAACCGCACCGGACGCATCAACGAAGCTATCAAAGAAGAGATGGCCCTGATCCTTAGGGACATGAAGGACCCCCGGATCGATATGATGACGTCGGTCGTAAAGGCAGATACCAGCCGGGATCTTAAGTACTGCAAGGTCTATTACAGTGTGCTGGGAGATGCCGATAAAAAAGAAGAAACCAAAGAAGGGCTTCAGTCAGCGGCCGGATTTATCCGCAAGCAGCTGGCTGAACGCCTCAACCTCAGGGTGACCCCGGAACTCACCTTTATCGAAGATGACTCCATCGAGTACAGCGTATATCTGGAGGAAAGGATCAAACAGATCCATTCGGAAGATGAAGAAAAAGCCTTGAAAGCAGGCCGCCGCCTGGATCAGGACAGCGAGGATCAGGGTCTCTCGGATCAGGAAGTTCACTGATATGACAAGGGAAGAATTTGCAAAGCTTTTGAAGCGTTTCCTGGACCGCAGCGATCGTTTTCTGATCAGCGGGCACATCCGGCCCGACGGGGACGCGGTCGGTTCTTCGACCGCCCTGGCCCTGGCCATCCGGAATATGGGCAAAGAGGCGATCCTTGTGCAGGATCCGGACGCTCCCCGCTATAATCAAGTCGTGGGAGCGGTCCCCCTTCTGGGAGCAGAGGTCAAAATGAAAGATGCCGGACGCGAGTTTACGACCGGCAGCGATTTTGCTTTTATTATGGTCGATTGTTCGGAACCGGAAAGGTGCGGCAGGGCGGGGGACGCCTTGATGGCAGCCACGTCGTCCCTGTCGATCGATCATCATGTGACAAGCGGCCAGGCTGCCGATTTTTCCTATGCGGAGCCGCAGACTAGTTCTACCTGCGAGATCCTTTACTGGCTGTTCCGCATCCTGGATATAGAAGTGACCCTGCCTATAGCTAACGCCCTTTTTATGGGACTTGCCTACGATACCGGCGGTTTCCGCCACAACAATGTGTCGGCAGACTCTTTCCGGATGGCGTCGGATCTCAGACAGATCGGCGTTGACTCCAGTTATTACATGAACTACCTTTTCTATACGAAAAAATTGTCCGAGGCAGCCGCTCTGGCCGCATCCGTGATGAAGGCAAAGTTAGTGGATGATCGGTATCTGTTCTCCATTATGTCCCAGGACGATTTTACCAGGATCGGAGTCAGTCCTAAGGAAGCGGACGGGGTAGCCGGACAGCTTTCTGAAGTGGAAGAGGCCCAGTGTGTGGTGTACATCCGCCAGATCGAGGATCATACCATCCGAGTCAATATGCGGTCCAAGACGGATGATATCGATGTAGCCAGGATCGCCTCCCTGTTCGGAGGAGGAGGGCACGTTAGGGCGGCCGGCTGTACCTTTACCAACGAGGCGCTTTTGAACGTACAAGAGTCCATTTTGAAAGCCCTGCGAAGACAAAGACAGGAGAAGGGCCTTTAAATGGACGGAGTCGTGATCATTAATAAAGAAAAGGGCTTCACTTCTCAGGATGCTTTACGGGTCGTCAAGGGGATATTGGAAGTCTCTAAAGTCGGTCATACCGGTACCCTGGATCCGGATGCGACGGGAGTCCTGCCCGTTTGTATCGGCAAGGCGACTAGGATAGCCGAGATCATAGCGGGAAAAGACAAAGAATATGTAGCCAAGCTGGTCTTCGGGTCGGAAACAGATACTCAGGATGCCTCCGGTGTGGTGACCAGGTCCTGTTTCTACCGATTTGACCCTGACAAGGCCAGAGAAGCGGCTTTATCGTTTATCGGCAGTTACTCGCAGATACCTCCCATGTATTCTGCCGTCAAGGTCAACGGACGCAAACTTTATAAGCTGGCCCGGCAGGGCATGACGGTAGACCGTCAGCCGCGTACGGTCACGATCTATGACCTGGACATCCGGGACATGGATGAAGGCGGGATGACCATCCGTGTTGTTTGTTCGAAAGGTACCTATATTCGAACATTATGTGAAGATATTGGGCGGAAGACCGGCTATTTAGCCCATATGACCAGCCTGGTGAGGACCCGGACAGGTCCGTACCGCCTGGAAGAGGCTATGACCCTGAAAGAGTTGGAAGCCTTGGTCAAAGCGGGGAAAAAGGACCAGGTCATCACAGATCTGAACACCTTGTTCGAAGATCTTCCGGTTTGGAAAGTGGTACCGGAAGAAGAGATTTTTTTGTTGAACGGGAATTATCTGACCTATCCGGCGGAAAAAGTGCCGGGTGAGGTTGGAGACTTATGGCGTATGCAGACGTCCGACGGGCATCTGGCAGGTTTGTACAAGATCAGTCAGGTTCTGGAAAACGGGACGATGAAACGGCTTCGCGCTTATAAAATGTTCGTGTAAGGAGGACCGATGAGAACGATCATGGGGAAGGATCCTGCCCCCGAAAAACCGATCGTTGCCGCGATCGGAGACTTTGACGGGGTCCACATGGGCCACCGGGCGCTTTTAAGCAGTCTTTCTGATATGGCGGATACCGTCTTTGAAAAGGAGGAGGTCCGTCCGCTTAGGACTGTTCTTACCTTTGACCCTCATCCCCGGAAACTGTTGGGGGATACAGACCTTAAGCAGATCTACAGTCTGGACGGGAAGCGGGAGCTGATGGAAGAAAGCGGCCGGGTCGATCAGATGATCGTGATGCCTTTTACCGGTCAGCTGATGCACATGGCGCCTAAGGATTTTTTCGAAAAGATCCTGATCCGGCAGCTTGGCTGCCGGGGAGTCGTCGTAGGTGATAATTTCCATTTCGGAGATAAAGGCGCCGGGAGCGCGGAGGACCTCAGCGCAATGTGTCAAAAGGCCGGGATCGGATCCGTCATCGTGCCTCGTGTGGTCATGGATCAAAGTCCGGTTTCTTCGACCAGGATCCGGGAACTGCTTGAAAACGGACAGGTCGCGGAGGCAGACCGGCTCCTGGGCCGGCCCTATTTTATCGAAGGTACGGTACAGCAGGGCAAGCATCTTGGACGAAGGCTCCACACGCCGACCATCAATGTGCCCCTTGATCCTGCCTGCCTGATCCCCAGAAAGGGAGTGTACGCGACCTTGGTAAAAGCGGATGGAATCTGGTATGATAGTATCTCAAATGTAGGCAACAATCCTACCTTCGGTGGAGAAGCAACCAGGCTGGAAACCTTTTTGTTTGATTTTAAGGGCGACCTTTACGGAAAACAGGTCCGGGTCGAACTGCTTTCTTTTGTCCGTCCGGAACGGCGTTTTGAAGGTGCACCTGCACTTGAAGAGCAGCTGCAAACAGATATACAATATGTTCGTCGATTTCTGAAAGAGTATGGAGGACATCATGAAGAAGTATGGTGTAAATGAATTAAGAGAGATGTATCTTTCCTTCTTTGAATCGAAAGGGCATCTTCGCATGAAGAGCTTTTCGCTGGTACCTCAGCACGACAACAGCCTGCTGCTGATTAATGCCGGCATGGCCCCCCTGAAGCCTTATTTTACCGGTCAGGAGATACCGCCCAGACGCCGCGTTACCACCTGCCAGAAATGCATACGTACCGATGATATCGAAAACGTCGGTAAAACGGCCCGCCACGGCTGCTTCTTCGAGATGTTGGGAAACTTTTCCTTCGGTGACTATTTCAAACGGGAAGCCCTTCACTGGAGCTGGGAATTTCTGACCGAAGTGGTCGGTATGGACAAGGAGCGTCTGTATCCTTCCGTATACCTGGATGATGACGAAGCCTTCAAGATCTGGCATGAAGAGATCGGCGTTCCGGAAAACAGGATCTATCGTTTCGGCAAAGAAGATAACTTCTGGGAGCACGGAGAAGGTCCCTGCGGCCCTTGCTCGGAAATCTATTACGACCGCGGAGAAAAATACGGATGCGGTAAACCTACCTGCGGGCCCGGCTGCGACTGCGACCGTTATATGGAAGTCTGGAACGATGTATTTACCCAGTTTTACGGAGACGGTAAAGGAAATTATTCCGAACTGAAGCAGAAGAACATCGATACGGGCATGGGCCTGGAGCGTCTGGCGGTAGCCTGCCAGGACGTTGATTCCATGTTTGACATCGATACTCTAAGAGCGATCCGCGACAGGGTCTGCCAGATCGCCGGTGTCGGATACGAACAGGGCAACCATCAGAATGATGTGTCCATTCGTGTCATTACAGACCATGTGCGGGCCATTACCTTCATGATCTCGGACGGTATCCTGCCCTCCAACGAGGGAAGAGGCTACGTCCTGCGCCGTCTTCTCAGACGCGCGGCCCGTCACGGCCGTCTTCTTGGTATCGACCATCCCTTCCTGGTCGATGTTGCCGATGTGGTCATCACTTCTTCCTGTGACGCTTATCCGGAACTTGCCGAGAAGAAAGACTATGTAAACAAGATCCTCACCAATGAAGAGGAAAGCTTCTACAAGACGCTGGAATCGGGCCTGGATATCCTGAACGGCTATGTGGCCGACCTCAAAGATAAGAACCAGACCGTCCTGTCCGGCAAGGATGCCTTCCGCCTGTACGATACCTATGGCTTCCCGGTCGACATGACCGCGGATATCCTGGAGGAATCCGGCATGACGCTGGATCAGGAAGGCTTTACCGCTGAGATGGAATCTCAGAGGATGCGCGCCCGTTCCGCCCGCACCGTTACCAATTACATGGGTGCTGCCGTTACGGTCTATAATAAACTGGATCCATCGTTAAAAACCGTTTTCGACGGCTATGACAAGACTTCTATGGAAGGAGCGGACATCCTGGTCATCACCGGTCAGGATGATTTGGTCGATACCGCTTCCAAGGGAGAAAAAGTTACCGTGTTTACCGATACGACTCCTTTCTATGCCGAAATGGGCGGACAGGTCGGAGACAAGGGAACGATTACCACCGCGACAGGTATGGTCCGCGTCGATAAGACCATCCATGCGATCGGCGATAAGATCGGCCACGTAGGAGAGGTCGTAGAGGGCGTTATTCAAAAGGGGCAGAAAGCGACCATGATCGTAGACGCCTCTTCCCGTCTCGCAACGGCCCGCAACCATACAGCGACTCATCTTTTGCAGAAAGCCCTTCGCAATGTACTGGGTACTCATGTCGAGCAGGCCGGTTCCCTGGTCGATCCCGAGCATCTTCGTTTCGATTTCACGCATTTTGAACCTATGACCAAAGAAGAGCTGAAACAGGTCGAGTCGGAAGTCAATGAGGAAGTTATGGCTGCTCTTCCTGTTACCACCCGCGTCATGTCTCTGGACGATGCCAGAAAGACCGGTGCTATGGCCTTGTTCGGTGAGAAATACGGCAGTAAAGTCCGTGTCGTATCCATGGGAGACTACAGTATCGAACTGTGCGGCGGTACTCATCTTACCAACACGGCTCAGATCGGCAGCTTCAAGATCCTGTCCGAACAAGGTTCAGCAGCCGGTGTACGCCGTATCACGGCTGTTACCGGGACCGGAGCACTGGCATATTACCAGAAGATGGAAGACGAACTCGATCAGACGGCTTCTATTCTGAAGGCTAAAAAAGAGGAAGTTGCCAAGGCAGCTTTAAGTCAGCAGGAGAAGATCCGTCAGCTGCAGAAAGAGATCGATTCTCTGAAGGATCAGATGGCCAGCAGCGCTGCTTCGGACGTTCTGTCCAAGGCAGTGGATGTAAAGGGCGTCAAAGTCCTGGCTTCCTATGAGCCCGATCTTGACGTTGCCTCTCTGAAGGTTCTGGGCGACAACCTGAAAGAAAAGCTTGGTGACAGCGTAGTCATTCTTGCCTGCGGAAAAGATAAACTTGTCTTTGTTGTCATGGCTACCGACGGTGCCGTAAAACGCGGCGCTCATGCCGGAAACATTGTCCGTGAGGCTGCAAAATGCGCCGGCGGAAACGGAGGCGGCCGTCCCAACATGGCACAGGCCGGAGGAAAAGACGCGTCTAAAGTGCAGGATGCTTTGTCCAAGGCCCTGGAAACTGCTAAAGATCTGATCAAATAATTAGCGGCCGCTATAAGATAGTCCGTAAAAAACAATAATCGAGGGCAATTGTCAACCATTTATTGAAAATAGGTTGACAATTGCCCTTTGTTTATGTAAGATTGCCTTTGGTCCTCGGTTGAAAACTGCCGGGGACACTGGAAATTTTCTTTAAAGAAGGTACATCTTATGAGCAAAACATCCTCTTCTCACACTCATGTCCGTGATCTTGTATTCAGCGCCCTGGGTGCCGTTTTGATCGCCATCTGTTCCTGGATCTCCATACCGGCTCCTTCGGGAATCTCATTCACTCTGCAGACCATGGGCGTCGCTCTGGTGTGCGCCTTGCTGGGCGGCCGCCGGGGAACCATTTCGGTTATCATTTATCTGCTGCTCGGCCTGGTCGGTGTTCCGGTGTTTGCCGGTTTCAGCGGGGGACCGGGAGCCTTTGCCAGCGTGGCAGGCGGTTATTTGGTCGGCTTTCTCTTCACGGCTCTGGTCATGTGGGGCTTTGAAAAACTGTCGAAGAAGTGGTGGGTTCTGCTGATCTCTATGATCGTAGGGCTTTTTGCATGTTATGCTTTTGGTTCCGTATGGTTCTACATTTTCTGCACCAGCCAGGGCAAAGCAGTCACCATGGCCTACGTTCTGGGCATCTGTGTCCTTCCTTTCCTGGCCTGGGATGGGGCTAAGATCGCTGTAGCCATGATCCTTACCGGTATCCTCAGACCTCTTCTGGCAAAAGTTCTTCGCTGATAGCAGGACTTGTTATTTTATATCGATAGTTGTATGACGAATCCGAAAACTTGTAAAAAGACCTTTATATGAATTTTTTGTAAAAATCACGAAAATCCTTGCTCTACAAGTGTCATGTGTGATATCATATAAAAGTCTGGAACTATATAGAGAATTGTGAGGGTTTTGCTATGGAAGAATCAATGGATATGAATCAACTGCTGGAGCAGGATACCGCTATGAGACCGGTTCACAACGGACAGCTGCTGACTGGTGAAGTTGTGGAAAATACCGGCGATCAGGCCATACTTAATGTAGGCAGAATGTATGACGGTGTGCTGACACAGGATCAGCTTCCGGAGGGTGAGACGCTGGACCAGTTTCCGGTCGGGACACAGATGAATCTGTCTGTTGTAAAAGTTGACACTAAGAACAGTCAGATCATCCTCTCCAAGAAAGATGCTGACCGTGTGAAGGTTTACGAAGAGCTGAACGAACTCAAAGAGAGCGGTGCTCCTCTGACCGTTAAAGTCGTATCGGTCGTTAAGGGAGGACTTAGGGTCCGCTACAAGGGAGTGCAGGGCTTCGTTCCGGCTTCTCATGTTGATACTCATTATACAGAAGATCTTGACCAGTTCGTTGGTAAAGAGATCGATACAGAGGTCATGGAAGTCAATCAGGAACGCCGCGAGTTTACCGCAAGCCGCCGCAACCTGCTGAAAAAGCAGCGTGAGGAAGCCAAGGCAAAAGCACTGGCTACTTTGAAAGTCGGCGACCGCGTCGAGGGTACGGTAGTCCGCATCGAGCCTTACGGAGCTTTCATCGAGATTATGCCCGGTGTATCCGGTCTGCTTCATATCAGCGATATGTCCTGGAGCCGCATCAAGCATCCGTCAAATGTGCTGAAAATGGGTGACCATGTTGTAGTCGGTGTCAACCAGGTCGATCAGGAGAAAGGCCGTATCGGTCTGTCCCTGAAAGATGTAACGGAGAATCCCTGGGAGAATCTGCCTTTCCAGACCGGCGATATCATTGACGGCTGCACAGTCAACCGCATCATTTCCAGCGGTGCCTTTGTACAGGTTTCCGACCAGCTCGAAGGTTTCCTGCCTATCTCTCAGATTGCCGACCGCCGTCTTGAGAGTGTCAATGAGGTCCTTAAGGTCGGTGATCTGATCTCTGTCCGTATCCTGAATATCGATAAAGATCAGCTTCGTCTTTCCGTTTCCATGAAGGGCGTTGACCAGCAGAATGTCAATGTCAGCGAACCAGCTGCCGATACTAAGACTGAGGAAGCAGAGAACAAGGCCGAATAAGCAGTAAAGTCTGAGTACGATATAAACAAACGCTTTTGACCGGAAGAAGGTTCATAGCCTTCTGACGGTAACAAAAGCGTTTTTTATGTATATGTTATGCTTTAACAGAACACTGAATATTTAAAGGGGGTGACCTTGTAGTTGGCGGTTAGAAAAACCAGCAAAGGAAGTGCCTTACTTTTGTCGGAAAGGCCTATCTATCGTAAAATCGTGATATTTGCCTTTCCTTTATTTTTAAGCAACCTCTTCCAGCAGCTTTACAACGCAGCCGATTCCCTGATCGTAGGAAATCTGATCGGATCCGATGCCTTAGCGTCTGTTTCATCATCGGGCAATCTGATCTTTCTTTTGGTTGGTTTTTTTAGCGGTATTGCCATGGGTGCGGGTGTCGTTATTGCTCATGCCTTCAATCGATGTCGTCAACTGGGCATAACCGATAACCTGGACCCTGGCTTCGATCAACTTTTTGATTTACTATCTGTCAGTCGACTGGCAGCATGGGACCGACAAGAAAACCGCTAAAGAAAAGAGTCAGCGCTAAAGGACAGAGGATTCTTGACAGGCATCATTCGGGATGTTACGATAAACCTGTTTAAAGATTTGTTCGAGGTAAGTAGATGATGCGACATCTTTTTTTTAGTGGCTTACCGAAGTTATTAAAAAATATAGGAAAGTTTTTTGCCAAAGGTAAACTGAGTACGAAAAACAGTCCTGCAGATAAGTCAGGGCTTCAATCGGAAGGAGATAAAAGGCAAATGGAGACAGCGGCTAAACCGGTCATCGAAAACGGACAGGACGAGCATAACCGCTCCGTATATGTCAATCGTGAACTGTCCTGGCTGAAGTTCAATGAGCGTGTTCTGGAGGAAGCGGAAAACGAGCGCAATCCTTTATGTGAAAGGATGACTTTCGCATCGATCTACCAGACCAACATGGATGAGTTTTTCATGGTCCGTGTCGGTTCTCTGATCGATGAGATGATGATTTCTCCTATGTCTATGGATTCCAAGACCGGTATGACGCCTAAGGAGCAGATCGATGCCATTACCAAACGGGTCAACGAACTGATTCCCAGACGGGACAAAGATTATCAGAACCTGATGAACGAACTGGCTCAGCGGGAGGGTATCCGACTGGTCGATTTTCATAAGATCGACCGGGAAGAAAGCCTGAAACTGGAAAAATACTTTGATTCCGAAATGATGCCACTTTTGGCTCCTAACGTTGTTACCAAAAAACAGCCGTTCCCCTTTCTGAACAACCGCGAGATCTATGCGGTCGCTGTCATTGAGAACGAAAAGGGCAAGGAGAGGCTGGCCATTATTCCCTGTGCATCCGCTAATTTCCCACGTCTGATCGAGGTGGGCTCGGGCAGCGGCGTCTATATGCTGTCTGAAGAGCTGATCCTTCATTTTCTGCCCAAGATCCTTCCCAATTATACGGTCGTGTCCAAGAGCCTGATCCGTATCACCCGCAACGCAGATATCGATGCGGACAACCTTTATGACGATGAACTGGACTATCGTGAGTTCATGGTCGAACTGATCAAGAAAAGGAAGCGGCTTCTGCCGGTCCGTCTGGAAATGTCCCGCGAGATGGACGATAAGATCATAGACGTTTTATGCACCTATCTGAAGATCGAGCGCAGTCAGGTCTTCCGCTATCAGGAGCCTTTGGATCTGTCCTTCGTTTTCCAGTTCCAAGACGTGCTCAGACAAAAGCCGGAGCTTTTCTATACCAAGAGGGTCCCGCAGAAGAGTCCTATGTTTGAATCCAAAAGACCCATCCTGGACCAGATCAAAGAGGGGGATAAGTTCCTGTCCTATCCTTACAACAGCATCAATCCTTTCCTGCAGATGCTGAGAGAAGCGGCTGAAGATGAGAATGTCCTTTCGATCAAGATGACCCTGTACCGTGTTGCGAAACAGTCCAAGGTCGTCGAGTCTCTGATCGAGGCAGCTGAAAACGGCAAGGAAGTCCTGGTACTGGTTGAGCTGAAAGCCCGTTTCGATGAGGAAAACAATATCTATTGGTCCCGCCGCCTGGAGGCGGCAGGCTGCCATGTCATTTACGGTATGCCGGGCTATAAAGTACATTCCAAACTTTGCCTGATCACCCGCCGCCTCGACGGAGAGACTCAGTACTTTACCCAGATCGGTACCGGCAACTATAATGAAAAAACGGCGCGTATGTATACGGATCTGTGCCTGATGACAGCTGACCAGCGGATCGGTGAGGAAGCGGTCAAAGTTTTCCAGAACCTGGTCAAAGGGGAGGTCATGGAGCATACGGATTACCTGCTGGTTGCTCCCAAGTGCCTGCAGGATCCTGTCATCCGCATGATGGATGAACAGATCCAGCTGCAGAAAGAAGGAAAACAGGGCTATATCGGTATCAAGGTCAATTCCTTATCGGACAAACGTATCATCAATAAATTGATCGAGGCGTCCATGGCCGGCGTTAAGGTAGAAATGGTCATCCGCGGCATCTGCTGTCTGCTGCCGGGCCTGCCGGGTCTCACCGATAATATCCGTATCGTCAGCATTGTCGGACGTTTTCTGGAGCACTCCCGGATCTATATCTTCGGAAAGCCGACAGCGGATGATCCGGAGGCAGATAAGATCTATATCGCCTCGGCGGACTATATGTCCCGCAATACCATCCGCCGCGTCGAGGTCGCCGCTCCCATCCTGGATCCTGCCATCAAGCAGAAACTGCGTGATTTCTTCAACACACAGATGAATGATAACGTTCAGGCGCGGGAACTGCTCAATTCCGGAAGCTATGTCCGCGTACACAACGATAAAGCTCCCTTGAATTCCCAGGAGTACTTTTACGAACAGGCATACCGGGAGGCCGGAGAGCCTTTGCCCGAGGAAGCACCGAAAACAGAAGGCCTGTCCTGAGAAGGTCTGTAAACAAGAAAGTTAGTGTAATAAGAAATCAAAAAGCCGCTGGCCGTCCCAAGAGACGGTTCAGCGGTTTTTATAGTGAGCTTATTATATTATAGGCAAAATCAAAGATAGGGACGCATACGGTTGATCAGGGAAGGCAGTTCTTTTTCAAAGTGCAGGCCGTTCCAGTGGTTGCCCTGTCGGTCGGCTGGCTCTTCCAGCATAGTGCGTCTGACGCAGTCCAGGGTGAATTCACAAGCTATGGGAACTGCCTTAGAGGCAGGAACATGATAAAGAAGGCAGGCCGTCATGACGGCCGCGAACAGATCGCCTGTCCCATGGTAATGCCCCGCCATTTCTTCTGTCTGATAAAGGCCTACACGCACGCCTTCTTCAGTCTGATAGAGACTTTCATCCTGCCAGGCAGCGGCAATGCGGCGGTCATTGCTCCCGTATTTTCCCTTCAGACCGGTGATGACCCGGGTCCCCCGGCAGGGGATCTTTTCCATCAGGACTTCCAACGAAATATCCGTCTGATAGGGCAGGTCCGCCAGAGCAAAAGCCTCGGTCAGATTGGGAAGGACCAGATCCGCCCTTTGGGCCAGATGCCGGAAAGCAGCGGCCGTGTCCCGGTCAACGGCGGGGTAGAGCCTGCCGTCATCGCCCATAGCCGGGTCCAGCACAACTTTAGCCTCAGGCCAGGTATCGAGAACTTTTTCAACGATCGACAGCTGCTTAGGACCTGTCAGATAACCGATCTGAATACAGTCGAAAGAAAGCCCGAGAGCAGTAAAGTGGTCAAGGATTTTTTCCATCGAGTCGGTCAGGTCCAGAATAAAGGGATCGTTAAAACCGGTATGTGTCGATAACAGGGCCGTGGGCAGAAGGGAGGTCTCCAGCCCCAGACTGCTCAGGACCGGCAGAGCCAGTGTGGTCGAACATTTTCCGTAACAGGCAATATCCTGCACCGTCAATACTTTCATTCCCGACCTCCTTGACCGATGAGAGTATCCGACAGCCAGCCGGACACATTACAGGTGCCCTTGTTGATAAAGACCTCTACCGACTTGGTATCCTCCAGGATCCGTATATCGCTGATATGGTCGAATTCTTTATCAAAAATAGGCTTTTCAGTGTCAGTTACAGTCACATGATTTCCCAAGACTTTGACTTTGTCCGAGTTTGACGTCAGGTAAGGTTCCAGCTCTTTGACTGGTTCAAGATGGACCATGTCGTTGCTGTCGACGGTCAGGCAGCGGGAAGCCGTCAAAGCTCCGGCGGTATAGGCTCCTGGCGTCAAGGGCTTGCCCCAGTGGTAATGCCAGGCAATGACGATGCGGCGCCCGTCAGGCGCCTGAAAGCTTTGAGGAGCGTAAAAATCAGGCCCCTGTTCGGGAGTCTGTTCTTCTGTGCAGGTGAAGGTCTTTCCGTCAAAGTCGCCCACCATGATACGGCAGCTGGCCTGTAAGGTCTGCATCCTGGAATAAAGCAGAACATAGCGGTCCCGTCCGTCTTCCGACCGGATCTTGAAAAAGTCGGGACACTCCGGAACGATGCCTAACTGCTCTCCCCGGACCAAAGGTCCCTGATAATCCCAGTGGACCAGATCGTCCGAGCGGAATAAGAGGACCATAGGGGTAAAGGAAGTGCCTGCATATTCCCGGCTCCCGCAGACCATGTAGTAATGCCCGTCCATATAGGTGACCTTGGGATCCCTGAAATCTCCGTTCGAAGCAGGGCTGCCGCTATTGACCGGGCACTTGGGAAGAATAGGATTGCCACTATATTTGGTAAAATGGAAACCGTCATCACTGTAAGCCATACACTGGGTCTGTCCCCAAAGATTGGATACAGCTGTGTAAAAGACATATAGACGCCCGTCTTTAACAATGGCGGAGCCTGAAAAGCAGCCTCCGCCATTTTCGTAGACCTGGTCGGGCCGAAGAGCGATCTCTACCTCTTTCCAGTGGACCAGATCACTGCTGACGCAGTGGCCCCAGTGCATGGGTCCCCAGACCGGCTGATAGGGAAAATGCTGAAAAAAGGCATGGTACAGACCTTTGTAATAGACCAGTCCGTTGGGATCGTTCATCCACCCGAAAGAAGGCTCAAAGTGATAGTTAAAACGCATATTTATTTTCCGATCGAGTATACATTTCTTACGATCAGGTCCGAAGTCAGATCTTCTTTACTTACCGCCTGGTCGGAATGACCTTTTATAACTTGGGGATCGGTACCGGTAAGATCGAAATCGTTGTCGGACAGTTCCAGATCATAATGATCCCAGTCGATTTCCACGTATTTTGCATACTTTTTAGCGCTGACGGTGATCAGAAAGTCATGGCCGGATATGCCCGCCGGGTCGTCTTCGATCGAGCAGACAAGCTCAGGATCCTTGAAGGTAAAGTTCTTGGGCTTGATAAAGATCAGAGACGATGAGGTGATCATCTGATCATTTTGGTCGAGCAGCTGGAAGGCCAGCAGGCGGTCTCTTTCATGACCTTTGATCTGAGAAGTCAGATCCAGGGTCACCACATCGTCAGCCTTCAAAGTACCGATGGATACTTCTGTCAGACCGGAAGACAGGATGTTCAGATCGGTGTCCATTACCTGATACTGAACAGTGCCACTGAATGCTTCTCTGGTTTCGTTGGACAAAGACAGAACGACGTCGGTGCCGTCCTCATGGGCCGACAAAAGGACCGGAGCAAAGAAGCGTTTGGAACCGTACATAAGAGCTTTCCAGCGTCCGAAATAGTCGACCGAAGCCCAGGAAGCGACCGGCCAGCAGTCGTTGACCTGCCAGTAGATGGATCCCATGCAGCGGCCGCGGAAGCGGCGGTAATGCTCAACGCCCAGACGGATGGCATCCAGCTGCAGCAGCTGTGACGCGTATACCAGGGAGGGGAAATCGTAGGGATACAGATAATTGGCAGACAGATAATTCAGGATCTTACCGTTGCCGGACCGGCATTTCTGATGATCTTCCATGACGTTGCTGAAGGGGTTCAGATCGCCCTCTTCAGCAAAGGTGCGGATCGTCTTCATGCTGGGGAAGGATTCGAAACCGAATTCCGACAGGAAGCGGAAATAATACTGGCGGTAGCTTTCGAAAGGAATGGAACCATGCCATGCTCCCCAGTAATGGACATCGCCGCGGTTTTCATCATTGGGATCGTCGAAACCGCCTCCCGAGGAAGGAGAGGAGGGCCAGTAAAAGGTATCGGGAGCCTCTTTCCGGCAGATATCCGGCAGGATATGTTCGTACAGATTCAGATAATCCATTCTTGCCAGCTGATCGTCTTTATAGCCCGGCCAGTTGACCATGGCCGTTTCCATTTCGTTGTTGCCGCACAGAAGGCCCAAAGAAGCGTGATGGCGGATGCGGCGCAGGTTATCGACGAATTCCTTTTTGATATTGGCGGTCATCTCTTCCGACAGATAGGCTTCGACACAAGCGAACATGAAGTCCTGCCATACTACCAGGCCGTATTTATCGCACATATCATAGAAATCATCGGAAGGATAGGAACCGCCGCCCCAGACACGGATGGAGTTGAAATTGGCCCTGGCGCAGTCACTGATCAGCTTTTCGGTACGCTGGCGGGACAGGCGGGGGAGAAGGGAATCCTCGGGGATATAGTCGGCGCCCATGGCAAAGATCTTGACACCGTTGACTACAAAGCAGAACTCGCTGCCCCAGCGGTCTTTAGCTGTGCTGACGGTCAGCGAACGGATGCCGATGGTACGGCTAGTCTCATCCAGTACCCTGTCGTCTTTGGTCAGAGTAACAGCGACCGTATATAAAGGCTGGCTGCCGTAGCCGTGAGGCCACCACAGCTGGGGATCGTTCAAGGTGATCTCGGCCTTGGTGCCGGTAAAGGTAAAGGGAGTCTCGGTCCCGTCGGGCGCCGCGATCACACCGGACAATACGCAGCCTTTAGCCTGATGGGCGGTCTCAGCCGAGATGCTGAGGGTAACGGTTTTGGCAAAGCCGTCGACGATGTCATCCTTGAAGGACTGGCGGATCATCAGATTGGTCAGGCGGTCGGTATCGTAAGACAAGAGCTCGACCGGGCGGAAAAGGCCCATATCCGGCAGCTGCGGACCCCAGTCCCAGCCGAACATGCAGTGAGCCTTGCGAAGATGGCCGAAGCCGCTGACGGCGTCGTCGCTGCCGACAAGACGATGTTTGGCCTGTTCGGCGGCAATGTAGCGGGTGGTAGAGGAGAATTTAAGCTCCAGGCGGTTGACGCCTTCGGTAAGGATACCGGCAGCGTCAAATTCCCAGGTACGGTGCATGTTGTTGGTATGGCCCAGATACTGGTCGTTCAGATAAAGATCACACAAGGTATCGATACCTAAAAAGCGAAGGATCTGGTGACTTTTGGCCGCGTCTTCGGCGGATACTTCGAAACCGCAGACAGCCGTTACATCCAGGTCGGACAGGCACAGTTCCTTCTTGTCATTTTCACGCCAGAAGGGATCTTCGATGCGGCCCGCGTCCAAAAGCACCTGATACATGGAAAAAGGTACGGTGCAGGGATAGCGGCCTTCGACATCGAAACGGTCATGATGGGGAACGATCATGGTCCAGTCTTTCAGAATCATATGAAAACCTCCACAAGAGAAATACGTGCAAAATTACAGACGTGATAGTAGCACGGCTTTTATTTTTATGCAAGATTATCTAAGGATCCGAAAAACCGGCTGCCTTGAAAAAAGGCACAGAGCACGTATAATTATGATAGATAATTTCCAAAAGAAGGAGATATCATGAAGCTTTGCATCCTGGCAGGACCGCCGGCTTCGGGCAAGACCAGCCGGATCTTTAAAGAGATCGCCTCTTTGACCGAATCCGATCCCTTAGCTAAGGTCATTTATATGGCACCGGAGCAGGTAACGTTGAAGGCAGAGCAGGCTCTTCTGGAAGCCATTCCTTCTCATGCCATGCTAGGCGCTCAGGTTTTGAGTTTCAAACGCCTGGCCTATTCGGTTTTTGAAGAGACCGGACTGGGAGCGGTTACTTTTTTGGATGACGTGGGAAAAAGTATGCTGCTTGAAAAAGCAGCCCGTCAATGCGAAAAGGATCTTCTTTATTATCAGACCAGTGTGTCCAAGCGTGGCTTTATCGGCCTGTTAAAGGTCATGATGACCGAGATCATCCAATATAAGATCTCGGATGAAAAACTGGAGGGATTCGAAAGATCCCTGAAAGAGGAATCGATCCTGCGCCTTAAGATCCATGATATCCGCCTGATCATGGAACAGGTCAGAAAAGACCTGGGTCAGACCTCTCTTCCGTCCGAGTCTCTGCTGGATCTTTTAGAAGAGCGTATCCCTAAGTCCAGGGAACTGGAAGGGGCTAAGATCTATCTGGACGGCTTCAACGGTTTTACCCCTCAGCAGTATCAGGTATTGGAGCAGCTGCTTTGCAAGGCCGATTCGGTCACGGTTGCTCTGACCATTTCTCCACAGGCCTATCAAGAGACCTTTGAAAGAGGCATCCGCATCAGTGACCTTCGTTTGAATCCCTTTTTATCCGTTCAGAAAACCTTACTGAAATTAAATGATCTCTGCAGCCGGCTTGGGGCGGTCCAGACGGTTACAACAACGGAAAAAACATATCAGCCGGAAGAGATCTCCCATGTGACCGAGCAGATGATCCTTTCGTCACCGGCTCCCTGGAAAGGGCGGGCCGAGCATGTCTTCAGCTTCCAGGCGGAAGACCCTCAGGAAGAGGTCAGACAGCTCTGCCACCGGATCCTCTATCTGGTCAGAGACAGGGGCTTTTCCTACCATGATATCAATGTCGTCTGCGCCGATATGGACCGGTACAGTCCCTTTATCCGCCGCCAGGCGGCCCTTTACCGCATACCGGTCTTTCTTGACCAGAAAGCTGACGTTTCTCTGAATCCTTATGTCCAGTTTATCGAGGCGGCCTTATCGATGGTAACGACCGGTTTTTCCCAGGAGTCTGTCATAACCCTGCTGAAGACCGGCCTGACGAATCTAACGGAAGACCAGTCGGATCAGGTCGAAAACCGGGCCCGAAAAGAAAACTGGATCGGCATCGACCGTTTCAAAAACGGTCTTGCTTCCATGCAGGAGGAAGGAAACGGCTATCCGGAGCTGGGACAGGCGCTGGATACCTTCTATCAAGCGACAAAAGGGCGCCGGACCGTTGCCGAATTCGACCGGGCTTTACGGGATCTGACGGTCTTCTGCCATATCCCCCAGCATTTGAGCCGGGCCGCTCAGGACCTTGAAAAGGATACAGACGAGCTGACCATTCAGACCGGACGCCTCCTTTTAGCGGACCAATATAACCGTATCTACGAGCAGGTAGACCGCATCCTTGACCAGCTGGATCTGGTCCTGGGCAGTCTGGTGACGGATTTTACGGATTATGCAGAGCTCTTGCGTATTGGCATCAGCCAGTGCCGTATGGGGCAGGTGCCTTCGACCATGGATGAAGTAACGGTTGCGGATTTTGACCGATCGGTCCTGTGGCAGAGCAGAGTAGTCTTTATCATCGGCCTTAACGGAGTCTCCTTCCCTAAAGTTTCTTCGTCCGGAAGTCTGCTGACGGATCAGGAAAGAGTAGCTGTCGGACAAAAACTGGAGATGGCCGGTTCCGAAAAAGAAAAGCTGATGGAACAGTATTACCGCCTCTATCAGGACATGGGCAAAGCCGGCCGGTATCTGTACCTGACCAGCAGTCTCAACCAGACGGACGGCAAGGCAGCCGGCCTTTCTCCCATCTGGAAAGCGCAGGATAAATGCCTGGGCCCGGATCACCTCATGGACGATCCGGCCGTTGTTTCCACACCGGACGCCTTGCTGATGGAAGAGGGACGGAATCTGACGGGTACGGTAGGAAGCTGGATCATGAAGGAGCCTTCTCTCAAACGCCAGACCGATATGATCCTGAGCGGGAAAGCTCTTCGCGATCATCAGGAGCCTTTGACGAAAGAAGCAGCCTCTCTGATCGACCCTTCGGGGAAAAGTATGTCCGTGTCCCGCCTGGAGACCTATGCTCAGTGCCCTTATGAATTTTTCCTTACCTACGGACTCCGCCTTCGTCCCAGGGAGGAAGCCAGGGTCAGCCGTCTGGATGACGGAACGATCCTGCATCAGCTTTTGGCGGATGCCGGAAAAGAACTGGAGAGCGAACTGACGGATAAGGAAGCGGAAAAGCTGGTGGATAAGCTGATCCGGAATCAGACCCAGGAGTATCAGCTTTACCATACTACCGGTCAGTTTCATTATTATTGGAACAAATTGAAAAAGACCGCTGCCAGAAGTTTTGAGATCGTGTCGAAACAGGCGGCTCAGTCCGATTTCAAACATACCGCTTTTGAATGGGAATTCGGACCCGGCAGGGCCGGACAGGCTGTCCGCCTTCATCTTAAGAACGGTAAGGACGTTATGTTGGAAGGAAAGGTGGACCGGATCGACTTATGGTCCGAGAAAAAAGACCGCTATATTCAGATCGTCGACTATAAATCCGGACAAACTTCTTTCAGCGGACAGGATCTTTACAACGGTATACAGCTGCAGCTGCCCATTTATATGGAAGCCTGCCGGCGGCAGTTCAAGGCTAAGCCGGCCGGTTTCTTCTACTTCCACCTGACCTTGTCCCCGGTCAGCGCCCTGGCCAAGGACGGCCAGCTTAGGACAAAAGAGGAAATTGCCGAGGAACAGATCAAAAACAGTAACCTTGACGGGGTCTTTACCAGCAGCGTGGACACGGTCAGTCATATGGATCATTCTCTTGCCCTGGGCGGGCGTCAGGTCCTTAATGCCAGGCTTACCAAAACAGGAGGTCTGTATAAAGGAAATCAGGCCCTGGATGCGGACGGATTCGAAAAAATCGGGGACCTGGCCCTTAACAGGGCACGGCAGCTGGCCCGGTACATGCAGAAGGGATATATACGACGGTCGCCGCTCGAGGATAAGGAAAGTTCCTTTTGCAGCTACTGCCCCTATAAAAGTGCCTGTCCTTACGACAGGACGGTCAGAGGGACCGTTGTCAGACCTAAAATAGGGAAGACCGGCTGGAGCGATTTTACGGAAGAAATGCTGGATAAACCGGAAGAGCTATATTTTGATGCGGATCAGAAAGGAGCGAAGCGGTGAATATTCGGGAACAGATCGAGGAAAGAGAGAAGCTGATCTTAAAAAACCCGGCTTCCTGGAGCGTCAACAGCAAAGGACGGGAGCGTCCTGAAGAAGAAAGCGATATGCGGACCTGCTATATGAGGGACAGGGACCGCATCCTGCACTGCAAGTCTTTCCGGCGCATGAAGCATAAGACACAGGTCTTTCTGTCTCCGGAGGGGGATCATTACCGGACGAGGCTGACCCATACCCTCGAAGTTTCCCAGATCGCTCGTACGATCTCCCGGGCTTTATGTTTAAACGAAGATCTTACCGAAGCGATCGCCCTGGGACATGACCTTGGCCATACTCCCTTCGGTCATGCCGGCGAAAGAGTGCTGGATAAGGAGTCTCCCTATCACTTTTCTCATGAGCAGCAAAGCCTTCGTATCGTGGAAAAACTGGAAAACGGAGTAGGACTCAACCTGACATACGAAGTCAGAGACGGGATCGTCAATCATTCTATGAAATCCACTCCATCGACCGAAGAGGGAAAGGTCGTTCGTTTTTCCGATAAGATCGCCTATATCAATCATGATATCGATGACGCGATCCGCGGGCATATCCTGACGGAAGAGGACCTTCCCAAGGAGCCCTGCGAAGTCCTGGGCCACAGCTTCCGCGACCGGATCAACTGTCTGGTCCATGACGTAATTGAGACGAGCCTTCAGGAAGGCAGTGTGCAGATGTCCCCTACCGTGGAAAAAGCCATGATGGACCTCAGAGCGGCCATGTTCCAGGAGGTGTATATCGGTTCCGAAGCCAAAAAGGAAGAAAAAAAAGCGGAAGAAATGATCGGGATCATTTACCGCAAGATCCTGGAAGACCCTTCCTGGCTGCCCGAGTCCAGCCTGGAAAAGCTTAAGGAGGGCAGCGACCCCATTGAGGTGCTGATCTGCGATTATATCGCTTCTATGTCGGACAATTTCGCCCTGCATATTTTTAAAGAAATGTATGTTCCTTCCGGCTGGTCCATCCTTTAAAAAATAAAAATAAAAAAAGGAAAAACAAAGACCTTACAGAATTATATAAATAGGTCCTTGTTTTTTTATGGGAAGGAGGAAGTCCGCCATGCCCTTGTATTCGGAAGAGATCATCCAGCAGGTACGGGAGGCCAATGACATCGTTGACGTGATCGGAAGCTATGTCACCCTTCAGAAAAAGGGAAGCAGTTATTTCGGACTTTGCCCCTTTCACGGTGAAAAAACTCCGTCCTTTTCCGTCAATCAGCGGGAGCAGTTTTTTTATTGTTTCGGCTGCCATACCGGAGGCAATGTGATCACTTTCATTATGAAGATCGAGAACATGACGTTTCCGGAGGCTTTGAAATATCTGGCCGACCGGGCTCATATCGATCTTCCGGAGGCAGAAGTCTCCGAGGAAGAAAAGAAAAGGATACACCGCAGGGAACGTCTTTTGTCGGCTGCCAAAGAAACCGCCCGTTTCTATTATTACCAGCTGACCAGGACCCCTCAGGGAAAGCGGGGCCTTGAATATCTGGATCAGCGCCAGGTGACCGAAGAGTACCGCCGCAAGTTCGGACTTGGCTATTCGCCGGTCAGCCGCGACATGCTTTTCAAGTACTTGTCGTCCAAAGGCTATACGACTGAAGAAATGCTGGCGGCCGGTCTTGTCAGCGGCAGGGAAGGGGCCGTTTTCGACCGTTTCTTCAACCGGGTCATGTTCCCTATTTTTGACACACAGGGACGGCCTATTGCTTTCGGAGGGCGCATCATGGGTCAGGGGGAGCCTAAGTATCTGAATTCTCCCGACAGTGAACTGTTCAACAAACGCTACAACTTATACGGCCTTTCCATTGCCAAACGGTCGCGCAGAGACTTTCTGATGATGGTCGAAGGGTATATGGATGTCCTGTCCCTTCATCAGGCAGGATACGACAATGCCGTTGCCAGTTTGGGCACGGCGCTGACCTCTCAGCAGGCTCTTTTGATGAAGCGGTATACCGACAAGGTCATCCTTTGTTATGACTCCGACCGTCCCGGCACCCAGGCAGCAAGGCGGGCCATCCCGATCCTGAAAGGGGCCGGCCTGGACGTAAAGGTCATGCAGGTCCCCTCCGGCAAGGACCCGGACGAGTTTATCAAGGATAACGGGGCCCAGGCTCTCGAGGATGTCATCAAGGCGGCTCTTGATCCGGTGGATTTCGAGCTGAAGATCCAGATGAGGGATAACGGCGATTCGGTGGACGGACAGATCCAGACCTTAAAAGGAATGGAAGAAAATCTGGCCGGCATCCAAAACGACCTGGAAAGGGAGATCCATATAAAGGATGTAGCCGCTAAATTGAAACTGCCTGAAGAGACCCTTCGCAAAGAAGTGGAAAATATACGGCAGAGCACCGGACTTTTGGAGTACCGGGCCCGCAGGGCTCAGGACCGGGAGGAAACCAGGCAGGCTCTGGATAAGCAGGCAGACGCGGCCGGCACGCTATTGGCTGCCCTGATCTATCACCCGGAAGTCTGGCCCAGTGTCCGGACCTACATTTCTATGGAGGATTTTCCCGATAAAGAGGAGGACCACTTTCATCATCAGGCGGCCGGATATGTCCTGGGCTGTCTGGATAAGGGAAAGGAACCGGTCTTTGCCGACCTGGTAAGCTGTTTCGACAAGGTGGAGGATCAGGAAGCAGCCTTTTCCATCCGGGACTACAAGGTGCCTGACGATAAGGGGGAACTGGCCAAATTTCTGGAACAGAATATTATTTCGATCAAGAATCGACAAATAGAAGAGGATACTCAGTCCGACGACATCGACCGTCAGGTACGGGCCGTCAGGCTGAAAAAAGAATTGAGAGATCTGAAGATCTATCTATAAAAGAGGAGGATGCTTTTATGCAGGAAGACATTCAGGCAAGGTATCAGGAAAGACTGGGTCAGCTGATCGAGAATGCCCAGAAGAAAAAGAACGTACTGGACAACCAGGAAGTCATCGACGCATTCGGAGATCTGCCTCTGCAGCCTGAAGATATCGAAAAGATCTATGACGATCTGGAAGATAAGGGCATCAATGTCATCGGGTTCATCGATGAAGGGACCGCTGACGATAAAGATCTGGACCTTAGTATCCCGGAGAGCATCCGGATCGACGATCCGGTCCGCATGTATCTGAAAGAGATCGGTAAAGTACCGCTTCTGACGGCGGAAGAGGAAGTCGAGCTGGCCAAGAGGATGGAAAAAGGCGATAAGGAAGCCAAGAAAAAACTCGCCGAGGCCAACCTTCGTCTGGTCGTCAGCATTGCCAAACGCTATGTGGGACGCGGCATGCAGTTTTTGGATCTGATCCAGGAAGGCAACCTGGGACTGATCAAAGCCGTTGATAAATTCGATTACCGTAAAGGTTATAAATTTTCGACCTATGCGACCTGGTGGATCCGCCAGGCCATTACCCGTGCAATCGCCGATCAGGCAAGGACCATCCGCATACCCGTACATATGGTAGAGACGATCAATAAGCTTTCCCGCGTACAGCGTCAGCTCCTTCAGGAGAACGGCCGCGAGGCAACTCCCGAAGAGATCGCCAAGGCAATGGATATCACTCCTGCTAAAGTGCGCGAGATCATGAAGATCGCTCAGGAGCCTGTTTCCCTGGAGACTCCTATCGGTGAGGAGGAAGACAGCCATTTGGGAGACTTTATCCCGGATACGGAAATGATGGTTCCTCCGGACGCTGCAGCTTACAGTTTGCTGAAGGAGCAGCTGATGGAGGTCCTGAACACGCTTACAGACCGGGAGCAGCAAGTGCTGCGTCTCAGATTCGGTCTTGACGACGGCCGGGCCCGTACTCTGGAAGAAGTCGGTTCTCAGTTCGGCGTTACTCGTGAGCGTATCCGCCAGATCGAGGCAAAGGCGCTTCGCAAGCTGCGTCAGCCCAGCCGCTCCAAAAAGCTTAGGGACTTTATCGAATGATCCAGCTGTCAGTCAGGCTGGAAGCGATCGCATCTACGGTCAAGCCTTGCCGGACCCTGGCCGACATCGGGACCGATCATGGCTTTCTGCCTATTGAACTGGTCCGCCGCGGAGTCTGCACCAGGGCTTATGCCTGCGATGTGCGTAAGGGCCCGCTCGACCGGGCCCAAAGCCATATTGCCCTGGCCGGTCTGACAGGATCGGTGATCCCTCTTTTGTCCGACGGCCTTGCCGCTTTAGAGCGGGATACGATCGATACGGCCGTAATGGCCGGTATGGGAGGCCGTCTGATCAGCCGCATCCTGCTGGAAAGTGCAAAAAGAGGAAACAGCAGCCCTCTGTCGGGCCTCAGCCAGCTGATCCTGCAGCCTCAGTCTGAACTGCCTTTGGTTAGAAAGACGCTTTGCCGGGTCGGTTTTACTATTGATGATGAAGTCATGGTAACGGACCGGGGGAAATTTTACTGGATCTTCCATACCTGCCCGTCTGCCTCCCGATCCGCCGGCCATCCGGCAGTAACAAAGGCGGGGGATGAAACGGAGGAAGAACTGGCTTTCGGTCATATCCTTGCTCAGCGGAAAGACCCGGTGCTGAAGGAATATTTATCGAAACGTCTGGATGTAACGACCCGTCTGCTTGAGGAACTTTCCGGCCAAAGTGCAGAGGAAGGAAGCTCTGCTTATGTGCGGTACGGCCAGCTGGCTAAAGAAAAAAATCTGATCGAAAAGGAGCTTGAAAAATGGGAGTGACCGTCGGCGACATTGTATCGTACATAGAAAACTGGGCGCCGCTTTCCTATGCGGAAGATTATGACCGGCCCGGTCTGGAACTGGGGCATACCGATGCCCCGGTCAGGATTATCGTCCTGTCGGTCGACGCATCTCAGAAAGCGGTGGATTTTGCCGTCTCTCACCGGGCGGACCTTCTGCTGGTCCATCACCCTCTCTTTTTTCATCCATTGTCCAATGGGTCTGACCGGGACCTGACCGGCAGAAGAGTCCTGAAGCTGGCAGAAAACCATATCGCTTTATATGCTGCCCATACCAATCTGGACAGCTGCCCCGGGGGTAATAACGATCATGCCTGCTCCCTGCTGGGATTGGAGAAGGTAGAAGCGGTCGCCGGGGAAGGGGAAAAGGCATGTCTTCGGATAGGCAGGCTGCCTCAGGCAAGAGGACTTTGCTTTCGGGATTTTGCCCGCCTGACCCGAGTTCGGTTCGGCCTTTCCTTTTTAAAGATGTTCGGGGATCCGGATAAAATGATCCGCACCGTTGCCTTATGTACCGGCAGCGGGATGGAATTTGCTCCGCTGGCCGTTTCCAAAGGAGCCGATGTCCTGGTAACAGGCGATATCACCTATCACCGGGCAGAAGAAGCCTTGGCGGAAGGTTTGTGCCTGATCGATGCCGGCCATTTTGAAACCGACGCCTTGTCTTTGGACTGGGTCAAAGGACATCTGGAAGACTTTGTACAAAGCAGGCAGGAGTCGGTCGCTATTATAACGGCTCCTTTGGAAGCGCCCGGACAAATGATCACAAAAGACTGATTTTTACACTTATATATATAGATAGATTAAAAAATAAAGGATTGCTGCTATGGATATCTTGTTTCGCGTGAAGGAGGAGGAGGATCCCGGACAGGAGACTGCCGAAGGCCAAAAGGAGTTTTCGATCACTTGGCCCAGCGGGAGGACATTCAAGTCTCTGGTGGACCAGCTCCCTCCCAAACCATCGACGGATAAGGATGCATTTTCGCCGGTAATGGCTGTCATGATCGGCGGAAGTCTGATCGGACTTAACGAAGAGATCCCGGATGATCTGCCCCAGACCTGTCCGGTCGAACTGGTGCGTCTGTCAGATATGGAAGGATACCGTATTTACGTAAGGACCCTGATTTTTTTGTATACCGTCTGTGCCAAACGGGTCGCGGGAGCAAGCCGCTCCGTCCATATCCTGCATTCGATCAACGGGAGCCTTTATACCGAGATCCGAAAGGGACAGGAACCTGTTGTCATGACCATGGATCAGATCCTTAAGATCCGGTCTATGATGCAGGAAATGATCGATAAGGATCTTCCGATCCGCAGGGTAAGAAAGTCCATGGGCAGCATAAGGGAGTATTTCCGTTCACAGGAAAGGACCGATTTGGTTTATCTTTCGCATTTCAGTGTGAATGAGGAGGGCTATCTTTATCAGCTCGACGGCCAGTGGGATACGTTCAACGGGCTGCTGATGACATCGACCGGAGGCCTCAAATGGTTCGATCTGGTACCGTATAAGGAAGGCATCATCATCCGTACTCCCGACCGGTCGGCTCCTCACGATCTGCGCCGTTACCGCCCTCAGCCCCGGCTGTTTTCAGCCTTCACCCAGTCAAGGGAGTGGGGCCAGGTCGCAGGCGTCGGAAATATTGGCAGCCTGAATATGAAGGTCGCCTCGGGACAGATCGATCAGCTGATCGATATGTCGGAGGCACTTCAGTCGAAACATCTGGCTGAGATCTCCTCACAGATCGCGGCCCGGAAAAGCCGGCTGGTCCTGATCGCCGGGCCGTCTTCCTCCGGTAAAACGACTTTTGCTCAAAAACTTTGTATACAGCTTATGGCCGAAGGACTCCGGCCTCACATGATCTCGATGGATAATTATTTTAAAAACCGGGATCAGCAGCCTACGGATGAAAACGGCGGTTCTGACTTTGAAGGGCTGGATGCGCTGGATCTGGATCTGTTCAATCAGGACATGAGCCGTATCATGAAGGGGCAGACCATTGAGATCCCTACCTTTAATTTTCTGAGCGGTCAAAGAGAATACAATGGCCGGACCCTTACGCTGGGCAGCAAAGATCTGCTGATCGTCGAAGGGATCCACTGCCTGAACGAGGAAGTCAGCAGGGACGTTGCTCAGGATCAGAAATTCAAGATCTATATCTCAGCGATCACGACCCTGAATCTGGACGATCACAACCGTATTCCGACTACCGACTGCCGTTTGTTAAGGAGGATCATCCGGGACAACCGTCATCGCGGTTATTCGGCTGCGATGACCATCAGCCGGTGGGAATCGGTCCGAAAGGGAGAAGAGAAAAATATATTCCCCTTCCAGGAAGAGGCGGATGTTTTCTTTAACTCAGCCCTGGTCTATGAACCGGCTGTATTAAAGACTTACGCCGAACCCCTTCTGTTTCAGATCACACCCGATCAGCCCGAATACGCAGAAGCCAGAAGGCTTTTGAAATTTCTGTCGATGATTTTGGGAGCAGGCTCCGAACATATTCCCAGAACAAGTTTGATCCGCGAATTTATTGGCGGCGGGATCTATCACCAATAATTTTTGAAAGGCAGGTTTACGTATTGAATATCGCAGTCAAAGGCAGCACCGAAGAAGAAATCCAAATGCTTAAAGATGTCCAGGCCATAATCCAGCAGCAGATGGAGGAGAGGCTGAAAGATCTGGGCATCCTGAAAAAAGAAATCATCGACAACCGCCGCTACCTCTTTGAGGAAGTGCCGATCCAGCTGCAGCAGCTGGTCGACCAGGAGGGACCGGTCAGGGAGCATTATTATACCGAGACCTATAACCGGGTCCTGGAATTATCCCGTATGTACTACAATCCCTACTTCGGTATGATCGATTTCATCGACCATGCGCTGGAGGATGAGGAATCCTGCTATTATATCGGCAAAAGAGGGCTTACCAAAGAAGGAGAACCGGTGATCTTGGACTGGCGTACTCCGGCTGCTTCTTTGTTTTACCAGCAGCGGCTGGGACAAATGTCTTTCAGGGCTCCGGGCGGCCAGCACCAGGTCGATCTGCTCCACAGACGCCAGTATATTATCAAGAACGGTGTCTTCAAGGGTATGTTTGACTCGGAACTGAACATCCAGGATGAGATCCTGCAGATGGTCCTGTCCGGTTCCAGCGGGACCCGTCTTAAGGAAATCATAGCCACCATCCAGAAAGATCAGGATGATGTCATCCGTGAGCCTCTTGATACCAACGTGATCCTCAACGGTGTGGCCGGATGCGGTAAAACGACCATCGTTCTGCACCGTATCGCCTACCTTTTGTATAACTATCGTCAGCAGCTGACCAACAATATCCTTATCATCGGGCCCAACGAATTGTTCATGGACTATATTTCCAACGTCCTTCCGGATCTTGGCGAAACGGACAATTCCTTCCAGTTTACAGTCAAGGAGCTGGCGACCAGACTGGTCCGCCCCAAGCGCAGCTGTATGAAGACCAGAGACTACTATGAGCGTATGCTGACCGGCAGGGACAAGTCCTTCCTGAAGGATGCCCAGTATAAATCGTCTCTGGACTTTAAAAACGATTTGGACAAAGCTTTCAAGGAGTTTGAGGAAAAACAGGCCGCCACCGAAGATTTCGTTTTCCAGGGCAATGTGATCATGTCGGCAGAAGAACGGAATCAGATGTTCTTTAAAACGCAGCTGCGTCTTCCTTATATACGCCGCTGCGAAAAAATCAAACGGACCATCCGGGCCCGTCTGCGCGACCTTCGAAATGATGTACTGAGACGTCTGCGCACATATTACAAGGAACAGATCATTGCTGCCAAAAAGAAGGGCGATTATTACCGCGTCAATGCCCTGCAGCTGGAACTGGCCGAAAACGTCCATAAGTATTTTATCGAAGTCTACGAGCAGATCCAGAAAGTGCGCGATCTGTATATCATACCGGATGCCGAGGAATGGTACGCCGAAGCCTCTCATGCCGGAAAGGACCGTCAGTGGACTGAGGACGATCTGATCGGACTTCTTTATGTCAAGACCAAGCTGGAGGGCAAAGGATGCTATCCGATCCGTCATCTGGTCATTGACGAAGCTCAGGATATTTCCATGTTCGGTTTTTATGTCCTTCGTCAGGTGACCAACGCGGAAAGCTACACCGTCGTAGGTGATGTCCGCCAGAAGATCAAGGGTACCGCTCATAACAGCATGATGGATAACTGGCAGAAAGTCCTGTCCAGCGCGGAGCGGGCCAAGGTACACTACCGCGAGATGAATCTGTCCTACCGCAGCACTAAGGAAATCATCGATTACGCAAGGGGCCTTCTGAAGAATAAGACAGAGATGAAGGCAGTCGACCGAAGTGGCAAGCCTGTCAAGCATCTTGTTTTCAACAATCCTCAGGAACTGGCCGATATGATCGTTTCCTCGGCCAAAGAAATGCAAGAAGACGGCATGGAGCACTGTGCTATCCTCTGCCAGACCATTGCAGAGGCTCGTGTACTGAACGGACTTATTAAGGAAAAACTGGATTGTCAGCTGATCAGTACCGAGCACGATAAGACGGATGCTCCTCTGGTCATTATGCCTGTCTATTTTGCCAAGGGCCTGGAATTTGACGGCGTTATCGCAGTCGAAGCGTCCAAACCTAAAGAAGACGGCCTTCTGTCCTATATCCTGTGCACCAGGGCCCTGCATGAGCTGGTACATATTACCGCGGGAGAACTGATGCAGTCATGAGGAATAAAAAGAAAACCATCCTTATCGCCCTTATCGGCGTTTTTGTCCTGCTCGGCCTGATCTTCTGCCTGGCCCGCCCCTCATACGTTGCCGAGGCAGTCGATATTCTATTCAAGAACGAGCTGAAAGAGGAAAATATCGTCGTAGAAGATGCTTCTGAGCCGGAAGAGTCGGAGGACTCCCAAAGGTCTGCTCCCGACCATTCGTCTGAAACCATGTCGCAGCCTCAGGAGTCCGGACAGTCTGTGCAGGAATCTTCATCACAGGAATCCTCCTCGTCAAAGACGGAAGTACCGTCCCAGACGGTAATGCCGGTCCAGACTTTACCGGAAAGCAGCAGCAATCAAAACTAAACATTCGAACGAAAACCGAGGTGTGAAGAAACAGTCCAGTTTCTCATGCCCCGGTTTTTTATCGATAGCGGATAAAAATTTTACATATTTGACAAAGGAAAGATAAATCAGGGCGGCTTGCCTGTTTATATTGAAGATGATATACTCAGTTTACTAATACAATAAGGAGCCAGTCATGAAAAAGAAAGCAGTTGTTATTACCGTCACTTTGATCTTAGTGGCAGCGGCCGCTGCCGTCATTTTCATTTTTCTTAGAAAAAACCGTACCGGTACCGCGGGTTCGGATACTCAGCCGGTCTACGTCGATACCGTTAAGTCCCTTATGGGACTTGATAATGGTGATTTAGGCCTTTCCCAGCGCTTTTCCGGGATCGTGGAGCCCCAGAAGACAGTCGATATTCAGAATGATTCGGGCCGTACCGTTTCGGAAGTTTATGTCAGTGAAGAGCAGGCTGTGAAAGCAGGGGATCCTCTTTTTTCCTACACGACCGATGATCTGACTCTGCAGCTCAGTCAGCAGCAGCTGGAGCTTGACAGGCTCAATAACAGCATCACCACACAGAACCAGCAGATCGCGGATCTGATCAAGCAGGCCCAGAACGCGACCGGGGACACCCTGCTCCAGTACACTATCCAGATCCAGCAGGCACAAAACGACGAGAAGCAAAGTGAATATGACGCCCAGGCTAAACAGGTAGAGATTAATAAAACCAATGAACAGATCAATAACTCGATCGTAACGGCACCCATCGACGGCACGGTGACCCATGTCGGAAATCCCGAACAGCCGCAGACGGATTCTTCAACAGGACAGACAGAGGCTTTTCTGACGATTACTGCTTCGGGGGATCTGCGGGTCAAAGGCTACGTCAATGAACAGAACATTTCTGCCATTCAGCCCGGCCAGACCGTCACGATCCTTTCCCGCCTGGACAATGGTCTCAGCTGGACCGGCACGGTCGATCAGGTCGATACAAAAAATGCGGAATCTGCCAGCCAGAATACTAATTACTACGGGGCACAGGACAATACGGATCTTAACACGACGTCCCGATATCCTTTCTATGTGACTTTGGAATCGGCGGACGGCTTGATGAACGGACAGCATGTCCTGATCCAGATGGACAGCGGTGACTTACAGCTGCCGCATACGGATGGTGTCTGGCTGTACGAGGGGTATCTGATGATGGATGACCAGGATCCCTCGACCGCCTATGTGTACAAGGCACAGAAAGGGAAGATCGTTAAACAAAAGGTAACACTGGGAGAGTACGATCAGGATATGGGCTATTACCAGATCACGGACGGACTTACTCAGGACGATGCCATCGCCTGGCCCGATGAAACCGTGCAGGAGGGAGCTCCTGTCCAGGGCCTTCCGGCAGATGAAGGCTCAGGCTCTCAGCAGCCCTAAGGAGTAGCACCATGGTTACCTTGCAAAATATTACGAAAACGTATTTATCCGGTAAAATTGAGGTCCCGGTGCTGAAAAATATCGATCTGACGGTGGAAGAAGGAGAGTATCTGGCCATCATGGGTCCTTCCGGCTCCGGAAAATCGACCCTGATGAATATCATCGGTCTTTTGGACACGCCCACTTCCGGCACCTATATACTGGATGGGCAGAGCATGGAAAACCGCAAGGAAAAGGAACTGGCTTCGATCCGCAATTCAAAGATCGGCTTTGTCTTTCAGCAGTTTAATCTGATGCCTAAGGAAACCGCTCTTTCCAATGTGGAACTGCCTCTGATCTATGCCGGCGTAAGGCACGGCGAACGGGCCAAAAGGGCTTCTGAGGCCCTGGAACAGGTCGGACTTGCTGACCGCCTGTCCTTTAAACCGACTCAGCTTTCCGGCGGTCAGCAGCAAAGGGTCGCCATTGCCCGGGCTATCGTCAACCACCCCAAGGTTCTTCTGGCGGATGAACCGACCGGAGCCCTGGACACCAAGTCCGGCTTTCAGATCATGGAGCTTTTTGAGCAGCTTCATAAGGATGGGGTTACGATCGTTATGATCACCCATGAGCCGGATATAGCCCAGTGTGCTCAGAGGATCGTTTCGCTGCGTGACGGTCGAATCGTGGACCTGTCTAAAGGCAAAGGAAGTGTCAAGGAAGCTGAAAAAGGACTGGACCTTGACGCCGAAGAAAAAGGAGAGATGCAGAATGAATAAGAAACTGAAAAAGGTTTTGATCACCCTGATTTCTGTCCTTGTCTGTCTGTGCCTGACGGCCGGTGGAGTTTTGGCGGCTGTCATGAAAAAGAGGGCCGTTCCCGTCAATGTCTATTCGATCGCAGACGTCAGTACCCAGGACTTCGGGGGCAGTACCGAGACCTACGGCACCGTTGAAACGGGCCATACCCAGATGATCTATCTGGATAAAGATAAGGTCTTGAAAGAAACCAAAGTCAGCCAGGGAGACCCGGTCAAAAAGGGCGATGTCCTGATGACTTATGACGGTACGGTGGAGCAGCTCACTCTGGAAAGGCAGAGCCTCAGCATCCAGTCGGAAGAATTGAATCTGCAGCTGTTGGGAAAAGAAATCGATGAACTGGCTTCCAAGATCCCTTATGCGACGACCAAGGCAGCTTTTCAGGCCTCCGGCCGGGTAAAAGCAGACACTTCGGATCCGGCAGAAGAAAGTTCTTCAGGTTCCGACCCCGGTTCGGAAAATACAGGTTCCGAGTCCTCCGGAGCAGAGTCTTCCTCGCAGGAAAGCTCTGCAGGGGAAGGATCTATACCGGAAGACTCCAAAAAGGATGACTCCAAACCGGAGGAATCGTCGGAAGCCTCCGAACCGGTCGAGAAGGAACCGGATGGTTCGAAGGAACATCCTTTTGTCATTGAAAAAGATACCGATCATCTGCTGATCGGCCGGGACGAATGGGAACAATACCGTGGTTATTTTGTCTTATTCCGCATAAGCAAGGCCGCCGGTCAGGATACGGACAAGGACCGGGATCAGGCAAAAACAGAACCTTTATATACCCTGACTTATGACCTGACTTGTGCCCAGCCTCTTGCCGATGGTGAAACTGTCAGCCTGGAGACCGTGATCCGTCCGGTCCGCCGGTCGGTAACGATCGTTACTCTTTTGCAAAAAGAGCTGCCGGGGCCTTTAACATTACAGTTCCCGCTTCCCGACGGGGCTTTGGAAGACGGGCTGGAAATGAGCGGAGTGACGGATTCCGATTTTCTGGCTAAAATCGAAAAAAGATCCGATCATTCGGTCAATGTCGAACTTACCGGAGGGGGGATCTATCTGCTGACGGCCGATACCGATGCGGTCAAACCGGATGATAACAGTTCCCAGGCGCCCCTTCCGGACGACTCGGGCAATACCGACAACAGTCAGGATAACGGCGGCCAGATCCCCGACATCTTCCCGGATGATAACGGTGAAGACAGTATACCGGAGCCGGATATCACGGACCCCGAAAGCCAGGTGGATTACGACGCCCTGCGCAAGGAGCTTGAACAAAAGAGAGCCGATTACATCGATAAGTCCATCCAGATCAAGTTGGACAAGATCGATTATCAGAAAGCGCAGAATAAGCTGGATCAGCTGAGCGTGAAGGCTGATGCGGACGGAGTCGTTCTGACCATGACCGATCCGAAGGCGGCCGAGCAGCAGGACCTTCCTTATATGGTCATTGCAGCTGACACCGGTTATTTCGTGAGCGGCAGTATGTCGGAACTGAATCTGGAAACCGTTGCCGTGGGTGATACGGTCAGCGTGATGGATTATATGACTGGTAATTATTATCCGGGCCAGATCATCAGCGTAGGTGACCAGCCGGTATCTTCCAACTACTACGGAGGCGGAAATCCGAATGTTTCCTATTATCCCTTTACCGTCAAGGTCATGCCGGGTTCGGACGGACAGGAGCCTCAGCTGACGGAAGGCAGCGGCGTCAGCATTTCCATCGATACGGCGGCTTCCGACGCCATCTTCCTTGAGAATATGTTTATTTGCAATGATGAAAACCAGCCTTATGTATACAAGCAGGATCAGAACGGACGGCTGGTCAAGCAGGTCATATCGACAGGCAGGACCTTGTACGGCGAGTATACAGAGATCCTGGACGGCCTGACTCAGGAGGATTACGTTGCCTTTCCTTACGGAAAATCCGTAAGAGAAGGCGCCCGCTGCACCATTTCCACCATCGATCAGCTCTATCAATAAAAACGGAGGCAGAAATACATTATGTTGGAAAATATCCGCCTGTCGTTTAAAGGCATTTGGTCTCATAAGATGCGGTCTTTTCTGACCATGCTGGGTATCATCATCGGTATCGCGGCTATCATTGCCATCGTATCGACCATCGAGGGGACCAACCAGCAGATCAAGCAGAACCTGATCGGAGCCGGAAGCAACGTGGTAAATGTCAATCTTTACCAGTCCGGCTACGAACTGGATCCCAGCTATCAGCAGATCCCCAGCCAGATCCCTGTTATCAGTGAAGATCTGAGGCAGCAGATCGAAGACCTGGACGGAGCCGAAGAAGTTACCTTATACCGAAAGCGTACTACCTATGATGAGATCTTCCACGGCAGCGACTCCATCTCCGGCGGCATGCTGCTGGGCATCGACAGCCATTATCTAAAGGTAGAGGGCTATCAGATCGTCAGCGGACGCGGTTTTGACGACAATGACCGCCAAAATTTCCGTAAAGTATGCCTTTTGGACAATAACGCGGCCAGGACCCTGTTCCGGTCGGACGATCCCATCGGCCAGACGATCGAGATCAAGGGCGAGCCCTTTACCATCATCGGTCTTGTCCGCAAGAGTAATGACTTTAAGCCGGACATCGAAACAGTCCAGGACTACTACACCTACCAGGGGCAGGGCCAGTCCGGGCAGGTCATGATCCATGACGCCTGCTGGCCGATCTTATACCGCTTCGACGAACCTCAGTGCGTATCCGTGAAGGCTGTCAACACCGATGCCATGACCAAAGTCGGCAAGAGTACGGCGGACCTGCTCAATTCTTCGCTGGGGTTTCCTTTGTCGGATGCCTCGGCCGGAGCAGGCGGTGTGGTTTCCACCGATATGGCGGCAGTGGATACGATCGGCGGAGCCGATGCAGAAGTGGTTGACTCAGGCGACCAGAGCCAATCCCAGGGGATCCAGTATCAGAATGAGGATCTTCTGGAACAGGCCAAACAGCTGCAGGAGATGAGCAATGCCACCAACCGCATGCTCATATGGATCGCCAGTATTTCCCTTCTGGTCGGCGGTATCGGCGTTATGAACATCATGCTGGTTTCTGTGACGGAGCGGACCAGGGAGATAGGCTTGAAAAAGGCGATCGGAGCCCGAAAGGGGCGGATCCTGGGACAGTTTCTGACCGAAGCGGCCGTATTGACCAGCCTGGGAGGCCTTTTCGGAGTGGTCATCGGTATGATATTGGCTAAAGTTATTTCGACCGTCAACGGGACCTTGTATGCCATTTCGATTCCGGCTATTATTGTATCGGTCGTGTTTTCGATGGTGATCGGTATCGTATTCGGGCTGCTTCCCTCGATCAAGGCGGCTAATCTTAATCCCATAGACGCACTCAGATACGAATAAGGTAGGTAGTTCATGAGCATTTGCTGTGTTGTCAGTGATATTGACGGTACCCTTCTTCCCGCAGGGCAGCTGGATCTGGATCAGCGCTGCCTGGATGCGATATCCGGTCTTCAGAAAAAGGGGATCCTTTTCTGTCTGGCCAGCGGCCGTCCCTATCAGAACCTGTACCGTCTTTTATCCCGGGACGGGGACCTTAAAAGAGCGGAAAAGAGCGCCTATATCTGTCAGAACGGCACCAATCTGTATCTGGGAAGGCAGTTTCTTTACCAGCAGGCTATACCGGATGACATCGGACGGGGGATCCTTGAAGAAGTCAGCCAAATGGAGGAACTGGAGATATTGGTCAACTGCCGCGAGCATTGTTATATCCACCCCCGTACGGAGGCCTTTCGAAGGGACATACAGGATGTGCGTCGCTATCCGGCTTTGCTTTGGGAGGACCTTTCTAAGGTCCCGGAGCCTTATCTTCAGATCTCGCTTTACCGCAAGGACGGTATTAAAAAAAGCGCTCCCATGATCGCATCCCGCTGGGGAAATAAAGCCCAGGTGGTGGTGTCAGGGGAGCACTGGATGGATATTACAGCTTTAGGCGTCAGTAAAGGGTCCTGTCTGAAAGAACTGATGGACCGGGCAGGTTTTTCGCGAAGCCAGTGTATGGCCATGGGGGATAGTTTCAATGACATCGAGATGCTGGAAACAGCCGGTATAAGCTATGCCATGTCCTGGTCAGACCCGCAGGTGATCGACCATTCAAAAGCAGTGACCGACGATGCCGTCGGACAGATGGAAAAGCTGATCGAAAACCGTCAGAATTAAATGCAGAATCAACCCAGAGTCAATTTATGGATGAGGAAACAAGGAACAATTCCATAAAAGAGTAAACAAAGAAGCAGTATCATGAATCGGGACCGGCTGTTATTGATCCTGATAAATGACTTCTGCCTGATAAGAGGCGGCCAATTTTCGGCCGTCTTTTTCATTCATGCAAAAAAGGGCTGTGGACAGCATATCCGCCGCTGCGCTGTCTGAACACAGGATGGTGACGGAATGATGCCAGGTGCTCGGATAGAGGGTATCGGGATCGATGATGTGATGATAGCGCCTGCCGTTGATATCGATGTAGCGTTCATAATCTCCGCTGGTGACCGCACACGAGGTCGATCCCGAAAGGGTCACGGTCTGAGAATAGGAGCCGTCCGTCCGGTCAGGATCCCGGATGCCGATCACGAAGCTGTTATGACCGCTTCCCTTAGGCTTTCCTTTGGTGATGATATTGCCTCCCAGGTCGATCAGATAATCATCCAGGCACTGATCCGAAAGCCACCGGCCGGCCAGCTTTCCGGCGTATCCCTTGGCCAGAGCCCCGACATCGATCCGTCCATCCGGGTCGCTGATATAGGCTGTTTTCACCTTTTGGTCCAGGACCAGAAGATCGATGGAAACATGGGTGCCGGCTTCCTGAAGGGCCCGGTCGGAAGGGAGTTTTCCGTCTTTTCGTGTCTGTTCCCACAGGGCTGTGACAGGACCAAGCATGACGTTTACTTTTCCCTGGCTTTCCTGACAGGCTGTACGGCACCAGTAAAGAAAGTCAAAGAGCTGATCGGAGACGGGCAGAGCTTCTTTTCCGGCGGCCTGGTTCAGGTCATAGAGATTGACCATCCCTTCATAGTGATGATAAATGTCGGTTTCCTGATGAAAGGTCAAAAGATAATCGTGCAGCTGATCCGAAAGGCGGTCAGATCTTAGAGATGTCATAGGATCATATATGGTAAGGCTGCTGTAAGTATCAAAAAGATCCGTCCAGGAGGCCGTGTGTCTTTGACCCGAGCAGGCAGTGAGGGAAAAGCACAAAAGAAAAGCCAGGGTAGAGGCCAGAAGCGGGCGGACTTTAATGACAATTTTATTCATGAGGCCCTCCTTTCGAAGAAGGGAGGCGATGAAAAGAGGTAAGGTGCGAAAGGGCCGGCAGGATGACCTTCAGCATAAGGCCGGTCAGACATCCCATAACGATACCGGACAGGACCAGTGCCGGAGCGTAGATCCAGGCATGACGGCTCAGGGTCAGGGATACCCCTGCCAGCTGGCCCATATTATGAAAAACCGCTCCCAGTATGCTCAGCATCAGATAAGAGATCCGCTTTTTCAAAAGACGGGAGAAGATCAGCATGACTGTAACGGAACATAGTCCGCCCAGAAAAGAAAACAAGCCGGCAAAACTGCCTCTCATCAGGAAGGCAAATAGGCTTTTCAGAAAAGCGACCAAAAAGGCAGAGGGGGCATTTACAAAAAACAGACAGTACATGGTCACCACGTTGGACAGACCCAGCTTTACCCCCGGCGGCAGAAAGGGTGCCTGGGGAAGCTGCATTTCCAGCCAGGAGAGGACCAGGGACAAGCTCAAAAAGAGGGCGGTATAAGCAATGCGGGCAGCATGCCCCGAATGTTTCATAAGCAGTCCTCCTTTAGACAGAAAGGCAGTGCTATTTGAGTGACAGCATCGGGACCTTCGGAAGCGGAAGGGATCGCGATAACGACTTTGTTGGGAAGGCAGACGGCTACCTGCCCCTGACGGCTGATGAAGCCGGTCTGAACGCAAATCTGGTCGGGGCAGTCGGAACGGATAAAACCGATGGCACCGTTTCTGACTTCGATCACGACACCGGGTGCCTGATCCAGGGTAATGATCTGATCCTGATCCAGATAAACGGTTTTGATCAGACGATCGTCTACTTTGATCAAGGCCCGTCCTCCTTTTTCCGATCGGTTCAAAAAGAAGGCAGACAGCAGAACTGCCGCAATAACGGCCAATATGATCCACATATCTAATTTCCGACAGAAAGGATGGAGGGTACTTTCTTTGTCCTTTTCTTTTTTGGCTTGATCCATATCATTCACGCCTTCCGGGTATTTTCGACCTTAAGTTGCACGGATACTTCATCCCTTGCTAAAACTTGTACACACAGGTTCTTCAAAAAAACATTCGAAATCAATACCATTGAACAAAATTCTTAATAGGAGGTTTCGAATGCAGTCAAATTTTATGATGGCAGAGTCAAAAAAGAAGGGACCTCTCGGCAGCGGGCAGAAAGAAGAGGCAGGCAGCCGGTCTCTCAAACCATACCCGGACGAAGAGGTCGGCATGATCGATTATGCCCGTATGGGTCTTCGCATCCGCACACGGAGGAGAGAATTCAATATGACTCAGGAACAGTTAGCTGATAAGGTCGGTATCACCATCACCCATATGTGCCGGATCGAAGGCGGAGCCAGACCGGGCCTGAATACTTTGCTGGCTATCAGCCGGGTCCTTCAGGTATCGATGGATTCGCTTTTAGGTATCCAGGTTACATCGGATCCCTATATCGGCAGGACGGTCGAAACCATGGAAAATCTGCCGGCAGAAGAAAGGCAGCTTCTATGCCGTATCGTTGTTCAAACAGCGATAGAAATTACAAAGCTTTTGAACCGCCGGGACCGTTTTTTACAGGGACATGCCGTCAGCTATCAGACCTACCTGACTGCAAAGGGAAATGAGATAAGCGATATGGCAGCAGAAGATAGCGTAAACTACCGAAAAAGCTAACACAGCTCCGAAAAAGCGTATGCAAAAAGCGTATGCTTTTTTCCTCCGGTCAAAGAAAAGGGCTGTGACAGGTTCACAGCCCTTTTATCGGGAAAACGGTCAGTTGAACAGAGACTTGATCTGTGCGATCAGATTGCGGAAAAAGTCTCCAATGTTCTGCCAGAAACTTTTCTGCTCGGCAGTGGTTGCTGAATTGGTCAGGGCATTGATCAGGTCATTGCCTTTTGCTTCAATAATATCGACGACATTAGCCCAGTCGATATTCAGATCTTTCATCTTATTGAAAAGATTTACCAGCTTGAGAAAGTCTTCGTCGGATAAAGTGATCCCCTGTTCCTCAAGGACCTTGCGGACGATGGCTTCTACCTCTTCCTCGGACTGAGGATTCTGATTGTTGATTTCGATCTTGATGTTGTTAATGATGTTGGTGACGGCTTTTTCTGCTTCCTCCGTCCCCATCTTTTCCGCCAGGTCATTGGTCAGTTCGGTGGTGGTGACGGCTTCTTCGTTGACTGCGTTTTTCACGTCATCATCAATGGTCTGACCGGTCGCATCCTCATACCCCTTCATGATGCCGGTCAAAGCCGCCGTTCCGGACACGTCAAAGGGAGCGGAGATCTGTATGTCCGCGTCCGTGATGCCCAAAGTGGTCAGAGCGTCCGCGTAACTTTGGGGCGTAACATAGGTGATGTGGGTCATATGAAGGTTGAGGCCGGATCCCTTTTTCTTAAAGGTAATCATTACAGAACTGATGGCGTCGGTACCGATCTGTTCGTCCGGAATAACACCGTCAAGTGCCTGATGTTCTTCCTCATTGGTCACGGTCAGGATCTTAGTCTGAGCACTGGCGCCGAACTCCTTAAGAAGAGCGTCATGCTGCTCCTGGGTCAGGTCAGCTCCTAAAATGGCGATGGTAGTACCTTCCTGGGTACCGGTAGGGGTGTCTGACTGGGCAGCCGTGACCGGTAAGGTTCCGGCTGTCAGGACCAGCGCCATCAGACAGGCGGCCAGTGCCATCCATTTATTCAGAATATTTTTCATAGCTAAACCTCCTTTTTGAAAGCGGGCAGGTTCATTTTCTCCTGCTTTTGGGCGTTTTTTCCTGCTGAGCCGGTTGGACGTAGACCGTCTTCCCCTTGATTGTAGCACCATCCAGCATAGATAGCACGTCCGGGGCCAGCTCACTGGGTATTTCGATATAAGAAAAGGTCTCCATGATATCGATCCGGCCGATCGATGAAGCGGGGACTCCGCACAGGGAAACGACCGCTCCGATAATGTCCTTGACTTTGATGCCCTGTCTGCGTCCCAATGATAAGTGCAGCCGGGTCGTTTTCCCGGATATATCTTTTAATACGTGGGTAGGCACTTTGGATAGAGGATCCTCCTTTGCCGGTACAAAGAGCAGTTCCTTAAAAAGAGCCGCGGCAATTTCGTCCGGTGCAAAGCCTTCCTCCTTAAGTTCCTCCAACGGCAGACGGTATTTTTTTAAGGGGTCTTTTGCATCGGTCGAAGCTCCTGCGGACCGTGCCTGGCGAATTGTAGAGCGGACCCTTTCCATCAGCTGATCTTTGGCGGCATCCTGGACTTCCTGCAAGGTGGGCAGCCTGGAAGGTTCGATGGCAGCCCCGGTGTAATCCATGATCTCTTTCAGGTGAGTCAGTTCCCGGCCTACCACAAAGGTGTAAGCGGTGCCGCTTTTGCCTGCCCGCGCCGTGCGGCCGATGCGGTGGACATAACTTTCAGGTTCATCGGGAAGATCGTAGTTAATGACAAGATCGATATCGCTGATATCCAGACCGCGGGCGGCTACATCGGTAGCGATCAGGATCTTGATCCGGTCTTTCCGAAACTGATCCAAAATAAAATCTCGTTGGACCTGTTTTAGGTCTCCGTGCAGGCCGCCTGCTTCAAAGCCCATTTTTTTCAGCGTTTCTTCCAGATCGGCCACTCTTTTTTTGGTGTTGCAGAAGATCAGGGCTTTCTGAGGACGGTCTTTTTCCAAAAGCCTTTTGACGGCTTCCGGTTTAGACCTTTCTTTGACTTCGAAATAAAACTGCCTGACCGGATCGACGGTAAGTGTTTGGCCCTCGTCCTCGATGATCTGGACCGGATCTTCCATGTATTTCTGAGCCAGAAGGCGGACTTGGTCGGGCATGGTCGCAGAGTAGAGGGCAGTCTGTCTCATGACGGGCATCTGGGACAGGATCAGTTCGATATCGTCCTGAAAGCCCATCTGAAGCATCTCATCGGCTTCGTCCAGTACGGCCATTTGGACCATATCAAGCTTTATGGTATGGCGCTTCAGGTGATCGATAAGGCGGCCGGGTGTGGCGACGACTATGTGGCATCCCTTGCGGAGGTCGCTGATCTGATAATTGATGGGCTGCCCGCCGTAAACGGGGACGACACGGATGCCACTTTTATATTTAAGAAGTTTGCGGATCTCTTCGGTGATCTGCAGGCACAGCTCACGGGTGGGACAAAGAACGACTCCCTGCAAACGCCGGTCATCCGGATCGACCAGCTCGATCAGAGGGATGGCGAATGCAGTCGTCTTACCGGTGCCGGTCCGGGACTGGCCGATAAAATCAAGGCCTTTGGAAAGGCTGCGGATGGAGTCCGACTGAATGGGGGTCGGCTGGGTGTAGCCAAGGTCCTGAATTGCCTGCAGGATATCAACATCGATGTTGAGGTCCTGAAAGGATGATTCCTGTGTCATATATATTCCGTTTCTCTTTTTTACATTTCGATAGTTACGTTATTATACCATAAGGGGAAGAGGATTAGAATGGGAGAATTATTGCAATATCACCGATACCGAGGCGGTTGACAAAGTTGTTGATACCGTTATGGAAAAATACGGCCGCATCATCAACATCGCTTCTATGTACGGCCTTGTCGGCAACAAGATCCTTGGCTCCGCTCCTTATCACGCAGCTAAAGGCGGCGTTGTCAACCTGACCCGCGCTACGCTGGATACCGCCGCTCTGTTCCTGGCTTCTCCCGCTACCAGTTATGTCAATGGCGTCAACCTGCCTGTTGACGGCGGCTATACCTGCATCTGATCCGTAAGAGAATTGTTTTGACTGCTGAAAGAAAAGGCCGTGAGGATTGTCTCACGGCCTTTTTCGATAAATTATAGGGGTCAGTTATTCGGTCCGTCTTCGACGTATTCTACGGTCTTCATTACGACAGGGGTGACCGGGCGGTCGTTGTAATCGGTCTCTACCGATGCGATCTCGTCAACGACATCCATCCCTTCGACTACCTGGCCGAAAGCAGCATAGTCTCCGTCCAGATGGGGCGCGTCCTGGTGCATTATAAAAAACTGAGAACCGGCTGAATCCGGGATGAAAGTACGGGCCATGGAAATGGTCCCTCTTTTATGTTTAAGAGGGTTTTTGACCCCATTGGAAGGAAATTCTCCTTTAATGGTATAACCGGGACCGCCGGCTCCGGTCCCTTCGGGGTCGCCTCCCTGAATCATAAAACCACTGATGACGCGGTGGAAAGTAAGACCGTTATAAAAACCTTCTTTTGCCAGTTTTTCAAAATTTGCGCATGTGATGGGAGCTGCCTTGTGGTCTAATTTGATCTTGATCTGTTTGCCGTTCTGCATGGTGATAATGATCATGATAGAGTTCCTTTCTATGTGCTTTTTCAATAATGCTAAGAAATCGATGGTTGATTATAGCAAAAGCAGAACCGTTCGTAAAGGACGTTCGGCTAATTTGTCCGTGTGTGGAAAACGCTGTAAGATCCTCAGTCCGACTGCTTTTTTTTGTAAAGTAGGAGTCTTGCAATCGCCGGGAGCAATCCTCTATAATAGGAAAGATAAAATGGGTTCAGTATAGTTGTCGGGAGTGATAAGTATGGCAGAGTCAAAGCAGCTTCAGATGGATCAGAAGCCTGAAATGGATCCGATCGAATCAGATGTCAAATCTGTAGAAAAGGGGCCGGTCATCGATCCGCGCAGTCTGGAAGACCATTCGTCTAAAGAAATCGTTGCGTCCGAGGATCAGGTCGAAGCATTGTATCAGAAACTGATCCGTACGATCGCCGAATATCATCCCTCCTGCGATTTTACTCAGGTCCGCAAGGCTTATGAAATGGCAAAACGGGCCCATAAGGATCAGAAACGCCAGTCCGGGGAACCTTACATCATCCATCCGCTTAATGTGGCCATCATTCTGGCGGATCTGGAACTGGATCTGGAGACCATCATAGCAGGCCTTTTGCATGATGTTGTCGAAGACACCGATATAAGACTGGATGATATCCGTAAAGAGTTCGGCGACGATGTAGCCAACCTGGTCGACGGTGTGACTAAGCTGAAACAGCTCCGCTATCAGACGACAGACCGGCAGGAGATACAGGCGGAAAATTACCGCAAGATGTTTCTGGCTATGGCAAAAGATATCCGGGTCATTCTGATCAAGCTGGCGGACCGCCTTCATAATATGCGGACACTGGACTATAAGAGCCATGAAAAGCAGGTCGAAAAGGCACGGGAAACACTGGACATTTACGCTCCGGTCGCAGAAAGGCTGGGTATCAGTAAGATCAAGGTCGAACTGGATGATCTGTGCCTCAAATATTTGGAACCGGATATTTATGAAAGTCTGTCCAAACAGATCCATCAGAAACTGTCCCAGCGCGAAGCCCAGATCAGCGTCATCGTCAACGACATTAAGAGCAAATTGGACGAGATGAATATCAAGGCCACGGTCTACGGGCGTCCCAAACACTTTTTCTCCATCTACAAGAAGATGGTCAATAAGCACAAGACCCTGGACCAGATCTACGACCTTCTGGCCGTCCGTATCATCGTTGATAATGTCAAGGACTGCTATGCGGCGCTGGGAGTCATCCATGATATGTATATCCCCATGCCCGGACGTTTTAAAGATTATATTGCCATGCCCAAGGCAAACATGTACCAGTCTCTGCATACGACCCTGATGGGCCCGAACGGTACGCCTTTCGAGGTGCAGATCCGTACCTGGGAGATGCATCGTACGGCTGAGTACGGTATCGCTGCCCACTGGAAATACAAGGAAGGCAAGACCGGAGAAAAGGATGTTTCCGAGACGGCTAAGATGCAGTGGCTGCAGAAGATCCTGGAATGGCAGAAGGACCTGGATGACAACCAGGAATTTATCAATATCCTCAAGGATGACCTGAATGTTTTTCAGGAAAGCGTGTACTGTTTTACACCTCAGGGTAAGGTCATAACCCTGCCTCAGGGCTCGACAGTCATCGATTTCGCTTACCAGATCCATTCAGCCGTCGGCAATAAAATGGTAGGGGCCAGGGTCAACAACCGCCTGGTGCCTATCAACTATGTACTCAATAACGGCGAGCAGGTCGAGATCGTGACCTCGCAGAACTCCAAGGGCCCCAGCCGCGACTGGATGGATATTGCCCAGACGACCGCCGCTAAAAATAAGATCAACCAGTGGTTCAAACACGAAGAAAAAGAAGAAAACATTCAGAGAGGCAAGGACGCGATTGTCCGTTATATCAAGGCTAAGGGAATGCCCGATCCTTCCAAGATGCTGATCCCGGAGTGGATGGATATCGTCGTCCGCAAATACAATTTCCGTGACTGGGATTCTTTGTGTGCAGCGGTGGGGTACGGAGGTCTTCGGGAAGGCCAGGTCGTCAACCGCCTTTACGAGGAATATCAGAAAAAGCAGCAGGCCCAGATCACTCAGGAAGAGTTTATTCAGAAGATCCAGGAGAAGAACCAGGCGGCCGGTCAGAATCCCCAGTCTCAGCAGGAGAAGCATAAGAACAAAAGTGCCATCGTAGTAAAAGGCCTGCAGGATATTGCCGTTCATTTTTCCAAGTGCTGCAGTCCGGTTCCGGGCGATGAGATCATCGGATACATAACCCGAGGACGCGGCGTGTCCATTCACCGGACCGACTGTCCCAATATTCTGAATCTGCCGGAAGACGAGAGAGCCCGCCTGATCGATGCGGAATGGGATGCCAAGGCAGTCGCCAGCGGTACTTTTGTTTCGACCATGCAGGTAGAGACGATCGAAAAGAAGGGCCTTCTGATGGAGATTTCCAGCGTGATCAGTCATCAGGATATCAATATCCATTCCATGATGGTCCGCCGCAGTAAGGATAACATGAGCAATGTCTTCACCATCGGTGTGGAAATTACGGATAAACAGCAGCTGGCCGATCTGGCCGTAAAGATCGAGCAGGTGCCCGGTGTTTATAAAGTTTCGCGTCTGTAGTCTGTGATAAAGAAAGAGAGAAATACAATGCGGATAGTGATCCAGCGGGTCAAAAGGGTAGACCTTACTGCCGACGGACGGCCTTTTGACTCCATGAAAGATGGAATTCTGGCTCTGGTCGGTATTAAGAGCGGCGATGACAATGAAAAAATCATGCAGTACATGCTGGACAAGCTGGTCAACCTCAGGATCTTTGAAGACGAACAGGGCAAGATGAATCTGTCCGTCGTTGACAAGGGCTACAGTTTGTTTCTGGTTTCCAATTTTACCTTATACGGAGACTGCCGCCACGGAAGAAGGCCGGGCTATTCGTCAGGAGCTCCGGTCGAAGAAGCCCGTACTATTTTTGATACCTTTACAGCCTACGCCAAAGAGCATGCCCCCGTGCCTGTTCATACAGGGCTTTTTCAGGCGGATATGCAGATCGAAACATGCCTGGACGGCCCCGTGACCCTGCTCCTTGACAGTGACAAAGCCTTTTGAGCCATATGAATTTTATGAAAATCGCACTTACCGTTTTAGGGGAATATCAGGAAAACTGTTGGATGGTATCGGAAGACGGATCCAAGACTATGGCCGTCATCGATCCCGGAGACGATGTGTCGTCACTGGAACAGGCTATTTCAGAGGACGGCCGTACACCGGAAGCGATCCTGATCACCCACGGCCATTTTGACCATCTGGCCGCGGCCGGCCCCATCGCCGGAAAGTATGACATTCCCATTATCTTTCCTGCTAAGGAACTTGAATATATCCGTTTCCGCCGTTATCCCTTTATGATGGAGACGGGGGATGTACTGGATGGTTTTCTGAAAGCATTACAGGAAGGTAAGTCCCAGCTGGTCCTGCCCGGATCGAAAGTGCAGGCGGCGGGACTGACCTTCAAAGTTATAGAAGTGCCGGGTCATACCGATCACAGCGTCTGCTATTACTGCGCAAAAGAAAAAGTCCTTTTCGGCGGAGATACCCTTTTTGCTCAGTCTATCGGCCGCACGGACCTGTATCAGGGCGGGCCGGGAGACTTGGAGACTAATATCCGCAACAAACTTATGACACTTCCCAAGGACATTCATGTTCTGACCGGGCACGGCCCCGTGACCACTATCGGTATCGAAGCCCAGTATAATCCATTCGTTGGAAATCGATCATGACCAATACATCAATCAACGATAATAAAGAATCAGGTGATTCTTTCTATTTGTCGGCTCCTAACCCTCATTTTTATGAATTAGGGACCCTGATCCGTGAATACCGTCCTATGGCATCCATTGCTGACAGTCCTCGGAAGGGGGTGGAAGGCATCGTGATGTCCGAAGACGAGCTCACTGCTGTCCGTTACCTTGCGGACGGGACCGAGGCCGCTTCTTTTACCTCCGGGGACGATTATCCATATTTTCAGGGGGAAGCAAAAAAGAACCGGGCAAAGCAGGCCATTCTGGGTACCTTTCCCTACCGGCAGCCCTGGGGCATCCTGACGGGAGTCAGACCGTCCAAGGTGGCCTATCACTATCTGACCCGGGGAGAAAACGGTACTCCCTGCAGTCTGGGCCAAACGGTTTCCATCCTGAAAGACCACTATCTTCTTCGGGAGGATAAAGCCCAGCTGGCTGCGCAGGTTGCGCTGGCGGAGAAAGCTATCCTTGAAGATCATAAGGGGACCGATCTCAGCATTTATGTTGGCATTCCTTTCTGCCCGACCCGCTGCCTCTACTGTTCTTTTATCAGCAGCGACTCCAGAGCTTATCAGCGCTATGGTGACGACTATATTCTGGCCCTGAGCAAAGAGATAAAAAGCGCGGTGCCTCTTCTGAAGGGGCGCCGCATCAACAGTTTTTATATGGGCGGAGGAACACCGACGACCTTGTCGCCTGACCAGCTGGAAAGAGTGCTTGATACAGCCAGTCAGGTCTTTGATTTTTCTTCTTTGAAGGAGATCACGGTCGAAGCCGGCCGGCCGGATACCATTACCAGGCAGAAACTCAGAGTGCTTAAAAAATACGGTGTCAGCCGCATCAGTGTAAACCCCCAGACCATGCAGCAAAAAACTCTGGACCTGGTGGGCAGGGACCATACGGCAGAGCAGGTGACAAGCGCCGTTTACCTGGCCAGGGAGGAAGGCTTCGACACGATCAACATGGATCTGATCATGGGTCTTCCCGGAGAAGGAGAGCAGGAAGCGGCGGATACGCTGGAAAAGATCGCCGCCCTAGCACCGGAAAATCTGACAGTGCACACACTGGCAGTCAAGCGGTCGTCAAGGCTCAATGAGATCGGCGAGGGAAAACGGCTGCTGACCGGAGACCCGGTCCGGGAAGCTGAGCTGATCGGAAAAATGGTGGATATGGGTGCCCGGTGTGCTTTCCGGATGGGAATGAAACCTTATTACATGTACCGTCAGAAGAATATGGCCGGCAATTTTGAGAACGTGGGCTACAGTCTGCCGGGCAAAGAGGGACGCTACAACGTCGAGATCATGGAGGAAAAGCAGTCCATCCTGGCTTTTGGGGCAGGTGGCGTGTCGAAAATCTATTATCCCGAGCAGGACCGGCTGGAAAGGATCCAGAATATGAAGGGGCCCGGGGAATATATCGAAAGGATCGATGAAATGATCGAAAGAAAGAGAAAAGGAGTGCCCTGCTTATGATGAGTGTTAAGGAACTGTCCATCGAGATGGGCAGGCGTCCTCTTAAGACCGGTGAGATCCTGCAGGGAGCTTATCGGTTGATGAATGAAAAGTTCGGCTGGTTCCTGATCCTGTCGGTACTGGTTTATCTGCCGATCAACCTGGTCCAGCAGTTCCCTCTGCTGCAGATAGATCTGACCGGCCTTGCAGCCCTTTCACAGTCATCGGATGTTTCTATGGAGGAACTGATCCAGTCGGATCAGATGCAGGCGGTGATCAAACAGGCAGGGATCCAGGCCGGGATCTCGGTAGTAATGCTTTTTGTAGAGCTGATCGCCATCATGGTAACGGCCGTCATTCTTCATTATCAGCTGTTTATCGAGACAGCTACGGATCAGGCAGGTGTTCCTTATCATAATCAGGAAAGCTTCGGACAGGTCTTTTATCAGGGCATCCGCATGTGGCCCAGAGGAGCCGCCACGCTTTTCTTTCTGCTGCTTGGATTTTTGATCGCGGTTTTATGTCTGGGTGTGCTGTCTTTGAGTCCGGTCATGCTGTTCGTGACCATGCCGGTCATGATCTTCTGCATGCTGCGCTTTCTGATGTATGAAAGCAGCAGCGGGGCCGTGGCAGCTTTACGGGGCAGGATCGGTTTCGATAACCTTAATTATGTTCGTACGGTCCTCGGAGACAGATCCATGTACCTGTTCGGACAGTATACGGTTGCCATTTTGATCAGCAATGGCCTGTCCATGGTCTTCAATGTTCTGATGACCATGAGCCTTCAGTACATTACCAACCAATGGGCGGCCTATGCAGCTTCCTGCGCGATAGGGACTCTGCTCAGCATTCTGAATCTGTATGGTTTTACAGCGCAGGTCCTGATCTTTCTGTCGCGTGAGGAATATCTGAGGGCTCAGGCCCAGCAGGCCGGCACCTCCGGTCAGCAGGATCCGGGACAGCGGCAGGACAAGTGGTAATTAGCGGTTGACATACGGTCACGGAATCTTGTATAATTAGAATTCGATTAGCAATAGAAGTTTCATTTCCTTGCATAATATTCTGAGGAGGATCTAGTAATGAATCATTCAGTTGAAAAGCTCGAAGGCTCCATGGCCAAACTGACTTTTGAAGTAACTCCCGAGCAGTTTGAAGCAGCCATCCAGAAAGTCTACAACAAAGCTAAAAACAGTATCCAGATCCAGGGCTTCCGCAAAGGACATGCCCCTCTGGCTCTGGTCGAGCGCGTATACGGCAAAGGTGTTTTCTATGAGGATGCTTTAAACGAGGTGCTGCCGGATCTGTACAAGACAGCCGTCGAAGAGGAGAAGCTGGAAGTTATGAGCCGTCCTGACGTATCCGTCGGCGAGATCAAAGACGGACAGAACATCACGGTTACCTGCCAGATGGCCATCAAACCGGAAGTTACTCTGGGTGATTACACCAGCCTCAAGAAGAAATCCGTCGATACCACTGTTTCGGACGAAGACGTTGACAACGAGATCAAATCTCAGGCAAAACGCAACGCACGCAAGGTCGAGGTGACCGACCGTCCCGCTCAGCTGGACGATACGGTTACCATCGATTTCGAAGGATCCGTGGACGGCAAGCCGTTCGACGGGGGCAAGGGCAGCGATTATCAGCTCAAACTTGGTTCTCACAGCTTTATCGATACCTTTGAAGACCAGCTGGTCGGCAAAAACACCGGCGACGATGTGACCGTGAACGTCACCTTCCCGGAAGATTACGGCCAGAAAGACCTTGCCGGAAAGCCGGCCGAGTTCAAAGTAAAGATCAAGAAGATCACCTATGACGATGTTCCCGAGATCAACGATGATTTCGCAAAAGACGTGTCCGAGTGCCAGACCCTTGATGAATATAAAGAGAAGACCAGAAAGACTCTTCAGGACCGCAAAGACCGCGACGCGAAAGCCCAGGTCCGCGATGACCTTCTTGACCAGCTGGTTGCTTCTTCCACTATGGATATGCCCGAACCCATGGTCGATGAGCAGGTCGATCAGATGATCAATGAATATGCTCAGACCCTGCGCTATCAGGGAATGGATATCAACAAGTACTTCAGTATGACCAATACCAACATGGACCAGCTGAAACAGGAAGTAAAACCGGACGCTGTCAAACGTCTGAAGGAAAACCTGGTCCTGGACGCTTTAGCCGTTAAGGAAAATGTCGAAGTTACCGATGATGACATCCAGAAAGAACTTGAGGATATGGCTAAGGGCTACGGCATGGAAGTCGACAAGCTCAAGGATATGATGGGCCAGGCTGAGATCGACAATATGAAGGCCGGTATGATCAACGAAAAAGCTCTGGACAAGCTGGTAGAGCTGGCTAAAGACTAATCTTTTCGACACAATGAAAAAAGAAAGGGGCAGCCTGACTGTCATCGGCAGCAGTTTTGCTGTCAGACAGCGGAAGCTGTCCCTTTCCGGCTTACTTCACACGAAGGAGGTACACTCTCATGATCAAGAACGCATTAGTTCCTTATGTTATCGAAGAGACCGGACACGGCGAACGGTCCTATGATATTTTCAGCCGCCTTCTGAAAGAACGTATCGTTATGCTGACCGATGAGGTCAATGATCAGACGGCTTCTCTGGTGATTGCCGAACTGCTGTTTCTGGATTCGGAAGATCCGACCAAAGACATTCAGTTTTATATCAACAGCCCCGGCGGATCGGTTTCCGCAGGCCTTGGCATTTATGACACCATGCAGCTTGTCCGTGCGGATGTTTCCACAATCTGCGTAGGCATGGCAGCCAGCATGGGTGCCTTCCTTCTGGCCGGCGGAGCAAAAGGCAAACGGTTTGCACTTCCTAATTCCGAAATCATGATCCACCAGCCTTCCGGCGGCGCACAGGGAAAGGCAAGCGATATCGAGATCGATGCAGCTCACATCCTGCGCATCAAGAAAAAGCTGAATCAGATGCTGGCTGACAACACCGGCAAGCCGCTTGAGACGATCGAAAAGGATACAGACCGTGATAACTGGCTTACAGCGGAAGAAGCCGTTGCCTACGGCCTGGTCGATGGGATCATCACCAAGAAATAATCCTTTCACTTAAAGAGGAAAAAAATGCCATCGAAAAACGATGATACAAGAGGAGCCAGAAAAAAGATCTACTGTTCTTTCTGCGGAAAGTCCCAGGATCAGGTCAAGCGCCTGATTGCGGGAAACGGAGTATATATTTGCGACGAATGTGTCCAGCTGTGCTCCGATATTCTGGACCAGGAACTTGTAGAGACGCCCCGTGAGGAAATGTTCCAGGGTGATTTTCTGACTCCCAAGGAAATCAAAAGTTATCTGGATGAATACGTCATCGGACAGGACGAAGCCAAAAAAGCCCTGTCCGTTGCCGTATACAATCATTATAAAAGGGTCGCGAGCCCCAAAAAGACAGATGATGTGGAGCTGAGCAAGAGCAATATCCTCTTGATCGGTCCTACCGGTTCGGGAAAAACCTATCTGGCTCAGACTCTGGCTAAGATCATCGGCGTTCCTTTTGCGATCGCAGATGCGACGACGCTGACCGAAGCCGGTTATGTCGGCGAAGATGTCGAAAATGTCCTTTTGAAACTGATCCAGGCAGCCGACTATGATGTCAAAAGAGCGGAACACGGCATTATTTATATCGATGAGGTCGATAAGATCACTCGTAAGAGTGAAAATCCTTCCATCACCCGTGATGTCAGCGGTGAAGGTGTCCAGCAGGCTCTTCTGAAGATCCTGGAAAGCACGGTCGCCAATGTTCCTCCCAACGGAGGACGCAAACATCCTCAGCAGGAATTTATCCAGATCGATACGACAAACATTCTCTTTATCTGCGGCGGTGCCTTCGACGGGCTGGAACGGATCATCAAGAACCGTACTAATGTGAAGACGATCGGCTACAATTTGAGCGGTATCCCCGTCAAGACTCAGGAAGAGGAGGACGCACAGATCCTTCATCAGGTTACGCCTCAGGATCTGGTCAAGTATGGTCTGATTCCTGAATTCGTAGGCCGTCTTCCGGTAGAAGTCGCTTTGGATCCTTTGGATGAAGATGCACTGGTACGTATCCTTAAAGAACCAAGAAACGCGCTGGTCAAACAGTATCAGGCCTTGTTCAGTATGGATGGGGTCGATCTGACCTTCGATGATGACGCGCTTACGGAGATCGCTCACGAAGCAACAGCCCGCCATACCGGTGCCCGGGGACTTAAATCCATCGTGGAGGATGTCCTGGGAGATACCATGTTCGAAGTTCCTTCGATCAAGGATGCCGTTAAAGTAGAAGTCACCAAGGATTCGGTCCTGAAAAAGGAACAGCCTCTGGTTATCCACGGTCAGAAGCAGAAAGAAGTTTCTTCTGATCATATTTCGAAACGCAAGGCCGGCTCGGCTGCAAGCCCGGCTCCCAAAGCGGTGGATTAAATGAAAATTCACGAGCAGAACACTACCCTCTTCAGGGTCTGCGGAAACGTTTCACAATTTCCGCCAGAGTCTATGCCCGAGATCGCCTTTGCCGGTAAATCCAATGTCGGAAAGTCTTCATTGATCAATATGCTCCTGGGACGCAAGGGACTGGCTCATACCAGTTCCGTCCCGGGCAAGACCCAGACCGTTAACTGGTACAACGTTGATAATGCTCTTTTTTTTGTTGACCTCCCCGGTTACGGGTATGCTAAAGCTGCTAAAAAGGAGCAGGATCGGTGGAGCCGGGCGATCGAGGATTATTTGCACAGACGCGGGACTCTTAGAGGTGTTCTGCTGCTGACGGATATCCGCCATGAGCCTGGTGAAAACGATAAACTGATGTTGAACTGGCTCAGGGAATATCAGATCCCCACTGTGATCGCGGCCACCAAAAGCGATAAACTGAATCGTTCTCAAATCTTGAAACAAACGTCCCTGATCGCCAAAACATTGGACGCGGATCCTGCTTCTGTCATAGCGGTCAGCGCCTTGAAAGGGGACGGAAGGGATATACTATGGAAGCAGCTGCTGCAGCTAATAAAGATGTGATGACCGGGGCTGCATCGGACGATACGGCAGTCAAGGCCGGAATGGAGCAGGAAAAGGCAGACAGCCTGGACCATCAGCTTCCGGTCAATAAGCTGATCCTTCTGTACGCGGTCTATGAGCAGGAAAACGTCAAATCTTCCGATTTGTTTGACTTTATCCTGTTTCACGGCTACATGGATTATTTTTCCATGCAGAATTACATAGCTGAGCTGGAGCAGGCCGGGCTGATGCTGGAAGTTTCGGAAGAGGGTACGGTATATTACACCCTGCTTCCCGAAGGAGACAGCGTAGTCAAGATGTTCTATTCCCGTATCCCCCACAGTATCCGGGAAGATATCCGCAATTATGCAAAAAATCTCTTTTTGAACGAATCGCCTCTGGTCAGCAGTGATGCCGATATCCAACAAAAGAGTGAAGATCTATATGAGGTACGCTGTCATGTCCGGGACTACGCACGGCCTCTTCTTGAGTATGTACAGACAGCTTCCAGCCTGGAAGAAGCCAACAGGATCCGGAATAAATGGCTGAAAAAAGGACTGTCTGTTTATTGGAACATTACAAAGGAGCTGAAAAAAGATGAGTAAGCTGGTTGAGCCGCGGATCCCTACGGGATTCATGGAACTTCTGCCTCAGGACCAGATCCTCTTTAACCGCATGTATGATACCATCCGCCGTGTGTACGAGCGGTTTGGCTTCCTGCCTCTGGATACGACTACGATCGAGCTGTCGGAGGTCCTTCTGGCAAAGGCTGGCGGAGAAACGGAAAAACAGATCTATCGTTTTACCAAAGGCGATCACGATCTGGCGCTTCGTTTTGATCTGACGGTCCCTCTGGCCCGTTATGTATCCCAGCATCAGCAGGAGCTGGTTTTTCCCTTCAAACGTTATCAGATGAGTAAAGTATTTCGCGGCGAACGGCCTCAAAAGGGACGTTTCCGGGAATTTTATCAATGTGATATCGACATCATCGGCCAGGATGAGCTGAGCCTTTTCTACGATGCAGAAATGCCTGTCGTGATCTATCATGTTTTCAAGGAACTGGATCTGGCTGCTTTTACGATCCGGCTCAATAACCGAAAAGTGCTGGGCGGATTCTTCAAAGGAATCGGTCTGGAAGACAAAACGACCGATGTTCTGCGCATCATCGACAAACTGGAAAAGATCGGGCGGGAAAATGTAACGGCTGAGCTTCTGGATGACGGTATCAGCGAGGAGAATATCGACAAGATCTTCCGCCTTGTCAGCATTAAGGGCAGCAATGATGAGATCCTTGAACAGCTGAAAGGCCTCGGGATCGAAGATGAGACCTTCAAGGAGGGCGTATCCGAGCTGGACCAGGTGGTTTCCAATATGCGCCTCCTGGGAATGCCGGAGGAGAATTTCGAAATCGATTTGACCATTGCCCGCGGCCTTGATTATTACACAGGTACGGTCTACGAGACCCGTCTTAATGATTATCCTCAGTTCGGAAGTGTCTGCTCCGGCGGCCGTTATGAGAACCTGACAGGATTTTACTCGAAGACCAAAATGCCCGGCATCGGCATTTCCATCGGTCTTACCCGCATGTTCAGCCAGTTGAAAGAAGCCGGTCTTCTGAAGGCGGATACAAAGACCCTTGTCAAAGCCCTGGTCGTTCCTATGAGTTCAGATCAGATGAAGGAGGCCCTGCAGACTGCATCGGTACTGCGCCAGGCACAGATCCCGACAGATGTCTATTACCAGCAGAAGGGTATGAAGCAGAAAATGAAATATGCTTCCCGCCTGGGTATCCCCTATGTGGTCCTGATCGGTGAAGACGAGGCAAAGCAGGGTAAGGTGGCGGTAAAAGACATGACAGAAAGTACACAGACGGTGGTGACCGCTCTTGAAGCGGCACGGCTGATCGCAGGAAAGAAGTAAAAAATAAACGATTCGGTTCCCGGGCGGATCAGAAAGATCCCCCAAAACCGGATCGTTTTTGATTATATCGATTTTGCTGTCTTTTAAAGGCCTTTACCGGAAGATGTGTATAAAAAATCCTTTAGAAAGAGCGTTATATCTTCATCCGTGTTGCCGGCATCAATGTCCAGCCTGAGGGGCCGGCTGATATCCAGCGCATAAATACCGAGCAGTGATTTGGCGTCTACCTTAATATCTGTCTGCAGAAGGGTGCAGGTACCTTGAAGATGGCTGACAGCAGCCTGAAAGGCCTGAACCTTGGCGAAGGTATTGATCAGAACCGTAACTGTTTTCAACCGTAACTCCTTTCCGATTTTCCTCAATGATATCACAGCTGTCCGGCAGCTTTGGAAGGCAAATCTGCCGGGACCGAAATATGCACAAATACTTGACATAATCTTACACATGATTTAAATATCCGTCAAGGAAAACAGGTTGAAGAAAGGCCTTTTTTCAAGTATAATAGTGTGAAATCTAATAATAATAGGGGTAATGGGAGCTTCAAATGCCGCAGTGCGGGAAACAGGGAACAGTGAAAACAGCAGCCGTTCTGACCATGGGCTGCAAGGTCAACAGTTACGAGTCAGAAGGTATGGCGGAACTGCTTGAAAAGGATGGCTATACGATCGTGGACTTCGATTCCAAAGCAGATGTATACCTGATCAATACCTGCACCGTGACGCAGATCGCTGCCAGAAAATCCCGCCAGATGATCCATAAAGCCCGTCTTACTAACCCGGACGCTGTTATCATGGCTGCCGGCTGCTATGTGGACAGAGGGACCCGGGGACTTTTGGACGGAGTGGTCGATATCTTGATCCCCAATAAAGATAAAGGTGACCTGATCGGGCTCCTGCATCAATATACCGGGGAAAAGCAGGTAGATGATGAGCCTGTGGATCTGGCCGATAAAGTTATCCGGGAAGATAAGGAAAGAAAGAAGGGGGCAGTCAAACAGCTGACGATCCGCAGGGCTGGCCAGAGGACGAGGGCTTTTATGAAAGTCCAGGATGGCTGCCGCCAGTTCTGCACCTACTGCATCATCCCCTTTGTCCGTGGGCCTTTGACCAGCCGGCCGGTTGAGGACTGTGTTGAGCAGGCCCGTATCCTTGCCGGCAACGGATATAAAGAAGTGGTACTGACCGGAATCGATCTGACCATGTACGGAGAAGATCTGGACGTTCATCCGGATCTGGGGGATCTGATCCTGGCCGTGTCAAAAGTAGACGGCATTAAGAGGATCCGTCTTGGTTCGCTGGAGCCAAGAGTAGTAACGCCGGCTTTTATCGAAAAGATCCGCCAGACCGGCAAGTTATGCCCTCATTTTCACCTGGCTCTTCAAAGTGGCTGCGCCCGCACTTTAAAAGCCATGAACCGCCGTTACACACCGGAAGAGTTCGAAAAAGCGGTGAGGATGCTGAGAGACTATGATCCCGACGCGGCGATCACGACCGACATCATCGTCGGTTTTCCCGGCGAGACGGATCAGGATCATCAGGAAGCATTAGATTTTGTCCGCAGGATCGGTTTTGCCGAATGCCACGTCTTCCGGTATTCACAGATGGAAGGTACAGCAGCTGCCAAACGGGCGGATCAGGTGGACGGCAATGTGAAAAAGGTCCGCAGCGATCAGATGCTGGCCGCTGCAGCAGAGGGGACTGAGGCCTTTATGAAACGCATGCAGGGCAAGGTCTTCGACGTGATCCTGGAGCAGAAGGAAAGCGGTTATTGGACCGGCTACACACAGAACTATGTTAAGATCGGTGTTCAGATGCCTGACGACAGTGATCATCACGGAGAAGAGATCAGAGTCAGAGCGGACGGATATCTTGATATAAGTAACGCAAACCATGAGGCTTCCGGCCTTGAAAAGATTATGAAAGGAGAACGACAGCTATGAACAGCAACGAGGATAGAGGGGGCACTCAGTATTTCCGTATCGTCAATCAGCCTGAAAATTCAGTTGCCAGCGTACTGGCGGACGTCTACCGTTCCCTGCAGAAAAAGGGCTACAACCCGGTCAACCAGCTGGTGGGATATATCATGTCCGAAGATCCGACTTATATTACCAGTTATAATAACAGCCGCGGCAAGATCGCCCGGCTCAGCCAGGACGAGATCATTGAAGAGCTGGTCCGTTCGTTTGTTGAGTACTACAATCTTGAACAGGACGAACCGTCAGACGATCAATGAGGATCTTAGGACTGGATTACGGTACGAAAACCGTAGGGGTCGCCATGTCGGATCCTGACGGTTTTCTGGCGAGTCCCCTGGAGACGATCCGGCGAAAAGATGAGATCGCCCTGAAGGCGACGATACGGCGTATCTGCCAGATCGCAGATGAATATAATATCCACACGGTTATCCTTGGCTATCCTCTGAACATGGATGATTCGGAGGGACAGGCCGCACTTAAGGTGAAAGCTTTCAAAAAACGACTGGAAAAGGATATGTACCGATGCCGGGTGATCCTGCAGGATGAGAGGCTGACTACGGTCGAAGCGGAAGAGCCTATGATACTGGCCGGTATCAGGGACCGGCGCAAACGGAAAGAAAAGTTGGACCAGATGGCTGCCTGCGTGATCCTGCAGGAATGGCTGGATAACCATCAAGATGAAATAAAGGAAATGACAAATGACTGAAAACGAAGAAAAAAACGATAAACTTGAAAAGACCCTGAAAGATCTGGACTGGGTCACGGTAACGGATGCGGAAGACCCGTCTCTTTTCATGGATATGGAGATCATGAACGTGACCAGTTATAAAGGCAGCTGGTATCTTCTGGCTTCCTGCGAGGAAAGCCTTTCCGATGATAATGGGGAAGAGGATGATGCAGAAGAAGATGAAACAGCGGATGATGAAACAGCCGCCTATATTTTTAAGCTTGTATCCGAAGAAGAAGCTGAATTTACCATAAGTGAAGATTACTCCGACATATCTTTATCCGTGACAACTGAATTTCCCGCGGCTGATTTTAATGAAGTAGGCCGTATATTTGCTTCTTCCGATGAATATGACCTTGATGTAGAAGAGAGTGACGAAAATGAGCAATAATAATACAGTAAATAATAAGCGAGGCGTAAGGAGCGCCTCCGCCAGGGCATCTCGTGCTCTTGGCGAGACAGCCTCAAAACGAGCCAGAAAATCGGTTAAGATCATTCCTTTAGGAGGTCTTGACCAGATCGGTATGAATATGACGGTGATCGAGTGCGATGACGAGATCGTGGTCATCGACTGCGGCCAGGCCTTTCCGGATGACAGTATGCCGGGCGTAGACTCCATCATCCCTAATTTTGATTATCTGCGTCAGAACTACGATAAAATAAAAGGTGTGGTATTAACGCACGGCCATGAGGACCACATCGGAGCGCTGCCGTATTTTCTGCGTGAATTCCATGTACCGGTCTTCGGTACCCGCCTGACACTGGGCCTGGTCCGCAACAAAATGGAAGAATTTGGCATCAAGCGGGTCGATCTGCGTTTGGTCGTGCCCGGTGATGTCGTTGAACTCGGCCATATGAAAGTCGAATTCATCCACACCAACCATAGTATCGGCGATGCGGTAGCTCTGGCTATTTTCACAGCTGCCGGCGTTCTGATCCATACCGGCGATTTTAAAGTCGACTATACCCCCATCCACGGCGGTATGATCGACCTGCAGCGCCTGGCGGAACTGGGACGTCACAAGGTGCTGGCATTGATGAGCGATTCTACTAACGCGGTCCGTAAAGGCTTCACCATGAGCGAGCGGACAGTAGGGCACATTTTTACAGAGATGTTTCCCCAGGCCCAGGGCCGTATCCTGGTCGCGACCTTCGCGTCCAACGTTGACCGGGTACAGCAGATCATCAATGCGGCGGCTGAATACGGCCGCAAGGTCGTGTGCGTGGGCCGCAGCATGGTCAACGTCATCAATACCGCTCTGGAACTGAATTATCTGGAAGTCCCGGACGGGGTCCTGATCGATATTTCCGAAATGAAAAAGTATGATGATGACCAGCTTGTCATCATCACCACCGGCAGTCAGGGCGAACCTATGGCCGCTCTGTCCCGCATGGCCAGCGGCGAGCACCGTATGATCGATATCAAGGAAGGAGATACGGTCATTTTCTCCTCCCGTCCTGTACCGGGAAATGAGAAATCTGTCAGCAACGTTATCAACGCCCTGATGCAGCGCGGCGCCAAAGTTACCTACGAGGATGCCCATGTTTCCGGCCATGCCAGCCAGGAGGAACTGAAGCTCATGTACGGACTGGTAAAGCCCAAGTACATGATCCCCGTTCACGGCGAGTTCCGCCACCTGACCCAGCATGCTCAGCTGGTCAAGGATATGGGACATGATCCCCGCAACGTGATCATTATGCGCAACGGCGATATCCTGTCGCTGGATTCTTATTCGGCCAAGATCATCGGGCAGGTCGATGTCAGTCCGGTCCTGGTTGACGGCCTGGGCGTAGGAGACGTTGGAAATGCTGTCCTTAGGGATCGCAAGATCCTGTCCGAGGACGGCCTTCTGATCGTCGCTGTCGGTCTGAAAGGCCCAAGAGGAGACGTAGTCTCCGGCCCCGATATCATCAGCCGCGGCTTTGTTTATGTGAAAGAATCGGAAGACCTGATCGAGGGCAGCAAAAATATCGTATCTCACATCCTCAAGTCCAATTACCCGATCGCTCCCATGGATTGGAATGCTGTCAAAAACCAGATCCGCGAACAGCTGCGTGATTATTTGTGGCGTGAGATCAAACGCAGTCCTATGATCCTGCCTATGATCATGGAAGTGAAAGATTAAGTTTTTTGGAGGCTTTCATGCAGATATTTCTGAAGATCATCAACGCGGTGTTCGGGTTTATTACCCGAAATGCCAAGCGTCTGGCCTTCTTTCTCCTGGCTGCAGTCTTTGTTTTAGGCTGTGCACTGGTCGCTTATGATACCTCTTTTGATTTTATCCGCGACGACCCATACGATACGTATGACAAGAACGGTGAAAAAGTAACGGTCGAGATCCCGGAGGGATCTACGGTCGAGGAGATCGGTAATATCCTGAAGGAAAATGGCCTTATCAATAACGTAATGGCTTTCCGTCTGAAGGCCAAGCTGACCGGCGGCCAGGATGATTTTCAGTACGGTGTCTATACCTTTGTCAAAGGGATGTCGGACAGCGACATCATGGAAACCCTTAAAGACGGCAATAAAGAGCAGAGCGTTTCCATTACTATTCCCGAAGGCTGGAGCGTCCGTCAGATCGGCGCTTATCTGGAAGAAAAAGGTATCTGCCTGCAGTCGGAATTTGAAGACGCCTGCAACCGGACGGACTATGATTTTGATTTCTATGACCAGATAACCAATGCGGACAAGCGGGAATTTCTGCTGGAAGGATACCTGTTCCCCGATACCTATGACGTGATCCCCGAAAAAGGAGCGGAAAGCGTCGTACAGCGGATGCTTCGTGAATTTGAAAGAAAATGGGAGCAGCATGCAGCCTGGCAGGAAGAACTGGATCAAAGCGGCCGTACCATGGATCAGGTCATTACCATGGCTTCGGCGATCGAAAAAGAGGCGGCTCTTGATAATGAACGTCCCAAAGTAGCGAGAGTCCTTCTCAACCGTATGGACCAGGGCCTTAACTGGGGGCTTAACTGCACGGTTCTGTATGCACTGGGCAAAGAAGGTACCGGCGATGACTTTGTTTCTTATGATGATCTGGAAACAGACAGTCCTTATAACACCTACAAATATTTAGGGTATCCCGTCGGCCCCATCTGCAGTCCCTCGGAAGCATCCATCCAGGCGGCTTTGGAACCGGCGGACGGCGATTGGCTCTATTTCATCGGCTATGAAGACGGAAGCAATGAACATCTGTTTACCAGTGATTACAGCGAGTTTGAAGCGGTCCAGAACGGCACTTATGTAAAGCCCGAAGATGACTCGTCCCAGCTGGAAAGTGAACCGGCAGACGGAGACGGAACGACCAACGATACCGACGGGAACGGCAACTAAATCAGGGATCGGAGACAAAGGATATGATGGAATTACTGGCTCCCGCGGGAGGGCTTGAGACACTGAAGACAGCTGTCCTGTACGGAGCGGATGCGGTCTATATGGGAGGCACGGCTTACGGACTCAGGGCCAAGGCCAGGAACTTTGACCGGGGAGAGATGCAGGAAGCTGTCGCATTTGCTCACGCTCACGGAGTAAAAGTCCATGTGACGGTCAACATCATTGCTCATGACCGGAACCTTGAGGGGCTGGAAGAATATCTGAAATTGCTTGAACAGATCCATGTAGACGCGCTGATCATGGCGGATGCCGGCATGATCATGACGGCCCGTCAGACTGTCCCGGATATGGAGATCCATTTAAGTACCCAGGCAAGCGCCACAAACTATGCGACATTTAATTTCTGGCATAAGATGGGTGTCAGCAGGGTCGTCTGTGCAAGAGAATTGTCGCTGGACGAAATCGCTGAGATCCGCCGAAAAACGGATCCTTCTCTGGAGATAGAGGCTTTTGCCCATGGAGCTATGTGTATTTCGATCTCCGGCCGCTGCCTGTTGAGCAATTACCTGGCCGGCAGAGACAGCAACCAGGGTCTGTGTGCCCATCCCTGCCGCTGGCAGTACCGTCTGGTCGAAGAAACAAGGCCGGGAGAGTATTTTCCCATTACGGAAGGGGAAGAAGGCACCTACATTTTCAACTCCAAAGATCTGTGTATGATCGAACACCTCCCGCAAATGGAAGAGGCAGGCATCAATAGTATTAAGATCGAAGGCCGCATGAAGTCTCCTTTATACGTTGCCATGGTGACGAGAGTCTACCGGGAAGCACTGGATGATCTGGCTCAAAGCCGCAGCCTGTATGAAAGCAAGAAAGAGTATTACAAACATCTCCTGGGGCTGGTCAGCCACCGCAGTTATACGACCGGCTTCTATTTAGGCAGACCGGGGCCGGACGAGCAGGTCTACGACTCTGCCGATTACATTCGTCATGTAGATTTTGCCGGTGTCGTCCGGGATACACACAAGGAAGAAGATAAGGACAGTTTTCACGCCGGTATGTGCCTGATCGAACAGCGGGGAAAATTCGTTAAAGGAGATACCTTATATCTATTGGGTCAAAGGGGAGGCTTGATCCCCTTTACGGCAGCCAGGATCCTGAATACAGAAGGATGCGAGGTCGAAAGCGCTCCGCATGCACAGGAAAAGCTGTATCTAACCATGCCTGAGCAGGCTCGGCAGGATATGGTTTTCGTGAAGGAGCTGTAAGATATGAATAAGCGAGAACCGTGGCATCATCTGGCAATGCAGGGGCTGTATCTTTTGGGGTCGCTGATCCTGACAGTTGCTTTCGGCTACTGCTGGTATGATTATTACGCGATAAGGATCATCTATCCTTTCTTCCGGCGGGGCAACTGGGTCGTTATTTTCCTGTACTGGATCATATTGCTAGCCTCCATGTATATGAACGAAGGGCAGAAGGTCGGTTATTTCACTTTTGGACAGACTATTTTCTCGCAGCTGATCGGCCTGTTCATGGCAGACCTGATCATGTATATCGTAATTGCTCTGATTGCCCGCCAGATGATGAACGCGCTGCCTCTTTTGCTTTTACTGGTCCTTCAGTCTGCTTTTCTGATCCTGTGGACTTATCTGTCGACCAAGATCTATCACCACATCGTTCCCCCGCGGCGGATGGTACTGGTATCCGGCAAGGGGAGGCACGTGGACGCGCTGATCAAAAAAGTAAGCTCCCGCGATGATAAATATGAGATCAGCCGGCAGCTCGACGAGTCTCTGGGCCTGGAGAATATCCTTCCCAAACTTTCGGACTTTGACGCGGTCATGATCTGCGATCTTAACATCCATAACCGCAATATCATCATGAAATACTGCTACGAGCACGACATAAGGATCTACGTCGCGCCCCGTATTTCGGATACCATTATACGAAGCGCGACCGAGATCCACCTGTTTGATACCCCGCTTCTGTTATGCCGCAATTATGGTTTGAGCATTTATCAGAGGGCCGTCAAACGCTTCTTTGATATCCTTATCTCGGCTATCGCTCTGATTCTGCTGTCTCCTTTGATGCTGGGGATCGCGGCGGCTATCAAGATTTACGATGGCGGACCTGTCTTTTATAGGCAGGTACGGTTGACTCTGAACGGAAAAGAGTTTAAAATTCTTAAGTTCCGCAGTATGATCGTTAATGCGGAAAAAGCAGGAGCCCAGCTGGCAGGCAAGTATGACCCCCGCATCACTCCGGTGGGGCATTTCATCCGCCGCTACCGACTGGATGAGCTGCCGCAGCTGTTAAACATCCTGAAGGGGGATATGTCCCTGGTAGGACCTCGTCCCGAGCGGCCGGCGCTGGCTGCCAAGATCAGCGAGACCATTCCGGAATTCAACTACCGCCTGAAGGTAAAGGCCGGCCTGACCGGTTTTGCCCAGGTCATCGGTAAATATAACACCAGTCCTTATGACAAGCTTGAAATGGATCTGATGTATATAGCAGATTATTCCCTGATGAAAGATCTGAGGATCCTGCTGATGACCCCCAAGATGCTGTTTGTTCACGATGGTTCGGAGGGCGTGGTCGACGAAAATGAGTACAATTGAAGAAAGGGATCTTTCTTCCTTGAAGGTCTCGGTGGGGATCGTCACCTATAACGACGAGGATATCATCCTGGACTGTTTGAAATCGATTTATAAGCATACTAGGGGCATTCAGATGGAAGTGTATCTGTATGATAACTGCTCCCAGGATAAAACCGTTGAACTGGTTCTGGAACGGTATCCCCAGGTATGGCTGATAAGAGGACGCAGGAACCGGGGGTTTGGCTATGGGCATAACAGGATCCTTAAGAAAGTCGATTCAAACTACCATGTGATCCTGAATCCGGACATCCTTTTCCGAAGCAATGCCATCCATCAGATGGCAGCTTTTATGGAAGACCATCCGGATGTGGTCATGGCCCAGCCTAAACTGCTCAATCCAGACGGCAGCGAACAGTTTACTCCCAAAAGAGCACCTTCCTTCAAGTATATGATGAGCGGACGTCTTCAGAAACTGCCCGGCCCCTTTAAAAAGTGGCGCGATGAGTACACCATGAAGAATGAGCCGCTTGTCAGACCGACCGATATTTATTTTATGGCCGGCTGTTTTATGATGGCCAGGACCAATGTTTTGAAAGAGGTCGGCGGCTTCGATACTCGTTATTTTCTTTATAATGAAGACGTGGATCTGACCAGGACCATGAGGCAGAAAGGCCGCTGCGTCTTTGTCCCCCAGGTCGCCGTGGTCCATATGTGGCAGAGGGGATATATGAAGAGCCCTAAGCTGTTCCGGATCCAGCTGTCCAGCATGTTCAAGTATTTCCGCAAATGGAGAGGGCAGAAATATGAGTGACGGACCAAGGATATCGGTCGTGATCGCTTTATATAACGCAGGTCCTTATCTGAAGGAAGAACTGGAAAGCATACTGCCCCAGCTTGCGGAAACGGATGAAGTTCTGATCTACGACGACGGTTCGACGGACGGCTCCTATGAACTGGCACAAAAGCTTTCCAGGGTCATTCCTCAGATCCGGGTCTTTCAGGGGCCCCATGCGGGTGTCGTCGAAAACTTCCGCCGGGGGATCCAGAAGGCCAGGGGGCGTTTCATCTTTCTGGCGGATCAGGATGACTTATGGGAACCTTCCAAAGTCAGTTTTGTCCTAGGAACGCTGGAATGGGAGAAGGGCCCCTGCTGCGTCATGCATGACGCTGTGATGATCGACGACGCCAAAAAGCCGACCGGAGAGACAGTCTTTACCTGGCGTAAAATCGGCCGGGGCTTCTGGCACAATTGGTGGAAAAACAGCTATGTAGGCTGCTGCATGGCTTTCAATGAAGAGCTTAAGCCCTATCTGGCTTCTATGCCGGCCACTATCCCCATGCATGATCAATGGATCGGGATGATGGCGGACCATTACGGGAAGATGCTTTTTATCGATAAAAAGCTGCTGAAATGGAGGCGGCATCAGGATAATGCCACAACGCTCAGGCATGACCCGCCGGCAGCCATGATCAAAAAACGGGCTGTACTCTTATTTGCCTATATTCATCAGATTTTTACTCAAAGAAAGGAGAAAGTTTCATGAAAGGAATCGTTCTTGCAGGAGGATCCGGTACCAGACTTTACCCCTTGACCTTAGTTACTTCCAAACAGCTGCTGCCGGTTTACGACAAGCCCATGATCTATTATCCTCTGTCTACCCTGATGATGGCGGGCATCCGGGATATCCTGATCATATCGACGGCTCAGGATCTTCCGAATTTCGAACGCCTGCTGGGGGACGGTTCTCAGTTCGGCATCAAACTCAGCTATAAGGTCCAGCCTTCGCCGGACGGCCTGGCGCAGGCCTTTATCCTGGGTGAGGACTTTATCGGAGACGACTGCTGTGCTATGGTCCTGGGAGACAATATTTTCTTCGGAGGAGAATTCGGCAGGATCCTTAAAAATGCAGTAGCCAACGCCGAGATCAATCACCGCGCCAGCGTCTTCGGTTACTATGTCGATGATCCCCAGCGGTTCGGTATCGTTGAGTTCGACAAGAACGGCAAAGCGGTTTCCATCGAAGAAAAACCGCAGCAGCCCAAATCCAATTACGCGGTCACCGGCCTATATTTCTACGATAATCGTGTCGTTGAGCTGGCAAAACAGGTCAAACCGTCTGCCCGCGGCGAACTGGAGATCACGGACTTAAATAAGATGTACCTTAATGAAGGCAAGCTGGACGTGCAGGTCCTGGGCCGCGGCTACGCCTGGCTGGATACCGGAACCATGGACAGCCTGATGGAGGCTTCTTCCTTTGTTCAGATCATGGAAAAACGTCAGGGGATCATGATCTCGGCTCTGGAAGAGATCGCCTATGAGAACGGATGGGTCACCCGCGACAGCCTTTATGAAGCTGCCAAGCATTACGGAAAGTCGACCTACGGAAAATATCTGCGCCGTGTAGCGGATCAGGAGGTCATCCTGTAATGGGAAATATTCTGATCACCGGTTGCAAGGGCCAGCTGGGCACACAGCTGATGCTGGATCTGAAAGATAAAACTACGGAACTCGGTCCTGTTGACCTGTTCAAAGAGGATTATTCCTTTACCGGTATCGACGTCGATACCCTGGATATCACGGATTATAATGCCGTGGATGCCTACGTGAAGGATAAAGGCTTTACCTGCATCATCAACTGCGCTGCCTTTACCAACGTCAATGCCTGCGAGTCCAAAGAAGACCTGGCTTATCAGGTAAATAAAGTGGGACCGGAGAACCTGGCAAAGGTCGCGCAGAAATATGGGATGAAATTTGTCCATATCTCCACCGATTATGTATTCCGCGGAGACGGCAAGAGGCCCTATATGGAAATGGAGGCTTCCGATCCTGTCAGCGCCTACGGCCGGACCAAGGATGCCGGAGAAAGAGCGGTCATCGATAACTGCCGTCATTATTTTATCGTTCGCACAAGCTGGCTGTACGGTTACTACGGCAACAATTTCGTTAAGACCATGATGAAACTTGGTAAAGAAAAGGGAGCCGTCAAGGTCGTCAATGACCAGGTCGGAAACCCCACCAATGCAGAGGATCTTGCCTATCATCTGTTAAAGCTGGTAACTACCGAAGAATACGGTATCTATCATGGGACCGGACGGGGGATCTGCAGCTGGTATGACTTTGCCTGCCAGATCATGAAAGATGCCAACATCGATGCGGCCGTATCCCCCTGCACTACGGATGAATATCCGACACCGGCAAAGCGGCCTGCTTATTCGGCCCTGGCTCATGACCACTTTGAAAGGACGGTCGGTTACGAATTCCGTCCCTGGCAGGAAGCGCTTCAATATTTCATCGACCATCTGGATGAAAAGACAGGCAGCCGCTGAGGGCTGACAAACGAACAGCTAAGTAAAGGAGATCTGTCATGAAACTTATCGTTACCGGCGGCGCCGGATTCATCGGAAGCAATTACATCATCTACACCATGAAGGCACATCCCGAAGATCAGGTCATCTGCCTGGATGCGCTGACTTATGCGGGCAACCTTGAAAACCTCAAAAGTGTAGAAAACAATCCCAACTTTACCTTCTACAAAGAGGATATCCGCAACAGAGAAGGGGTCTATAAGATCTTCGAAAAAGAAAAGCCGGATGTGATCATTAATTTCGCGGCGGAGAGCCATGTTGACCGCTCCATCACCAACCCCCAGATCTTTGTGGAAACCAATGTATTAGGCACCCAGGTCCTGATGGATGCCTGCCGTAAATACGGGATCAAACGATATCATCAGGTTTCGACCGATGAGGTTTACGGTGATCTGCCCCTTGACCGTCCCGACCTGTTCTTTACCGAGCAGACTCCCATCCACGCTTCCAGTCCTTATTCTGCGTCCAAGGCTTCTGCCGACCTTCTGGTCGGCGCTTACCACCGCACTTTCGGACTTCCCTGCACCATCAGCCGCTGCTCCAACAACTACGGACCGTATCAGTTCCCCGAAAAGCTGATCCCTCTGATGATCAGCAACGCCGAGCACGACAAGCCCCTTCCGGTCTACGGCAACGGTATGAACGTGCGCGACTGGCTCTATGTCGAAGATCACTGCAAAGCGATCGATCTGATCATCCGCAAAGGCACCGTGGGAGAGATCTATAACATCGGCGGCCATAATGAGATGCATAATATCGACATCGTCAAGATCATCGTGAAAGCCCTGGGCAAAAGCGAAGACCTGATCACCTATGTCAAGGACCGTGCCGGCCATGACCGCCGCTATGCGATCGATCCGACCAAGATCCACAACGAGCTGGGATGGCTGCCCGAGACCATGTTCAAAGACGGTATCCAGAAGACCATTCAGTGGTATCTGGACAACAAGGACTGGTGGGAAAACATCGTCAACGGCGAATATCAGAATTACTATAAGAAAATGTACGAAAACCGCTGAAAAGTCGATTCGGAAAGACACTTCCCGTCAGTGCCTTTCCGTTTTTTGAAAGGGAACAGGTATGGCTAACATCAAGAGTCTGGTCAACCGGAAAAACTGGAACAAGGTGAAGAGGCTGATCCGCCAGGGCCAGTTCAAAACGGCCTATCAGGGGATCCTGCGGAAACTCAGGGCTCCTTCGGAGATCGCGCAGAAGTCCTCTCGTTACTCGGATGTGCTCAAAGCGGGGACCAGGCGACAGGGAGAGGTCATCAGTCAGGCTCCGTCGATGACGGTGGATATAGTGATCCCCGTTTACAACGGAGTCCGGTATCTGAAAACTTTGTTTGAAGGGATCGAAAAAACCAAGGTCAGCCACAACCTGATCATTGTCGACGATCACAGTCCCGACCCCGCGGTAGAGGAGTTCCTGTCCGCCTATCAGAAAAAGATGGGGCCTGTCTACAGTGAAAGGGGCTGCCACATCCAGATAATTTTAAACGAGCGTAACTTGGGCTTTGTTGCCAGCGTCAACCGGGGCCTGGTCATGAGCCGCCACGATGTCGCTTTACTGAATACGGATGTGGAACTTCCTCAGGATTGGCTGGAAAGACTGATCATGCCTCTGGTCAAGGATCCGACGGTAGCCAGCGCGACCCCCTTTACCAACAGCGGTGTGATCGCCAGTTTTCCTGATTTTCTGAAAGACAACAGCCTTTTCAATGATCTTCCGGTCGATCGGATCGATTCCTTCTTCAAGCAGGTCCCCTGCCGCTATATCAGCCTGCCGACCGGAGTCGGCTTCTGTATGGCCATGAGCCAGGCTGCCATCAAAAAGATCGGGGTCTTCGACCAGCAGTCTTTCGGAAGAGGCTACGGGGAGGAAAACGACTGGTGCCAGCGGGCCATCGAAGCCGGTTTCAGAAATATCATGGTCGAAAACCTTTATGTTTTCCATAACCACGGCGGTACCTTCCAGCCGGATGAAAAACAAAGGCTGATGCGTGAAAATACCGAAACTCTTTTGAAAAAACATCCCCGTTATGCAGAGGACGTTGCCCAGTTCAATGCCAAAGATCCGCTGGCTCCGTTACGAGCCTATGTTTTTACCAGGATGGCGGATTCACTGAGCCATTCCTGCAGCCTGATTTTTTCCAATACCCTGGGCGGCGGCGCGGAAACGTATCTTAAAAAACTGACGGGGGACTGCCATGAAAAGGGTGAGGCAACGGCCGTCGTCCGTTATGCCCGTCCTTTAAAATGCTATCAGATCGAGTTTACGTATCTGTATCATACCGAACGGATCGAGATGGAAACAGCGGAAGAGATCTTCTCTTTTGCCGGCCGCCTGGGTATTTCCAAAGTAATGGTCAATCAGCTGGTTACTTATCCCCAACCCATCCATATGATCAAAACGATCAGGGACTTCTGCGACTCGGCAGGGACAGATCTGTATGTCATGGTCAATGATTATTACTGTATCTGTCCGACCATTTATCTTTTGGATACCCATCACCGCTACTGCCAGCTCCCTGAAATAAAAACTTGTGAAGAATGTCTGGCCCATAATGCCTACCGGGACAGTTATGACCCAAAGACCATGAAAGAGTGGCGCAGCGCCTGGCGTGATCTTTTGAATTCAGCTCATGAGGTAAGAGTTTTTTCCAGAGATTCCGAGAAGCTGATGCGAAGAGCTTTCGGCGATGATATCAATTTTCATGTCATGCCGGTGCAGCACACCAGCATGATCAAAGCAAAGCGGACGGTCAAAACGACGGATACCGTCAATATCGGACTGTTCGGCACGCTGACAGAACTGAAGGGGGCGCCTTTGATCCGGGCCATGGTCCAGCTGGCGGATCAGCAGAAGTCCAATGTCCGTTTCATTTTGATCGGACATGCAGAAGATAAGATCAACAGCCGGCGCTTTGAAGAAACCGGAGCGTATCTGACAGGACAGCTGCCCGGACTGGTATTAGAAAAAGATCTGGATCTTGTCTTTATATCTTCCATATGTCCCGAAACCTATTCCTTTACGACCCAGGAAGCCATGGAACTGGGGCTTCCGGTTGCCTGCCTTGATCTGGGGGCGCCCAGGGAAAGGATCGCGGAATATCCGGACGGACTGGTTCTTGATTCGGAAGATCCCCAGGAGATTTTAAAAGAGCTGACAGATTTTGCAAAGTCCAGGATGCCCCTTAGAAGTCCTGTCCGGGATCAGGCTCTGTTTGTTTATGACGAAGATTCGTATGCGGTCCGCTACCGCTGCCGTCACCTTCAGGAACAGCTGCTTTTAAAGGGAATGCGGTCGGACGTGGTCTGCGTGGACCAGCTCAAAATCAGTCAGGTAGGGCAGTACCGTTATGTGATCCTCTACCGGCTGGAGTATAACCGTAAGGTGAACAAGATCATCGACGAGGCGAACCGCAGCGGCAGTTCCACCTGGTTCAGTGTCGATGATTTCGTGTTCGATTTTCAGGCAATCAAAGACCTTGCTTTTTTACAGCAGCCGGAATATGCAACGTTCCCGGACCGCTGCGCAGGGATCGCCAAAACCATGGAGCTGTGCGACGGGATCCTTGTCTCGACGGAAGCTTTAAAAAAGCAGGTAGAGAAGGAGTTTCCTGGGATCATTGTCAGGGTCCAGCGCAACAAGGCCAGCCTGGAGATGCAGACTTTGGCCAGAAAAGCACTGATGAGGCCCAAAGCGGAAGAAGCTACCGTTACCCTTGGCTACTTCAGCGGCTCGCCGACCCATGACGCAGATTTTGCCATGATCGCTCCCAGCCTTGCCAGGATCCTAAACCGCCATCCCAATGTAAGGCTGAAATTAGTGGGAAAAGTGACCGTGCCGGATGCCGTCCGGGGGTTTGAGAACCGAATCGATTTGGTTTCTTTCCGCCCGTGGGAGGAGTTGGAAGAGATGTACCGGGATATCGACGTCAACCTGATGCCGGTCGAAGATACGGTCTTCCATGAATGCAAGTCTGAAAACAAGTGGCTGGAAGCCGCTTTGACAGCGACTCCGACAGTTGCAAGCTTTAATAAGGAGCTGGCCCGGGTCATTACGTCCGGTACCGATGGTTTCTTATGCCGGGATAGTCAGGAGTGGATGGATACGCTGGAAAAATTGGTAACGGACCAGGACCTTCGCGGGAAAGTGGGAGAGGCAGCCAAAGAAAAGGTAGAGACTGCCCATACCACGTTCCAGCTGGAAAGCGGCCTTTTGTCCTAACTTTACAAAATTCTTAAAGACAGGCATCTGACTGGAAAACAAGCTTTGGTTGACCTTAATGCAGCAAGGGCTTATAATAACACAGATATCGATATTTGTAAGGAGAGAAAACAAATGGGACAGTTTACATTTACGACGACACCGATCAAAGGCTTATATATCATTGATTCCAAACGCTTCGGAGATGCCCGCGGCTATTTTATGGAGACTTATAACGAGGCTGATTTCCGTAAGGCCGGTCTGGACATGCGTTTTGTTCAAAGCAATGAATCCCGCTCCACCAAAGGAGTCCTGCGAGGCCTTCATTTCCAAAAACACTTTCCGCAGGGCAAACTGGTGCGGGTCACCAAAGGCGAGGTCTTTGATGTAGCCGTTGACCTTCGTAAAGACAGCGAAACCTTCGGACAGTGGTACGGCGTCGATCTGTCTGAAGACAACAAACGCCAGTTCTATATCCCGGAGGGCTTTGCCCATGGTTTTTATGTTCTTTCGGACATTGCTGAATTTGTTTATCAGGTGACCAACCTCTATCATCCGGAAGATGAAGGAGCCATTTACTGGGCCGATCCGGATGTAAACGTTCAGTGGCCTCTGATCGAAGGAGTAGAGGTCATGCTTTCTGAAAAAGATAAGAAGAATCCTCTTTTAAAGGATATGGACTGGAGATTCTGAGAGAATGAGTGAAGATCTTAAGGAGAAAGAAAAAGAGCAGAAGCTGCCTCAGCTGACGACCCATCAGGCCGGACAGCTGACAACCTTCCGCAAATATCTTCCTCTTTTGACCAACCTGGCGGGCAGGGATTTTAAACTCAAATACCGCCGTTCTGTTCTGGGCGTTGCCTGGAGTATCCTCAACCCTCTGCTGATGATGCTGGTTTTGACTCAGGTCTTCGGCCTTCTTCTGAAGATCAAGGTTGAGAACTTCCCCGTTTATTATATCGTCGGATCCTCCCTGTGGACCTTTTTTTCAGAAGCGACCCAGCTGTCAATGACCAGCGTGATCAACTCTGCCCAGCTGATCAAAAAGGTATATATACCCAAATACATTTTTCCCCTCGAGAAGTGCCTGTTTGCTCTGGAGAACTTTTTATTCAGCCTGATCGCGGTCGTATTGGTCATGCTTTTCCAGCGTTTCGTCCCGTCGATCACCACACTTTTGTTTTTTATACCGGTCTTGTATGTCCTGATCTTTTCGGTCGGTATTGGGCTCGCCCTGTCGGCTATGACGGTTTATTTCAGGGATGTCATGCATCTTTACGGGATCGTTCTGACCATCTGGATGTATATCACTCCTATTTTGTACCCCGTCGAAGTCGTTAAGGATAATGCTTTTGTTTATGCAGTGGTTTCTCATAATCCCATGACCTATTACGTGACGTATTTCAGAGACCTTCTGATGTACAATACAATTCCCGGGCTGAGGTATAACCTGATCTGCGTGGGATGGGCCCTTTTGGCTCTGGTCATCGGGGGACTGATTTTTCATAAAGCACAGAACAAATTCATCCTGCATCTGTAAGAAGGAGAGTTTCACTGCCTGATGGATAAAAACGCCTTAGAAGCCTTAGATAAAGAGGACATAGCCGTTTCCGTACAGCATGTCGATATGCATTTCAACATGAGTAAGGAAAAGCTGGAAAATCTGAAGGAATATTTTATCAAGCTGATGAAACATCAGCTGATGTTCGAAGACTTCGTCGCCCTTAGGGACGTTACGTTCGATATCAAAAGGGGAGACGTTTTCGGTATCGTGGGCTTTAACGGCGCCGGCAAGTCGACGCTTTTGAAAGTCATCTGCGGTGTGTTGAAACCGACAAAAGGAACCGTTCTGACAAGGGGGACGATCGCACCGATGATCGAACTGGGCGCCGGTTTCGACATGGATCTGACTGCCAGGGAAAACATCTACCTTAACGGTTCGGTCCTGGGCTATTCAAAAAAGTTCATGGATGAAAAATTCAATGAGATCGTAGAATTTTCCGAAATGCAGGACTTTCTGGACACTCCGATGAAGAACTATTCCTCCGGTATGGTTGCCCGTATTGCTTTTGCTATCGCGACAGTGACCACACCTGATATTCTGATCGTTGATGAGATCCTTTCCGTCGGCGATTTTAAATTCCAGCAGAAATGCGAAAAAAGGATCAATGAAATGATGGAAGGAGATACCACCGTCATTATGGTATCCCATTCCATGGAGCAGATCGAGCGGCTGTGCAAACACTGCCTGTGGCTTGATCACGGCTCGGTCAAAATGATCGGAGACACTAAAGAGGTCTGTGACGCGTACAGGAGGGCATGATCCATGGGAAACAAGCCTGAGAAGAAAACCGGCAGCCGGAAAATGCCGCAATGGCTGATCAGTCTGGGCATATCGCTTGTGATCAGTGCCGTTTTATGCCTGATCCTGGTCCTGACAGGAAGACTGAAGGTGCTGACGGGATATGACTACTCCAGCGCAAATAAGATCCCAATGAGTGATGTAGTCGGGGAGATTTACGGTGATACGGTTGTGGAAGAGACGGTAGAGTTTACGGAGGATGAACTTACCTGCCTGTCGATGCGCGCCGCAACCTATACTCTTCAAAAGGTAGGCAAACTGGACATTCTCCTGACAGACGAGGATGAGAACGACGCTGTGCTGGGAAAATGGCAGGTCGATACCGGCACGATAGCAGATAATTCTTTTTTCACGGTTGTGCCTGATAAACCGATCAAAGACATCAAGGGACATACTCTTACGATAACGATTTCTTCTGAGGAAGAGAAGAATAACGCAATTACCTTGTGGACCAGTAAAAAAGCAGGGTACAGCGGTCAGTTGATGGTTTCAGGAAAACCAAGGAACGATCAGCTGATTCTTGCTTTCAGCGATCAGGTCAGCACGGCGGCACCGATTGTGTATGCTTTCGCCTTTTTGTGGATCATTTTCTTCGGGATCGTAAGCCTGCTCTTTTGGAGTAAAGAAAAAAGAGGTAAAACGGCATCCCGAACGCAAAAATTAGGGTCATGGATGGCAACTAATAAACGGCTGCTTCTGTTTATTTTCGGAGCCAATCTTCTGCTTGTCTTCTTGTTTTTGCTTTCCAACCGCTTTTTAATGCCCCTTATCGGTGCAGGCACAGAGGGAGGTCCCAACCAATACGACCAGGCTTTCTGGTTTGCAGCCGCCGCAGCCGTCGTTAACGGGATCTGGCTCTACCGGTATGCTAAAGAAAAACCGGAACTTGTTGCCGCTGTTTTCCTGCTGATCGCAGGCGGAGCCTATGCCTATATCCTTCCCTCTATGGTCATGGTCAACTGGGACGAAGCCATCCATTTCAGAAGAGCCTATGGTGCAGCTCATCTTTTTGACGGCACTATGCCCAACTATATTTTGACATTCTGTTTTGCGAATGGTATCCCAAGATCGGATATAACGGAAATCGCTGTTTTACAAAACAGTCAGTCCCTGCAGAATGCTTACTTTGCGGCCAGTTTTCCAATTGCGGTCCCGCCCGGGCTTGTCAACAAAATCTGGCTTATATCATATTTTCCCAGTGCTGTCATGATCCGTCTTGCGGAACTGTTGCGTCTTCCTTTTAAGTGGATCTATACGGTCGGAGGGTTCGGAAGTCTTCTGTTCTACGTTTTTTTAGTGTATCATGCTATAAAACGGGTTCCATCCGGAAAGATGATTCTGGCGTCGATTGCTTTCTTAGGATGCAGCATTTTTATGTCGGTCCGCTATAACTATGATGTATGGATCACAGGTTTTTATATTCTTGGATGGAGTTATTTTTTTTCAGTTCTTTTGGAGAAAAAAGCCGCATCTTTCAAAGATCTATTCATTATCTGGCTTTCCTTCCTATTAGGATCGATGCCAAAAAGCATTTATTTCCCTCTTCTCGTTCCTTTGCTCTTTCTTCCCCCCGGACGCTTTGAAAGTCAAAACCAAAAGCACCTGTACCGGGCAGGTATCCTGTCCTCAATGGTAATGTTAGCCGGAGATCTGGTCTTGTCTTTCCCAGTCACGCTGCTAATGTTTGCTGTAAGTTTTCCGGTTTTTTTTGTGCTGAGTCTGGGACTTACCAAACTTTACTATAAAAGTCGCAAAGGTTTTATTCTGTTAGCTTCAGCATTTCTCGCGATCGCTATTGCAGGTGGTTGGTATTTTGCAGCGAATGTGCTTCCTTTCATGCTAGGTGCAGGCGATGCCAGAGGAGGGGCGGTGGGTCCTTCCGCACAGCTTATAGGGGTCCTTCAGTCACCGGGCAAGTTCATTCATATCCTTTATTCTTACCTGGTCAATGTTCTTCTCAGTGCCACAAACTTGGCTGGATGGAATCAAAATTTCTGCAGTTTCGCTTATTTAGGATCGGCACAGTTGGTCCTGATCCCGGAAGTTCTCTTGATCGTGGTGATCATGACGGATCACAAGGCGGAACTGTTGAACAAATCTTACAAGGTCCTTCGGATTCTTGTGCTGATCTTCGTTTTTCTGACCATCTGTCTGATCGGTTTGGGATTTTATCTGAGTTTTACTCCTGTCGGAGAAAACACGATCAACGGTTATCAGCCACGCTATCTGATTCCCATGTATCCAATGGTTTTCACCATGCTGGGGTCACCTAAGATTCGGAATACTTTCAATCGCAGACACTATAACATGGTCGTACTGGGTATGTTAGAGTTCATTCTGTTCGCACTGCTGCATTTGCTCGTGCTGCCGTTGTATGTGTAATCGTAAGGAGTAAAAATGGAAGGGAATCGTTCACTGTCAAAGGTGTTGGAAGAGTACGACCGGGAAAGTATCTATCTAGTAAGCAAAGAGACTGCCCCCGAAGCTGATAAAACATTGGAAGAGTATCAAAAAAAAGGTCGGCTGATCACTGTCGACTGGGCAGATCTTACCGGGCATCCGGAATTGATACAAACAGAAGGATCTGACCGGGCTGCCGTATATGTACCTGAGGCAGATCGGTCATCAGCAGCAGCTCTTTACAGGATTTTATCCGTGCTTCCCGTGGATAAAAGACCGGATGTCCTTATTTTTGAAACTATAAAAATCCATAAGATCATCGATGAAAAAGTCTATGCCGAATTAGGTTACTATAATCTCTTTTATCTTTCGGAAGATTATCTTGTCTTTGAAAAACTAAGTCAGGAAAAAGCACTGGTAGTTTATCATGAACTGCTGAATCAGCGTGAAAAGGAGGCTGAAAAGATCAAACGTCAGAACGATTTTTTGAGGGACTCTCTGAAATCGACCGAAAAAAATCTATATGAGGTTTCCAACAGTTATTCCCGGGTTTTAAATTCTTTATCTTACAAGCTGACAAAACCTTTCCGTTTCGGCAAAGAATTCTGGATCAAACATAATATACGCTATCGTCTTTATCTTCTTCCCTTTGTCCGTTATCCTTATAAAACGGTAAAGATCCTGCTGACTCAGGGACCTGTTATCCTGGTGCGCCGTATCAAAAACAAGCTGGAGGACAAGAAAGCCGTCAACTATACCCTGATCACAAAGGAAATGCGCAAGGAGCAGGAAGCATGGAAACCGTCTTCCGATATCCGTTTCAGTATTTTAGTACCCCTTTATAATACCCCTATCGTGTTTTTAAAAGAAATGATCCAATCAGTGCAGGCCCAGACATATACCAATTGGGAACTATGCCTTGCTGATGGAAGTGATGATCAGCATGCAGATGTCGGTGACTGCGTTAAAGAGTTCCAGACTGAAGACAAGCGGATCAAATACGAAAAACTGAAGAAAAACGGCGGTATTTCTGAAAATACCAATGCCTGCATTCGTATGGCGACAGGAAATTATATCTCTTTGTTTGACCATGACGATATTCTGCATCCTTCTGCTTTGTATGAGACCGCGAAGGTTATTGACGAGCAGGGAGCGGATTTTGTATATACAGATGAAGCAGTGTTTCAGGGAACGGATATCACTAAGATCACGACTTATCATTTTAAACCTGATTTTGCAATCGATAACCTGAGGGCTAATAATTACATCTGTCATTTTACTTCCTTTTCCAGGGAACTGTTGACCCAGGCAGGCTGGTTCCGTAAAGAATATGATGGCGGCCAGGATCATGATCTGATCCTGAGACTGACGGCTCAGGCAAAAAAAATCTACCATATTCGGAAATTACTTTATTTCTGGAGATCTCACGCAGCATCGACCGCCGGTAATTTAAACTCAAAACCGTATGTAATGAAGGCCGGTGTTAATCTTGTCGAGCAGAACCTGAAGGACGAAGGATTGGAAGGAACAGCGGAAAACGTACCAAATTCTCCCACCATCTATAAGATTCAGTATCATCTGAATGAAAAGCCCCTGGTGTCCATTATTTTGGAAGCATCTCAGGAGGATCTAAAGTATGTTTACAAGTGTGTATCATCCATTTGGATGAACACGGAATATGAGAATCTGCAGATCCTGGTAAGTGCTCCTTCTTCAAGAAAGTCCGAATACAGTGATGTAAAGGAAATGTATTCCCGGAGAGGTGTCAAGGTGATTTTTACGGATAAAAAATCACCGATCGAATTAAATAATGCAGGTGCCGAAAAAGCCGAAGGAAAATACCTTGTCTTTCTATCACCACGGGTGGAAATCGACAGTGAGGACTGGGTCGAGCAGCTGCTCATGTATGCTCAGCGTGCTGATGTTGGGGCGGTGGGACTTTTGATGTATTATCCCAATAATACTATCCACCACGCCGGCTTGATCCTTGGATTGGGTAAAAACCTGGTCGGCTGCAGCCATTACAGGATCAGCAGGGGTAATCTGGGATATATGGGGCGGCTCTGCTATTCGCAGGACGTTACCGCTGTCAGCCGGGACTGCTTTATGATCCGCCGCGATCTGTTCGAACAGGAAGGCGGATTCGACACTTCTTATGAGGGTGATTATGAGGATGTCGATCTGTGTCTGAAATTGGAACAGAAAAAACTGTGGAATGTTTTTACCCCTTATGCACAAATGTACTACTATAAGCGATTCCGGAAAAATCGCGACGAGCGGAAAGCTTTTGATCATGATAAGGAACTCTTTAAAAACCGATGGCAGAAGGAACTGGATAAAGGAGACCGTTTCTATAATCCAAATTTTGCGCTGGATCTTGATTTTACCGTTCAGCATTCCGGCATCAACAAAGATTTATAAGGAAGAAGCTGCATGAAAGTATTGATCATCATTCCTGCTTACAACGAGGAAGCCAATATTGAGAAAGTCGTGACCAATCTGAAAGAGGTCTGCCCTCAGTATGACTATGTCGTTGTCAACGACGGTTCTAAAGACCGGACGGCTGACATCTGCCGTAAGAACGGTTTTTCATTGATTGATAATCCCATCAACCTGGGCTTGTCGGGAAGTTTTCAATCTGGCATGAAATATGCTATCCGCATGGGATATGATGCCGCTATCCAAATCGACGGCGACGGGCAGCATGACGTTGCCTATATCCCGCAGATGGTCGATTTGATGGAAAAGGAGCAGCTGGATATCGTGATCGGGTCCCGCTTTGTCAGCGAGAAAAAGCCTTGGACTCCGCGCATGATCGGAAGCCGAATCCTGTCAGCTGGTATTTGGATGACCTGTGGGAAACATATCAAGGATCCTACTTCCGGTATGCGCTTGTACGGCCGGAAGATGCTGACCGAATTTGCCACGAAGCTAAATTACGGACCTGAACCGGATACCATCTGCTATCTGATCCGCTGCGGCGCCAAGGTCAAAGAGACTCAGGTGACCATGCGGGAAAGGATGGGAGGGACCAGTTATCTGAATCTTTCCCGGTCTTTCTGGTATATGTTGTCCATGACCTTGTCCATTTTCGTTATCCAGTGGTTCAGAAAGAGGAAATAATATGTCTCTGACGTTTAGAATCATCCTGATCGCCGTATCAGTTTGGACCTTTATTTATATGGGACGCAGGATCGCTAAATCCCAGGTTCTTATCTCGGATGCGGTTTATTGGATCCTGTTTTCTATGCTGCTGGTCATCTTAAGCATCTTTCCTCAGATCGTGGAATGGCTGAAAAATCTGATTGGCATACAGAGCAGCGTTAACTGTATTTTTCTGATTATCATTTTCCTGCTCTTAATGAAAATCTTCAGCCTTACCATTCGGGTTTCTCAACTGGACGTGAAAATCAAGGACATGGCACAGCGTTATGCGGTCGATAAAAAGATCGAAGAAGACGAACAGAAGGAAAAGACGAGGGAGAAGCAATGAGATATGCACTGATCGGCTGCGGGCGGGTCGCCCCCAATCATATTACAGCAGCTAAAGCAAATGGACTTGAGATCAAAGCTGTCTGTGATCTTGACTACGACAAAGCCGTAGAATTCTGTAAAGATAACGGCCTTGATTCGACCACCGAAATCTATACGGATTTTCAGAAGATGTTGGACGAGATCAAACCGGAATTGACGGCTATCGCAACATGGAGCGGCGAACATGCCCGTATCGCTTTGGAAGTCATTCGCCACCATAGTAACGTAATTATTGAGAAGCCGATTGCTTTGTCGATCGAGGATGCGGACAAGATCATCGAAGCCGGGAAAAAAGAAGACGTCGTAGTTGCGGCTAATCATCAGAATCGATTTAATCCGGCTATTAGGGAGATGCAGAGCGCGTTGGAAGAGGGCCGTCTGGGGAAACTACTGTACGCGACGGCTCATGTCCGCTGGTGGCGCGGAAAAGAGTATTATGACCAGGATACCCGGTGGAGAGGCACCTGGGAAGAAGACGGCGGTGCCTTGATGAATCAGTGCATTCATAACGGAGACCTGCTTCGCTGGATGTGCGGGGATTCGATCGAAGAAGTTTTTGCCTATACAGCTAATTTGGATCATCCCTATATCCCGGTCGAGGATATGGGTATGGCAGTTATTAAATTCACTAACGGGACCTACGGTATTTTTGAAGGAACGACCGATGCCAGGCCCAATGGCCTGGAAGAAACCTTATATCTGTTTGGATCGAAAGGCACGGTAAAGGCAGGGGGCATGTCGGTCAACCACATCGATGTCTGGAATGTGGAAGGGGAAGAAGGCAGGCTCCAGGAGCTGCGTAAAAAGTGTGATGAAGATCCGCTGAATGTATATGGAAGCGGACATACTCCTTTATATACCGATGTGATCGATGCCATCAAAAGCGGCAGGAAACCCTTAGTCGACGGGGAGGCCGGCAAGCGGGCACTGGAACTGATCCTGGCTATTTATCAGTCGGCAAGAGAAGGGCGTCCTGTTCATCTGCCTCTTGAGAAGGGATCGACGCTGGACAATATTCAGTAAGGACTTGTTTTGAAAAAGTATCCCGGGAAAAGGAGAAGACGATGACAGTATCTGTCCTGATGGCGGCTTACAAAGAAGAAGAAGTTTTTTTGAGACAGGCAATCGAATCGGTCCTTGATCAAACTTTCCGGGATTTTGAACTGATCATAGTTCTGGATAATCCTGAAAATGAACTCCATAAAAAGATCATCGGTGAATATGCTGCCAAAGACAGCCGGATCCGGTTTCTGATCAATGAGAAAAATATGGGGCTTCCCCGGTCCTTGAACCGTGGACTAAAGGAAGCACAAGGCGAGTTTATCGCCCGGATGGATGCAGATGATATTTCATATCCGAACCGCTTTGAAAAACAGTTGCAGTATCTGAAGGATAACCATTACGACTTGATCGGAGGTTTGCCGGTCATGATCGATGAAAATGGAAAGGTAATTTATTCAATCGGAAAAGTGCCTTCCGATAGCCGCAAAATCAGGAAGGCACTTCAGTTTGGCCAGGTCATCGCCCATCCCACCTGGATGGGACGGCGGGCTGTTTTTACTGATTTAGAGGGCTATCGGCCTATTCCTCTTTGTGAGGATTATGATTTTACCCTACGTGCTTCTTTAAAGGGGTATAAAATTTCAAACCTGATGGAACCGGTACTTCGCTACCGGGTAACGAAAAACAGCCTTTCCCGCAACAGCTTGTACAAACAATACCTGTATATGCGTTTTCTAACCGATGCCTATAAAAAAGGAAAGGCGGCGGATATGCAAGAGGCCGACCGTTATGTGGAAGTCCATAACGATCCGGTCAGCGCGGGTCGTTATTTGAAGGCAAACGGTATATTTAATGATATGCTTACAGATCTGACGGAAAAGAAATATCTGCCTTTTATCGGAAATGGATTTCGTCTGCTCTTTACGTCCCGTCAATATCTTGATAAGATCTATCGCTTTGTGCGGCTTCACATGTATAGCTGAAGCAATCTGTATAAGGCGGGATACAATAGTGCTCCCTGAAAAGGGAGCGTTTTTCTTGACGACATTTTGATTGGAATCCCTATTTCTTATGTAAAACTTTCAGTGCCAATCGGAAAAGAGGGTCTGGGCAGACAGCCAGTGCCATCTGAAACAAATACAGATCAGGGATTGCCTTTCTGACTTTGAAAATTTTGATAGGGTCGTGAGATAATTGGGCCGCTAAAGCATTTTGCATAATGGACACATGCTTGTCGTTCGGCCATCGTTTTGCGAATTCCCCCACGATCTGCTGAGCAGCTCCGAGCCGACTGGTGTAATAATCCTTTTTACAATTAACACCCTTCATGATGCCCGATACATTACTGCCGTGCCTTCGGTAATAAACGAGAGGCTGATCGACAAAAGATACAGTTCCATGGGAAGCGCAGTATAAGGTCACCCACTTGTCATGCCCCGTCTTTTTTATAAAAGGAATGCAAGCCTGAGCAGCTTTTGTCTCCGCCAATATGCATAAACCATTAGCACAACACAGAAAAGTATTTAGAATAGTAATATCGGATAGAGATTCCCACGTTTCGTTATGCTGGCGGCTGGAATGACGGACACTGGCCTGGACCAGCTTGCCTTGACCGTCAATGATTGCCCGGTCGCAGACAGCCTCCAGAGAATGGTCTTTTTTTAAGGTTTCCAGGCAATTTTTGATTTTATCAGGATGCCAGATATCGTCCTGATCACAATAGGTTAGATAAGGCGTATCACATAAACTAGTCAGTTTTTCGAATGCCTCACAATAGCCGTGATTTTTCCCGTCTTCATGAAATTCAACAGGGAAATTGGTGATGCAGTCGGTAAATAATTGATGATCGATCGGTACGGATGGGCTGTCGTTCCAGACGATCAGTTTCAAAGAAGGGTAAGACTGCCGGTTCAGCGAAAGCAGCTGTTGTTTCAGGTAATCAGGATCAGGTTTGTATAAAGAAAGTAAGATCGATACCGTTTCGTTCATGATCATTTGCCTTTCTTGGATAGTTTATGAGTAATAGAACGATAGAAGTCAGTTACCAGAGGTTCTTTGATAAGAATCATCACTGTAAAGTAGATAACGACAAACAAGATGCCGCGCAACAGCAAATTCACCAGATTGCCACCGGCACGAACCAAGCCTACCAGCAGACAGGTAAGAATAGAGGCAGCGATGGAAAGAGGGATGTAGCGGATTTTAATAGAAGCTAGGAGTTCCTTTAGATGTGACCGGCAGAAATAAGCGTCCAAACCTGCAACACACAGTTCGGATACGCATGTTGCAATGGCTGCACCAATTCCATCAAAGAAATGAATCAGTATGGCATTGAGTACGAAATCAACGATTGCGCCGCTGAAAATGGAGATAGTGATATTTTTCTCCTTCCCGTAAGGAGCCAAAATCTGGTAAGCCATCATGTTGCTGGTCGCATTGACCAGAACAGAGGGCAGAAGATAGCGCAGGATCAGAATCGATCGATCAAAGTCGGGACCGCACAGAAAGCGGATGATTTGAGGAGCGAAAAAGAAGCTGAAAATGATCAGTGGGTAGGAGACGACATTGAGAAATTCCACTGATTGACTCATCAATTTGGTAGCTGCATGATCCTCACCATGGTGGGCCAGATTGGAAATTCGGGGCATAAGGACAGACCCATAGACCATGGAAACAGTGGTCAGTACTCGGGTGATTTTTAATGCACCGTTGTAATAACCGGTTTCAGCGCTGCCGCTCATAAAGCCCAGCATTGTTGTATCCAACGAGGTCAAGATGGACGTTGATACAGCCATGGCGTAAAAATAAAGAAGCGGTTTTAAATGCCGTTTAAAATCGTAGTGGTCAAATCGCTTGAAGGTGACATATTTGCGGATTTGAGTGATGTTGATGATGACAAAACCAGATTCACTTATCAAATAAGACCACATGTAAGCATCCGTATCATTTTTATCACGGACAAAGACGAACAAAATGATCAAAGCGATGCCTCGTGCGATCAGCCCTGCCCGGGTGATGTGTCCGTACTCTTCGATACCCTGATAAAACCATTGAGTACCGAGAACCGTCAGGATCACATTCAAACCAGCAATCAGAAGTAGGGTATGGACTCTTCTGAAATGAGGGATGGTCAACAGGAGAATGAAAAACACAAGATAGCTGATTGAACTGGTGATCAGGCTTATTCCCATAAGTTCCTGATAGGTACGTGATAATTCTTTTGGGTCATCCCGCACCTGAGCAAAGGCTCGGATGCCGTATGTGGGAAGACCGATCGCAGCAAACCCTGTAAAGTAGGATACGATATTATAGGCAAACGATACATTGCCGATCCCTTGAGGACCGATGATACGGGCAGCATAGGTAAAGGTGATCAGAGGATACAGCATCTGTGTGCCCGTCAGGATCAGGTTCATTAGAAAATTATAGCGGATGGAATGTTCTTTCATTGGAATAGTCAAGCTTTCTTGATAGATTTGAATCGAGGCAGGAGCAGATACATTAGAAGAACCTCCAGAGGCAAAAGGGCCAGATTTTTAAATGCTCTCATTGGAAGCATGGCAAAAAAAGCGCTGCCATACAAAAGTTTGAGCCACAGACTGTTGAGCAGGAGGTTGAGGAAGACATTGATCAAAAGTTTACATCCGATCAAGCGTTTGACGCTGATTTTTTCTTCATATAGAAGGCATCCGTAGATCATTCCGCCCAGCAGAGCTGTCAGGGTAAAACCGGGGAAAAAAGGACCCGTCGGGTGAATGACGGCGGAAAGAACGTCTGTGATCCCGGCACCGATCCCAGCCATGACCGGGCCATAGAGCATACCCATCAGGCTGACAGCCAGAAAGGCTAATCCTAATTTAAGCGTTTGCGTGATCTGGATGGAAACGAACATGCTAAGAACCAGGTCAAGGGCCATCAGGACAGCCGTGCCGGTAATGGAATGGATGTTTTTGAATTCACGGGCCGAATGAAGAAACTTGTTGGAAAAGGAAGAAGAAATTGCGCTCACACCAGATGCCTCCCTTCCGGCTCAATGGATGCTGATCAGGGTCGTATTGTTACGAATCTCATACAGACAGGCATTGATCTCCGATCCGATAATCAGAACGGAACTGAACAAATAGATCCACGTACACAGAATGACAATACCGGAAATGCCTCCGTACAAAGCAGAATAGCCGGCTGACGAATTAGAAAAGGCAGAAAAGATCAAACTGACGACCAGGGAAGCAATCGTGGCAAAGATGGCTCCGGGGAGGACTTCCTTGACACGAAGGAACTTGCTGGGTACAAACTTATACAGAACGATGTAGAACAAAAACAAAAAGGCCAGCGGGACAAAATAACGGATCAAGGTTGCCAGGAAGGTCACCAGAAACTCCATATGATAATGCTGGCTGAGAAAACGGACTAAGTTATTGCCGAAAATAATCATGACCATGAACAGGATCAGCATGAAAATAAAGGCAAAGGTAAAGGCAAACGACATAAGAAAGTGACGGATCAGACTTCTGGTCTCACGGGTGCGGAAGGTCATATGGATACTGTTCATGATCGACCGGATGCCGCGGGAGGCAAACCAGAGCACGACCAGCACATACAAAGGGATCGAATTGGAAGGCATCAGGATATCCGGCGTGAATGTCTCTTTGATCAGACTCGAAACAGAGGAAGGAAGGATGCTGGTTTCCTGAACCAATCCCATGATCGAGTCGACGCTGATGATCTTCAAATGCCCCAGGGCACTTAAAAGAAGGGTGATAAAAGGAACCAATGATACCAGCATATAAAACGAGATCTGGGCTGCGTAACCGATGATATCATCCAGTTTGAGCCGCCTCGAAAATTTAAAAAATAATTGTTTAACCATAGATTCACCTTCTGGTCATTTTACCATTTAGAAGAGAACGGGTCAACCAGAGCCTTGCTTGTACTTTCAAGGGCTTTGCGGTAAAATGAACTATCATATCGACAGCAAGGTGACTTCAAAAGCACTTTTCTGTCAGACGATAAAGGAGAAACGCTGTGTCTACACCTCATAATTCCGCAGAAATGGGCGATATCGCAAAAGTGGTGCTGATGCCGGGGGATCCTCTCCGGGCAAAGTTTACTGCTGAAACATTTTTAACAGATGTCGTCTGCTTTAACAAGGTCCGCAACTGCTTTGGTTTTACCGGGACCTATAAAGGAAAGAAGATCTCGGTCATGGCATCGGGTATGGGTATCCCCTCGATTGGTATTTATTCCCATGAACTCTACCATTTTTACGGCGTTGAGTCGATCATCCGCATCGGTACAGCCGGAGGTCTGGCTCCTGACCTGAATCTGAAGGATATTGTACTTGGCATGGGAGCCTGCACCAACTCCAATTACATCAACCAGTTCGGTCTTCCTGGTCAGTTCGCTCCTATCTGCGATTTCGATCTGCTTCGTCTTGCCTATGAGACTTGTCAGGATAAGAAGGTCCCGGTAAAAGTCGGCAATCTGGTTTCCAATGACACTTTTTATGATCATCTGGGCAATGTAAATGAACGGTGGAGAGATATGGGTGCTTTGGCCGTCGAGATGGAATCGGCGGGACTGTATGCTAATGCAGCTTCCTGCGGGAAGAGAGCGCTGACCATCTGTTCAATTTCTGATCATCTTTTTAAACCGGAACAGCTTTCCCCCAAAGAAAGAGAGCAAGGGTTGACGACCATGCTTGAGATTGCTTTGGATACCGGTATCAAGGCATTGGATTTATAAGACGACGAAGGAGTTTTATTATGGCAGTAAAAGATCAGATCAAAGATTATTTCAATCAGAATTGGTTCACGATGATGCGGGATATTGCCCGAATGGTTTCCATCAACAGCGAGCGCATGCCCGCTCAGGATGGAAAACCGTTCGGCGAAGGTCCTTACCAGGCTCTGATGGAGTTCAAAGAGCTGGCTAAGGAGCGTGGTTTTGACACGAAGATCTACGGAAACGCCGTCGGCGCTGTCAGTCTGAATGACGGACCCAAGCAGCTGGACATTCTGGCTCATTTGGACGTTGTCCCCGCCGGCGAAGACTGGACGGTCACCTCGCCTTTCGACGCTACGATCAAAGACGGACGCATTTACGGACGCGGTACCGCCGATGATAAAGGACCGGCCGTAGTGGCTTTATGGGCTTTGAAATGTGTCAAAGATCTTGGCCTGCCCGTATCCAAGAATGTATCCCTGCTGGTCGGGACCGATGAAGAGTGCGGAAGCGGAGACCTTCCTTATTATTATAATGTTGAAAAGGAAGCACCTATGTCCTTCTCCCCAGACGCGGAATATCCTCTGATCAATATTGAAAAGGGCGGTATGCATCCTACCTTTTCTGCCAGCTGGGAGGAAGATAAGACACTGCCCCGTGTCACGTCCATTACCGGAAGTCTGAAGGTCAACGTAATGCCCGGTAAGGCAAGAGCTGCTGTCGAGGGAATGGATCTGGACACAATGAAAAAAGTGGCCGATCAGGTAACGCCCAAGACCAAATGTACCTATGAGCTGACCCAGGAGGGGGATATTGTTAAGATCGTTTCGATCGGAATTGCAGCCCATGCATCGACTCCGCAGAACGGTGTCAATGCCTTGACCGGCCTGATCGATTATCTGCTGGCTTTGCCTCTTGCTGAGTCGGAAGCCGTTGATAAGCTCCGTTCCGTCCGGAAACTGCTGCCTCACGGTGATTATCTGGGCAAGGCTTTGGGGGTGGCAATGGAAGACCAGATCTCCCACGAACTGACCCTGTGCTTCAGTATGATGGACTTTACCACGACCGGGTTTATCGGCCAGTTTGACTGCCGGGCACCTCTGTGCGCGACGACGGAGAACTTACGCGACGAAGCAGAGCGCAATTTTGCAAAAGAAGGAATAACCATGGAGCATGTCGAACTGAACGAGCCCCATTATGTTTCCGGTGATTCCGAATTGGTTCATGAGCTTTTGAGTGTTTATGAAGACTATACCGGCAAGAAAGGTGAATGCCTTGCCATCGGCGGAGGCACCTATGTTCATCATCTGAAAAATGGTGTTGCCTTCGGATGCTCTATGCCGGGCACGGAAAACCATATGCATGAACCCAACGAGTCCGCTGTTATCGAAGAACTGATCATCAGCGCGGAAATGTTCGCTCAGGTCATCGCGGATCTGTGCAAGTAATATTGGAGCTTTAGACGAACGGATCGTTTTTGAATCATTTTAAAGAAAGGAGCGGTCATGGTTACTCTGGGCATTGACCGTATCGGAGATTTTCCTTCCCTGTTAAAGGGTAAGAAGATCGGTTTGATTACCAACTATTCGGGCGTGACAAGCAATCTGGAAGACGACATGACCGCTTTTGCTTCCCGGGGATATCTGGTCACCAAGCTGTTTACTCCGGAACATGGTCTGTACGGAGCCATGGACGGGGCAGCAGTCGGCAACAGTGAACATCCTAAGTATCATGTCCCCATCATTTCTTTGTACGGCAGTAAAACAGAACCGTCGGAAGAAGATCTGAAGGGAGTGGATCTTCTGGTCTATGACATCCAGGATGTGGGACTCCGCTATTATACGTATATCTATACGCTGGCAAACTGTATGAAAGCAGCTGACCGGATCGGGATGCCCCTTCTGATCCTTGACAGACCTGATCCTCTGGGGGGCCAGGTAAAAGGCAGCCGGATCAGCCCGGACATCCATTCCTTTGTGGGCGATCACGGTTTGACCATCCGCTACGGCCTGACACCGGCGGAGCTTGGTTATTACCTGAAAGATTATCTGCACCTTTCTTTAAATCTGATGGCACTTCCCATGGAAGGGTACCGGCGCAGTATGACATGGCCTCAGACGGGGCAGTTGTGGAATCTTCCTTCCCCGTCGATCCACACCTTTCAGTCGGTCCTTTGCTATTACGGGGGCTGCTTCTTCGAGGCAACCAATATCTCCGAAGGAAGAGGGACGGCTGAACCGTTTCAGATTTACGGCGCTCCCTTTATCGACATGGATAAACTGGTCAGTCTGCTGAAAGAACGTATCCGAGTCCCTTATGCAGCCTTTAGAACCAGGGCTTTTACGCCCTTCTGGTCCAAACACCAGGGCAAGACCTGTTTCGGCGTTGAATTTATTCCTACGTCGGACGAGCTTGATTTTATGCCGGCTGCCTTGATCACCATGAAAACGATCAAGGACCTGTATCCGGACCAGTTTGAACTGAAATCTTATGCAGACGTCAGCCGCCTGACCTCGCTTTCCGGTGATCAGCGCGTCGAAGAGTTTCTGAATGACCGTTTGGAGCTTCGGGATCTGTTGGACAGCTGGATGTCCGAGGCAAAGGTCTTTCAGGAGGAAACAGAAAAGTATCGAACCTATGGATGAGAAGTATCAGCAGCCCTTTTTCCTGGGACTGGACTGCGGTGGAACGAAAACCAAGGCCGTTGCGGCCAGCATGGATGGAACCGTTTTTGATACCGTCCTGGGAGACGGGGTCAATGTGAATAGTTTCGGATATAAGCGGTCATTCGCAAATCTTATGGATGTCCTTCGTCGGCTGGCTCAAAAGAGCGGAAACTTTGCCTGCCTTAAAGGATTGTGTATCGGGGTTGCCGGCATTTCCAATGCAGATACCAGAAAGGTATGTCTGACGGCCGCCAAAGAAAGCGGTTTAAGCATACAGCCTTATCTGGCGGGCGATTATCTGACCGCTCTATACGGTGCGCACGGGAAAGGAGAAGGAATCCTTTTGATTTCGGGGACCGGATCTGTCTGCTGCGGTCTGTATGATGGAACAGTGTACAGGACCGGAGGATGGGGGCATCTGATCGATGACGAGGGAAGCGCCTATGCCATCGGAAGAGATGTACTCAGCGCCGTGGTCCGGGCGGAAGACGGAAGAGATCCGGCAACGGTCATGACCAAGCTGGTTTACAAACAGACCGGTCTTCATTCGATTCCGGAACTGATCGGGTATGTATACGATCCAGCAAACGGCAAGAAAGAAATAGCCTCTTTGGCTCCTATCGTTATGAAAGGATATGAAGCAGGGGAAGAGACCGCAAAACGGATCCTTGAAAAAGCTGCCGGGAATTTATCGGAGTTAGTGATAACGACGGCTAGAAAGTGCGGCCGTCCGGATGCCAGGATCGCCTTCCACGGAAGTGTTCTTCTCAGGAACGATGTTCTTTATACTATGACAAAAGAACGGATCCGGCAAAAACTGCCTTCCTCAGAAGTGATCCGTCCTTTATATGATGCAGCCCAAGGGGCTGTTCTTTACACACTGGAAAAACTTAGATCTATTGGGGAAAGAAAGGTATTGTGATGACACTGGGAACAACGGAGACAAGAAATCCTAATTCTGTCAACATCGATCTGATGAACTCGGAAGAAATCGTTACTCTGATCAATCAGGAAGATCACAAAGTAGCGGATGCAGTCCAGAAAGCTATCCCGCAGATTGCCCGGGCGGTGGATATGATTACGGAAAAGCTCAGGAACGGAGGCCGGCTGGTCTATGTCGGAGCTGGAACTTCCGGCCGCCTGGGAGTTTTGGATGCGTCCGAATGCCTGCCTACCTACAGCTTTGACCGGGTCGTCGGTGTGATCGCGGGGGGAAAAGAAGCCATGTTTGTCGCTCAGGAAGGAGCCGAAGATTCCAAGGAACTGGCCGTCAAACAAATGAAGGAAATCAACTTTTCCGGGGAAGACATCGTTTGCGGTATCGCAGCCAGCGGCAGGACCCCTTTCGTAATCGGAGCCTTTGAATATGCTCATCAGCTGGGAACACAAGCAATCGCCGTGGTCAATAATCAGGGATCGGCAGTAGCCAAAGCAGCCGACATTGCGATCGAAGCGGTTGTAGGACCGGAAGTAGTCACTGGTTCGACCCGGATGAAAAGCGGCACTGCGGACAAAATGATCCTGAATATGCTTTCGACAGCTTCCATGATCCGTTTGGGTAAAACATATTCCAACCTGATGGTCGACCTGAAGATTTCCAATGTCAAGTTGGTCGACCGGGCGGAAAGGATCGTGGCCATGATTGCTGAGGTGGATCAAAGTAAAGCCAGAGAAACACTGCAAGAATGCGGCGATGTAAAAACAGCCATTGTGATGCTCAAGGCCGGCGTCGATCAGGATCTGGCTAAGCAGCTGCTGGATAAAAATGAGGGTGTTGTAGGAAAAGTGTTTGAGAGTTTGAATATAAAAGCTGTTCGTTGAAAGAAATCAGGGAAAGGGATAAATTTTTTAATAAATAATTTTGCCCTTTCCTTTTTTATGTTGTATACTAAGTGATATATATAAAACTGACATTGATTGTGTGTGTCAGACAAAAAAGGGGAAAACATGAAGAAGTATCGGTTTTTCAAAGTCCTATCTGTTTTTTCAGCCATGCTGCTAATTGCAACAGCTGTGCCATCTGTAGCTTTTGCTGCGGATGACAATGCCGTTACCGACAGCCAGCCTGAGGAAGAGATCGACCAATCAACGAATGTTCAGGAAAGCAGCGTTGATATGGAAAGTTCCGATATCTCACAGGAAGAATCCTCTGTAAAGGAGGAGAGTTCAGAAAATTCCGACGCATCCGATCCTAATGATGAAAATACCGAGCTTGTACCGGACGAGAACAGTGATGAGTCGGAATCATCGGGAAATCCTGAAGAGTCTTCCGGTGAAGAAAGTTCTGAAGAGTCCAGTAAAGAGGATTCTGATAAAGAAGAAAAAACACCTCATCTTGTTTATCAGGCATACGTTCAGGAAGTTGGCTGGGGACCCGCCGTAAAGGACGGACAACTGGCTGGTACATCTGGAAAAGCACTCCGTATGGAAGCCTTCCGCGCTGATATTCAGGATGACGATGACTTGGATGTCACCTATCAGGCACATGTTCAAAATATCGGCTGGATGAATGCACAAACAGATATGGCGACAGCCGGAACGACTGGACGTAATCTCCGGATCGAAGCGGTGACCATGAATCTTACCGGTAAAGATGCCGATAAATATGATATTTATTATTGTATGCATGTCCAGGGATTTGGCTGGCTTGGTTGGGCTAAAAATGGTGAGATTGCAGGTACTACCGGCTGTTTTTCACGTACTGAAGCTATTGAGGCCGTACTGGTAAAAAAAGGAGATCCGGCTCCTCAAAGACTTGGACTTTTCGACAGTTCCAACTTGATCGTTGATCTTCGCTATAATTCACATATGCAGAATCTGGGTTGGAATAGTTACAAAACATCCGGTGCTACATCCGGCATTCCCGGTGCAGGCCTTCGTCTGGAAGCTTTAACGATCTCACTCAACAATTCAGGAATGGGCGGCGGTATCCAATACCAGACTCATATACAGAATATTGGCTGGGAAAACCAATGGAAGGCAGACGGTCAAGTTTCCGGTACGACAGGCAGAAGTCTGCGTGCAGAAGCATTCAAAGCGAATCTTTACGGTCAGGTTTCTGCATATCTTCGAATATGGTACCGAGCCTATGTGCAAGGAATCGGCTGGACCGGCTGGGCTTCCAATGGAGCTCCCTGCGGAAGCCAGGGACAGTCTCTTCGCATGGAAGCAATTCAGATAAGAATTCTTCCGATCGAAGCCAGTGCTCCTGGTTCTACTGCCAATACTTTCTATCAGGGTGACCCTGCTCAGATTGCGATGAAAAACAAGGTCCAGGGTATGAGAAGTCTGACCAACTATATCATCCTGGTCAATCGTTCGACCCATCATATCGGTGTCTATAAAGGTTCCAAGGGACATTGGAGCGAGGTCTTCTATTCTGCCTGTGGGGATGGTTCCAAATGGACTCCGACTCCGGAAGGGGTCTTCAATGTTGGTGAGAAACTTTATAATTTCTCCGATTTCTACAGCTATACGGCTTGGTATGCAACACAGGTCTATGGAGGGATCTATTTCCATTCCATTTTATATGCTCCCTTTGAAAGCCATCCCAATACGATCGTTGACCCCGCCCTTGGGGCAGCTGTTTCTCACGGCTGTATCCGTCTGCCCATCGATAAGGCTTATTGGATCTTCCGTAATATCCCCGGTGGCACGACGGTAGTTGTTTATCATTAATTTGCTGTGAGTGGAAGTCTGCCGTATTTATTTGCTGCGGCAGACTTTTTTGAATAAGGAAAACCACAGGCTATGCCTGTGGTTCCAAAAAAGTTATACATTTGCGGAAAAAAAGAAACCTCCGATGTAAAATTATGAGGGTTTGCCAACCACATAACAACAAAGGAGGATCCTTAGCAGATGGAT
>OMYN01000002.1 GCA_900315265.1 uncultured Eubacteriales bacterium
CAACTTGTCTGCATTATATTCTTTTACATATCAATTATGGCAGACACCTAAAACTTTTCCGTTTGTTGTCTGTATTAATTACATACTATGTTGTTTCCGATGCAGACAAAATACTTGTTTTATTTCTTTGTCTGTATTAGTTAACCACTATATCATTTTCTGTCATACAATAATGCCTATTTATTGTATTATCTGCACGTATTCATCTGCAAATACCTGTCGAGTTCAGCTTCCTCCATAAGTTTCTCGAACGTGAAAACGGATCACAAATACCCGGATATTCGGAAAAATAGAGCGGCAAAGTTCCCTGTATAAGGTTAAGTGAGGTATAAGTTTATACATGGCCAATAGAATTTTTCCGTAAAAAGGCTCCCAACCGTAACGATTGGAAGCCTTATTCTTGTTATTGGAAGCTATGTTTTTTCACAGCCCCTAACATCTTATACAGCCTTTTTGTTCCTTGTGTGTGTATTACCAGCTGACCGCAATATCGAGCTGATAGGGGTTATAGTAAATAAAACTTCCCGTATCACAGACGATACCTGTTCCCAGACTGGTCTCGACCAGACTCCCGCGCGGGTGAATGCAGAAGTCAGCTGCTACGATCACGTAGCTTCCGAACATCTTAACACCGTCGTCCCGGACCCAGTAGTCACCGGAATAACCAAGTGCCCGCATATTCGAGATCACGATGGACATGTCCAGATTATAATAAGTCTCCAGACCGCTTGGTCCGTAAAAAACACCTGAATAGGCAGTCAGATGTCCGCTGCCGGAACTGTTTGACGTCTGAGAATTTGAAGAAGATTCCTGAGATTCTTCCGCGGCTGCCTGCGCCTGGGCCTGCCTCTGGGCTTCTTCGGCAGCTGCCTGCTGAGCTGCGGCTTCTTCCTGAGCCTGACGCTCCGCTTCCTCCTGAGCTGCCTGTTCGGCCGCAAGCTTTGAAGCCTCCTCGGCTGCTTTCTGAGCTTCTTCCTCAGCTTCTTTTTGGGCTTCTTCCTCAGCCGCTTTTTCAGCCTCTTCGGCCTCTTTTTCTTCCTGGATACGGGTCAGCTCCTGCTGAGCCACATCCTGGGCGGCTTTTGAAGCGTAGTCCGCAGACTGATCGCTCATTTCCCGGTTGATCCGGTTGGCATAGGCCGCATTGACGACCTTGTCGGGAAGGACCGCCGGTCCTTCTTTTACCTGAATATGTTTGTTGATGAAGATCTGTTCAAAATCTTTATTTCGCTGCGCAGTCGATTCATCAAGGCTGCTCTCTTCTGTCTTTGCAGTCAGGTCAGACACGGATGAAGAGTTAGGTGTCTGTGCGTTGGCATCCAGAATAATACCACATGACAAGGATAGTACTAATGTGAATACGACCAAAGATCGCAGCGAACTTAATAGTTCCTTATCCATATGCTTCCTTTCTGTTTTTTAGCTCAGAAGAAACGGCTGCTGTTCATCCAGGGTAAAATAAATAAGTAAGACGGGTGCATCAAACCGCCGAACTTATCGTTTCTTCCTCGCCTTATTCGTTGTTATGCATTCCACACACACAACGGAAACATAACGTTTTTTACGAATTTATTACGATTATATTACGGCATTTGCAGAAATGCAACCAAAAATTGCAACAGCTTTCGATTTTTCGTAATTTTATGAATAATACACAAAATAGTTAACTTGCTTATATATACCCTTCAAATTGGCATAAACAAAGGATTTTCAAGTTTTAGGACCTATACGTCCGGCTTATCGTTTCTTCTAAAAAATTCTAAAAAAATGGAGAGAATTTTCTCGGAAAATAATGTATTTCATACGGGAATCCGATAATATTTTGCCGGATAAAAACCTTTCTCAACTCATAGTTTTCGCCCATTTTATGCGTTGTTATTGTATATTTATGCATTAGCGAAAACCATGATTGATAATAATAGGAAGTTTTGTTTTATATACACTGCCGGACGGCAAATCCGCTGCCTAATAAAATCCCTCAGGCTTTCTGTGCCAAATAAAAAAAGAGGCGCAGGCTTGGAAAGGCTGTCCCACGGCTCATTAACGGTTAAAAGGTCTCCGTCCTCCGTCCGTCCTCCGTCATTGTGTATAAGACCTGAGAATGAAGACCCCTATAAAATGTATTATTCATGTCATACAGTAGTCGTTATCCGAAAAGAAAAAATGCAGGTGAAGGGACTCGAACCCCCATACCAAAGGTACCAGATCCTAAGTCTGGCGCGTCTGCCAATTCCGCCACACCTGCTAAAGCCAGGTCAAACAAGACAAACTGGATCAATAACCAAAAGTCCCCGTTATGGATTCGTCATCCGTTACCCAGTCTTTGACCTCTACCTTGCGGTAATGATCATGATCATCACGGATGAAGACATTTTTAATGCCGGCATTGATGATGATCCGTTTGCACATGGAACAGCTGCTGGCATTTTTCACATAGCTGCCCGTTTCCATCTCGATGCCGCACAGGTACATATCCGCTCCCAGCATTTCTTCCCGGGAAGCCGAAATGATGGCGTTGACCTCTGCATGGACGCTGCGGCACAGTTCATACCGCTCTCCTCTGGGGATCTTCATCTGCTGACGGATGCAGTAACCCAGATCCGAGCAGTTTTTCCGGCCTCGGGGAGCGCCGACATAGCCGGTCGAAATGACTTCATCATTTTTGACGATAACGGCCCCATACCGTCTTCTAAGACAGGTCGACCGCTGCGAAACCATTTCCGCCAGATCCAGATAATAATTGACTTTATCACGTCGTGTCTGCATAGATGCCCTCCTGATCATGACCAGGGAACTTTGGCTTTTATCTTACACGAAAGCAAAGGCAAATTCAAGCCGAAAGCCCTATGGAAAAGGGGATGTGAGAAACGAATCACCGCTTCTTCACATCCCCCTTATTTAGACCCACAGGGCTTACCATCAGACCCAACTTTCAAGTCCTCCCCAAAGGTCATTAAATCGAATTATTTGCCGCTGTCGCGTACGTAAAGGACACGAACACCGTTAGCGTCCACATTCTTTGCAGCCTCTTTCTTTGCTCCCGGTGCCGGAACAGGCGCAGCCTTTCCGTCGCGGATATCAAAGAATTTGGAAGCGACCTGCGGGAACAGAGCGTAGGAAAGGACATCTTCTTCCTTGTGAGCTCTGTCGCCCAGTTCCTTCTTGTACTTTTCGTACTCAGGAGCGATCAGATCAGCAGGACGGCAGGTGATGACTTTGTCGTCACCAATGCATTTCTTGCGGACTTCCTCATTGACCTCGCCCGGCAGTTTACCATACTCGCCGCGCAGAAGGGCTTTGGAGTTTTCGGGAACCATCTTGTAACGCTCGCCGGTCAGAACGTTCATAACCGCCTGGGTACCAACGATCTGGCTGGTAGGAGTAACCAGCGGAGGATATCCGAAGTCTTTACGAACACGCGGAACCTCTGCCAGTACGTCATAATACTTATCCTCAGCGTGAGCCTGTTTCAGCTGGCTTACCAGGTTGGAAAGCATACCGCCGGGTACCTGGTACAGAAGGGTGTTGGTATCAACATGCAGCACCTTGGTGTTCAGGCTGCCTTCATCCTGAAGACGCTGGGCAACCTTGCGGAAATGAGCAGCTGCCTCAGACAGCTTGTTCAGATCCAGACCCGTGTCACGGTCGGTCCCCTGAAGAGTAGCGACCAGAGACTCGGTAGTGGGCTGAGAAGTACCGTTTGCCATAGGAGACAGGGCGGTATCAACGATATCGACCCCTGCTTCGGCTGCCTTCAGATATACCATATCACCGGTACCGGTGGTATTGTGAGTATGCAGATGGATCGGGATGGACAGTTCCTTCTTCAGCCTGGACACCAGTTCATAAGCGGTATAAGGCAGCAGAAGGTTAGCCATATCTTTGATGCAGATGGTGTCAGCACCCATATCCTGCAGCTGGCAGGCCAGGCGGACGAAATAATCCATATCGTGAACCGGGCTGGTGGTGTAGGAAATGGTAGCCTCAGCCATGCCGCCGTAGTACTTGGTGTACTTCATAGCAGCTTCCATGTTGCGCGGATCATTCAGCGCATCGAAAATACGGATTACATCGATACCATTCTCAACAGACTTTTTAACGAACTGTTCAACGACATCGTCTGCGTAGTGTTTGTAACCCAGAAGGTTCTGTCCGCGAAGCAGCATCTGCAGCTTGGTGTTGGGCAGGGCCTTGCGGAGGGTCCTTAACCGCTCCCAGGGATCCTCATTCAGGTAACGCATGCAGACATCGAAGGTAGCGCCGCCCCAGCATTCCAAAGACCAATAACCCATCTGATCCAGGACTTTGCAGGCAGGAAGCATGTCTTCGATTCTCATACGGGTCGCTGCCTGAGACTGGTGAGCATCACGCAGGATCGTATCAGTAATCTTTAACGGATTCTTTGCCATAATACTTATATCCTCCTCCACTTATCAGCCGAACAATGCAATCAGAACGCCGGCCGCAATGGCGCTGCCGATAACACCGGCAACGTTGGGACCCATGGCGTTCATCAGCAGGAAGTTGCCCGGTTTCGCCTTCTGGCCTTCCACGTTAGAAACACGGGCAGCCATAGGTACCGCGGAAACTCCGGCAGAACCGATAAGCGGATTGATTTTTTCTTTTGTAAACAGGTTCATGAACTTTGCAAGCAGAACACCGCCGGCAGTACCGAAGCCGAAGGCAACGACACCCAGAACCAGGATCTTGATGGTCTGCCAGGTCAGGAAGTTGGAAGCGGTTGCAGTCGCACCAACAGACAGGCCCAGGAAGATAGTAACGATGTTCATCAGTTCGTTCTGAACGGTCTTGTTCAAACGTTCAACGACTCCGCTCTCACGCATCAGGTTGCCAAGCATCAGGCAGCCGATCAGAGGTGCGGTGGAAGGAACGATCAGCGATACGAAAACAGCAACTACGATCGGGAACACGATCTTTTCGATCTTGCGGACCGGACGGATCTGTTTCATAACGATCTGACGTTCTTTCTTGGTGGTCAGAGCACGCATGATAGGCGGCTGGATAACCGGTACCAGGGCCATATAGGAATATGCGGCAACAGCGATAGGTCCAAGCAGATGAGGAGCCAGCTTGGTAGTCGTGTAAATAGCGGTAGGACCATCGGCTCCGCCGATGATACCAATAGAAGCAGCTTCAGGTCCGCTGAATCCAAGCAGAGCGTGAGCTCCGACAAAGGTCAGGAAAATACCCAGCTGAGCGGCTGCACCAAGCAGAAGGCTCTTGGGGGACGCGATCAGCGGTCCGAAATCGGTCATAGCACCAACGCCGATGAAGATCAGGCAGGGGTAAACATCCAGTTTAACACCCAGATAGAGAACGTCCAGCAGGCCGAAATTAAGAATCTCGTCCCACTTCACACCGTCAGCAAAATACTCGGCATGATACATATTTGCGCCGGGCAGGTTGGTGAGCAGCATACCGAACGCAATAGGAAGAAGCAGCAGCGGCTCAAACTGTTTTTTGATAGCCAGATACAGAAGAACGAAGGAGACCAGCAGCATGATCAGCTGACGGGGATCGTTTCCGATCTGAGCGAAGCCGGTCTGCTTCATGAAATTCAAAAAAGCTTCCATACTACACTCCTTAAATTAGTTTCCGAAAAACAGAAGGATCGATTACTCAAGAGTAACCAGGACCTGGTTGGTGTCTACGGTAGAACCTTTCTGTACATTTACGGAAGCAACCTTGCCGTCGCGGGGAGCCTGGATCTCGTTTTCCATCTTCATGGCTTCCAGGATCAGCAGGGTCTGGCCGGCTTTAACGGTCTGGCCGACGGTAACATTCACGTTCAGGATGTTGCCGGGCATAGGAGCGGTAATGGTGGTAGCACCTGCGGGAGCAGCAGCCGGAGCGGGAGCAGCGGCAGGAGCAGCAGCCGGAGCAGCTTTAGGAGCGAAATCTTCGCCGTCTTTCAGTGCCTCAAGAGTAATCTCATAATCGGTACCGTTTACGTTAACGCGATATTTTTTCATGTTTTAATCCTTTCTGATTGTACCGGACATATCATAATGTTTCCGGCATCAAGCTGTGATCACAGCTTTTTAATAGATTTGATCTCGATTTTGGAGATGTCGGTCCCAAGATCCTCTGCGATAGCAGCGGAAACGGCGGCGACGAGCTCGGGGCGGTTCGGAATGGATGCTTCAACCGGCGCGGGAGCAGCCTGCGGCTGTGCAGCGGCAGCAGCGGGTTTATCCTTGACGACAAGTTTCAGGATCCAGCTCATAAGCAGGATGCAGAAAATTAATAAGATCAGTCCGGCAAATACGATACCGAAACCGAGTCCTACAACTTCTCCTGTAGGCCGCTCAATTGCCTGAGCAAGAAGTAATGACGGCATGATAGTCCTCCTTTCCTTCGCGGTAGCTGCTCTCGTAAGGGCAGTCCGCATGTCTCGTGTGAAGTGAAAGCCAACTTTCTGGCATTTTATTATTACACTGTGGCTATTTTATCAAATAGCAGGGGCAAGTTCAAGGCGTTTGACCAATAAAAAAGCCTACGCTATGGGCCGCAGGCATAGGTAAAAGTTATCCTTCCTATTATCAATTATCACACAGGCTGATCAATCCCTTTTACCAAGGTTCTTTTTCCGCAGGATATTTTGGATCGATCTCAGTTGGATCTCCAGACATCCGGCTATATATCGGCTGGGTACGTGATCTTCTTTACAGAGGATAGAAATTACGCGTTTCTGCTCTTCATCATCTAACTTCAGAAAAGCAAATCGAGGATCTTGTCCCAGCCTGGACCGAATGATCTTGTCTGCTTCCCCCTGAGTCATTCCGTAATAGTCCGGTATTTCTTCCAATACCCGGGCCGGCATGGGTACTTTTTTAAGGCTCTCTTCGTATCCGCCCGAAAAATAAAACATGTCCCGGACATTTTTACCCACCAATAAAAGCCCCGCTTTGTCTTTTTCCCACTCTTTTGTCAGATAGCGGACCGTCATGAGCAGCTGGTCCTGGTCCAGGACCGGTTCGCTGCGGTAACGGTCCCGAAAGACCTGGCCTTCCCAGCCGTGCCTCTTCCGGTACCAAGTCCCATAGCGAAGGCTGATCCGCTTCATCAGTCCGGACAGCTCCCCACTGCTGCTTACGTCAAGGATCAGATGCATATGGTTGGCCTTGATCAGGCAAAGATACAAAGGAACCTTTACGCTGCCTAACACCTCTTTGACAATGGCTTCCATCCTTACCTGATCCTCTTTTTCTTTAAAAATGCCCATGCACCTGTGTCCCTGTACCAGTACATGCACCATCCCCGTAAGTTTACCTCTTGACTGTCTCATCGTAATACCTCCCTGCCGGCTCGTTTTTCAGAAAGTATTACAGTATAAGACAAGGTCAGGGCTGATACCAGAAAGCAGCAAGGCAGGAATAACAAAATCTTGACCTGTTAGACAATAAAAAAGGAATGCGAGAAACAATAACGCTTTTTGCTTCTCACATTCCTCTTTTATAAAGGCTATCCGTAGATTTATCCGTCTCAGCCTTCCTCAGGCTTGGCAGTTTCGCTATCATCCTCGGCAAACAGAGCTTCGGCAAATTCGGCCGGATCGAATTTTTTCAGATCATCGATCCCCTCTCCGACGCCTACATATTTGACCGGGATCTTCAGTTCGTTCACGATACCGACGACCACGCCGCCTTTAGCCGATCCGTCCAGCTTGGTCAGCACGATCCCGGTAATGGGAGCGACTTCCATAAACAATTTAGCCTGGGACAAGGCGTTCTGCCCGGTCGTCGCGTCCAGCACCAGCAGCACCTCCCGGTGAGCCGTGGGGAACTCCCTCTGCACGATCTTGTCGATCTTGCGCAGCTCTTCCATCAGGTTTTTCTTGTTCTGCAGACGGCCGGCCGTATCCACCAGCAGTACGTCCGCCCAGCGGCTGTGGGTGATATCCGCCGCGTCATAAACGACAGCACCGGGATCCGATCCCTCGTCATGTGCGACAAAAGTAACGCCTGCCTTGTCCGCCCACACCTTCAGCTGGTCGATAGCTGCCGCCCGGAAGGTGTCCGCCGCAGCTACGACCACATCATGGCCTTCGTTTTTCAGCTGCCATGCTAATTTTCCGATGGTCGTCGTCTTGCCGGCGCCGTTGACACCGATCATCAAGATCACGTTTGTCATACGGTCGATAATGGCATTGGGATGGGACGAAGTCAGGATGCGGGTGACCTTAGCTTTGAAAAGTTCGTAGACCTCTTTCGTGCTGGTCTTGCCGCTCTGCTCGGACTCCTCGCGCACGTCGGCGATAATGTCCTCGGCCGTCTTGACCCCCATGTCCGCCATGATCAGGCGCTCTTCGAGTTCGTCGTAAAAGTCATCGTCCGCCTGCTGATACGTTTCAAAGACCTCGTTTACGTCGTTCATGGACGTCTCGCGGGTCTTCTGCAGTCCTTTTTTGAAAAAATCAAATAAGCCCATGAAGCCTCCTTAGCCGGTAAAACGCACCGAAATGCATTTTGACACACCCTTCTCTTCCATGGTCACACCGTACATAGTGTCCGCGACCATCATGGTCCCCTTGCGGTGGGTGATCACGATAAACTGGGTATCTTTCATGTTTTTCAGATAATTGGCAAAGCGCTCGACATTGACATCGTCCAGCGCTGCCTCGATCTCGTCCAGGATGCAGAAGGGTGCCGGATGCTGCTGCTGGATGGCAAACAACAGCGCGATGGCCGTCAGGGCCCGTTCGCCGCCTGACAAAGCAGCCATATTCTGCACTTTCTTTCCCGGCGGCTGCCCGATGATCTCGATGCCGGCCTCCAGCGAATCCTGTCCCTCGGTCATGCGCAAAATTCCGTGGCCTCCTCCGAAGATCTGTCCGAATACCCGGTCAAAGGTCTTGGCGATGGCCGCAAACTGCTCTTTGAACTGCTGCTCCATTTTGACCGTCATCTGCCTGATGATCTCTGTCAGATTCTCCTCCGACTTGAGGATATCCTCGTGTTGACGGGTCAAAAATTCTTTTCGTTCGGACATGGACTTGTACTCGTCGATGGCGTTGACGTTGACAGGTCCCAGGTCCCGGATCTGTTTTTTCAGCAGGTTGATCTGCTGCTTGCGTTTGGTCTTGGACAGGGCCGATGCATCGGTCAGACGCTGGTCCGAAGCCATATCACTGTGGGACCGTCCCTCCGCCAGATCTTTGGCCGTCTGGTAGGTGATCTGATAGTCTTCCCACATACGCTCGGTCAATTCGTCCAGCCCCTGTTTGGCCCGGCCGGTCTGATTCTCAAGACGGACCTGCTCCTTTTCAAGGGCGGCATAGGCCGTCAGGATCTCGTCTGCCTCTTTCTGGCTGTCAGCCCGTTCCTTATCGGTTTGTGCCGCTAAGGCCTCCTGCTTTTGTACTGCTTCTTCCGCCTGGTCGATCTGCCGGCTGAGCTGCTGCTGCAGCTGACGGATCTCTTCCATCTTCTGCAGGGCCTGATCGATCTGGCGCTGGCCTTCTTCTTTCTGCTGCAGGGCCTGGTCCTGCTGATCGCGCAGCTTTTTCAGTTCCGCTTCTTCCCAGGACAAGGCCTGCTGGGCGAACTGCTTCTGCTGTTTACAGCCGGACAGTTTGACCGCCGCAGCGGACACGGTTTCTTTTCCCCGGTCGACGGCAGCGGCAAGGTCGGATGCTTTTTGAGAAACCTCTTCCTCTTCTTTTTTGGCGACCTCCAGCTTCTGCTCCCACTGCTCTTTTTCCTTAAGGCTCTGCTGGGCCTTCTGCTTATGCAGGCTGTGCACGTCGGAGCTCTGGTCATGATCTTTGACCATATTCTGCAGCTGCTGAGTCACCGCGGACAGGCTGAACTGTGCCTGCTGCAGCTGCTGCCTCTCCTGGTCGACTGTCTTTCTGAGGCGGATCAGCTCCTGCTCCTGGCGGTTTCCCTCGGCTGTCAGGTCGGTCTTTTGCTTCGTGATGGCCGAAAGCTTAGAGGCGGCTGCATCCCCGTCCAGCCTAAGAGCTTTCAGGTTTTCCTTCATCTCTTCCAGCTGCTGGTGCCGGGTAAGGATGCCGTTGCTTTGGCTGCGGCTGCTGCCGCCGGTGATCGAACCGCCTATATTAAAGATATCACCTTTTAAGGTCACGACCCTCAGATAGGCCCCGAACTTTTTAGAAACGGCCGCCCCTTCATCAAAGGAAGAGACTACGACGACATTGCCCAAAAGGCGCTCCGCGATCGCGCGGAAACGCGGCTGGTAGTCGGCCAGATCGTCTCCGAAACCGATCACACCGGGCATGGCTAAAACAGCCTGGCGGCTGGCAGCCGGTTTTCGTCCCATGACCGAATCCAGGGGCAGAAAGGTAGCCCGTCCGCCCCGCTTTTCACGTAGATAGCCGATCAGCTGTTTGGCAGACGCGGTATCTTCCACCACGATGTTCTGCACCGCCATTCCCAGAGCGGTCTCCAGAGCGGTCGTGTATTCTTTTTTAACGGTAAGGATATCCGAAACGGTCCCGATGATCCCCAGCGAAGGATTTTCTTTCAGCTTCATGACCAGGCGCACGGGAGCGGAAAAGCCTTCGTAATCGTCTTCCATCCCCTGCATCCACTGGATGCGTTTGACCGCGTCTTTCATTTGAAGAAGAAGCGATTCCTGACGGCGGCGGGCCAGACCTTCTTCCTTCTCCAGCCGGACCGTTTCTTCTTTGATCTTGGCATAAGCAGCATCCTGCTCCTGATAGGCTGCGGTCTGCTGCTGCAGCTGCTCTGCGGCCTGGTCGGCTTTCCCCTGCTCCTGAGCCTGCTGTACTTCCAGATTGCTTTTATCTTCTAAATAGTGCTGGGCTTCCTGGCTGTCCAGGCTTACCTGCTGCTGGCATTTTTCCGCTTCGATGCTGGCCTTGGTAAGGCCTTCGGAAACGGTCTGCACCTGCTGGCTTTTTACGGCCAGATCCTGCCCGGCCTGACGGCGCTCTTCTTCCAGAACGGTCAGCTGATCGGCTGCCTTCTGACTTTCCTCTTCCGCGTCTTTGATCTGCCGGTCCAGGTCCTGCAGCTGTTTTTGCTCTTTTTCGACGGTCGCCAGACGGTCACTGATCTGTTCTTCAAGTTCTGCAAGGCGCTGGTTATGTCCCTGCTGCTGGGCCTCCTGGTGGGTCTTGGACTGTTCGGCCAGCCTAAGGTCTCCATCGGCCTTTTCCAGGGCAATACGGGCGCCGGAAAGGTCCCCGTTCATTTTGGACAGTTGTAAACGTGCTTCCTTAGCACTTTCTTCCAGCTGCTCGGATTTTTCCTTAGCCATCTTACGCTGCTGAACGGATGCCTTGATCTGGTCATTAAGGTCGCCTAGATTCCGGCAGGCGGTATCGTACTGGGCCTTCATCTGGTCGTACTCGCCGATAAAGGCCGTCACTTCGTAAAATTTCAGGTCTTCTTTAAGGGCCAGATATTTCTCAGCCGTCTCTACCTGGGCCTTGAGAGGCTCCAGATGCAGGGTCAGCTCCGTCAGGATGTCGCTGACACGGGTCAGCTGGGTCTTTTCGTCTTCCAGCTTTTTCTCGGCCTCTTCCCGGCGGGTCTTATATTTGGTGATGCCGGCCGCTTCTTCAAAGATCAGACGCCTATCCTGCGGCTTGGAGCTGAGCAGCTGGTCGATCTGTCCCTGCCCGATCATGCTGTAGCCGTCCTTGCCGATGCCGGTATCCATCAAGAGCTCCTGCACATCCTTCAGACGGCAGCGGGCTCCGTTGATCATGTATTCGCTTTCGCCGGACCGGTAAAGGCGGCGGCGGATGACCACCTGGTCGTAATCGATGGGAAGGGCCCTGTCCTCGTTGCCCAAAAAAAGAGTGACCTGGGCAAAACCAAGCGGCTTGCGTCTTTCGGTACCGGCAAAAATAACATCTTCCATGCGGCTGCCGCGCAGGGTCTTGGCGCTCTGCTCGCCCAGTACCCAGCGTACTGCGTCCGCAATATTGCTCTTGCCGCTGCCGTTGGGGCCGACGATAGCCGTCACACCTTTTCCGAATTCCACCCGGATCTTGTCCGGAAAGGACTTGAACCCCACGATCTCGATCGCTGTTAATTCCATAACTTCTCTAAAGCCTGACGGGCCGCTTCCTGGGCCGCCTGCTTTTTGCTGCGCCCACGGGCGGTCGAGATCAGACTGCCTTCTATATAAAGTTCGGTCGTAAAAATACGGTCATTGGTAGGTCCCTCCTGGTCTACCACCCGGTATTCGGGGATAGGCCGGCCTTCTCCCTGCAGCTTTTCCTGCAGGGCGGTCTTATAATCGGCTGCCCGCCCGGTCGGGATCTGGTCCAGATGGTCCAGGATCAGCCGGTGGATCAGCTGCTGGGCCTGGTCATAACCGCTGTCCAGATAGACAGCGCCGATCACCGATTCCACCACATCGCACAGGATGGAATCCCGCTCGCGGCCGCCGGTCTTTTCTTCACCCTTTCCCATGACCAGAAAAGGTCCGAAACCGTTTTTACGCGCGATAAAGGAAAGGGAGGCCTCGCAGACGATCTTTGCCCGGGTCTTGGTCAGCTGGCCTTCCTGCCAGTTATATTTATGATACAAATAGTTGGAAGTCACCAGCTCCAGCACGGCGTCGCCTAAAAATTCAAGACGCTCGTAGTCTTTCAGCCCCACCGATTTCTCGATATGCTCCTTGCCGTAGGAAGAATGGGTCAAAGCCTGCTCCAGAAGCGAAGGATCACTGAAATGATAGCCGATGATCTGTTCAAATCGGTCGATCTTATCCTGACTGATCATATCAATACTCGCAAAGGCTGCTGACGATGTCGCCGACCGTCTTGATGTCTTCCAGATCTTCCGACGTGTACTGGACTCCGAACTCGACTTCACAAGCCGTCAAAACCTGTTCGATGGAGTTGGCGTCCATGTCCAGATCTCTGGAAAGGGTCATTTCCTGGGTGATGGAATCGGGATTTTCATCGGTTTCTTCTGCGATGATGGTCTTGACCATAGCAAGAGCTTCCTGCTCGCTGTAATCTTTATTCATTGGTCTCCTCTTTTTCGAGCGCGTCGGAAATGTCGCCGATCACCTGGTTGTTGATGAAGGTCAGGCACTGGTCCATAGCGCTGACAAACGAATCCTGGCGGGAATTGCCGTGGGCTTTAATGACGGCACCGTTGATGCCCAGAAGAGCCGAGCCGCCCACACGGCGGGGATCCAGGCTGTTTTTCATTTTCTTCAGTGATTTGAGCATGAGTAATGCGCCCAGTTTAGCCGCAAAAGAACTCTTGATCTCCTTCTTTAACGAAGTAAAGATGTAGGAAGCGACCCCTTCGGTCGTCTTCAGCATCACGTTTCCGGCAAAACCGTCGGTCACCACGATGTTATAATTGCCTTCGAAAATTTCGCGGGCTTCTGCATTTCCCTTGAAGTTGATGGTCTTGCACTCCGACAGGGCCTGATAGGCCTCTTTTGCCAGCTGGTTACCCTTGGTAGGCTCGACCCCTACATTCAAAAGGGCCACGGTCGGGTTTTCGATACCGTGCAGCTTGTGATAATAGATCGAAGCCATCTGGGCAAACTGGACCAGATACTGGGGCTTGCAGTCCATGTTAGCGCCCAGATCCAGCACCAGGGTCGGGTTCTTGCCGGTAGGCAGTTCCACCGACAGGGCCGGGCGGAAGACTCCTTTGATGCGGCCCACCAGAAAAGTAGCGCCGGCCATGACCGACCCGGTATTGCCGGCAGAGATCATGCCGTCCGCTTTTTTATCTTTGACCATGCGAAGACCGACCACCAGTGAAGAATCCTTTTTGGTACGGATGGCCTGCACCGGTGACTTTTCTTCGTTTTCGACTACCTCCGTCGTATTGACGATGGTAAGCCGTTCTTTATCGTATGTCTTCCCGCTGAGGATCTTATTGATCGCATCTTCTTTTCCGGTCAGGACGATCGACAGATCCGGATATTTTTCAAGGCATAAAAGGGCTCCTTCGACCGGAGCCTGAGGCGCATAGTCGCCTCCCATAGCATCGATGACGATAGTCCGTTTGCTCATCATTACTCTCCCTAATAAAGTTTGCCTGCATGGGCCCTTAAATTACACTATCTTACCGTATTTTCAGCCTTCTGGCAAGTCCCGGTCCCTGCCGGGATCTGTCTCGTCTTCGCCCTGACCCGCTACGTCCGGCATCTTTAAAGAAGCCTTCTGCTTTTTCCGATATACCAGAGCCGTCGCCAGATAATTCAAAAACGGGCTGCCGTTGTCGGCGACCAGCAGTTCCTTGTCAAAAGCTGAATAAGGAATGGAGGACCTGCCCCTGCCTTCGGTGTAGTACTCGTTCAGGGTTTCCAGCGGCAGTACATAGGTTTCCTTATAATCGGTAAAATGCACCAGCAGGAAGGCCAGCCCTCCCTGGGCGGCAAAATCGTTCATAAAAGCCACCTGATGGGGATGGATGTTGGAAAAAGGCAGGCTTTTTTTACCGCATTCCTTGGCATCAAAGCAGATGGGGATACCCGCCATGACTCCGATATAATCGACCGTCGACTTCTGCTCGAAATAGGCAAGGGTGATATGGCGTTCGTTGTCGATCTGCACCGGTTTGATAGGAGTGGGGATCTTCTGGATAACGGCCAGCCCTTCCTTCTGGTACTGTTCGTTGCTGAGATTGACCAGCTCCTCAAACTGACTGCCCCTAAGGCCTCTCGAATTCCAATAGCTCACGGCTGTCCCCCCTGATCCATGTAGATGTCTTCGATCCCGTTATATACACTGGACAGGGATGGCTGCAGCTGGCCGTGCACGCCAGCTCCCAGGGCAACGCCCAGGGCCGGATAAAATAGATTGTAGACCGGCAGCTGCTCCCCCATTTTTTCCGCGACCTGCTGAGCGATCTGTGAAAAAGTTTCGTCCAGAGTAGCCTTTTCCAGCTGATCCTTAAGCCCGACCATGTCCGCCGCCTGAGTCATCGACACTTCTCCAAGCCGCAAGGCGATATCGTAATCCCCGGAAGTAGTCAGCGTCACACTGAGCCCGGCCGCTTCCAGTTCCTGCTTGATCAGGTCCGCGGCGTCCTTTTCCATCTCTTCGTCCTCTTGATAAAGAAGAACGACCTCATTGGTGTTTTCTGTCTCAATGTCGGCGGCTTTTTCGGGGTCATAGGCATAATAGGTCGTCTGATAGCCCATATACCAGGCATCCGGCTTTACCAGTGTTTCCGCGGTCAGCCCCTTGCCCCAGTAAGACCCCTTCAGGATATCCGAGGCATTCAGGGCGTAGGCTGTTTTCTGGCGGTTGGACAGGGAAGAAGCAAAAGGCCGTTTGGTATTGAATTCCAGATACAGGGCCAGACTGCCCGTATACCGCGTAATATCCAGGTTTGCATCATTGCCGTAGCTGCCCCAGGAAAGGATATAGGGGGCAAACATGTTGGTACGGGTCGTAGCAAAACACTGTTCGATCAGGCTGCTGTCCGCTACCAGATAAATGATCACCGTCGGGATATAAGGGGCCGTCCCGTGGTAATTTTCACTGGCCGCCAAATGGATCTCCCTCTTTCCTACCGCCTTGTCAAAACGGTAGGGTCCTGTCCCCATGGGGACGGTCTGATTCTGGTATCCTGCAGAAACGATCGGGAAGGTCAGATCCGTCAGTTCATCCAGTCCGGTCCGCTTCAAAATCAGCCTCACCCAGTCGGTATCCATGACCGTTGCGGTATCGATCCCCGAAACCTTATCCGAATAGTAATTCTTTTTCGCTTTCAGCTGGCTGATAGTGTAAACGACATCGCCCGCATCCAGATTCGTTCCGTCCTGAAAATAAATATCCGTATTCAGATACAGGTCCAAAATGTCCCCATCGTCAGAAAATTCATAGGACGAGACTAAAAGGGGCTGCATGCGGGCGTCCGACTGCTGCACAAACAGTCCTTCGTAGATCAAAGACATGACCCGAGCCGTGTCCCGGTCGCTAATATCCCAGGGCAGATAAGACGACGCCGGGACCATAGCGCAGGAAAGCTCTCCTCCCTGGCTTGGTTCTTTTAAAGATACCGCGACCTGATCCTGCACCGGGCTGCTTTCGCTGCTGTTACTGTCATCCATACCCGTGGCGTCCTTAGCCTGCTCTGCCGCGGCTTCCCCCGAGTTTTCCTCATTCTGAGATGATTCCGCCCCCGAGCTGTACCAATTCCGGTCAGACGATTCATCCGTGTCCATAAGGGACTGACAGCCGCATAGGCTCATGACAAGCAGGACGGCCGCCATCAGCAGGGCCAGGCGGCCCAGCCTTTTATGGGTCAATTTATTTGCCTTATTTTTCGCGCTTTCTTTCATCTTGTTCCTTTTCGAGCGCCTGATCGATCTGGCGGTACAGGTCTTCTACCGGGCCGTCCGTACTGACGATGACCACGTCCGCCAGCTTTCGGTAGGTTTCGTCATCCCACTGGCTCTTGATCCGCTCACGGGCTTCCTGCTCTGTCAGCCCCCGCTCCGTAACCATTCGTTTGATCCTGACCTGGGGCTCTGCCCAGACCACCCAGATCTGGTCCACCAGATCCTTAAGCGGTGTCCTGATCAGCTCGATCGCCTCGATCACCACCAGGCCGTCCGGGATCTTGTCCACCATGTCCGCGATACGGCTGCAGATCAGGGGATGCGTATACCGGTTCAGCTTTGCAAGCTCTTGGGGATCGCTGAATACGATGGCTCCCAGGGCCTTGCGGTCCAGATGGCCGTCTTTAATGACCGAAGGTCCGAACATAGAGGCCAGATGCTCTTTTTCCTCTTCAACGACCTGATGTCCCACCTTGTCCGCATCGACATACAACGAAGCCTTGCGGGAAAGGTAGGCTCCCGCTGTACTCTTACCGGATGCGATGGTACCGGTAAGTCCTATGACAAATTTCATGGATCCGTCCTTTCCTCTGCCCTTACTTGGCCTGGTACCAATCCTCGCCGGTCTTTACATCGACGGTCAGCGGCACTTTCAGGCTGGCGGCTCCTTCCATTTCTTCTTTCAAAATGGCCGCTACCTGCGCTTCTTCCGGCCGGTAGACCTCCAGCAGGAGCTCATCATGGACCTGCACGATGACTTTGCTCTTGAGCCCCTCTTTTTTCAGCCGGTGGTAAACACGGATCATAGCAATTTTGATAATATCTGCGGCCGTGCCTTGAATAGGCATGTTTTTAGCTACCCGCTCTCCAAAGGACCTGAGCTGGGCCCGGCTTGCTTTGAGTTCGTCGATACGGCGGCGCCGTCCGAACAGGGTCTCTGCGTAGCCCCTTTCTTTGGCCAGGGCGACACAGTTATCCATGAACTGTTTGACTCCGGGGAAACGCAGATAATAATTCTCGATGTAATCGGCTGCCTCCTGCCGGCCTATGCCTATATCTTTAGCCAGGCCGAAGGCGCTGATGCCGTAAATGATGCCGAAGTTGACTGCCTTGGCGCGCGACCGCTCCAGGTCGGTAACTTCCTCGTATGGTTTGTGAAGGACCTGCGACGCCGTCAGACGGTGTATGTCCGCTCCGTGCCGGTAGGCATCGATCATGTTTTCGTCACCGGACATGTGAGCCACCAGGCGCAGCTCGATCTGCGAATAATCGGCATCCATAAAAAGGTGGTCGCTGTCAGAGGGCACGAAAGCCTTGCGCAGGGTGCGGCCCAGTTCGTCGCGGATGGGAATATTTTGCAGATTGGGATCCGTGCAGGACAGGCGGCCGGTCGCCGTGACGGCCTGCTGGAAACGGCAGTGGATGTTCCCGTCCGGTCCGATAAAGTTCTGCAGGCCCTCTACATAAGTGGATTCCAGCTTGGTCAGCTGCCGGTATTTAAGGACCGCCGACACGATGGGACGGGATTCATCATAGGCCAGCAGGTTCTCCAGTTCTTCCGCCGAGGTGGAATAGCCGGACTTGGTTTTTTTACCGGCCGGAAAACCCAGCTTTTCAAAGAGGATCGTTCCCAGCTGACGGGGAGAATTGATATTAAAGGCCTCTCCAGCCAGGGTGTAGATCTCCTCCTGGGTCTTAGCGATCTCCTTTTTCAAAAACTCACCGATCTCTTTCAAAACAGAAACATCCACCCGGATGCCTTCCAGTTCCATGGAAGAAAGCACTTCGGTCAGGGGATATTCGATGTTGGAATAAAGATCCATCATGCCTTCCTGTTTGAGCTGTCCGACCAGTACCGGCTCGGCATCCAAAAGGACCTTTGCGCACTCCAGCATGTAGGATGCCTTTTCCTGCTCTCCAACAGCCATCCAGCTGATCCGTTTGGCTCCGGTACCGCGGATCTCGTCCTGCGTTTTAACATAGCGGTGAAGAAAGGCGGATCCGATGCCTTCGACCGAATAATTGCCCAGAGTGGCGTCCAAAAGATAATGGGCCAGCATAGCGTCCAACACAAACCCATGTAAGGGAAGATCCTTCTGCAGCAGGGCTTTTATCAGCCCTTTACAGTCAAAAAAGATTTTATCCACCTGCTGCGAGGCAAAAGCGGAAGACAAGGTATCGATGATCTGGTCCTGACCGGCTTCGACAAACCAGGCCCCTCTTTGGCAGGCAACGGCCGCTCCTAAAACCGGAGAATCTTCCTCGTCCTGAAGAAAAACCACGGACAGTTTTTGCGGAAGCGGGTCCAGCTTTTGGGCCAGCTGACGGCAGTCTTCAAGGATGCCTTGTTCGGTATTCGGTTTATCTGACGGACCCTTAACGGCGGCTTGTGTCTGGTCTTCATCAATGATCCGTTTCAAAAGCTGGCTCAGGCCGTACTGTTTCAATGATTCTTTAAAAGCTTCCGTATGGAAGGTTTGGGGAAGGATAGGCTGAGTATCGGCAAGATCGGGGACATGCGTCTCGATCGTTGCCAGTTTCAGCGACAGGCGGCCCTGATCCGCGAATTCTTTCAGATTCCGTCCCGCCCGGGGAGGTTTGACCTGATCGGCGTTGGCGATAGCCTCCTCCAAAGTGCCGTAGGTCTGCACGATCTTAGCCGCTGTTTTTTCGCCTATGGAAGGAATGCCGGGAATATTATCGGACGCGTCTCCCATCAGGGCCTTCATCTGCAGAAAGCCGTCGGGAGTAACGCCATAGGCCTCCTGGACATCCTCAGGGCGGTAGATCTCGACTTCACTGCCGTTTTTCTTGGTTTTAGGCAGGCGAACGGTGACCTGATCATCCACCAGCTGGAGCAGGTCCCTGTCGCCGCTTAAAATGACGACACTGTCTCCGTCCGCACCGTGTTTTTTAGCCAGAGTCCCCAGCACATCATCCGCTTCGTATCCTTCCTTGGTCACGATCGCACAGCCGGCTTCCTCCAGCATCTTACGGATGCGGGGGATCTGCTCTCTAAGTTCGGGAAGCATGGGACTGCGGGTGCCTTTGTAATCTTCAAACATCTTGTGACGGAAGGTAGGCTTGTTAAGGTCGAAGGCAATAGCCAGCTGATCCGGCTTTTCATCATCGATCGTTCGGAAAAGTATGTTGAAAAAGCCCAGGATGGCACCGGTGGGGATCCCGTTGTAGGACATGGGCGGCAGGCCGAAAAAGGCCCGGTTGGCAATGGAATGACCGTCTACCAGGAGGATTTTCTGACTCATGTTCGTTTGCTTCCTTTATCTTGACATCAATTCATACGGTATGGTAAAATAACTTTCGCTATATGAAGCCGGTGTGTCGGAATGGCAGACGAGACAGACTCAAAATCTGTTGTCCTTTTTGGGCGTGTGGGTTCGACCCCCACCACCGGCATTTACGTTGTTTTATTATACACCACTTGCCCTTTCATAGAAACGGTTTCTTGCAAAGCAGATCCCCCGTACCAGTTGATATGGTCCGGGGGATCTTTTATTCAATGGTTATGCGATGACGTTTTTGCGTTCCGGATCAGCTGCAGCAGCCCGTGTCCGGGGTTCTTCCATTTGGGAGCTTCCATAACGACGCCCGTCAGGCTCTTGATGATCCAGATCAGGAAAACCAGCACCAGGACAGGGATCACGCACGACGTAATGATCATGACCCCAATTGCGTCAATAAAGTTACTGAGGATGTTTTCAAACTTGTGGACGACCTTGGTCAGGTCGCCGCTGATGGTCGAAAAGGCTTGCTCCAGGGCTCCGGACTCTCCGTCGGAAGCTTTGGAAACGGCATCCGTGATTTCTTTACTGCTCTCCTGAGCGGTTTCGACCACTTTATCCGAATCCTTCATGACAGAGCTGTCTACCAGACTGCTCAGACCAACGCTGACCGGAACGGCAAAGTAAAAGGCCAGACTAATGATCAGCAGCTTAACGGCTGCTTTTTTCAAGGCTGTCCTGCCAATCAACAGATAAACGATACCCATCAGGCAGGCCAGCGGGATCAAAATCTTGAAGGCCACCGTTCCCATGATCAGGAATAAATATTTTTCCAGATACAAGGCCCCAAGGATAAGGATAAAATAACCGGACAGATCAGCCAGTTTATCCGCAATAGGTGTTCCTACATCTGACGGCAGCAGGGTAATTGCCGTAGAAACTCCGGCTGATGCAGAAGACAGGCCAAAAACTTTGTTGCGGCTGTCTTCCAGCTGCGACACGATCGTATTTTGAAAACGCGGGGCACTTGCCAATTTTGCACCAAGCGTAAAGGAAATGATACCTGCCAGCAGCAGGATGATCATCTTGCAGACGGTGCTCATTGCAAGGCTTTTTGCGGCTGGTTCGGGCGCCTTAAACGTCCCTGGCTGCTCATTCATTTCATTTGGATCGGGCTCATTCTTTTCCGGTACCATCTTAGTTCTCCTTTGAAAGTTGGATCTCAACCGTATAATCAGATGCGACACTGCGGATGACAGGTTCAAAAATATTCTGGGCTGACATTTTAGCGACGCTTTCGGCCTGATCCAGCACACCGGTCTTTTCCAGCTGCTCAATCATTTCCTGCTTGGCCTGGGATTCCAGCCGGCTGCTCTCTTCAACGGTCAGTTTGATACTGCCAAAAGCCAGGGCCCCGTTCTGTTCTGTGAGTTTTTCGGTCTGATCACTGTCAACGTCTACATGATCAAGGGCCGGTTGCGGAATGGTGATGGTGACTTTTTTCCCATCCATATCGACCTCAATGTCCGAGTCGTTCATCCCGGACAGGTCACACATATAATAAGCAATGCCCCTGTATTGGATGATCTGGTTTTTCTCAAGAAAAGACAGGTTGAATGCCCCTTTCTGGGTGTTGGTTACAATGACCGACACCGGCACTTCCAGGACATCCAGTTTCTGTTCTTGTAAAGCTTCTCCGATGACCGGCTTTTGAAAGTCAGCCTTGGTATAACTATTTAAATAAAAACCGGGATCGTCCGGACCGGATATGCTGTCGTCCCCTATTTCTGCCTGGACTTGCCGGCCGTCCAGAAAACTTGTCAGCCGGTCAGAGCCTGCCAGTATCACACTAAAAAGACAGACGACGGCGATCACAATGGTAAGGATGACGATCGGGCTTACCTTCTTACGGGGTTTTTCGGGCATGCCTTCTTTCATAGGGTCTCCTTCATGTTTTCATTTGCTGATTGTTTCTTACAAAACTACCGGAATTCCATTATCAGCGGGATCCCGGTATTTTTTTATGTAAAATGAAATTGTAATCAGCGTACTTCCTTTTTATCCGATTTTAAAGTCGTCTTGTTCTTGATCTTTTTCTGCTCGATCACTTTGCCGATAACAAAGCAGATGACACCGGGCACCAGAAACTCTGCGCCCCGGATCAATACCAGACTATACAAGGGAGCCGAATAAGCCTGCTCATAACTTACCATCTCTTTAACGCCGAAGAATAAAAACAGAATAAGCAATATAAAAGAGATCACATACAGGATCATGACCGCCTTTTCTGCCTTGCTTGCTTTTTCTTTTGTCTGTCCGGAGCCAAGCTGGCACAGAGCATATTCTTTAATATAACTGGTGGCTGAAGTGTCGGATAGTTTGGGCTGCACGACCCGCATACGATCTTCGACGCTTGCATACTCTTTCAGAACAACGTTATCGGAATCGGGCAGCAGTACCCCGATGGGGATATCCTGTACATGAAGGATCACTTTGTTCGGATATGCAAAATAGGAGAACAGTTCTTTTCCGTGTTCGTCTTCTACGACCCAGATCTTATTTTCGCCGCGGTTTACACCGGCTGTCTGTACTAATTTTTCTGTGATGAAGTGAATCCGGTCGCTGCTGGCGACTTTAAGGCTGGCTCCCTGGACCGGAGCGTTTAAAATCTGAATATCCATGCTGCTTCCTCCCCGTATGATTCTTTATGGTAGAACGATGAAGAAGGTAAGTCAATGAACAAGCTGTGAAGTTTTTAAAAATATTGTGCATCAAACCTTTTAATATCTAAGTAAAAAAAAGAGGATTGCAAGGGCTCCTTCAAGGTGCTATAATACCAAAGCTATCAAATTGAAGCAATAACCGTCAGCTGCCGCCAAAGGCTAATAGACCGATATGTCTGATAAAGAGAGATATCCGTCCGGTCTTTTGCGCTGCCGATCGTTTTTGTTTCGGATGGAGGTACGCTATGGCATTAGAAGTAGGACAGGTCGTAAAAGGTAAGGTTACCGGTATTCAGTCTTTCGGTGCTTTCGTTCAGATCGACGGCGAGAACACTCAGGGTCTCGTTCATATTTCCGAAGTTTCCAATACCTTTGTTAAAGACATCAACGATTATCTGAAGGTTGGTCAGGAAGTAGAAGTTAAAGTTATCAAAATCGACGAAGCAAATAAAAAGATCTCTCTTTCCATCCGTGCATTGATGCCCAATCCCGAAGGCAGCCGCGGCAAGAAAGACGGAGACAAAAAGGACACTCAGCGTCGTCCCAGAAGAAACAGCGGACGCCGTCCTTCCGCTCCCATGTCTTATAAGAGCGATCCTGACGAAGACGGCGGCTATACTCTGCTGGCCGATAAATTCAAGGACATCCAGCTTTGATATTAGTTTTAGCCATTAACTGAAAAAGAACTCCGGCATTTCATTGACCGGAGTCCTTTTTATATTCAAAACCTATAAAAAAGCACTGCTTGCCATAAAACAAGCAGTGCTTTTATCGTTATTCAGCAGATCGATTCAAATCTTATTCAGATTAGTCGATACCTTTGAAACGATTGTAACGAGCCTGATAGATATCGATCATATCCTGCAGGCCAAGATCATCCAGCTGAGATACCAGAGTATCCAGATCATCTACAGAAGACTGTCCCAGAACCAGAGCAGATACATCCTGCTGAGAAGCGCTGTGCAGATCATTGTAGATTGCGTTAACCTTATCGGTTTCTTCGGTGGATGCGGTTGCAAGAGTACCGCCGACATCAATAGAAGTCCAATGACCATAGTCAATGGTCTTCTCCTGATATTCGGTCTTCTGAGCTGCCCAAACCTGCTCTTTAGGAGCACGGGTAGCATCGCCCAGCTGATAGTAAGTCATATCGGGAGTTACGTAACGGCTGTACAGGATCTTACCATAGGAGATACGTGCATCTGCTTTCTCCTGCAGGTACTTGTTAAGGGCATCAGCGTTGTACTTAACGCCGGCGCCTTCCTGTTTAGCGTCGTACTGGATCCACTGTTTCTCACCATCTTTGACTTCGTAGTTCTTGCCTTCAACACCATAGTTGATCAGGTCGATGTTCTCATCGCTGTAATATGCATCCATAAATGCAGCGCCAAGAGTAGGATCGGTCAGCTGATTGGTGAATACGAAGTGATCCCAAACATATACAGGATCCTCGAGCTGCAGCAGAGGAGTAACGCCTTCAACTGCGGTGATAGGATAAATATCATCGTAGCAGGCACCGCCGCCGTCTGCTTTGAAAGCAGACTCGATCAGAGGCTCATAGGTGGTAGCCAGCGCATAGGCAGAGTAAGAACCAACCTGGTTGTTGGCAACCTTGGTTCTCAGAGTATCATTGGAACCTACCATCTCAGAGTCATACAGGCCCTGATTGTACAGGTCGTTGACATAAGAGAAGTAATCTTTAGCAGTATCCTGTTTCCAAGGAGAAGTAGCTTTCTCTTCATCCCAGTTAACGTTTACAACAGGACCGCCGACCAGACCGAACCACTGAGCGATCGCATCAGCGAAGTCGCAGGGGTTGTAAGAATATACGTTCATTCCAGGAGTATTCGCACCGGAACCGGACGGATCGTTCTCATTGAAGGTCTTCAGAGCGGTGGTGTACTCATCAAGGGTGGTCGGAAGGCTCAGGCCATACTGATTCAGCCAGTCCTCACGGATGGTAACCGTGAAGTTGGTACCAACACCGTAGGTTCCGTCATAATCGGAAATGTAGATGTTGGGCAGCCAGTACATCTGGCCCTCAGGAGTCTTAACCTTGTTGGCAGCGGTTACACCAAAGTCATTCTCGGTAAAGAATTTCTTTGCGGTGCCGTCGCCCTTGTCAAGCATAGGCAGGATATCAAGAACGATACCATTCTGTGCAAGGGCAAGAACTTCTGCATCGGTCTCGTTATTGTAAGCGAACATGGGGATATCTTTCATAGCCGCGAAACGGGTCTGAACGGTAGTCAGATACTGGTCGTTTACAACGTACTCGACTTGCATGTCTACACCTTTGGCTTCCTCAAGTTTGCGGAATGCCTGCCAAGCGTAGAACTCTTCCATGCTATCAGTTGCGGAATAATAAGAGGTGAATGCATCATCTCCGAGCATCGTGAATTTACGAAGCTCTACGTTTCCTTCCGGCTGAGAAGATTCTTCGGCAGCGCTGGATTCAACAGCGGCGGAAGACTCCTCGGCGGCGCTGGACTCCGTCGCTGCAGAAGACTCAACAGCGGTGGAAGACTCTGTCGAAGCTTCAGAGGACGAATTGTCGCTCTTGGAGCTGGAGCAGCCAGCCAGCATGGAAACGCACATAGCAGCAGCTAAAAGCACTACTAACAGCTTTTTCATGTTTTTTCCTCCTTGGGATTTTTTGGTACTTCTTAGTACCAATGTACACGGTCATTTTATATTTCCAATTGTGCCTTGTCAACAAAATTCTAAGGAAACGTAAAAATTCTAAGGAAACGTAAAAATTAATGAAACCCATGCAGCTAGAAATCATGCATAGATATACACGACCTGTTATTTGGTCACAGCGGCGTACAGTCCGCTTTCCGCCTCCTCTGTTACGTCCTCAAAATCAGTCGTTTCGGGCTCATCCGACGTATTAAGAACGCTTCCGAATACCTGGCGGATCAGGGCAGCATACTCTTTCCAGGCATCGAAATGTTTTAACCCGATATACTGGTCGCGCATCGAGCAGTAATACCAGGCCTGATCTTTGACATTACTGTTATGAAACCATGTCCATACCTGATCTCCGATCTGGTCCTGTGCTTTTTTTATGGCGCGCAGATTGGACAACTTATCAGCAAGTGAGATCATTTTTGCTTCGCTGCCCGCTCCGGCGATCTTGCGGATGCCCTCCTCTTTTCGCATGCGCCAGGTCTCTTCCGCGGGACGGTCCTTTCGTTTGTTCTCGCTTTCATCCGCCACCAGATCGGCTACATAGCCTCCGAAAATGCGCGCAATATCATTGATATGTACCGGCGTGTCTTCGACCGTGTCATGTAGAAGCGCAGCCGCGATCACACTGGGTACAGTGGTCATAGTCGATACGATCCCGGCCACCTCGATCGGATGAGCGATATAAGGCGTAATTCCGTCTTTCCGCTTTTGTCCCTTGTGTGCCCGTACCGCATACCAGTACGCGTTGTTGATTTCCGGTGATAACATTCTGAGTTCTTCGATCGTTTTCTCTTCCACGGTTTCCTCTCCCTGGCTTTCGAGCGTAACCAATCGTATGGACCTCATTCCGGCTTATGCAGCTTAAAAAAGTACACGAACACGCGTGCCACATAAAAGCCGTGCCACGCATAAGAACTTGAAACCCCGGTTCTGCTCTAGAGCCATCTGTCTCTGTTTACGGAGGCGTAAATAAGTCGTTAAACCCGATAAGATGCGTCAGGTTTAACATGATAAACAGCCGGTCAAAAACACCGGCATCTTTGCCTATATTGTATCACACCCCCAAAAAATAAACAACTGAATGGTATTTGTATAGTTCGTAGATTTCTTGACGCTTCAGCAGTGCAAGTTGTATAATGGATCAAAAGAGCGAAAGCGAAGCATATCTGCATGTTTCCCCGCTCTTTATTTTTTTGGAGGACGTTTATGAAAAAAGCGACTATTAATTGGAAAAAAGAAACCCGGATCATGCTCTTAGAGATCGCCGGCAGCTTTCTGATCTCGCTGGGTCTGTATAATTTTGCCGCGGCGGCCAACTTCCCTATGACCGGCTTTTCCGGCGCTGCTCTCATCATCTACCGTTTAACCAAATTTCCTATCGGTCTTACTACGATCCTGCTGAATATTCCCGTCTCTATCCTGGTATGGAAGCTGCTGGGCAAAAGCTTTTTGATCCGGTCCTTTCGCTGCATGCTGATCGAGTCGCTGATGATCGATTACCTGATGCCGCTTCTGCCTGTCTATACCGGAGACCGTCTTTTGTCGGCAGTCTGCTGCGGAGCCTTGACCGGTGTTGGCTACGGCATTATTTATAAAGGCGGCTCCTCCACCGCCGGTCTGGATTTTATTACCATGGCCGTAAAAGTCAAACATCCTCATCTTCAGCTGGGCACTATCAACTTTGCAGCTGACTTTATCATCGTAGTTTTCGCGGGACTTTTATTCAAAGATTACGACGGCATCATCTACGGCCTAATCATCAATTACCTGCTGGCCAGAGTGATCGACCGCATCATGTTCGGAGCTAACGCCGGTAAGATGCTGATCACCGTGACCGAAAAGGCACCGGCCATTTCACAGGCTATCGATCAAACAGCATCCCGCGGTTCCACTATCATACAGGCATTAGGAGGCTGGCATCAGGAAGCCAAAGACGTTGTGCTCTGCGCCTGCTCCAACCGGGAGGTCTACCCTATTGAAGAAGCAATCAAGGAAACAGACCCCGCCTCCTTCATCATCATCCTTGACTCCAGCGAAGTCCACGGCGAAGGATTCCATTATACGGCTGTCGGAAAAGGATAAGAAAAATAGAGGCCTTGGCATAATACAAAACCGGCTGTCCTAACTCGGGCAGCCGGTTTTATGTATATGAAGGAAATCGATCGTATGCTTATAGCAGGGATCGATCAGACGGGTTTGTAACCCATTTTCTCGATCTGTTTTCTGCTTACCAGACCGGACAGCAGGTACAGAACCGATACAACAGCCATCAGGATCGCAAAGATGATCCATGCAGTGGTGTAAGCACCGGTCTTATCAAAGATGAAGGCAGCAATGGTGGGTCCCAGGATCTGGCCGATATTGCCGGCAAGGTTCATCCAGCCTGCCATGACACCGTACTCTTTATCGCCGAAGTTGCGGGCAGTAAGAAGGAAGGGAATGGTGGACGGAACAGCACCGCCGAACATATAGAAAGGAATCAGGACAGTAGCAAAGGTCATATTCTTGGAAGCAAGTGCCATGCAGATGAATACGACACCGTAGAACAGAGGGAAGATCACGGAAGTTCTCTTGATGTGAAGCACATCGGACAGGACGCCGACCAGGAATTTACCCAGGATCATGGTACCAAGAGCGCTGGAATATAAGGAAGCGGCTTTGGTAGCGTCACCGGTAACCTCGGTAAAATAAGGAACAAACTGTGCGGAGAAGGCAGCAGCTCCGACCATGGTCAGCATACCGCCAAGGAATTGCAACCACCAGCGGGCGGTCTTTAAAGCCTGCTGGCCGGTGATGCCGGCATTCTGCAAAGAAACTTTTTTACCATTTTCTTCTTCATCTGCGCCATCGGGGTCACCGATACGTTTTTCGAAGCCCTTATCGGAAGGCATGCTGACAACCAGGACAAGAGCGATCACGATAACGATCGCGTTTACGCCGGCCATAGCGACATAACCCATTCTCCAGCCGGATTTTGCGATGACAGAGTTGATCACACGGATCCATACCAGAGCGCCGGCGCCGCTTCCCAGCATAGCGATGGAAAGTGCGGTACCTTTAACTTTGGGTCCGAACCAGTTGGAAACCATGATGTTGGCAGGAAGGTTGGTAGCACCGGCCCAGGCAAAGCCCTGGATCGCGGACAATACGATCAGCTGCCACAGAGCGGTCGCGCGGGACATCAGCAGATAGCAGATGCAGGTTACGGCAACGCAGCCGGCAAGGACAAATTTCATCGGGAACTTTTTGTAGATCTTTCCGATGAACAAGGAACCGATCATCATGCAGGCCGTCAGAGCCGTGTTCGTCTGAATGTAGGCCGTACGGCTGATGCCGAATTCTTCGCAGATGGGGTTGTAGAACAGGGAGGAACAGTTGACTTTGATGACGTAGCAGATGAACATGGTCATGAAACCGCACAGCAGCATGATCCATCCGTAATAGAAACGTCCGTCTACTTTGAAAGAAATTTTCTTCATAGGATTACACCTGAAACAATAGAGTTAAACGAGAGGGTAAAATAAAGGCACGAAAATAAGGATGCCCGCCAGCATGATCAGCGTCGGTTTCCAACCATAGCGCAGATAGTCTGAGAATTCATAACCGGCTACCTGAGTCATGGTGATCTGGGCAGCTGCCAAAGGAGTGCAGCTGGCAATGCTGGCTGCCAGGGTAATGCCCAGGCAGAAAGGCATGACGTTAAATCCGAAGTTAGTACACATGGATACGGCAATGGGAAGCACGATGATGATGGCCGTTGAATTCGTAATAAACTGACTGAGGATCAGGGTGAATACGGTCATCACAGCGTAAATGACAAAGGGAGAATGCACGCTTCCCAGCAGGAAGGAGACCCCCTTGCCGATCAGATCGCCGGAACCGGCGGCACTAAGACCGTTGGCAAGTCCCAGACAGGAGGCCAGGAAAACCATGGTCTCCCAGGGCAGTTCCCTGACGCAGTCTTTGACGCTGCAGCAGCCGGTCAGGATACAGAGCATGACGGCAATAACAGCCGTCAGGGTCGTGCTGATAAAGGAAGTCGCGTATGAGATCAGCATGAGGACAACGATAATACTGACGATGATCAGTTTTTTCTTGTCCGCTTTGGTCTTCATGACCGAATCCTTTTTTTCCTGACTGACTCCCATGTCTGCTTCCGGCCTCTTGCCCCAGATCTTCTTTCCATCTTTATAGCCGAAAAATGCGTTATACAGAAGATACAGGGCAAGGATACAAAGTCCCGGGGCCGTCAGGGTCCACATGGTCATCTGCTCACCCGTCAGCTTCAGCAAAAGAACATTTGCCGTCAGCTGGGGCGTGCATCCGATCAGAGTGCAGGCCTCTCCTACCATAACGGAATAGGCAATGGGAAGCAGCAGGTTCCGCCTTTTCATGGACGGTGAAATTTCGCAGACACAGTCCACGATCAGGATAAAAGCCGCAAGGATCGCCGTATTAGCCAGGAACATAGCCAGGACACCGCAGACCAGGCAGCTGACGACCAGAAACAAAAACTCATTGTTCTTGGTTGCCGTAATGATAAAACGCCCGATCAGCTGAGCCGCCCCGGTTTTGAACAAGGCTATCCCAACGACCATAGCGCTGGCCAGAAGAATGACGATACTGCTTGAAAAACCTCCGAAAGCTTCTTCAAACGTACAAACTTTGGTAAGCACCATCAGCAGGCAGCCAAGTACGCCGGTTGCCGCAGCCGGGATCCACTTTCCGATGAATAAAATGATACAAATTACAAGTATGATCAGACCAAGAACATCCGGCTGCAGCACTTTTATGCCTCGCTGGTCCGGTGATCAGACGATGGTCCAGCCGCTGTCGACAAGCAGGAGCTGACCGGTGGTGTAGCTGGAAGCGTCGCTGGCAAGATACAGCATTGCGCCGTTCAGCTCGCCCGGATTTCCGCGGCGTCCCATGGGGCAGTTGTTGCGGATACCGTCGTCATAGGATTTGTTGGTAACTTTATCAGCCATTTCACTCTTGAAGTAGCCGGGCCCGAGGGTATTGACCGTGATCCCGTCTTTGGCCCACTCTGCTGCCAGCGCCTTGGTCATCATGTAGACGGCGCCTTTAGCGGTGGAATAACCGGAACGGGGAACACCGTTCATGGTAACGACGCAGTGGAAGGAACCAATGTTAATGATTTTTCCGTAATGCTGCTGAACCATGACACGGCCGACTTCACGGGCAACAAAGAAGACACCGTTGACATTGGTGTTAATGGTGCGCTGCCAGGTCTCGTCATCGCATTCCAGAACAGGAGTGGCAAAACCGGCTGCCGCATTGTTGATCAGGATATCGATGCGTCCGAATTCTTTAACGACCGTATCGACCATTTCCTTGATGCTGGCGGTATCGGTAACATCACAGCGGACAGCAACGACCTTAACTCCGTACTTGTCTTCAAGGTACTTCTTGGTCTCTACGAGACGCTCGTAGCGGCGGGCAGCAATGGCAACATTGCATCCCTGCTCAGCCAGGCACTCGGCAAACTGTTTGCCCAGTCCGGAAGACGCGCCGGTGATCAGCGCATACTTACCACTGACATCAAAATAATTTTTCATGTTTTTTCCTCCTTATAAATTAGTAGTTTTACTACTTTGATGAGACATACCTTGCTTTTTTAGGTTCTCAAAAAGGACATTGTCAAGAAAATATCGAATATGAACGGTGCTTAAATATTATTATTATTTATTACAATATAATTTATGCAGAAATAGGAATTATAAACACAAGTAATAAAAAATACCCGGATACATCAATATTCATTCACTAACAGAATATTAATGCATCCGGGTTTCATGAAAAAGAAAAAATTTTTAGCTTAAAAATTATTAAGATTTTCTTAATTTCTTAATTTTCTCTTTCCATTCTGGCCCTGACCGTTTTCAAATAGGTCTCACTATCGACTTCCTGAACCGTGATCCCTTTTGCCGCCAGATTATCCTTGGCAAGGCCGGCCAGGTCCTTTGTCATGATGCCTTCTTCCAGGACATCCAGGCAGGCTTTTTCCAGCTTATCGGCAAACTGACCTAATTCGGGGATGCCGTCCAACTCTCCCCTCTTTCTGAGAGCACCCGTCCAGGCAAAAATAGTAGCGATGGGATTGGTAGAGGTCTTCTCGCCCTTGAGATAGCGGTAGTAATGTCTGGTAACGGTCCCGTGAGCGGCTTCGTATTCATAATTGCCGTCCGGGCTTACCAGGACCGAAGTCATCATTGCCAAGGAACCAAAGGCAGTGGACAGCATATCACTCATAACGTCGCCGTCGTAGTTTTTGCAGGCCCAGATGAATCCGCCCTTGGAGCGGATCACACGGGCAACGGCATCATCGATCAAAGTATAAAAATACGTCAGCCCAAGTTGGTCGAACTTAGCCTTGTATTCCTTCTCAAAGATGTCTCCGACGATCTCCTTGAAAGCACCGTCATAAGTCTTGGATATGGTGTCTTTGGTAGCAAACCATACGTCCTGGCGGGTCGACAGCGCGTAATTGAAGACGCAGCGGGCAAAGCTTGAAATAGAAGATACCTTGTTATGAACGCCCTGGAAAACACCGGGTTCATCAAGGGTCTGGACGGTTTTACGCACAACATTCCCGCTCCGGCCGGTAAACACCAGTTCGCAGGTACCCGGTTCATCGGAACGGATCTCGACGTTTTTATAAACATCGCCGTAAGCGTGACGAGCAATGGTGATGGGCTTTTCCCAGGTGCGCACGTAAGGCTTGATGCAGCTGATCAGGATCGGTGCACGGAAAACGGTCCCGTCCAGAATGGAACGGATAATTCCGTTGGGACTTTTCCACATCTGATGAAGGCCATACTCTTCCATCCGCTGCTGGTTGGGAGTAATGGTCGCGCACTTGACGGCGACTCCGTATTTTTTATTGGCATTGGCCGCGTCGATGGTGACCTGATCGCCGGTCTTGTCACGGTTGGGCAGGCCCAGATCATAATATTCGGTCTTCAGATCGACGAAAGGCAGGATCAGCTCGTCCTTGATCATCTTCCACAGGACACGGGTCATCTCGTCGCCGTCCATCTCGACCAGCGGCGTTTTCATTTGGATTTTGCTCATGGCTCCCCCTTACTTATGAATGGTGCGGTAGTAGTTCATCAGACAGCCTTCCAGAAGGATCTGTCTTTCCTCGGCCGACAGGATGCCCAGGTGCAGTTGGATCGGTTCCTTTTGATCGGGATGATCCTTGTCGAAGGCATAGCCCGTGATCTCGGACCGGCCGTCGGCCAGCGCCTGTTTGATACCCGGCACGTATACCAGTGTCCCTACTTCATAAGGGAAGGAGTCCACGGTAAACGGCATCATGCCCCAGTTGATGACATTGGAGCGGTAGCGTTTGGTGGCAAAATCAAGGCAGAAGTTTGCTGCTCCGCCCAGGACACGCTGGCAGGAGGCCGCCTGCTCACGGGCACTTCCGTCGCCCGGTTTGTTGCAGAAAATAGCGCTGCCCACGCTGGTCGTCTCTTTGGAAAGGCCTACACTTTCCGGATCCAGTTTTTTGATTTCTTTCGTCCGCCCTACATAGGCCGGGTCGCGGCGGGACAGGGCAAATTCAGACAGCTTGATGGGATTGGACCGGTAAGAGGAAGTCTCGCCGGACGGGATCAGTTCGTCCGTCGTGGTGACCGGATCGCGGATGACCGAAGCCAGCTGGACCAGCAGGTCATCTTTCAAAGGTTCCATGACCGGCCAGTCCTTGATGTTGGGCCCGAATACCAGCTGAGTGTCCGGTTTGGGACCCTCTTTCCAACCGTTATAGCACCGTTTCTGATAAAGCGACCCGTCGAAATGGTAAGCCGGGCATTCAAAATCATATTCGACCTCGTCTGCCCCGGTCAGGACGCCTCCGCTCGCTGCCGTGGCCGCGATCGACCGGGCATCCATCAGGGCAACATAGGCCTTTTGTCCGTCCTGAGGACGGCTGCCCTCCCGGTTGGGGAAGTTGCGCGTCGTGTGGCGGATCGAAAATCCCTTGTTGGAAGGCACATCTCCGGCCCCGAAGCAGGGACCGCAGAAGCTGGGTTTGATGACCGCGCCCGCCTGCAGCAATTTGGTAATGGTCCCGTCTTTGGCCAGTGCCATCTCGACCGGTGTGGAGGTCGGATAAACATTCAAAGTAAAGGCACCGCAGCCAATGTCATGTCCGTCCAGGATGGCGGCTGCCTCTTCGATATTTTCATACAGGCCGCCCGCGCATCCGGCGATCTCTGCCTGATCGACCCGGATCTGACCGTCGACTACCTTATCTCCCAGACCGATAGGATCCAGATAGCGATGAGGATCCGCCTTCAGCTCGCGGATGGTTACTGCGTTGGAAGGATGGAAAGGCAGAGCGATCATAGGCTCGACCTCGGACAAATTCAACTCCACCACGTGATCGTAGTAAGCCCCCTCCTGCGGCTGCAGGGGGAAGTACTCATTGCCACGACCGTGATCATCCAGGTAGGCCTCTGTCTTGCTATCGGTGGTCCAAATGGAGGACAGGCAGGAGGTCTCGGTCGTCATGACATCGATGCCGATGCGCTGGTCCATGGACAAAGTACTTACACCGGGACCGGCGAATTCCAGGATCATGTTTTTAACGGTGCCAAACAGATTTTTACACATCAAAAGGGCCACATCGTGAGGGCCGACACCTTTTCGAAGGCTGCCGGTCATATAGATCAGCACGACCTTTGGTTTGGTGATGTCGTAGGTATCTCCCAGCAGCTGTTTGACCAGTTCGGGTCCGCCCTCGCCCATGGCGACCGTGCCCAAAGCGCCGTAGCGGGTGTGGCTGTCCGAACCAAGGATCATTTTGCCGCAGCCGGCCATAGTCTCTCTGGCATACTGGTGGATGACTGCCTGACTGGCCGGTACGTAAATTCCGCCGTATTTTTTGGCAGCCGACAGGCCGAATACATGGTCGTCCTCGTTGATCGTCCCGCCAACCGCGCACAGACTGTTATGGCAGTTGGTCAGCACGTAGGGAAGCGGAAAAGATTTCATGCCGCTAGCCCGAGCCGTCTGAATGATGCCCACGTAGGTGATATCGTGCGAAAGCATCCCGTCAAAATGGATATGGAACGCATCCCGGTCGTTCTGACCACTGTCATTGTGACGGTTCAGGATCCCGTAGGCCATTGTCTTTTCGCGGCCCTGAGCCTGTTTTTCCGTTTTCGCGGGACTGTTTTCCGTAATATTGTCAAACTGCGGCTTCGAATCCCGCCACCAGGCGCCTTCCTTGTGATAAACCATTGGTATTCCCTCTTTTCTGTCATGACCGGGCGGTCACATACTATCCTGAATGATCTGATCGGCAGCAGTGTTGTCGATCAAGTGGTTCTTCTCCATGTTGATGGTTACGTTGGCAATATGCTGTTCCATCAATCTGGACGCTTTTTGAGCGTCATGCCGGCTGATAGCCTCGACGATGGCCCTGTGCTCTTTAAGCATTGCCTGGGCCCTTCCCGGTTCTTTCATGGACCGGGTCCTCATACTCTTGGCATAGCTGTGCAGCTCCGTCAGAATCCGTTCAAAAATGCGGCTTCCCGTCATCTGATAGATCAAACGGTGGAAGCGGTCATCCATAACGACCAGACGGTCGTAGTCGGATCGTTCGGTATAAAATTCGGTCAGATCGGTGATCTCGGTCAGCTGGTCGATATCCTCCGGCAGGCATCTGACTGCTGCTTTGGCAGCCGCCCGCCCCTCCATCAGCGACCGGATCTCATAGATGTCCTCGATATCCGACTGGCGGATGCCATTGACAACTGCACCGCGGTTAGGCCTTAATTCGACCAATTCTTCCGCTTCCAGCTGCTTCAGCGCCTCCCGGATAGGGGTGCGGCTGACGTTCAGCTCTTTGGAAAGAGCCAGCTCCGTCAGCGGCTGAGCGTCTTCATATTCTCCGGTCAGGATCTTTTCTTTGATTGCTTCATATACCTGCTCTGCCAGATTGGCAGGCTGTTTATAAGAAGTCATATAGCCTCCCGCGAAAGGCCTTGCATTATTGGATCAGGGATAACATGATCAGAGATCTTTTATCAGGTTGCCTGACCGTTGTGAGCATGTGCATTGATCTCTTTGGTCATTTCGTCCATGATCTTCTTGGCCTGTTCATCCAATTCCTTATCGCTGATAGCGGTAACACGTCCCTCGTCATACTGCTTGTCCACCCATTCTTTCAGGCGGATGACCAGAGGATCATGTTTGTCCAGAGCTGAGGTGCCCGATAAGCGCAGGTGGCTGTTGAGCCAGATGGCAATACCGGAAGCACCGCTGTTTTTCCCGACCAGGACTCTGGGGGGCCGCTTCAGCAAAGCATTGGTATCGAAGATATTATACACCTCTTCGTTCTTTAATAGACCGTCTGCGTGGATGCCGGCCCTGGTTACATTAAAATCTTCTCCGACAAAGGGGGTGCGGGGAGGAATATCGTAACCGATCTCGTTCTTGTAATAGTCGGCTATCTCCGTAATAACGGTAGGATCCATACCGTCCAGAGTACCGCGCAGAGCGGCATATTCCATGACCATAGCCTCAAGCGGAGTGTTGCCGGTTCGCTCTCCGATGCCGAGCAGCGAGCAGTTGACACCCGAAGCGCCGTACAGCCAGGCAGTCGTGGAATTGGTGACCGCGCGGTAGAAATCGTTATGCCCATGGAACTCCAGCAGTTCCGGCGCCATACGTCCGTAATGACGAAGGCCGTAGATGATGCCGGGGATCGAACGGGGAAGCGCCACACCGGGGATCGATACCCCGTATCCCAGTGTATCGCAGGCACGGATCTTGATGGGGACACCGGTCCTTTCCATCAGTTTATGAAGCTCCAGCACAAAGGGAACGACAAAACCGTAGAAGTCGGCCCGCGTGATATCTTCCATATGGCAGCGGGGCCGGATGCCGGCGTCGATGCACTGTTCGATGATTTCCAGATAATGGTCGATAGCCTGCCGGCGGGTCATACGCAGTTTATAAAAAATATGATAATCAGAGCAGCTGACCAAGATTCCGGTTTCTTTCAGGCCCATGCTTTTAACAAGGTCAAAATCGTCCTGAGTCGCCCGGATCCAGGCAGTTACCTCGGGAAACTCATATCCTTTTTCCAGACACTGCTCGACAGCGTCCCGGTCTTTTTTACTGTACAAAAAGAACTCAGACTGACGGATGATCCCTTTAGGGCCGCCCAGCCGATGCATCATGTCATACAGATCCACGATCTGTTTGGTCGTATATGGTTCCCGCGACTGCTGGCCGTCCCGGAAGGTCGTATCGGTGATCCAGATATGATCCGGCATTTTCATGGGCACCAGTCGCTGGTTGAACACGATCTTAGGCACTTCTTCATAGTTGAACAAAGTACGGTAAAGATTGGGCTGATCCACGTCCTGCAGACTATATTCGAAATTCGTCATTTCCAGGAGATTGGTAGAAGGATCCATCTCCAGCTGAGTATGTGAATCATCCCGATAGTTCTGTGTCATCTCTATAACCTCGTTCTTTCTGAGTCGTACAACTGAAAGGTCATCGGCTTGCCGGACCAGGTTGGTTTTGGCTCTGATATTTTTTGCGTTTATGTATCATTGTATACAATTATACTGTATTGTCAATATACAATATGCAGGATTTTGAGGGAATGATTCGAATATCCGTTGTTAGACAGATGATGAAATACTGGTTATATTCCTTATTTTATTGGTATTTTTAAGCCCTTTTACTAACAAGAAGCCCGTCAGGGAACGGGTGCATTTTTGCAGGATTCCAGTTTTTCGTTGCATTTTTACATATTTGCTTGGATAAAAAGGAACTTATATATGCAATGTTTAAGATAAGGAAACCTTGTTTCCTCATCAGCAAGGCAATAAAAAAACAGGTATAAGGACCCTTTTCTTTCGGATCTTTATACCTGTCCGATCATTCTGTCTTCTTCAGGCTTTCAGGCATTTGTCCCCGCACAGTTCTTCCGACCGTTCATCCGGCTGATGATCACCTGCATAATAGGTGATTTTACCGGTTGCAGGGCGGCGGCTCCCGTCTTCATCTACGACACTGATCCAGTAAGGATCGATGGGCATGGTCACCGTCACGCTCTTTCCTGCCTCCAAAGTGACCCGTTTAAAACCGATCAATTGGAAATTGGGTGTACGGACTCCCTCTTCTTCTACCTTTGCATACAGTTCGACCGGCATGGAAACCGTCTGGTCATGAGGATTGGACACCATGATGACCGCTGTGCTTACGCCTTTTTCATCCTCACTCTTTTCGACCTTGAAGCCGGACAGTTCCAATTTCTTGTACTGCATTCCGTAGCCGAAAGGATATAAAGGCTTTTTATGAAAGAAGCGGTATGTCTTGCCTTCCATATTATAATCGGCAAAATCCCAGTCGACCTGATCGTTGTAATAAAAGGTTTCCGGAAGACGGCCGGTAGGATCGACCCTGCCGGTCAGGACCTCGGCAATAGCCCTGCCCCCTTGAGAACCGGGATACCAGGCCTGAAGGACAGCGCGGACCTTATCATTATAGGGACCCAGCTCCAAAGCTCCTCCGCTGGTCAATACTACAATGACGTTAGAGGTGACGCTGCAGACAGTCTTCAGTAAAGCTTTCTGACTGTCCGGCAGCAGCAGGTCATGTTTATCGCCGGCTGCATACTCGTTGGAAGCGTCTCCCTGCTCACCCTCGATGGTATGGTCAAGGCCGAGAAAGAGAATGGTCACGTCTGCATAGCGGGCAAAAGCGGCTGCTTCACTCAGCCGGTCGCCGGAGCCTTCGGATTCGGCCTGCATGTTCTTTTTATAAAGGTGACATCCGTCGCTGACCAGGAAAGTAGCTCCCGGCATTGCCTTTTTCAGCTCGCTGTAGGGGGTCGGAAGATCCTCGGCCGTTCCGTTATAATTTCCTTCCAAAATAGCTGTAGAGCGGGCCGTCGGTCCGATCACGGCAACCGTCTTACTATGTCCGGCCAGGCTTTCATCCGTAAAAGCCGCATCATTCAGCGGCAGGATGCCGTCATTTTTCAGCAGCACCATACTTTCACGGGCAGCTTTCAGATTCAATTCATTGTAAGCAGGCATAGCCTTGAGCCAGCGGTCGATGACCGGGCGGGAATCCTCCACCGGCTCGTCCAGCTCCAGTTGACAGCGGAGAGTAAACAGATCGGTCACCGACCTGTCGATCCTATCCTGGCTGACATAGCCTTTGACGACCGCCTCGTACAGATACCCGAACATACTTCCGCAGTTGAGCTCCAGACCTGCGTCAGCCGAAGCCCCGGCCGCCTCGACCTTGGTCTCGGTATAGTGATGAAAATCATAAATATCCTGAACGGCTCCGCAGTCGCTTACGATATAGCCGTCAAAACCCCATTTTCTGCGCAGTACATCCTGAAGCAGCCACTTATTGCAGGAAGTGGGTACTCCGTTGACGGCATTGTAAGAAGACATGACACCGGCCGGATGAGCATCTTTGATGACCCTCTCGAACTGGGCCAGATAGGTTTCCGCCATATCTTTGAGGCTGACTTTGGCATCAAAACCGTGCCGGATGGCCTCAGGGCCTGAATGGGCGGCAAAATGTTTGACACAGGCAGCTGCCTGCATGCGTCCGGGTTTATCTTCCTCCTGGATGCCTTTTACGAAGGCCGTACCCATACGGCTGGTCAGATAGGGATCTTCCCCATAGGTCTCATGTGCCCTTCCCCAGCGGGGATCCCGGACAATATTGATATTGGGAGACCAGAAGGTCAGTCCTTTATAAATGATACGGTCCGATTCGCTGCGGGCAATCTCGTTTTTGATGCGCCCCTCCTGACCGATGACCTGCCCGATCCTGCCGACCAGGTCCTGGTCAAAGGTGGCCGCCAGACCGATCGACTGAGGGAACATGGTTGCCAGTCCGGCCCGGGCGACCCCGTGAAGGGCTTCGTTCCACCAATTGTAGGCAGGGATGCCGAGGCGTTCTATGGCCGGTGAGGTAAACAGCATCTGGCTGCATTTTTCCTCCAGTGTCATTTGCGACACGATCTGAGCTGCCTTTTGGCGGGCAAGTTCTTTTTTCATGACTTTTCCCTTTCTTTGCTCTTATGGTTTGCTGCTTTATTTCTGTTTTTTATCCAGGCAGCCGCCTTGCGGATGCCCATTCCGATATAGGCTTCCAGCGTATAGCTGTCGCGCCTCTTTTTCTTATTCGGATCTCCGCTTTTGGATGCCAGCTTCTGAGTGATCCGTGCCCTTCTTTTTTCGATAAAGGTATAAAGGATATTAAAGACCGCCGCGCTGATCAAAGTCATGGCCAGCATGTGGCCCATCAACTCCCAGCTGAGATCTGCCAGAGAAAGTATGGAGGAAAACAGGGAGGATCCTACCAGAAGTCCGCCGATGACACAGCCCAGAAGGATCCCGCGAAGAGGATCAAAGGGTATCGAAATGCGGATCAGCAGACAGATCTCCGGTACGGTGACCGCTACCATGGCCAGTGTCGAAAGCTCTTCTTCCGTCAGTTGATAAGCCGCACCGAAGACGTAGGACAGAAAGACGCCTGCCGCCATCATCACGCCCCCTGACAGGGCCCGGGTGATGATATTCATAAAGAAGTTCCCGGACACTTTCTCTTCATTCGGTTCCAGGGCCAGGATAAAGGACGGGAATCCGATCGTCAGCGCGCTGATAAAAGACATCTGGATGGGCTGGAAAGGATATTTCAGACTGGTAAAGGCAAAGACCAGGCCCGTAATGATCGCATAAATCGTTTTGGTCAGGAAAAGGGAGGCGCTGCGCTGGATGTTGTTGATGGTACGGCGGCCTTCCGCCACTACCTTGGGCATACTGTTGAAATCATCCGTGGTCAGCACCAGCTGAGCGATGCTGCGCGCCGCATCGGAACCGGAAGCCATGGCCACCGAGCAGTCTGACTCTTTCATGGCAAGGACATCGTTGACACCGTCCCCTGTCATGCAGACGGTATGGCCTTCCATCTTCAATCCTTTAAGAAGTTCCCGTTTCTGCTGGGGGGTGACCCGGCCGAAAACCGTATACTTATTGGCAGCCTCATGAAGCTGGTCCGGCGTTTTGAGCTCCCGGGCATCTACGGCTTTTTCGGCACCTTCGATCCCTACCTTTTGGGCGATCGCCTGTACCGTCCCTACTCCGTCGCCCGAGATCACCTTCAGATCGACGCCCTGCTCCTTAAAGTAAGCAATGGTATCCTCTATGTTGGTGCGGATCTCGTCCGCGATCAGAATAACGCCTAAAGGCTTTATCTGATCCGGGAGGGAGTTGTCAGAGCCGAAAGGCAGGTCCGATCTGGCCGCCAGAATGACCCGGTCAGCACCGACCTGGTCTTTATATAAAGCTTCATACTTAGAGAAGCGGTCGCCCAGGATCATTTCGCCTGCTCCCATCACGTAGGTAACTCCGTTGGCAAAACGAGCACCGGACCACTTCTTTTCAGATGAAAAATCAACGACCTGGAGAGGCTCCAGGGATGATTCGGAGCCCACATATGCCCGGATCGCATCGACCGTGGGACTATCGTCACGACCGGCCTTCATCAGGGCCCGGAAGGCTTCGACCGTTTCCTGCCCGCTTTCTTCATCAAAATACAGGATCTTTTCAGCTTTCATGGTGCCGCTGGTGATGGTGCCCGTTTTATCCAGGCATAGCACATCGACCCTGGCCAGAGTCTCTATACAGTAGAGATTCTGCACCAGCACATGAGATTTGCCAAGGCGGACCACCGATACAGCCAAAACCGTCGACGTCAGCAGCATCAATCCTTCCGGGATCATACTGATCAGAGCCGCCGAAGTACCGACGACAGCGGACTTTACCGTTGCCCCGTCCAGGGCCAGCTGATTGCGGTACAAAATAATGCCAAGGGGGATCAGCACGATGGTGATGGTGGTGATGATCCGGTTCAGCGTCCGCATGATCTCCGACTGAGGCGCCTGTACTACTTTAGCTTCCTGGCTGAGTTTGGACGCGAAGCTGTCCTTTCCTACCCGGATCACCTGGGCATAACAGTCTCCTCCGGATACGAAGGAGCCGGAAAACAGTTCCTGTCCCGCACTTTTGGTGACCGTATCCGACTCGCCGGTGATCGGGCTTTCGTTCATGTCCACGCAGCCGACTACGATACGGCAGTCCACCGGGATCTGACTTCCTCTTTTGATATGAAGAAGGTCGTCTAAAACGATGTTTTCATTGTGTATGCGTTTCAGACGGCCTTCTCTGACCACTTCCTGCCTGCTTTCGACCATGATCGAGAGCTTGTCGACCATCTTTTTGGACCTGAGCTCCTGAACGATACCGATAACGGTATTGGCTGTGACAATGGTCATAAACAAAAGGTTCTTGTAAGAGCCTACCGATGCGATGGCTATGGCCAGAAACAGGTTGAGCAGGTTGAATAAGGTCAGAACGTTTTCACGGATTATTTGTCCCTTTGACTTGGTCTTTACTTCCTGGCCTCGGTTGCTGCGCCCGTCTTTCAGACGCTCCTGAACCTCGGCTTCTGTCAGGCCGTTCAGATTCATTCGCTGCCTCTTTCTGAGTGATTATTGATCGATCTGTTCGATTTTATTGATTCGCCGAATATGACGTTCTTCTCCGGAAAAAGGAGTCGTCAGGAAAGTCTCAATTACCTTCAAGGCTAGTCCGGGGCCGATCACGCGGGCGCCCATGGCGATCATGTTGGCGTCGTTATGCAGACGGGTGGCCTCTGCCGAAAAGCAGTCATGGCAGGTGGCGCAGCGTATGCCTTTGACCTTGTTGGCGGCAATGCCGATGCCGATGCCGGTCCCGCAGATCAGTATGCCCTTGTCGCAGACGCCGGAGGCAACCGCTTTGGCAGCTGCATGGGCAAAATCCGGGTAGTCGCACGATTCGGTACTGTAGCAGCCGTAATCGTGGTACTCATAGCCCTTCTGATCGAGCCAGTTCATGATCTCCTGTTTCAGGCCGTACCCTGCGTGGTCGCTCGCGATTGCTATCATGCTATCTCCTTTCAGTTAAGAAGCCTGCGCTCCGCCGATGCTTTTAAAAACCGATTCATAATGGCCTCGCCCATCCCGGTCCGTTCGAAGGCTTCACCGTAGAACCAGGTAAGGCGGAACTCGTCCGCTTCGCGCAGACGATCGAACAGGTTAGCGGCGATGGCCGCCTTGTCTGAGCGGCTCCCCAAAATAAGGACCGTGATCTTATCGTTGGGAATGAGTCCCAGTTCTTTTAATTCGTCCGCCATTTCCGTGCTGACGATCAGGCCGAAATTTTCACCCGGCCTTTCTTTCATATCGGCTTCCATCCATTCCTTGATCTGAGCGGCCGGCTGGTCGGTCACGATCAAATGCCCCTTGGGGGCGTAATGCCGGTATTTCATGCCGGGGGCTTTCGGTTTTACGTTGGCCGGTATCGATTTGCCGGCGGCCGCGGTAGGATCTTCGACGATGTCCGGAAGGACTTTACGAAGCATCTCCATGGTAATAGCACCCGGACGCAGCACCATAGGCGGATCGACCGTAAGATCTACGATGGTGGATTCCAGGCCGTACTGGCAGGCTCCCCCGTCAAGGATCAGCGGGATCTTACCCTTCAGGTCTTCATAAACATGGTCAGCCGTCGTCGGGCTGGGTCTGCCGGACGTATTGGCACTGGGAGCCACGATCGGCAGCCCGGTCCGGGTCAGCAGGGCCATGGCTGATTTATCCACAGGCATCCGGACCGCGACCGTATCCAGTCCCCCGGTAACATGATCGGAAATGGCTTTATTTTTGGGCATGATCAGGGTCATGGGACCGGGCCAGAAAGCATCCATCAGTTTCTGAGCGCTTTCCGGTATCTTCCGAACGATCCGGCTCAGATCGAAACCGGGGCAAACATGTACGATCAGCGGGTTGTCCGAAGGGCGGCCTTTCGCCTTGTAGATCTTGGCGATCCCCTCTTCCGACATGGCCCATGCCCCCAGGCCGTAAACCGTTTCGGTGGGAAAAGCCACGACCTCCCCCTTTAACAGCAGGCTGTTTGCCAGATCAAGACTTTCATCATTGATCGTTCGAATTTCAGTAACCATCTGTCGCTCCTTTATGATCCGGTCACTCTTTCGCTAAATACGGTTCCACCCGTTTGCGCAGAGCAGGAGGCACTCTGACCTCCATGTGCAGTCCGTCTTCCTGATACTCTTCTTTTACCACAACGGCCTGCCGGTGCAGAGAGTCCGCCAGCGCTCCCTGGTCAAAGGGAAGGACCAGATCCATTGTCGTGTCCCTTTTTTCCAGCTCCGTCTGTACCGCCGCCAGGATCGCGCTTAAATCATCCGGATCGAAAGCCGATGTCTTCAGCACTTTCTGTGGCCGGTAAGGGATCGGGGGCAGCAATTGGATGACTTTGTCCGCGTCTTCGCCCTTCTCCCGGCCGGCTGCCGCGGCCAGGTCCTTTTTATTGAATACGGTAATGATCGGCTTGTCGGCAGCCTTAAGGTCGATCAGTTCCTGATAGGTGACCTTCATCTGCAGCTCGGCCAAAGGCGAAGACATATCGACCACATGCAAGAGTATATCCGCTTCGCAGACCTCTTCCAAAGTCGCCCGGAAAGCATCGATCAGGCCCGCAGGAAGTTTGTGGATAAAGCCGACCGTATCGACCATAAGGACCTTGCGTTTATCCGGAAGCTGTGCTCTTCTTACCGTCGTGTCCAGGGTCGCGAAAAGCTCATCCTCCTCCAACACGTCCGAGTCGGTCAGGCGGTTGAACAAAGTCGACTTACCTGCGTTGGTATAACCCACCAGCGCTACGATCGGGATGCCGCTCTGACGGCGGCCGGTCCTTTCATTATTACGGTCTTTGGCGATCTCTTTCAGCTGTCCCTTCAAAAAAGAAATGCGGGACCGGATGCGCCGTCTGTCGATCTCCAGCTTGGTCTCGCCGCCGCCTCTGGTATGAAGTCCGACGGAGGCTCCCTGTCTGGAAAGTTCGGTTCCCAGGCCGGTCAATCTGGTCAATCTATACTGCAGCTGGGCCAGTTCGATCTGCATCTGTGCCTCTTTGGTCGAGGCGCGCTGGGTAAAGATGTCCAGGATCAGCAGGGACCGGTCGATGACTTTGGTATCGACCAGATCCGACAGATTCTGCAGCTGGGCCGGTGCCAGTTCGTCATCACAGATGACTCCGTCCGCCCCGAGGGTTTTGACCATATCACTAAGTTCCTCTGCTTTGCCTTTGCCTACGTAAAGCTTGGGGTCGGCTGCATCGGTCTTCTGTACGACGCGGCCCGCCTCTTCCCCTCCGGCGGTCTTCAAAAGTTCCGACAGTTCATCCAGCGACTGATCCTCGTCAATAGGATTTGCCGGCCTGTCGATGCCGGCCAGAATAAAGCGCTGCTTTTTTTCCTGTGTTTCTATCATAGGATCCCTCAATATTTACCGCTGGTCATCAGAACGTTTTCGTACACGGTCCAGACCTCGTAATTTTCAAAACCGAGGCTCCAGGCGCCGATCCCGGCTAGGCCGCTGTCCAGGGCCAGCCGAAGGCGCCATGTCAGGCTGGTCTCATCTTCCATCCAGATGCGGTACAAGGTCTCACCGATCATGCCTTCGGCATAGTTCTGGCCGGTAGTGCTGTCATAGGTTTCGGTCAGTCCGTTTTCATCTACGATACTCTGGGCCTGGTCCATGCCGACCGCGTCGGACCGCAGATTATCGATTCCCATCCATACACGAGTGTACCACGGAATCCCCAGAATGAGTTTATCTTTTTCAACATATTTGAGCATGTTGGTGATGGCATCCATGGTGAAGGACTGGCTGGAGGTGGATCCTGCCTCGCTGCCGTCGTAGTGTTCGTCATAGGCCATGACCAGCACATAATCGGACAGCTCACCGATCACATCCCGCTGGATATGGCTTGTCCACTCGCTGGGTACCAGGCAGTCCACACTGAGTATATAGCCCTGCGGACGCAGCGTCATGGACAATTCCCGCAGAAATTGGATGTAATAAGGTTCCGTATCCTCGGTCTGTCCCTCGATATCCACGTTGATACCGTCAAGGTGCATGTCCTGGCAGTATTTGAGCAGCTGCTGGCACAGGGCCTTGCGGTTTTCGGTGCTTTCAAAGGCCGCGGCCGTCAGCGAATCATCGAAATTGTTGTTCAGCATGGCCCACACCTGGTAGCCCTTTTGTTTGACCCAGGCTACATAATCCGCGTTTGCCACGGAATCGATACCTCCCTGGCTGTTCAGGGTGAAATAGGTCGGTACGATCACATTGATATAGTAGCTGCAGTCGTTGATATGCTGGTAGTCTTCGTCGCTTGGCTGGTCGCTGTAGAACTGCTGAAAAGCCAGGGAGACCGTCCCGTCGATCAGATTCTGCTGCCCGGCCTGCAGCGGCTTTTTACGGGATAAGGTAGAGTCCGTTACTGTGACCAGATCCTGTTTCACATAGCCGGTATAGCAGTCCTCGGTAGCGGCAAAGTAATAACCTTCCTGATCACTGTCATAGATCTCGACTGTCTGTCCCCGCTTCAAATGGGCGGTGTAAACCTTCTGATCTGAGGGATCCTGCAAAAGATAGCATGGATCCTGGATCTCGCCTACTTTTCCGTCCGACTGGCGGACCATGACGGTGTAATTTTTCTGGTTTACATAATACTGGGTGCCGAACATGGACTGAGCCGTAGCCGCATTGATATAAGGCTTGCCCTGGTAAGAGATAACATCGGTGCTGCCGATGTCGAATACCTGCTGTTCAGTCTGTGTCGTATACAGGATCTGATCAACGTCTTTTGCCCAAAAGAGCATACCGTCTGCCCATCCTTCGTTGACCACATCCAGATCAAGATAAATGCTTTTATTTTGAACGAGCGCGATGCCCCGGTCCTGCCCCTGATACAGGATCCGGTACTCCCCTTCCTCCAGATTCAGATCGGCGGGGATGCTTTCCTCTGCCTTTTTCATCCCGTAAAAATGCTGGTAGACCCTGACTCCTCCATAGATGGCAAAACCGGCCAGGACCAGTACGGCAATGCTGATACATGCCACTTTCAGAAGAAGCAGGCGGTGCTTGGTGTCAGACTTACCGGGTCTTTCGGGCCTTTCCATACCCGGCTGCGCCTCAGGAAGTCCCTTGTCCGGGTTTTGATCATTTATATCCATACAAACCTCATGTTTCAAAAAATACAATAGAAAGAAAGATAGGTTTTATTATACTATCAGACTTGGGCAGGGTCAAACCTTGCGGCAGCTTGGACATTTGCAAAAAAATACCGCCAATGCTACAATGGTTCACTACTATATTGATCAGAGAGGAGACCCGGACATGTTCAACATTGAAGAGGAACTGAAAAAGATCCCTCACCGTCCCGGCGTGTATTTGATGCACGAAGGCGATCTGATCTTGTATGTGGGCAAGGCCCGGGATCTTCACAACCGGGTGCGCCAGTATTTTCCCACGCCCAAGGGACGCTCACCCTGGATCTATCAGATGGTGGAAAGGATCGAGTATTTCGAATATATCGTGACCGACACCGAGATGGAAGCCCTGATCCTGGAAAACAATCTGATCAAAAAACACAAGCCTCCTTACAATACTCTGCTTAAGGATGATAAGCAGTATCCATATTTAAAAGTGACCATGCAGGAAGCCTATCCGCGTGTCATCAAGACCCGCAAGATCAGCCGCGACAAGGCCCGCTATTTCGGGCCTTATACCAATGTCGGAGCCGTCAACCAGACTCTGGAATTGATGGAAAAGCTGTGGCCGCTGAAGACCTGCAACCGGAACCTGCCCAAGGATATCGGTAAAGAACGGCCCTGCCTGAACTATTACATAGGCAAATGCTGCGGCCCGTGCACGGGGAAGGTCACCCCGGAAGAGTACCGGCAGCTGGTCGATCAGGCACTGACTCTTTTGAGTGGACGTCATAACGAGGTCATCAATAATTTAAAAGCCAAGATGCTGGACGCCTCTTCCAAGTTGGAATTTGAGAAGGCTGCCAGATACCGGGACCAGATCGAGTCGGTCCAATTTTTGTCCCAGTCCCAGAAGATCGAGAACGCCGGGTCCGATCAGGATCGGGATGTGATCGGTATCGCTCAGAAGGGTGAAGGCGAAAAAAACAGCGACTCCGCTTTGGTGCAGGTTTTCTTTATGCGGGGAGGCAAACTGATCGGGCGAGAGCATTTTATGATGGAATCCGCCGGTTCGGTAGACCCGGGAGTCATTATCGGATACTTTATTCAGCAGTTTTACGGAGGTACTGCCTTTATTCCCAAGGAGATCGATGTTCAAAAGCTGCCGCCCGATGCGGATCTTTTGGAAGAGTTTTTGTCCTCCAAGCTTGGCTCCAAGGTGCAGATCAGCAAGCCTGTGCGGGGCGACCGGGCTAAACTCGTAGGTCTGGCTGTGTCCAATGCCCAGATCCAGATGAAGCAGTTCGGCGAGCGGCTGGAGGCTGAAGAGAAACGTACCAAGGGGGCCATGCAGCAGCTGGCGGATCTGCTGGGCTTTGACGAGTACCCCCTGAACCGGATCGAGGCTTATGATATTTCCAACACTTTTGGTTCTTTGTCGGTTGGCTCTATGGTCGTTTTTGAGGACGGCAAGCCCAAAAACAGTGATTACCGTAAGTTCCGTATAAAGACTGTCGTCGGTTCGGATGATTACGCTTCCATGCGGGAGGTGCTGACCCGGCGTTTTACCCATGCTTTGACCGAGATCCGACAAATGGCTAAAGAGGGCAAGGATCCCAGCTTCGGAAGCTTTACCAAGCTGCCGGATCTGGTGCTGATGGATGGCGGCCGCGGCCAGGTCAATATCGCGGAAGACGTGCTTAGCCAGGTCGGTCTGGATATACCGGTCGCCGGTATGGTCAAGGATGACCGTCATAATACCCGGGGACTTTATTACCATAATAAGGAGATCGATTTCGGCAAAAACCGGGCGGCATTTCTGCTGATCACGCGCATCCAGGACGAAGCCCACCGCTTTGCTATCACCTATCACCGCAGCCTGAGAGCTAAAGAGCAGGTCCGGTCTATGCTGGAGTCAATCCCCAACATCGGGCCTGCCCGCCGGAAGGCTCTTTTGACGGCTTTCGCATCTATCGATGCTATCAAGAAGGCCGAATTGGCCGACCTGGAGGCTGTCGATGGAATGAATAAGCGCAGTGCCGAGTCCGTGTATAACTTTTTCAGGCAGGAAAAGGCGTTGGATGCAGAGGGGGTTGCAGGAGCAGAAGGGGCGGAAGGAGAAAGCACCCCGGCAGACGGTGACGTAGCTGAACTTCGCTGAGGGGGCTGACGGAACTGACGGCCCGGTTTAGGGCGGCGCCTTAGCTGGAAGACTAGATTTTGAGCGGCAGGATTGGTTGGAAGCCACGGATCATTGCTTGAAAGCTAATGGCGCGTTGTCAAATTCCAGGATTCCGGATTTTTAACAAGATTTGTATGACCTTTTTCTGAATTTCTTGTCAAAAATCATGATTTTGCTGTACTTGACAAGATTTGGCACGCTGAAAACGAGAGCCTTGTCAAATATTGCTTTTTAGGTGTATTTGACAAGGCTCTTTTCGCATTATTACAATATTCGCATTATTATTATTTAAACATAATTCTTGATATGTTGAGATGGCTTAAAAATCGCCTTTTTCGCCCTAAAATTTGGATGACAATTCATGTCACAACATTCGAAAAGTCGATATTTGACAAGATTTTTCTATTCTTGGATGACAAATCTTGTCAGCCCTTTGAAAAAATCAAATTCTGACAAGATAAAAAATCAACCCTTTATTCCATGTCATTTTTACTCTCCAAACCTAAAAAAGAATCCAAGCTTTCTCTGCACTTATACCCTTTCCTTCCCCAATTTTAATGTCTTTTCCACAATATCTCATTCTACCCAAGCCATTGCATCTTTTCTCGCGATACTCATAAAAGAAGGTTCAAAATAGAAAGGACTTCGAGCACAATGGCAGAAAAAAAGGCAAATAATACAATCCAACAGATCATCACTTCCCGCCGCCGGGAGCTGGAGGAAATTTTATTAGTCGTCAATAAATCTCTTAGGAGGCCTCCTGACGGATCGCTGCGGATTTCAAAAAAGAAAAACGGCCTTATTTACTATCAGCGTCGGTCTGGAGCTGACCATGTTCTTGAACGGACAGACAATCCCAACCTGATCGCTTCTTTAGCTCAAAAAGCCTATGACCAAAAAGTTCAGCGTTCCATTAAACAAGAAATAGCCATGCTGAGGCCATTGGCCAAGTTCTACAAAGCCCCAACGGCTGAACAGATCTACTATTCCCTTTCACCCGAACGCCAGTCCCTGGTGACTCCTTATTGGACGACCGATCAAGCATTCATAAAGCAATGGGAATCCGTCGAGAATCCGGGTTTACTGCTGGATATAAATCAGAAACCTTTCCGAACAGAGAAAGGGGAATTCGTACGATCCAAAAGTGAAAAAATCATCGCAGACCTGCTGAAAAAGCTGAACATCCCCTACCGGTACGAATATCCGCTCGTCGTGGGGTCCCGCACACTCAAGCCCGATTTCACCGCCTTGAATGTCCGTACCCGCCAGGAGTTTTACATCGAACATGTCGGCCTTCTGGATGACGAAAACTACCGCAGCAGCTGCATTCAAAAGCTAAAAACCTACAATTTCGGCGGTCACTACATCGGAAAAGACATTCTGATCACCATCGAAACACAAAATCAAAGCCTGGACGTGGAATGGGTAGAGAAGATCCTGAAAGATAATCTGCTTTGATTCATCCGGTTTCTAGCCAACGATCCCATTTTTAATGCCTCGTGCATGATAATACTTCCTGCGGAATTCCAGAGGATCACAGAGGAGTCGCGAAACACTTTTTTTTGAACTTGTCCCGGCTTACTGCCTTACCGGATGATTACCAGTGTAATCCATGATCAGCTTCAGCCCTGCCCGGGGAACACAGAAGCGATCGTCCCCAGCCAGAATAGCCTGATACGTGTCCTCCATATCAAACCAGTCGACCCTTTCGACCTCTTCCTTCTGCAAAGTCAGTCGATCGATATCGACCGGATCCTGATAAAGAAAGACAAAAGAAATCTCATTATCCTTAAACATGGCACCGTGGAATTCCTTTTCATAGCGGATGGTAAAGGTTCCGACAAAGGTAAGCTGGTCCGCAGAAGCCATGATACCGAGTTCTTCGCCCAGCTCCCGCAAAGCGGACTCCCTAGGCTCGTCGCCCGCACGGATATGTCCGGCTGAAGAGGTATCGTACATCCCCGGGAAGGAATCCTTTTGGGCCGAACGCTTCTGAAGCAGGACCTGGCGGCGTCCCTCCACTTCTCTTACGATCCAGATATGAGCCGTCCGATGACGGATCCCCTGCTCATGCGCCTTTTGACGGCTGACGATCCTACCCGTGGGCTGTCCCTTCTCGTCGACTACATCAAACATTTCACTCATATGCATGCCTCCTGCAGCTGAATATGCCAGACATTATATCACACTGGCCTTGCGGCCTGCAGCATCCGCAGCGCGGCAAAGCCGCAAAAGTGTTATAATTAAAGTAATATCTGCAAACGTCCATGATCCGCTTTAAACTAAATATCCATCAGGGAGGCTGCTTTACATGTCTACACTCAGTGATCTGTGTCTGCCCAGACGGCGCCGCTCGCGCGCCGTCAACGCCGAAAATCCCACCGGTCAGAAAGGCAAAGGCGGCATGACCGCCAGCCAGCTGGGCCCTTCGCGCAAAGGCTCCCCATGCCTCAGGGACATAGCTCCCGGCGCCGTCGTCACCCTGGCCGACATTGACGGCCCCGGCATCATCAGCCACATCTGGATCACCGTCCCCTACAAAACCAGCGACGCCGACTGCTTCGTCCTCAGCGATCTGGTCCTGCGCTTTTACTGGGAAAACGAAGATGACCCCAGCGTCGAGGTCCCCCTGGGAGACTTTTTCTGCTGCGGATTCGGGAGAGCCTGCATGGTCGATTCGCTACCTATTGTCGTTGTCCCTAACCGGGGGCTCAACTGCTACTTCCAAATGCCTTTCAAACAGCATGCCACCATCAAGCTTGAAAACCAGCATGCCAATCCCATACCCGCTTTCTTCTACCAGATCGACTATTGCGAAGCAGATGATCTGCCGGATACGATCGAATATTTTCATGCTCAGTACCGGCGGCAAAGACTGACGGAAAAAGGCAAAGACTACACGATCCTGGACGGAGTCTGCGGACAGGGCAAATATGTAGGGACATACCTTGCGCTGACAACTCTGGAGCGGTATTGGTACGGCGAGGGCGAGGTTAAATTCTATATAGACGGCGACATTGATTATCCTACTATCTGCGGGACCGGCACCGAGGACTACTTCGGCGGGTCGTGGAGCTTCGCCAAACAAGTAGACGGCAAGACCGTGGAGCAGCAGTATTCGACACAATATCTTGGCTACCCCTACTATTCATCGCACGATACCGAGCACAACCCTTACCACAACGACGACACCATGCCACAGCGCGGTTTCTACCGCTGGCATATCGAAGATCCTATCTATTTTGCGCGCAACATCCGGGTCACCATCCAGCAGATCGGAGTCGGCTACCGGGGCTTGTTCGAACGGCAGGACGACGTCGGTTCCGTTGCCTACTGGTACCAGTCGCTGCCGCATGCTAAATTCCCCAAGCTGCCCGACAAAGAGTACCGCTGGCCAAGATAAGCTTTTTGATACCCTTTCCAAGAACCCAGTGAACCTCACACGACTAAAGTCGCGTGCTTCAAAGCCGGAAAGTAATACGGGGAGCCTTAGGTCTTACGGCCTTTGCGCTCCCTGTTTCGTTCTGCTTTTCGGCAGTCGATTTGATATTTGATGATAAGGCTTGCTATCCAAATAATCAGGGCGGCAGCGCCGACGACAAAGACAACATATAGATAGCTTAAAAATCCGGTCGCTTTATAAAAAATATGGCTTGGATCCCTTGTGTCGATCAAAATGCTTTTACGGCCTTTTTGAGGTTCCGAGTTATAGGAAGCCGGATCCTTTCCCTGGTACTGGACGCCATTATATTCGTATTGATAGTAGACATAGTATTTCCATACATCGTCGCTGTCATCGTCCTTCTGAAGCTCCCTCACGACCTTTACCATCTGCGGATGTTGGATTTCTGCTCTGTGGAAGAAGTAGGCATTGCTGCTTTTGGTCCATTCGATCAGCAGGCAGAGGATCGACCCGATGATCAAGGCCATCATACCCCAAAAGAATATGAAGGCAATGATCGTGATCACCTTTTCCTTAAAAGATTGTTCTGACCATTTTTTCTCTTTTTTACTCATAAACTGTCTCCCCATCATTTATCATTGTCCCCGGCGATCTTTACCATATCACGCCGCTGTCAAATCAAAGTCAGAAGGAAGACAAGTCTACGTAAAAGTCCGGGCTACAGTGCGCATCTCTCAACCTGTAATCTCTATTTGCGAAACCGGTCCTGCCAAGTCTTTCGGCTGGAAACGATGACCGTTTCTTATAATTTACATTTGCTTTCTTACCTAATTTATGTTTTAATAGCGTTACTGTACTATTCGAAGAAGGTAAGCTGTCCTTCGGTCCATTTTGATCCTGTAGGTTATTTGATCCGCTCATATAAAATCACAATAACAAGAACACAAGAAAGGAAGACCCTCAATGAAAATTGCCGTTACCTATGACAACGAAACCATCTTTCAGCATTTCGGCAAAACTCAGTTCATGAAACTGTACGATATCGAAGATGGAACTGTAAAAAGCTCCGCCGTCTATGAGACCGCCGGGGCCAGCCATGAACAGCTGGCCGATTGGCTCAAGGAACAGGGAGCCGAGGCCGTTATCTGCGGCGGTATCGGTCAGGGAGCCATCGACGCACTGGCTCAAGCCGGCATCAAAGCCATTCCCGGAGCTTCCGGAAGCTGCGACGACGCCGTAAAGGCCTATCTGGCAGGCGACCTTACAGAAGGCGATGCCAACTGCGCAGGCGAAGAAGCTTCCGATGAAGGAGATGAAGGATGCGAGGAAGAATGCGGCCATAACTGCGCCGGATGTCACCATCATCATGAAGTCATCTATCCCGGCAAAAACGCCGGTAAGGTCGTCAGTGTCCATTACCGCGGCACCTTTAACGACGGCAGCGAATTCGACTCATCCTACAGCCGCAACGAACCCCTGGAATTCATCTGCGGGACCGGTATGATGATCCCCGGCTTTGACAAGGCCGTTCTTGAAATGAACGTTGGAGACGAAGTCAAGATCCATCTGGATCCTGCCGATGCTTACGGTGAATACGATCCCAGTGCTGTCATCCACGAAAAGATCGCTAACCTCCCCGGATCCGAAGACCTTACTGTCGGCGAGCGCATCGGATTAGTCGACCAGATGGGCCGCCGCTTCCCCGTAACGGTCACTCAGAAAGATGACGAGACCATCACCCTGGATGCCAACCATGAAATGGCCGGCAAGGAACTCAACTTTGAGATCAAGCTGCTGTCCGTTACCGAACAGGGCTGAAGGTAAAGAAGGCATCAGAAGAATGAAAGTCCTCTTGATCAACGGAAGTCCCGAACCTAACGGATGTATCGCAAGAGCTTTGCAGGAGATCCAGAACACCTTGAAAGAAGAAGGGGTAGACTCCGAGATCATCCACGTAGGCAATAAAGACATTCGTGGCTGCATAGGCTGCCGGAGCTGTAAGAAAACCGGAAAATGTGTCTTCAATGATATCGTCAACGAAACGGCCGCCAAGCTGAAAGAGGCGGACGGGATCGTGCTGGGTGCTCCGGTTTACTTTGGTTCGGCCAACGGAACCTTGGTTTCTTTTGCGGACCGGCTTTTCTACAGCACTTCGGCCGACCTTACCATGAAAGTCGGGGCATCCGTCGTGTCCGCAAGGCGCGGAGGCAATACGGCTACCTTTGATGAATTAAACAAATACTTTACCCTGCGCCAGATGCCCATTGTCTCCTCCCAGTACTGGAACCAGGTGCACGGTTATTCGGCCGTAGACGTAGAAAAAGACAAGGAAGGACTACAGTGCATGAGGGTCCTGGCCCGCAATATGGCTTTCATGATCAAGGCCATCGGGCTGGCTAAAGAAAAATACGGCCTTCCTAAAAAGGAAGGCCGCGTGTATACAAGTTTTTCGGACGGATTATAAGATCTGTCTGTCTCATCCTTACTCAGGCAAGCCGTCCAGTTCAAAACCGGCCAGATCGACCTGACCTTCTTTAACAGTGAAGGATAAGGCATGAACCCCCGAACTTGCTGTAAGTTCATCTGCACATTTGGCCCAATCCCCTGAATCTACTGTCAAGGTAGAAGCAACAGGGGATTTTTCTTGGTCAAAATGGACCTCAAGGACTCCTCTGCCCCTGGCTTCGATCGTGATCTGATACCGGTCCTGCCCGAAGGAAAAAGAGCGGAAAGCGCAAGTACTGCCCGCCTGCATGTTTTTGATATAGGACTTATTACCTTCCTCGGTGATATAAGGCCAATCGGAAGGAGGATCCGGAGCCTGGGCAGACGGACCGCCGTTCATTACATGACCGATATGGTCGCGGTCCGGTCCCATCAGGCTGCAGGCAATGTAAGCAGGATACCAGCCCCGGTCCTTAAGGGGGCCTCCGTTCAGGCCGCAGCTGGTAAGCCGGGCCTGACCCAGCCTTCCGTTTTCTTCGATCGGTACCTTTTCAGCGATCCCCTGGCGGTTAGATTCATTTCCATGAGTCTGGCGATGTCCGAAAATATATAAGTCCCCATTCAGGCAGACCAAGCCTCCGTGGTTATTGCCCCAATAACAATCGGCGTTTTTATTCCCTTTATAGCCGATATCCGCATTGGACAGCAGGACTCCCTGATAAAGGAAGTGACCCAAAGGGTCTTTGGAGACGCCGTAGCAGAGCTCGTGTCCCTGTAAAGAGGAATAAACAAAATAATACAGATCCCCAAAATGCCTTATAGAAGAGGCTTCAAAAAATGGGTGCTCCTGATAATCAGTGCCTTTTGCCGTATCGCAGCCGTTGGCAACGCAGACCGGTTTTGAAATAACGGTATGCATATCGTCTGCCAGCCTGACGGCCATAGCTCCCTCAAAGACCTGTCCTTCCTCTTCCCCGGGCAGAGTCCCCTCGGGGCAAAAGCCGTAATACAGATAAATGCCGCTTTTTTCCACAAGAATGGCCGGATCGAATTTCCGCCCTTCCTTAGGGACACTGCCATCAGCATAAGTCACATAGGAAAGGAACTCAAAAGGCCCTTCAGGTTTATCGGCGACGGCCACCGAGATCAGGTTGGAAAAATCCAGGGAATAATACAGATAATAGCGGCCGCCCGGACCTTCTGCCGCGTCAGGGGCAAACAGAGTGTGCGGCCCCGGCAGGGACTGATAATAGGGGTCCAGGGGCGGGATCTGCCCCTGCCAGGCGGCCCCGTTGATGGGATCCTGATCCTTCCGGTAGATCACTCCCTCATACCGCCAGTCGGAAAGGTCTGTCAGAGGAGCGCTCCACAAGACATAATCCAACTCGCAAAAAGAATGACCTCCGTCGTGGCTCCCGTACACGTACAGGCGGTCGCCGAAAATATGAGGCTCCCCGTCCGGGACATGCTCCCAAGAGGGAAGATAAGGATTGAAGACCTGCTTTTTCATTGCTTTTGCCTTTCGCCCGTGGTCCGCACGTTACCGCTCGGCATTTCCGACGGCATTGACCAGATCCACGGCTTCCTGCTCGATTTGATTCCACTGCCCCTGGCGGATCATGTCCTTGTTGGCTAAACGACCGCCGACTCCTACCGCGCAGCAGCCGGCCTTCAAAAAGTCCCCGGCGTTCTGACTGCTGACGCCTCCGACCGCGACCAAAGGGATCTGGCTGAGCGAATTGGTGACCGCTCTAATATAAGCAGGGGTCAGGACTGATGCGGGAAAGACTTTGACAAAATCCGCTCCCGCTTCATAGGCCTTTTCCATTTCCGTGGGGCTGAAGGCCCCCGGCAGGGTGACCATGTCCAGTTGATTTGCCTTTTTGATGATCTTCTTGTTGACGTTGGGAGCCACCATGAAAGCCGCACCGCTTTTATGGGCCGCCTTCAGCTTTTCCTCGCTAATAACGGTCCCCGCGCCTATGATCATCGAACCCTTCGTTTGGCGGCAAAGGAGCTCGATAGTCTTCAGGACAGTTTGGTCCCTTTCCGGACGGGAAGGATCAAAGGCTACCTCCGCCAGACGGATCCCCGCTTTCTGCCAGCATTGGACCAGACGGAGACTGTCTTCCGGCTCCAGGCCTCTAATGATGGCAATTATTTTAGTTTTCAGGATCGTGCGGACAATATCATCTTTCATTATATCATCTCCTAACAAGCGCCGGGGGACCTTGATCAAGGGGCCCGATCGATTACCTAGTGTAAGCGGTGTAAAGGTTCCCTCCTGCTCAGCGGTAGACCACCTGACTGTTGTCCAGCCTTACGCTCAGCTGCTCTTTATCCGGATAACCTTCGATATCCCCCCGGCTTTCGCAGGCCATGGCTCCGGCCATAGCGGCCATACGGCCGGCCATGGTCAGATCTTTTCCTTCCAGGATGCCGGCAAGAAAAGCAGCATCAAAAGCATCCCCCGCACCTACGGAATCGACCAAACGACAGGGGTAAGGCGGCAGAAAGACCATGTCCTTGCGGTCGGCGGCGTAAGCACCTGCGGCTCCGTTTTTGACGGCGATCCAGGAGGCACCGTTCTGACGCAAAAAGTCAACGATCTGCTTTACCTGTTCTTCCACGGCAGCACGAGCGTCAATTTTATCCTCCAGCAGAATCCTTGCTTCATCCATGCCTGTCAGGACGATATCCGCAGATAGAAGCAGATTGCGTATATAAGGCCGGTAATCGGTCTGTCCCCACAGGGTCCTGCGGATGTTGGGATCAAAACTGAAGGCGATCCCCTGCTCCTTCAGCAAAGGCACTAGGCTGTCTGTCATTCGGCGGCAGCTGGGACTGAGGATGGGGGTGATGCCGGAAACGTGAACGATCTTCGCTCCCCTGAGTTTATCCAGGGTCACATCTTCCTCGGTCAAAAAGCTGGCGGCCGAATGTTCCCGGTAATAATAGACAGAAGTATCCTGGGGTCCGAATTCTTTGACCATAAGACCGGTCCGGTGGTCTTTATCCGGCACCACACCGTTAGTATCGACCCCTTCGGCCCGGATCTTTTTCATAACCAGCCGGCCCAGCGCATCATTGCCAAGCCGGCTGATCCAGGAAGATTTATGCCCCAGCTTAGCCAGCCCGATGGCTACATTTGACTCAGCCCCGGCTATACTGATCCGGTAATCACCGACGTACTCCAGCGGTAAAAAATCCTGGGGGATCACTGAGGCCATCGTTTCTCCGATCGTGACAACTTCTGCCATAGTTGATTAACAGCTCCTATCTTCTTCCGTTTGCACAGACCCGAAAGGTACTATCTGCCTATCTCTATCTGCCTGTCAAGGCCGAAATCAGCCATGCCCGGTCCCAAAAGCGAGGCCCCGCCGTCCAGATTGATGGTCTGCCCCACCAGGGAGGCTCCGGATGGCCCGGCCATGAAAGTGACCCAATCCGCCAAGTCCGAAGATTTTACAAAGCGGTGGGCCGGTATCTGATGGTTTTCAATGTCCGGCTGCTTGAATTTACGGTCTCCCATTTCCTCTTCCCAGTCGATCCAGCCCGGGGCCAGGCAGTTGACATGGATCCCCCAGCGGATATATTCCAGACCGGCATATTTGGTAAAACGGCATAAAGCTTCTTTGGTCGACCCATATAGGGCTCCTCCCGGAAAGATCCGTTCGTGGTGATTGGAAGAAATGATGACGATCAGCCCTTTAGTGCCGGTGCGGATCATAAAATCCGCCGCCTTTTGTACGCAGAAGACCGCCCCCCGGTAATCGATGCTGACCAGCTTATCAAAGGTCTCTTCGCTCAGTTTTTCGATGGGGCCTCCCAGAGTGACTCCGGCATTATTGATAAAAACGTCCAGATGATCCATCTTCTCTTCCACCTGGTCAAACAGCCGGCCGGCCGCCCCGGGCCGGCTCAGATCCTCCTCGACCAGAAAACCGTCTCCGCCCTGGCTGCGGATCATCTGCAAAGTCTGGTCGGCGCTCTCGGGATCCTGGCCGGAATGATGGATAGCCACCCTATAACCGGCCTTGGCCATACGAAGGGCCATGATTTTACCGTTATGCCGGCCGGCTCCAGTTATCAAACACGTTTTCTGCATGTCGCCCATATCACCAATCCTGGACAGAACCGTCCAGTCCTCTAAGATGCGGATGTTCCGAAGGCTGGAAAGGTCTCAGTTCGCTTTCGATCAGGTCAACGCCCAGACCCGGCCGGTCCCCCATGGTCAGATATCCATCATCGAATGTTACATCGTAATCCAGCCAGTCCGGATGGGACTGACTGATCCAGTCTTCCTGGCAGTCAAAATTGTCGACCGCAAAATCCACCTGCATAGCCGCCAGGAAGGCCGCGTGATGGACTCCGTGGGGAACCAATTTCATATAATGAGCCTCGCCGTAAGATGCGATCTTTTTCATAGAACTGATACCGCCGCAGTTGCAGATGTCGGGCCTGAGAAAATCGATCAGGTCCTCTTCGATCAGAGTCCTGTAATCCCACAAGGCTCCGAACTTTTCTCCCGTTCCGATCGGTACCCTCGTCCGCTGCCTCAGGGTCCGGAACTGTTCCGGGCTGTCCGCGCGGATAGGATCCTCTACAAAATACACATCGTAAGGCTCCAGAGCATTCATGACTTTTACGGCAGCCGGAACGGTCAGGCGTGTATGGCATTCATAGATCAATTGAACGTCCTGGCCGACAGCCTTTCGGATGGCCTCGGCATAGGAGAGCCCCAGACGGATGTTTTGGTAAACGTCCAATATTCCATCCACCGCCTCCGGGCAGAAGCGCAGGACCTTATATCCCTCTTCGACCCTTCTCTGGGCGTCCTGGGCCACTTCCTCCGGGCTGTTTCCCCGGATGTGGATGTATGCTTTCAGTTTATCCCTGCATTTTCCGCCCAGCAGCTGATAAACGGGAAGGCCTGCCGCCTTGCCTTTGATATCCCACAAGGCCATATCCACTGCCGACAGGGCGCTCATCAGGACCGGGCCGCCTCTCCAAAAGGTCCCCCGGAAAATATCCTGCCAGATAAACTCGATACGGGAAGGATCCTTACCGACCAGGACGGGGGTCAGACTTTTTAGGACTCCGTCCACCGCCATCTGCCGGGTATGAAGGGTCGCTTCCCCTAATCCCCGGATCCCCTGGTCTGTTTCAATGATCACATAATGATTGCTGCCTGAAAAACAGGTCCTGACATTTGTGATTTTCATAAAATCAGCCTCCCTTTGCAGCAGGCGAAAATGCCGCCGCAGGCAGTTTACTCGCTGTCTTCGGATTTTTCCTTCATCTGATCCATGGCATCCTTGTACATCTTATCCTTCCATTCCTGATGCACCCAGGGGATCTTATTGTAGCCTTCCTGCATGCCCGGAAGGATCAGGCCTCCGTCTACGTTCAGGGAAATGCCTGTAATATAGGAAGCCTGATCGCTGGCCAGGAAGGCGACCGCTTCGCCTATATCCTCTGCTCTTCCGACCCGGTGCAGGGGGATGGATTCCTTTACGAAGGGGCTGCGGACCCTTTCCGGATTGTTGGGGTCATCCGGCCAGATGGCTCCCGGAGCCACGCAGTTGACCCGGATATTATAGGAAGACAGATCCAGGGCCATCGACTTGCAAGCCCTTTGGATGGCGGCTTTCAGGCCGCCGTACAGATAATCCTCCGCATAAGCTCTCTCGGCCCTCGTCGAAGTAATAAAAATGATATTACCCGGGATCTGATCCTTGACCATATAGCGCGACGCCGCTCCCGCACACAGAATATAATTGCGAAAATTGACGGTATAGACCGCGTCCACCTCCTGCGGTGTGACGGACAGTACCGATCCCCTGAAGCCTCCGTTTCCGGCGTTGCAGACCAAAAGGTCGATATGGCCAAGATCTTCATGGGCCTGATCCATTACTTTTTGAACGGTATCCGTATCTTCCAGCGAAGCCGGATAGATAAAGCACCGGCGGCCTTCTTTGCGGATCTGTTCCTGCGTCTGTAAGGCCCCTTCCTTACGGCTGCGATAGGTGATGGCTACGTCATAGCCATGCTTTGCCAGTGTTATGGCGATCCCCTGGCCGATGTTATGGCTTCCTCCCGTTACGACGGCTGTGCGGACAGATGTATCCATGGCTGAACCTGTATTTTCTGTATTCATGCTGCTGCCTCCCTGATTCTCATCAAACACATGTTAAGGCCGGTTGATGGTCCCGTCCGGGCGCCGGCAGTTTGTCCATTTGGGCAGCGCGGTCGAGCAGGGGAACTTTTTGGCCAGATCTTCGTCAATGTCGATGCCAAGTCCCGGTTTATCGTTGGGATACAGATACCCTTTTCGAAGTTCCGGACAGCCGGGGAATACCTCCAGAGAATGCTGACCGAAGCCGGCAAATTCCTGGATACCGAAGTTGCTGCTGGATACATCCAGATGAAGGTTGGCCGCGTGGCCGACCGGCGAGGTGTCTCCGGGGCCGTGCCAGGCCGTTTTGACTCCGAAAACTTCGCAGAAATCGGAAAGCTTTTTGGCGGGAGTGATACCGCCGATCTGCGAGATATGGCAGCGGATGAAATCGATAAGTCGGTTGGAGATCAGCTTGTTATATTCACTGGGATTGTTGAAGAGCTCTCCCATTGCGATAGGCACCGTCGTCTGACTCCTTACCATTTGGAACCAGTCCACCTGCTCGGGCGGCAGTGCGTCTTCCAGAAAATAAGGACGGTACGGTTCAAGGGCTTTGGCCAGGCGGACCGCATGAATGGGATCCAGATGCTCGTGCACATCATGGCACAGCCCTACCTTCATGCCGAAACGGTTCCGCATATATTCAAACAGTTCGGTAACCGAAAGTTCGTATCCCAGAGGATCGTAATAAGCGCCTTCGACGGCTCCTTCCGGTTTCAGACTATCCAGATAATCAGCGTAGGCATTTCCCCCGTATCCCCCGTGCTGGACACGGACTACCTGGACTCCCTCCTCCAGGAACTGCTGGACCCTGTCTCCTACGTCTTCCAGTGTTTTACCGTCTGCATGGCGGTAAACTCTGGCTGCTTCTCTTACTTTTCCGCCCAAAAGGTTATATACAGGCGTGTTCAGCATTTTTCCCTTGATATCCCACAAGGCTTCGTCTACGCCGGAGATCGCGTTATTCAGCACCGGCCCGTTGCGCCAGTAGGCCGATACCATAGACATCTGCCAGATATCTTCGATGCGGGAAACATCTTTGCCTACCAGGAGAGGCTTCATATAATCCGTTACTGTGTGAGCGACGCTCTGCCAGCGCTGGGTAAACGTCGCACATCCGATGCCGTACAGGCCCGGTTCCGAAGTCTCTACTTTTACGATGACCAGAGGGATCCCCTCGGGAGCCGTGCAGATAGGATAAATGTTACGGATAGTGACAAGAGACATGATATACGCCTTTCTTATATATTGGTAATATTGTCAACAAGCCCTTTGGACAGATTCCATTCACACGATAAGGGGAATGGCAGTCTGTCCGCGGGGCTGAACAAACAAAGCAAAGACGGGGACAATAATCAGCCTTTCAGGCCGGCCGAACTGTCGTTGTCCATGATCTGCTTCTGGAAGATGCAGAAAACGACGATCGGAACGATGATGGCAAACATGGCCGCTCTGAGCTGTGTGGTGACGACGGAACCCTGACCGGTCTGCTCGTAAAGTTTGACCATAACGGTTTCTTTTCCGGAGTTGCCCAGCAGCAGATAAGGCATCAGGAAGTTGGACCATTCGCCTATAAAGGTGTTGATGGCGACAACGGTGATAATCGGCTTGGACAGCGGAACGATGATGCGGAAAAAGATCTGTATATGGCTGGCTCCGTCGATGCGGGCCGCGTCGATATAGTCGCGTGGGATGCGGTCAAAGAAGGTCTTAAACATCATGACGTTGAAAGCCGAGGCTCCGCTGCCCAGGATCATGGGCCAGAAGGATGCCTTAAGGCCAAACGCGTTGTTGATGGTGACCACATAGCGGTAAAGGACTACGAAGTTGCAGGTAGCCGGTACCAGCATGATACCCATCAGAAATCCCCAGATGATCTTTGTACCTCTGGGCCGCATGACGGACAGGACATAACCGAACATTCCGTTGAACAGGACCGATACGATAACGGCACCGATCGCCGAATAGAAGGAGTAAAAGTAGGCTTTACCGAACTGCAGCTGTTTCCAGGACCTTCGCAGCTGGTCAAAGCGCCATTCATAGGGCAGCAGTCTGGTCGTGGATTTCAGTTCCTTGGCATCTTTGAAAATGGCAAAGCACAGCCAGAAGATAGGATACAGAAAGATGATCGAAAGAAGGATCATGAATATATAGATCAATACCACCGCTGCCCGGTTGCTGCGTCTTTTCAGATCATAATAATGAATGATACCGTCCGATTTTTCTTTATAACTTTCAAACATAGCGGATACCTCGTTTACTCTCTTTCTTTTTCGGTCATCCGGCGTTCAACAAGGGCACGGATAATTGAAAAGGCGATCAGGAACAGGGAGATGACTACACCCATGGCGCAGGCTACACCGTAACGGTTATCCCTGAAAGCAAAGAAGTACATCAGCAGCATCATGGACAGAGATGCGTTGTTGGGGCCTCCGTTCGTCATGACCATAGGTTCGTACAAAACCTGGAACACACCGATGATCTGAAGGATGAAAAGAAGATTGAACTGGCCTTTGATAGCCGGCCAGGTAATATAGCGGAACCGCTGCCAGGGAGAAGCCCCGTCAAGGGCCGCTGCTTCATACAGTTCCTGAGGGACTTCCGTCAGGGCTGCCATATACAAAAGGGCCGTACCTCCGGCTCCCTTCCAGGTCATGGAAAGAACGATCCAGATGATAACTACCTTAGGATTCGTCAAATATTTAAACGGTCCCAGTCCTATTTTTCCAAACAGGATATTCAATACGCCCTGTCCGTCGCTTCGTAAGAAATATGTCAGGATCAGCAAAGAAGCGATCGCCGGCAGGATACCGGGAAGTCTTGCCGCGATACGGAAAAAAGATCTTCCTTTGGTTGTTTCCGCGCACAGGGCGGCGATGATCAGAGGAAGGAACAGACCGAAGATCAGTGACCAGAATACATAATAGACTGAGTTTTTGGCGGCCTGCCAGAACAAAGGATATTCAAATACGACTTTATAATTGCCGAACCCGAGGAAGTTTACTAACTTCATGCCCTTTGTCGAATAAAAGGACATTTTCAGGGTACCTAAAATAGGCAGTATGATGAAAAAAACAAAACACACCAAACTGGGGAGCATGAGCAGCCAGGCAACCAGCTCTCTTTTGCGCTGCTCACCACTCATTTTATGGTGACGGTCTGCTTTTGCTACCGTATTTTCTTTCTTTCCCGCCATGGCTCCTCCTTATATTATTATACCTATCGATTCAATACAGACAAAAAGCTGCCGGCATACCGGACAGTCTGTGTCCAGTCTTCCGGCAGCAAATAGAACGATCGTTCAATTAATTAATATGCAAGCATTTTCTCAAAGCATTATCTAGTTGGGATCCGGCTCATTTCTGGACATCGAACGCCGTATCCAGAACAGCCTGATAATCCTGCTGTGCCTTGTCGAATACGGCCTGGATATCACCGTCAGGATCGACCATGACCTGCTGAAGGGCGGACGTCAGGAAAGCATACATCTGCTGGCACATACCCTCTTCCTCTGCGTGTCCCGGATGAGATTCGGTATAAGCAAAGGTCGGATAATCATCCCAGTCGAAGTTTCTGTATTTTTCTACGACTTCCTTGACAGCATCATAGTAGGAACCGGATTTATAGATATTCATGTAAGCGGAAACATAAACACCGCCGTAATCCTCGGTATCAAGTTTTGCTGTCTCTTCCAGAGCATCTCTCTGAGAATCACTGATGTCCGGGGTCGAATCATACAGCTTGCGATATTCCAGATAAGCCTTGATCTGGTCGTCGGTCGCGTCAGGAGAGAACCACTGGCAGCTGCCGCCCATCAGCCAGTAATCGCCTTCGGGACCTGCCGGAACAGGGATCAGTGCCAGATCTTCGATGGGCATGTCGATACCATCATCTCTGGTCAGAGCCAAAGGAGAATCGGTAGCACCGAAGCACATTGCTGCCAGGCCGGAGGCAACATTGGTATAGCAGGCGTCACGGGTATCAACGGAGAAGTCACCGTAAAGCAGTCCTTCCTTCTGAAGAGTTGCATATACCTTAGCTGCTTCTACGACTTCCGGCGAATTCAGATTAGCCGTGAAGGATCCGTCGTCGTTCATGGTGCACAGGTCAGCCCCATAGTTCCAGGCTACATTCGAGAAGTTCCAGCCGCCCTGGTTATCGCAGATAGTGAAGGAAAATCCCTTAGCATCCGTTTTCTCGGTAATGATGCGGCTGTCTTCGATGACTTCATCCCAGGTCGTCGGATATTTGATGGATCCGTCGTCATTGACCAGTCCGGCCTCTTCAAAGATCTTTTTATTGCAGACGATCGACAGTGCATAAGTGGAATTGGGGATACCGTAGATATGTCCGTCCTTGTCGGAAACCAGATCCAGAAGGTCGTCCTTCCACTCTTTGTCCCAGCCGGTTTCTTTGATCAGATCAGTGATATCGCGGCACCAGCCGTTTGAGATCAGTACCTGAGGTTCCGTATTGGCAACCGTGAAGGTAGTCGGAAGGTTGCCGCCTTCGATCATTGCGGATACCGTCTGATAATCATATTTGAAATCAACTCGTTCAAATTCGCAGCCGGTCTTCTCTTTAAAATCTTTCTGTCTTGCTTCGTAATTGGCCAGCTCCTCTGTTTTCTCTGCAGAAGGAAGACCATCCATGGTAAAAGATACCGTTCCGTCACCGCTGCTATCGGACTTTCCGGACGAACATCCGCCAAGCATTGTGACGACCATTGACAGTGCTAAAACAACTGCCAGGATACGAGCTTTGCGAAATCGTTTCATGTTTTCCTCCTTTTTCTATCGTTTCTTATTTGTACCTTTTCATTTAAGATACATTTACGATATTTTCTAAAAACAAAATATCATTGTCCTTCCTGTTTGTCAAGAATTGACTGTGGATTTTACCCATTATTATTTTATTACTAATGGTGTTATCGTGATTTTTGCACAATTTACCTACTTTTACGAAGATAACATTGACGAGTCTTTTATGCGGTATTAAAATACATATGCGTTATGTTTTGTTGGATACCAGCAGAGGAGATGAAATACTTAATTTTTTTAATGCAAATACACGAAAAAGGTATATAATTGAAATTCAGTGATGCCATTTATTATTTCAAATAATACCTCAGTGAGGAGAATATCATGGGACCTAACCTAGCATATGTTCAAATATCCGAAGATCTCCGATCCCGGATCGACAAAGGGGAGTTCAAACCCGGGAGCCTGCTTCCCACGGAAGCAGAACTGCAGGACTACTATAGAGTCAGCCGTACAACTATCCGGAATGCTCTCGGGCTGCTGTCGAAATCGGGTCTGCTGGCCAGTAAAAGAGGTTACGGCACACAGGTCACCGATTTTTCATCCAAAATGCTGCTAAACGGCGGGCACCGGATAACCCGCATCCGCGAAAACCTGCTTCCCGAAAACAGCGACCCGGCCGACAGTGCCATTTCTTATGTGCACGTGGACAAAACGACCGCTTCCTGTAAGGTCTGTGATTTTCTTTCCATTCCTGTCTCGGAAGAGGTCTTCCGTATCCAAAGCCTCAGCATCAACCAGGGTCAGCCCCTTGCCTTTATTACCAACTACATGCGGACGGACCTTGTCCCCGGCCTGGAAAAATATTCAGATGAATTTCAGAATGATCTGGATACCTTCCTGCAGGACCGCTATCAGATCACCATGACAAAGGCAAACGACTCCATTACTGCCTGCAGCGCTACCTTGGTCGATTCGCGTATGCTCGGTGTCAGTGTAGGAGCTCCTTTGATCACACTGACCCGTAAAGCATATTCGTCCAAGGGGCCCCTTGAATACCGCATCTCCAAGATCCGTGCCGACCGTTTCAGCCTTGAGATAGATATGAAAGGGTAACGGTTACATACGATCCATACATAAAAACGCCGGAATGAGCGAATGATCCGGCGTTTTTTATTAGTGGTAAATTAACGATCAGGGACGTCTGTGGGGAGCCCGAAGGATGGATACCAGATTGATCGTTATAGGAATAATCAGAATGAAGGCTCCTAAATAAGCGACGGAGCGCGGGCCGAACCGGTCCATGACAAAACCACTGTAAGAAAGGGCAACCACTCCGGAGAAACTGCCATACATAGCGTCACTTAACGAATTAGCGGTCGTGATCAGCGATACGGGAACATTACTGCTGACGATCTCACGGGAGGTCGGCAGCATGAATCCGAAAGCAACATTGCTGAAAAGGGTGCCTATGATGATCCACGCCGGGCTTTGGGCAAAGCCGTTAAGAAGAAGCGTCATCAGCAGGCAGAGGGACATCAGTAAAAGTCTGGACCTGGTGGGGATCCGCTTGAGTTTCCCGGACGTAAAAATGAAGACTGCCTGGACCAGCACACCCAGAAAGCTGTCAAGGCCCAGGATCCCGACATCTCCTCCGACATTTTTCAGCATAACGATTTTCAGATTATTGACAGGAGAAACCGCCATACCGCTGGTAAACAGCACGATCAGGAGGATTATAAAGACCCGTACAGACAAAAGGCGCCGGACATCTGCTTTTTCTCCGGACTTGCTTACCTGAGTCATAGGTTTTTCGCGGATCAACAGAGTGATCAGAAATACCGGAACGTAAAGGACCAACGTCATGACGGGTATCATCCAATACCCTATCCGTTTGACCAATTGTCCCCCGGCCAGCATGGCCACCGCATACCCTGCGGAACCGATCCCCCTTGCTTTTCCATATAAGGCAGTATCATTGTCGAAGGAACGGATCATCCAAGTATCCAGGCAGGACCCAAGGGGAGCTACCAGAAAGCCTATGACGGGATATAGAATGGCTACTAAAAGAATATTGTGGGGAGCCAGGAAGAAAATAGCCAGTCCCAGGAGCATGGAAACCAGTAACAGAGGGAGAAAGACTCTTTTATTCGTCCGTTTTCGATCACTCACGGACCCCCAGAAAAAAGAACCGAGGAAAGAACAAGCCATATAAACAGCCAGAACGAGGCTGAGCATGGAATTCGTCATGCCGCATTCCAGGAAGTAAGTCGTCATGAAACCAAGAAAAACGGCAAAATAAGCCCAGAAAATCGAATCCAGTATACTGAAGACGACCAACAGACTGTTACTCTTATTCTTCATGGCTGCTCCCCTTTGTATGATTAGCCTTTATTTTCCGACCCCTGGAATTTACAAACTTTACAAAGCTAAAATACTCATTTTACAAGGCTATGTCAATTCATTATTTACAGATGATCAGTGGCCGATTTAAAGTCTTTTCCTGTCACATTTTACATAAAAAAACCGCTGATACTCTTGTATTCAGCGGCTCTACAATAGACTTATTCCGGCTCAAAATCAGCCTCCGGCTCAAAATCAGCCTCCGGCTCAAAATCAGCCTCCGGCTCAAAATCAGCCTCCGGCTGATTGATATTTGCTCAGCCCAAAGTGCCAGAAGGCAACGGCTGCCAGGACCGACAGAAAAGCGGCAACAAAGGTCCCGATCCAGCAGAAAGCACTGTGGCTGACTCCTAAAAGAAAGGCGGCCGGATAATAACTGGTAAAAGCATAAGGGATGATAAAGGTAAGAAGGATCTGAAGCCCTGCCCTGTAAATAGAGGTCGGATATTTGGTGAACTCCGAGACATTCTGCATCAGCATCATAGCACTGGACGAATCGATCACCCAGAAGGAAAGGGTCGCGCAGATCATATTGACAGAAAAATAGATCAACGTTCCGCAGACGATGGCTGCGATCCAGAACAGGATCATTCCCGCTGTCAGGGTTATCTTCAGCTTTACCAGTGAGATAATACAAATTACGAGACCGAATAATGATGCTCCCAGGCCGTGAAAAGTTACATCAGAGGCAATGATCGAAAACATAGGCCCGACCGGCCTTAACAGCAGTCGGTCAAGGTCCCCTTCCTGTATCAGAGACGACACGCTCCATGTCCCGGCAAAAAGGAACTCATCGAGACCCAGCGTGATCGCCTGCATGCCGTAGACGAACATCATCTGATACAAGTTCCAGCCATGGATCTCAGGGACATTCCGGAACAGGACCCAGATAAAGATGAAGCCCAGGGACTGTCTCATGATATTGGCAATGATCCCCAGAAAGAAGTCTATATTGTAGCTCATCTTGGACTGGATATTGCGGGACACGAAATAGGGGAATAAGCGCAGATAAAAAAGAATCCGTTTCAAGATTTTCATCTTTTCAACCTCCGTTTACGCTGATATGACGGATCGCTTTGGAGAACAGCCATTCCGTAAGCCCCCACATGATCAGCGCCCATAATAGCTGTATGCCGATCTTGATCCACATCTGACCCGTTGAATACTGTCCCATATAGATCATGGTCGGTGTATAGATGATATCTTTAAAAGGCAGGAAGTTAAGCACCGCCTGCATCCACCTGGGCAGCATGGACAGCGGCACCATGGCTCCCGAGAAAAAGCTGACGATGGCCATGCGGACATTTCTCAGTCCCCAGTTATTCATTAGCCAGAAGGAAAGCAGTCCGCTGATCAGGCAGACCGAAAACATGATGAAGTAGCCTATGATCAGACTGAGCAGGAATAAGAAAAAGCAGAGCCAGGAAGCAGGAGCCGAGATCTCCGGAATGATCAGTCCAAAGATGGCCAGCATAAGAAAAGAGAAGAAGACCTGCAGCATGGTCTGGCCCAGGTTCTCCGAAAGCCTGGCCGTTACATAATGGACCGGCCGTAACAGATCGAAGATGATCGTTCCTTTTCGGATCTGATGAGCAACCGAACGCGACGCATCATTTTTGAAGGCATATATGTTGCTGATGGTCTGTGATACAAACAAGTAGGTGACCATCATGGGAAAAGAAAATCCCGCAATGGTACTGCGCTGCTGATATACCGCCACCCAGACCGCATACATGACAAGGGTCTTGACCACATCCGCCAGCAGGGAGGTAAAAAAGGAAAAGCGGTAAGCCATCGCTTTTTCCAGTTCGGCCAGGAAAAAGGCTGAATAGCGTTTTATCTTTGTCATGAATTATATACCTCCATGACCACATCCTCGATCTGCGGTCCTTTGATCTCGATATCCGAAACAGAGTAAGACTTGAAAATCTCTGTCAAAATATCTGCCGCGGCTACCGTCTGGGGATGCGTGATCTTTACATGGCGTCCGTCTTTATCAACCTTGACCTTGTCCTTCAGACCGGGAGAAAGATCCAGTGCCGCCACATCCGTTTGCAGAGTAAAGGAGATCGAATGGGAACCGCCCGCATATTTTTCAGATAGTTCTTCCATCGTTCCGTTAAAGCATACGGTGCCGTGGTTGATGACCACGATCCGCCTGGCCATCTGTTCTATATCCTGAAGATCGTGAGTCGTCAGCATGACGGTAACGCCGCGTTCCTGATTGATCTTTTTGATAAACTCCCTCATCTTCAGCTTGATGTTGATATCCAGGCCAATGGTCGGCTCGTCCAAATATAAAACCTTGGGACTGTGCAGCAAAGAGGCCGCGATCTCGGCCCTCATCCTCTGACCCAGAGACAGCTGCCTTACCGGCTGATTGATGAAGCTTTCCAGTTCCAGAAAATCCATGAAATCGTCCAGATTTTTCTGATAGACCGGATCCGGGATCGAATACATGCGTTTCAGCAGTTCAAAGGTTTCTCTTACCGGCAGATCCCACCAGAGCTGAGTTTTCTGACCGAAGACGGCTCCCACGTTCATTGCATTTTGTACACGGTTTTTGGAAGGTTCCAATCCGCATACCCGGATCTGACCCGACGTTGGCTGCAGGATGCCTGTCAGCATCTTTATGGTCGTTGATTTACCGGCTCCGTTAGGACCGATGTATCCGACCAGCTCGCCTTCTTCAATGGAAAGGTCCACGTTTTTGACCGCGTGTACGATCTTCTTTTCGGATTTGAAAAGGGATTTGGTCATTCCTTTTAAACCTTTCCCCTTGAGTTTGACAACGTAATCTTTTGTCAGATCTTGGGCTTCAATGATCATGATGACACCTCCTCTTCCCATGCAGGTCTGTTACAGTCATGACTATATTAAAAAATAATAATATATTATATAATTATTTTATTTCAAAATGCAATTGTTAAAAAAGTAATTTTTCGCATATTACGATCGAATGGCTGCCGGATCCACCATCAAAAAAAGGCCGTCCCAAACGGCCTTTTCTTTCAAATCTTTATAGATCCACTTTTTCTCCGGCTGCGATTACCCGGGAACCCGGGACTTTTTTCAAATGGTACTCAAGGTTTTCCGGCATGAACAGCCCCCGCTTTTTCCATTGCGGATGGCTGCTGATGAAAGCATCCCGGTCCTCTTTGCTCTCAAAATAAAGAGCCTGTTTTATTTCTTTTCCGTCCATGATCTTAGCTTCCCAGTAACCGGTGCATTCACCCATGACAATGCCTCCCTCTTTAAATAAATAGTTAGTTTGTAACTAGTATAAAGCAACTTCTATTCCTATTGCAACGGCTATTCGCTTCTTGCCTGTAAACCGTAGGCAATTTTGACAGAGCGTGCCCGACTGTAGTAGTATGATAAAAATTCTAACACGCAAAAACGCTTAGAAAGGGGTCCTTATGGAACCATCGGACCTTTCACCGGTCACCTCTGAAAATAAAAAAACAGGACATGCCCTGAAGGCCTGGCCTTTTTACCGTATGGCCTGTGGCATTGCCCTTCCCATCGCGGCTCAGAACCTGGCTCATGCCATGATCACCGCTGCCGACATGATCATGCTGGGCTTTATCGATCAAAACGCTCTGACCGCCACCTCCCTGGCCGGCCAGTTCATGAACATCCTGAACAGCTTTTTCTTCTCGGTTACGGCCGGCGCATCGGTGCTGACCGCCCAGTACTGGGGCAAAAAAGACATAGCGTCGATCGAAAAAATATACGGTATCGCTCTGCGATTCTCGCTGCTTTTTGCCCTACTCTTCTTTATCCTGGCCTTCTTCTTTCCAGGCACTTTGATGAAGCTGTACACTTCCGACCCTGACATCGTCCGTCTGGGGGCCAGATATCTGCGCATCATCGCGGTCACCTACCTTCTTCAGGGTTTTACTCAGACCTATCTGGCCATCCTGCGTTCCATGGAGCGCATGGTCCTGCCCGCTGCGGCTTATATTTCCAGCCTGATCCTTAATATCGTCCTTAACGCTGTCTTTATTTTCGGACTGTTCGGAGTTCCCAAAATCGGTCTGACCGGCGTAGCCATCGGAACGGTCGCAGCTAACCTGCTGACGGCCGTCATATGTCTGGCCGACAGTTTCCTACATAAAGATATCCGCCTTCACTTTTCCAGCATGCTGACCAAAAGTAAACTGCTTTTGAAAGATATGCTCAAACTCAGCGTCCCTGCCTTGTTCAATGATCTTGGCTGGGGGTTGGGCGGTGCCTTGTATCCGGCCATTCTGGGCCACCTGGCAGGAGGGACCGACGCTATTGCGGCGGATTCGGTTGCTTCCGTTGCCAATACTCTTGGCACCGTGCTCTGCTATGCTTTCGGCAATGCCACTTCGATCATTATCGGAAAATCCATTGTTGAAAACGACCATAAGACCACAAAACTGTATTCCCGCCGTATGCTTCTGGCCACGGCCGTCATGTGTGCGATCGGTTCCGGTCTTATATTTGCCGTTAAACCGCTGGTGATTTCCTTCTTTGCGGATAAACTGAATCAAACCGCTTTAGGTTACCTGAATCTTATGTTCATCATTAACAGCATCTTTATTTGGGGCGAAGGGATCAACACCTGTCTGATCATCGGCTGTTTCCGGGCAGGCGGAGAAGCGTCTTATTGTATGCGCATGGATCTTATCACGATGTGGTGTCTTTCTCTTCCGATCAGCTGTCTGGCCGCCTTTGTCTTCAAACTTCCGGTCATGGGCGTTTTTGCAATCACCAAGCTGGATGAGTTTTACAAAATGCCCGTTGTGATCCGACATTATATACGATACGGATGGATCCATGACCTTACCCGCAGTCAGCAGGAACTGGCCGAAGACAAATGATAAAGACCATAATCAAAAAGCACTTCCGCAGGTTCACGGAAGTGCTTTTCTTTTGAAAACCGTCAGGGCCGGTAGGCTTTTTTCAGCCGCACGATCAGAACGCAGATGACCAGGATGATGGGAAAACCGACGCTGGCTAGGATGCCGGTATGAAGGTCGTTGCTGAAAGCTTTGGACACGTTGCCGACAATGGAGGGGCCGATGGTGCCGCCAAGGTCGCCGGCTAAAGCCAGCAGGGCGAACATAGCTGTGCCGCCGGTGGGCAGGATGCGGGAGGAAATGCTGATGGATCCCGGCCACATGATGCCGACCGAGAATCCGCACAAAGCACAGCCGATCAGACCGAGAATGGGGATCTGAGCTAGGCCGGCCAAAAGATAACAGATCAGGCAAAGGATACCGGAGGCGGCCATATAAACGGTCAGATCAACTTTATCGCCAAACTTGCCGTAGAGGGTACGGGACAGGGCCTGGGAAATGGCAAAACCAGCCGGACCGGCGATATCGCCGACCGCTTTGGTAACACCCAGGGCGGATTCCGCAAAGGCGGACGCCCACTGGGCCATGGAGATCTCGGACGCTCCGGCGCACACCATCAAAACAATCATGAGCCAGAACATACGGTTCTTCAGAAGATCTCCCATGGTCATGCTCTGCCCTTCCTTGACCAAGGGCTCCATAGGACAGGTAGCAAAATTGTAGGTATTGATCAGAGGGATCAGAGCCCAGATGACGGCCAGGATCTTCCAATTTTTCAGTCCGAAGATGGAAAAGAACAGGGTCGAACCTAAAATAACGACCGCCGAGCCCCAGCAGTAGAAGGAGTGCAGGGTGCTCATGACCATGTCTTTGTTGTCAAAGGGGCAGGCCTCGATGATGGGGCTGCCCAGCACCTCGATCAAACCGGAGCCGATGGCATAGATCACGACACTAATCAAAACTCCGGCATAGGGATTGGGCAAAAGGTCCGGCAGAAAGGCCAGGCCTAAAAGGCCCAGACCGGTCGTCAGGCAGGAGGCGATAATGCAGGGCCGGTAGCCGATGCGATCTACTATCTTAGCACAGATGAAGTCGATGACCAGCTGAGAGAAAAAGTATAAGGTCGAGATCATGGCAAGGGCGCTGAGGCTGATGCCGTAGGTCTTAAAAAAAGTCACGTACAAAAGCGGCGGAAAGTTGGCGCAAATAGCCTGGGTGGCAAAACCGGTATAGCAGGCCAGCAGCGTTTTGCCGTACTTTTTCTTGGTCGTTGTCATTTCTGGTTCAATCCTTTCTGGCCAGGCATAAAAGATCCCGGCTTCCCGTCGTGGGATGCGTATATTGTTTTTCGAAGCGGATGATAGACAGGCCGCTCTCTTTCAGAGCCTGAAGAAGTTCCGATTCCGATAAAGCCCCGTAGGTGAAGGTCTGGCCCAACATAGTGCCCGTAATGGTTTTCATCTGATCCGGCCCCTTACTGAATCCGCCCGTAAACAAAAAGTATCCCCCTTTAGCCAGCAGGCGACTGACTTTAGGATAGATCTCTTTCTGGCGGCTTCCCGCAACATGGAACAGGGAATCAAAAGCCAGGATCCCGTCAAACGCCCCTTCAAAAGGAGCATCGTCAAAATCCAGAAAATCTCCCAATATGAGCTGAGCCCCGGGCAGATTGGCACGGGCAAGGTCCAGCATCCTTGGCGAGATATCCATTGCCGTCAGCTGAAAACCTCGGTTTATAAGGTAAGCCCCGATGGGTCTTCCGGTGCCGCACCCTATATCCATAACAGCCGCCCCTTTAGGCAGCAGGTCCGCAAACTCCTCCACACAGTGATCCACCGGGCGGCAGCTGCGGACCCGGTCCCATTGATCCGCGATACGGTCGTAGCTTTCTTTGTTACTCACGGTTTTCCTGCCTGATTTTGTCCTCAGCCCAGCTGGTTCAGCATTTGCTGTGGGTTGTCAGCCGGCTTTACCTTATCCAGGGCTTTGACGATGTCGCCCTTTTCATCGATCAGGTAGGTGCTTCTGACGATGCCCATGTAGGTTTTGCCGTAAAGCTTCTTCTCTTTCCACACGTCATACAGCTCGATCACCTGATGATCCGGGTCGGAAAGCAAGGTAAAAGGCAGCTTGTATTTTTCTTCAAAATTCTTATGGGATTGGACACTGTCCTTGCTGATGCCCAGCACGACTGCTCCCTTTTCAGTGATCTGGGGATAGCGCTCGGCAAAGCCGCACGCCTGCTTAGTGCAGCCGGACGTATTGTCCTTGGGATAAAAATAAAGAATAACCTTTTTCCCCCGATAATCCGATAAAGAATGCATGTCTCCGTTCTGGTCCGGAAGCGTAAAATCCGGTGCTTTTGTTCCAACTGCTAACATGTTCGTTACCTCCTGACTGTTTCTAATTATTATATCTTAAAAAAGCTCCACGGGCATATAGCTATGACCGACGGCGGGCAGAAATTTTTCCAAAAGATCGCTCACAGAGATTTTGATGCAGGATGTGTTGACACAGGGATGGCAGCCTATATAAGGGATTTCAAGGAGGTCTTTGTCGATCAGCAGCTGTACCTTCTTATCCTTGTCATTGATCAGACCCATGACGCTGACCGCACCTGGCCGGATATCCAGCAGTTTGACCATCCATTCTTCCGGCGCGAAAGCCAGGCGGGACGACCCTACTTCTTTAGAGACCTGACTGGTGCGGAAGGTTTTTTCGCCCGGCATGATCAACAGATAGAAGTTTGTCTGCCGGTGGTTGCATAAAAACAGGTTTTTGGGAATCACCGCTCCCAAAGCTTTCTCTGTCTGCCGGCATTCCTCCATGGTATAGACAGCTTTTCCAAGGTCTGTCTGCCAATACGGGATGCCCTGCCGGTCCAGAAAATCATAGGTACGGATCTCCGTGTGGGCTCTGCCGATAAGATCGGCAGGCCGTCCCCGGACCACTCCGGTACCGACCCCGGCGATGCTGTCCCTTTTGATATCTTCAATACTCATCCGCACAACTCCTTTAATGAAAAACGACCCGTAAGGACAAAATCTTCCATCGCTGCCTGCAGCTGATTGCGGCATCACGCTCCCAGGTGGTATCATAAGGTACGTTTGTTTGACTAGAAGGAGGTTTGCCATGACCATTGCCGCATTGATGGAAAAAATGATCGCGTTCACGTCTGCCGATAGTACCATCGTCCATCACGATGTCAATCACTTTATGAAAGTATGGGGGTTCGCTCGCACTATCGGGACTGCCGAGCAGTTGGACGAGACCGCCCAGTTCACCCTGGAAGCTGCCGCTATCCTGCACGACATTGCCTGTCCCCTGTGCCGGCGCAAATACGGCAGTGCGCCGGGCACCCTGCAGGAAAAAGAAGGCAAACCTCTGGCTGAAGGATTTTTTAAAGACACCGATATCCCTAAGGCCATTCAGCAGCGCATCGTTTACATCGTTTCCCACCACCACACTTATACCGGGGTAGATGGGATCGACTACCAGATCATGCTGGAAGCCGACTTTCTGGTCAATGCCGATGAAGGACACGAAAGCACCCAGGGCATCCAGACCTTCGGCGATAAAGTCTTTAAAACACCCACCGGTATCCGTCTGCTGCACGATCTGTACGGCTATGTGCCCCGCAGCTGACGTTCTGCTATGACCAAAGCTTCTAAAAAGGCAGAAAACGCTGCTTTGAGCAGCAGGGGGACCCTGGACCTGACCCAGGGCAGCATTGTCAAAGGGCTGCTGGCTTTTTCGCTGCCCCTGATGGCGGGCAACCTGCTGCAGCAGTGCTACAACATCGCCGATACCCTGATCGTGGGCCGCTTTCTGGGCGACACCGCCCTGGCTGCCGTGGGCTCTGCCTACACCCTGATGATCCTGTTGAACTCCATCGTACTGGGTCTTTCCATGGGAGCCGGCGCTTACCTGTCCATCATGTTCGGCGCCAAAGACCGCCGCGCCTTCGACCAGGGCTTTTTCATGTCTTTGACCTCCATCGGTCTTTTTACTCTGATCATGAACCTGGCCGTGGTCCTGGGCATTGACGGTCTTCTGCACTTCATGCAGGTTAATGAGGAAGTCTACCGGCCCATGCGCCGCTACACCTTGATTGTTTTTGCGGGCATCATGGCCACCTTCCTCTATAACTATTTTGCCAGTGTCTTACGGGCCATAGGCAACTCCCTGCTGCCCCTGATCCTGCTGGCCGTCTCTTCCCTGCTTAATATTGTCCTGGATCTTCTCTTTGTCGCTGTTTATCAGTGGGGGATAGAAGGTGCCGCCTGGGCCACGGTCATTTCGCAGTATGTGTCGGGGCTGGGTCTTACGGTCTACAGTTACCGGAAACTTCCCTATCTGCGTCTGTCCCGTAAAGACATGGTCTTTGAGAAAACCGCTTTGCGCCGGATCGCCCGTCTGGCTCTTCTGACAAGTCTGCAGCAGTCCATTATGAATTTCGGCATCCTTCTGGTGCAGGGGCGGGTCAATTCGTTCGGAACACAGGTAATGGCTGCGTTTGCGGCCTCGGTCAAGATCGATACCCTGGCTTACTCCCCCGTTCAGGATTTCGGCAATGCTTATTCGACCTTTGTCGCTCAAAACCACGGGGCCCAAAAAGACGACCGGATCCGCCTGGGGACCCGAAAATCAGCCCTGGCCGTGCTGGTCTTTTGTCTGATCATCAGCACCATCGTTTTCCTGTTCGGCCGCATCTTTCTTTCCTGCTTTACCAAAGACCCGGCTGTCATAACGATTGGTGTCCGGTACCTTCGCATCGAAGGGTCCTTTTACGCTCTGATCGGGTTTTTGTTCATGTTCTACGGCTATTTCCGGGCACTGGAGCGTCCCGGTATCTCCATCGTTCTGACGGTCATCTCCCTGGGGACCAGGGTCCTGTTAGCCTATGCCCTATCTGCCGTTCCTTCGATCGGCGTGACCGGTATCTGGATCAGCATCCCCATCGGCTGGGCTTTGGCAGATCTGGCCGGTCTTGTCTTTTACAATTCTTTGATGAAGACCATCTCTAAGGGCTGCCAGGGCAAAATCAGCGAACCACATTCCTGATAGCCGACGGCCCGGTAAAAATGCTGGCCAGGCTCATCAGACTGGGTCGAGGTCAGCACATAATGGTAACCCAGCCGGCCCATTTCTTTTTCCCAGAAATCGACCAGACGGCGGCCATTTCCCTGACGGCGGTAACCTTCTAACAGGTAGAGCATGTTCATAAACGGCAGCTCGTCCCAGAAAAAGCCATAGCGCAGCCAGCCGATAAAGGTTTGGTCCTGAAACATCAGCAGCACCCGCTTCTCTTTGATGCATTGCTGCAGCATGGCTGTGGGAATATGCCTTTCATACTGCTTAAGCATGTCAACATCTTCCGACCCTGCGTAGCGGATCATGATTTGGTTCCTCCTCGAAAATTAAAGCCAGTCCACACGGCCGCTTTCGATGTCATAGACCGCACCGACCGTTTTCATCCCGGACAGTTCTTTATGTCCGGCAAAAGCTTTCTGAATGATGGCAACGTTTCGTTTCACATTCAGCTCGCTGGCTTTGCGGTCGTCTTTTTCACCGCCGATGGCTTTGGCGATTTCGTCTGTGATGCTTTTGATGTAGCCCTCGCTGCGCCCGGAAATGGCAGCCCCGACAGCTCCGCAGTGAGTGTGGCCCAGAACCACCGTCAAGGGAGTGCCCAAATGTGCGGCCGCGTACTCCACACTGCCCAGCTGGTGGTCATCCAGCACGTTGCCGGCCACCCGGATGGTAAAAAGCTCCCCGATGCCCGCTGAAAAGATCGCTTCCGGGATGACCCGCGAGTCCGAGCAGGCAATAATGATCGCATAGGGCTGCTGACCGCAGTCGGCCGTTTCCTTTCGGATAGCGGCCGAAATGTCGCCGGGATTGCTTAAAGCGGTCAAATATTCCTGATTGCCTTTTTTTAATTTAGCAAGACTTTCTTCTGCTGTCATGATAGATAGCTCCTTCCTTTGCCTGTCATAATTTCAAACAAATTATAGCCACACAAAAACCCCGGAACAAGAGATTCCGGGGTCCTTTCAACGTAGGACGTATTAAATCAACGTTTGAGTCTGAATAAGCAGGCGAACCGGCAATTCAACTTCTGCCGTTCCTCTCAGAAAAAATTATTTGCCGCTGAGCAATTTCAGAAAATCTTTTCCGTAGGTAGCGCCGCCGTCCGTCAGCACATCGACGCCGGCCAGGTAACCGTTGCGCTCATCGGCAACCGATGCGATGGCAAAACCTAGTTCTTCCGGCGTGCCCATGCGATGCTCTGCTGCAAATTTGAGCAGGTAGCCGCCGTGTTCCTTTTCCGCATCACCCATACCGGTATCGATTAGTCCTGGGCTTAAAGATACGACACGGATCCCTTTGGGGCCCAGCTTAAAGGCGGAATACTGAGCGTACCAAACGACAAAGTTCTTGGAGATGGCATAGGCAAAGCCTGCCTTGCCGTATTCGTCTTTAGCGATCGAAGCCCGTTTGATGGTCTTCTTTAAAAATTCATCTTCATTGGTCATAGCCAGCGGATAAGCCTTCTTGGGAATCAGGATCTTAGGCAGCGAATAGGCCGAATTGGAAGCGATATCCTCGATGACAGACCCTTGGCCCATCAGCTTGGAAAATTCTTCGTTCATGTAAACCGTTCCCAAAGCGTTGACCCGAAGCAGTTTTTCCGGTCCCGCCATGGTGGGCGACATACCGGCTGAGTTGATGACCGTCGTGATGGTCCCCAGCGAAGCCGCGAAGGCTGCCAGTTCCTTTACCGAATTTCTGTCAGACGTATCGCAGGCATGGGCGACCGCATCGATGCCGGCTTTCTTTAACTCGGCGACTGCATTCTCCAGCTTTGAAACCGTGCGGCCTGAAATAACGACTTTCTTCCTGGTCATAAACTTGGCTGCAGCCAGACCCATTCCCGAACCGCCGCCGGTAATGACGCAAACTTTTGTATCCATCCTGTCCTCCTTGTTGAGTGTAGGTATAAAATTCCGTCTGTTACTGCAGCGTATAGTCATTATTCTCCTTCAGCCACAGCTCCAGATCTGCCTTCTGCGACCGGGTAAGGCACAACTCAACGTTCTTCATGTCACTGAAATCAACGAAATGAACGGCATCCTCTTCCCTGGGCACGGTCAGCTTCTTGCGTTCTATCAGACGGTTTCTCAGAAAAGCCGGATCTGCCAAGATGCTGATCGTATAATCCGCATATTGCTTAAGATCCCGCCAGCCCGGAAGGTCCAGCAGCAGGTAATTGCCCTCCAGCAGTACAATATCCCCGTCCACACAGGCCGCATCCTCCCGGGGGTTGTGCTTTGCCCGGTCATATTCCGGCCATCCGCAGACCATTCCCGAAGCCGCCTTACGGATCCGATCGGTCAGCCGTTCCAGATCAAAAGTCTCCGGCGCCCCTTTTACCTCCACTAACTTGATGGTCCTGCCGTCTTTTACTTCCATATGGGTCAGCAGCCAGTCCTGATAGTGGTGAAAACCGTCCATGCCGATGGACGTGACCTTAGGATAGCCCTCGATCGATCCGGCCAGATCCTTCAGAAAGTGTACCAGTGTCGTTTTACCTGCCGCCGGCGGTGCTGCCAGATAAACCAGGATCCGGCGTCCTTTATCCTTTTGAAGCTGCTGCAGATGTTTCAGAAGGGGCAGAAAAATATCCTGCACGCTTTGATCGCTGTAATCTGCTTCCGACGGGAACCCATTATTGATAAATGTATAATGCATATCCGATCCTCTCCATCTGCATGTGAAAAGTATAAAAGAAAACGAGCGGATCAGAACAGGTCCAGCTCGTTGGTCAGATAGATCTTCTCCCTTACATTCAGCTGGTACTCCGGTTTGGTCATATAATAAAGGAGAAACTCCAAAATCAGCGCGCTGCCCAGGCCCCGCCCTTCTATCTTAAACTGAGAAAATCCCATGGGCAGGTAGACATTCTGAATATCCGCAAGGGAAATGAATCCGGGATTCTGCATGGCTTTTGAAAAGACATATCCTTCTGCCGCATCCGGTGACGGGCAAAGGTGGTCATAACGGCTGTCCCCGTCGATACCCAGCGCTTTGGCGCTGACTGCCCGATAGCAGGCTTTACGGTCCGGGCAGGCAAACCAGCAGCATTCATTGACCAGAAACTCCGTTATATCTTTTTCCGCCTGCGTAAGAGCGGCCAGATCATCCATACGCTTGTTTAAACGAAAATCCGGCACTACATAGCGAAAGTCCGGCCGGTCCAGTTCCGCTTTAAAAGCGGAGAAATCTCGAATGACCTTGGTCGTGGACGAGACAAAGTAATCTTCGGGATAACGCGAATGGATATAGTCCAGCAGCAAGTCGGAATAGATGATGACGCCGACCGGATCAAACATGCTTAGCAGACGATTGCAGCGCCTGTCGCTAAGATGCTCCGGCTTCAACAGGGAATTGCTGAAGGTCAGGCAAGCCGGGATTTGATAACGATCCAGCAGAGCTTTGACCTCTTCCGGATCATTGTCTCCGTACCCGACCCGGCCGCCGCCCCAGATACAGTCGCCGGGTGCTCCGTAGATGGAGCCGATCCGGCACCAGTCGTAGAACCAGTCACGGTGGCTGTAATACACGGGCAGAAAGACCTTGTAAAAATCGTAAAACTCGAACAAGCCCGGCAAGTGGAAAAAAGCTTCCCGTTTTTCAATTTCCCGCCTTTCTGCTTCCGGCTTTTGGGCTTTTTGCAGCGGCTGCACCTTACGACTCCTGCACTAACTTGCCGTTGATATTTTCGATATCGACCGCAATGCAGAGGGTGCGGTGCAGATCTTTAGCGATTTCCTGGTCTGCATAGCCCACAGGGCAGGGGAATTTGCTGCACAGTTTGCGGGCGATGTCTTCCATCTTAGCAGGATCATCAATCAGCACTGCTTTGCCGAAGATGATGACGCTTTTTACATAATGCAGCCATTCGCCGGGATGCTGCACATCCTGTCCGTAAACGCAAAAAGACACCTTAGGGTCGCGGCGCAGGGCGTCGATGTGGTAGCCGAAGTCAGCGCCGTGGAAATATAAGCGGTTGTCTTCCTGACTGTAATAAAAATTGATGGGAAAACCGTAGGGATAGCCGTCATCCCCCTGGACCGACAGGACTCCGCGGGTCTCCAGGGTTAAAAGGTTTCGGATCTCTTCCTGGGACAGAGCCTGCTTACCTCTTCTCATTTTTCTGAACATGGGACGCTCCTTTCTGCATGCACATTCCTTTTCGCATGCACGTTCTTTTGCTCGCGTTTGCTCACATACCGGCCAATATTACACTTCCGGCACAAACTCAATGGATTTCAGGTCCAGACTTCCCTGTTTTCCTTGAATGCGAACGACCGCTTCCTGAGCGGGTTCAAGGGTCAGCACAGTCTTCTGTCCCTGCTCTGTCTTGTCAAAGCAGACCGATTCTTCCTGCGGACCGCAGCTGATTTCTGCTTCCGCTTCCTGTTGGCAACAATAGGTCACCCGGACAGCCGTCCTGGCTGTCAACTCGCGGACCGTATAACAAACAGAGTCGCCCTGGTCCAGGCGGACCAGGATATGGGTCATGTCCAGATACTTCTCTTTGTCCGGCCGCAGGTCATTGAGTCCGCCCTGATCCGGATACCGGTAGCCCTTTTCATAGGCAAAGTGAGTCCGGTCTTCACGGCGAAAACCGGTATATAAGGCATATTTCCACGTTCCCCTGTGCTCATGCTCCGGGTCGTAGCAGGCAGCCGGCACTTTGCAGCCGGTCCGGCGCAGCTCAAAGGCTGCCCGCGTTTTGTTGACCGTACAGTTCTTCCATTTAATAGCTTCCAGCAGCTGATCCAGTATGGTGACCGCTTCCTGATAATCCGGTTTAGCCGTCCCCTTATAGAAGTAATCCACCAACGGCTGCATGCCTTCCGGCATAGGATAGCCAAACAGCCAGGCCGCTCCCGTGCAGGTGTCTACGGTCTTATGAGCCCGCACCGCATAGCCCATATGGTATTCCATGGCCATTTCAAAGGTGGCGGCCATCCACTGATCTCCTACATCGCTGCCGTCGTCGACCGAGCCTCCCGTCTCTCCGATCCAGACCGGGACATTGAGACGGTCCCGGGCTTCCAGCATGGGGCCGAACACCGACAGATCCGGAAGTTTCTCATATAAATGGACAACCATGACCCAGTTGTGGCAAAGAGGATCGAAATCATGGTCGAATATCTCCAGCCGGTTGGCAAAACGGGTCCCCTGCAGGAAGATCATGTGGCGCGTATCGATGGTGCGGATGGCGGCGATGCAGCGCTGGTAAAAGGCGGTCAGCTGAGGGATAAGGCCGTCAAAGAAAGGCAGAGAAATGGGCTCGTTCAAAAGCTCATAGCCCGCCACGATCCAGCGTCCCTGATAGCGCTCTGCCAGTTTTTTCCACAGCTCAATGGTCCGCTGCTGATTTTCCTGGCTCATAAACATGTAGGGACGGTTGGCCGGGCCGTCATCGCAGCTGACCCCGCTCTGGCCTCCGCAGGCACCGTGCATGTCAAGGATCACATACAATTTATATTTTTCGCACAGATCGATGATATAGTCCAGGCGCTCGAACGTGTCCTGATGCCAGGTGTATCCGGGCCCTTCCTCAAGGAAAAGGCGCGCGGACAGTCCCAGGCGTACGCAGTTGAAGCCCAGCTCTTTGATCGACCGGATGTCGTCCTCGTCAAAATAGTTTTCGACCCATGCCTTTTGGAACCGATCGGCATAGGTCCTGCCGGCCAGCTCCTCTACTGCACTCAGCAGAGTCCGGCCCCGGTCCATAGGCATAGCCCGGACAAAGAGGCCCATATCGGTGCCGAACTGGGTCGTTCCCAGCATAAAACCTTCGTTGACCATCCAATTGCCGATCCCCTGGCCTCGAAGCAGGATCTCGCTGCTCTCTTGGTCCCGGATGACGGGACCGTCCGTATGCAGCCAGGACTCTACTTTCTGAAATTCCATCGCAGAACCTCCGGTTTTATACAAAGTTTTAAATAGCCTGATGATTCCCCAAACCACACCCTCGCAGACAGCTGTCAATATCCGGTGATAACAGTTACTGTACCCCGTACGTTTGTACACGATAGGGCATAACGATGCTCGGGTTTTCCCATGGTGCTGCCCCACACCCATCCATATGCGACTTAAGCAATCGCTGCCTGATATTCGCCCAGACTGCCGCTACCATCGTCCGTTTACTTCAGTTCCGTTGTCCAATTGGTTTCCTGAAGTGTATTATCCAACAGACGGATCTGTTTAGCGGTATCATCCGCCTTTTTACGCAGCTCTTTGACATCGACCGTCGTCAGGATTCGGATCTCGGTATTTCTGGCCCGGTACGTATTCTGTCCGGCAGTATCCGCAATTTCCCGGTAGCCTTGCAGTTTAATGGACAAGGCATCTTTTTGCGCGATCAGTTCGGTCAGCGTCTTGCCGTTTCGAATCGTATTGCAGTTAGTCAGATTAATACGTGCGATCAGGTCCGCCAGTTCCTCTACGTCTTTGTCATACTCCTGTAAAAGCTCTTGAGGATCCTCCGACGGCTTCTCCCCTTCCTGGGTCAATGCGCTGTCACGGATGCGGTTTTTTAACTCATCCAACTTCCGGCACAAATCCGCCCGCTGCTGCAATGCTTCCGCAAGTTTCATTTTCTTCTCCTTTTACAAGCCCAGATAGGCCTTGATCAGTGCATAGGTATTTCGTACGCCGTCCAGATGGGACCGCTCGTAATTATGAGAAGCATAGACACCCGCCCCGATCAGTCCATGTCGAATATCATAGCCTGCCCGCAAGGTAGCCTCGACATCCGACCCGTAATGAGGGTAAACGTCCAAGGCATAGTCCAGTCCGTTTTCCTTGGCAAGATCTGCCAGTTCCGTCGTCAGTTCGTAGTTATAGGGTCCGCCGGAATCTTTGACGCAGATAGAAACCATCCTCTCGGTACAGCTTAAATCGCCTCCGACACAGCCCATATCTACCGAGATCATATCATCGGTATCATCCGGAACCACACTGCCTCCATGTCCGATCTCTTCGTTGACGGTAAATAAAATAGTCACTTTGCGGCTTAAGGCTGCTCCGCTATCCTTCAGTTCTTTGGCAAGGCCCAGCAGGATCGATGCCGACAGTTTGTCATCCAGGAAACGGCTCTTGATATAGCCGCTCTTAGTTATGACCGTGCGGGGATCCATGGCAATAATATCACCGTTCTGGATCCCAAGGGCTTGGGTCTCTTCTTTGCCGGCGACGTTTTCATCAAGAAGGATCTCCATATTTTCTTCTTTGATCTCGACCGGTTTATCCGCTACGTGGGAAGAAGGTTCGACATTTAAGACCACGCCGGTATAGGAGCGTCCGTCACGGGTGAACACGGTGCAGTTTTCACCATCCGCCGTGCGCCACTGATGGCCGCCGATGGTCGTGGGGCGAAGGCGTCCGTTGGCTTTGATGTTGCGGACCATAGCGCCAAGCGTATCCACGTGAGCTGCCAGGACCAGAGGACTGCCCACTCCGCCCAAGACTGCCTGAACATTGCCTTTGCGCGTCTTTTGCGGACAATAGCCCATATCCTTCAACGTATCGATCACATATTGAGCCGCTTTTGCCGTAAAACCGGTGGGGCTGGGTATAGCCGTCAGGTTTTTCAGCTGGGTCTGGATGTATGCAAGGGTCTGCTCGGACACCTTGTCTTTTCCTGTTGTGTTCATGGTAAACCTCCGATTCATATTTTTATTATACCTGCCTATGAGGTGCGCGCAGTGCGCCGGCCAGAGTAATGGCCAGTGGAACGATCATGATAAAGGCACCCAAAAAGGCGACTGACCGGGGCCCGAAACGATCCATGACAAAGCCGCTGTAAGCTAGTGATACAACCCCCGAAAAACTTCCAAAGACCGCATCGCTCAAAGAGTTGGCCGTGGTGACCAAAGGACGGGGGACCGAATCGTTGACGATCTGGCGGGTCGTCGGCAGCAAAAATCCGTAAGCGGTATTGCACAAAAGCGAACCGGCAATGATCCAGGCAGGGTTCTGTGCAAAGCCGTTCAACAGAAGAGTTGCCATATGCAGCAGGCTGAGCAGGAATAAGCGCGTCCGAGCCGGGATGCGGGCCAGGCTGCCGGAAATCTACTTTTTCAGCCGGGTCGCTGCTCTTTTCGATCGGTTTTTCTTTCGCAGCAATCGTGATCAGGATCACCGGTATCGCCAGGGCGATGGTCAGCACCGGGATCATGATATACCCTGCCCGTTTGATCAATTGTCCGGTGGCAAGCATGGCAATCGCATACCCTGCTGACCCGATCCCTCTTGCTTTGCCGTATAAAGCAGCATCATTGTCGAAGCTGCGGATCATCCAGGTATCCATAAAGGACCCCAAAGGAGCCGCCAGAAAACCGCATCCAGAATGCTGAACAGAATCAGCGAACGTTTCATGTCTTTAGACAATATGGGTCCTTTTTTCATCAGCCGGCTCCTTTCTTGTCATGGTTCATTCTACTCCGGCGGTCCGCGAATGTCGATGGACGATTACAACCGTTTCGATGACAAGCGATCCGATTGTCATCGATTTCCCAGCTCCCAGAAAGCGACCGCACTGCAGGCCGCTACATTCAGGGAATCGACGCCATGAGACATAGGGATCATGACCGTGTGATCACTGCCATGGGTCAGGTCCTCTTCCAGTCCACAGCCTTCATTGCCCAGAAGGATGGCCAGCCGCTTTTCTTCTTTCAATTTTGGATCATCGATAGGGATGGTATCGTCCCGAAGAGCCAGGGAAACGGTCGTGATACCAAGTCTTTTGAACCGGTCAAGCCCTGAGATCCCGGTCAGATCCGGATCATAGGCCCAGGGGATCTGAAAAACCGTTCCCATGCTGACCCTGATGGCCCGGCGGTACAAAGGATCGCAGCAGTCCGGGGACAGAACGATGCCGTCGATTCCTAAAGCTGCCGCTGACCGAAAGATGGCTCCGATATTGGTTGGATTGACGACATGACACAAAACTGCCAGTCGAAGTTTAGCGCTCGGACACTGATCATCCATAAGATGCTTGTAAAACTCATCGATGGAGCGATCCGGCTGACGCTTCATGGCCGCCAGGGCTCCCCGGGTCATTTTGAAGCCGGTAAGACTTTTCAGCTCTTTTTCGGGTGCGATAAAAATAGGAACATCTTCATCAGCAGGGCTTTTTGACGGCAGCCGATCGATCAGTGAATGCAGCAGCAGGCCGTCCGGCGATGTCCCCTGCCAGGTTTCCTGTGAAATAAGGAAAGCAAGCGGCTGATAAACGGTCATGGCCCGCTCGATCACTTTAGGGCTCTCCGCAATAAAGACACCATATTCATTGGCTAAAGCTGCCTCGCGGCTGGCCATGAACCAATCCATCTGCCGGTAAGTGCTGCCATCCAGGCTTCTGACTTTGATAATCGTTGGATGTGCCATGATCCTCTCCTTTTACTGTCAGAGCTGACGACGGCTGCGGATGGCCATACCCAGTGTGACCAGCGTAAGCGGAAGCGTGATGATCCCGCCCAGGACGGCAACGGCCCGCGGTCCCAGGGAATCCATCAGAAAACCGCTGTACGAGAGACCGATGATCGCGGCAAAGTTACCATAGACCGTATCGCTGATTGTGTTTGCGGTCGTGTTGAGTTCTTTCGGAACATTGCGGCTGACGATCTCGCGGTTGGTAGGAAGCATGATGCCGTAGGAAAGATTGCTCATGACCGATCCCAAAATGACCACAGCTGGGTTTTGGGCTAAGGCAGTAAGCACCATGGTTGTAAACAAGGACAGACTCATCAGGAACATGCGGGTCTTGATCGGGATCCTGGAAAGACTGCCTGAAATAAAAATAAATAAAGCTTGTACCAAGACTGCGATAAAAGCATCCAGACCGATGACCGCGATGTCCCCGCCTACATTTTTCAGAAACACCATTTTCAGGTTGGTGATCGGCGTGTTGGCAAGACCGATAAAAAAGATGATCAGCAGCATGACCATAAAAGGTCTGTTCGTAAAAAGCTGCTTGAAATCCACTCTATTATCTGCAGCCGCATCTGCCCCGACGCTTGTTTTTTCTTCAAACGGTACTTCTTTGGTAAACAGAACCAGCAGAAAATCAAGGCAGCCCAGCAGGATCGTTGCAGCAGGGATCATTCCGAAGCCCCAGCGGTTGATCAGCTGACCTAAGATCAACGAAGCCACTGCGTAACCGGCTGATCCGATCCCGCGCGCTTTGCCATAGAGGCTGCTGTCCTGGCAGAAAGCTCTTAGCATCCAGGTGTCCAGACTTGCGCCTAAGGCAGTAAAGGAGACACCGATCAGCGGATACAAAATAAAAGTCAGCACGATACTGCGCGAGGCCAAAAAGTAGCAGGCCAGTCCTAACAGGAGGGTACTGATAAAAAAGGGCAGGAACACTCTGCGGTTGGTCCGCCTTTTATCACAAAGGGCTCCGATCGCGAAGGAACCGATAAAAGAAAAGGCCATGTACAGGGACATATCCACGCCCAGCATAGAGTTGGACATGCCTTTCTGTAAAAAATAGGTGGTCAGAAAACCGGCAAAAACAGAATAATAGGCCCAAAACAGGCTGTCCATCAAACTGAAAATGATCAGATTCCGTTTTTGCTTTATGCTGATTGATTTACTTTTTCTCATACTGTCCTCCGCCCGGGCCTGAGCATTCGGTCTTCTGCGCACTTACGCACTCCTTAGCCGATCACTACAGCTTTTAACTCTACACCCAAGCGGCTTTCTTGTCCATGTTTTTATTCTCCGGGTGCCATCGAAAAAAACATTGCAATCTGTTAAAATAATAATCAGCATCGTATCGATTATACTTCCGGGAGGCTGCCATGCTGACACCTGTCAATCATATCGATGAATTTCTTCCCGTTATCAAGTCTTCTTTTCTTTCGGCAGGTGCTTCGAACGACCTTACCAAAGATAACCTTCTGACTCGAAATCTCTGCCTTACCGATACCGACCGTTACGCTATGTATTATGCGCCTCATAACGATGATATGAATCCGGATGCTGTCATTTTGATCATCGGGATCACACCTGGCTTTTCTCAGACCAGGACTGCCTACCGGACGCTGCTCGATGTTCTGCATAAGGATCCGGACGCTTCGCCCCAAATGCTTTGTCACCTGGCCAAGGTTCGCTCCCGTTTTGCCGGTCCTATGCGCAGGAACCTGATGGATATGCTCGATCAATTAGGGCTGCCGGCTTATCTGTCGATTCCGGATTCTGCCTCTCTATTTAATGAACATGACCGTCTCTTGGGTACTACATCTCTTCTTAAATACCCAGTCTTTCGGAAACATAACGGACAATTGATCAATTACGGCGGAACCTCTCCGTCCATGCTTGGCGACCCTTACCTTACTTCATTCATTCGAAATTCTTTTACCTCTGAACTTGCCGCCATGCCGGATCTGAAATTGATCATCCCTCTTGGTAAAGCTGTCGAAACCGCTTTTCTTACCATTTACCCGGAGTATCAGCATCTTGTTCTTCGCGGACTGCCGCACCCGTCGGGGGTCAATGCTCATCGTGGGCAGATCTTTACAGAAAATCGAAGAGCTTTGGAAATGAAACTCCAAAATAATTTTTCTAACTCTACTGATCTTCGGTGAAGGGCTGTCAAACTGCCTGGCAGAAGACGAAGCAAAGAACCTTTCCAAGACCTCTCTGCGATAAAATTTATGGACCAGATCCGACAGAGGTAAAGTAACTGATAAACGAAAATCACTTGAGCGGACCTTAGCGTCCGGACAAGCGGTTCTTCCGTTCCGGAATCATCCCTATCTTCCCTTATGCGCACTTTTTTCTTGACATTTTTTTGAGACAATTTACAATATGAAATGTAAAAATGTAATTATGCAAAATATTTATTGAAATTTAAATAAGATTTGTTGATGCGCTGAGGGGAGTTGGTTTAATTGAAGAATAAAAAGTCGATAGCTGAAAGACTTCCGATTCTCAAATTATATGAACCATATTTGCATTCCAACAAAATTTTTTTATTTGGTACTTTATTATTATGGATCGTATTTGTCCCGATTATTCGTTTCCTGGTAGTAATATTTCCCCAAAATATCGTACAGGCACTGGTTGACGAAAAAGGGGTAAAACAGGTAGTTAAAATCGTATTGGTTTTTCAACTGTTAATGACGGTAATCCCCGTTTATGAGAGCTTTTTTAATTCCTTGATTCGTGATAAAGCCCTTGTTCAGATCGATGGACAAATCAAGGAGCATATCTATCGAAAAGTCATTGCCACGGATTATCGATACGTAGATGATCCGGACTATTATGAAAAGTATACATGGGTTATCGAGAAACAATCTGAAAAATCCCAAGAAGCCTTTGAGCTGATCAACGAAATCGTTTCGTGTTTTCTGGTTATCGTATCTTTGGTAACTTTACTAGCGACAATAAGTCCATGGGTTATTTTGCTGGCGGTCATCGCATCTTTGTTTCGAATGATAGGATTCGTCAAATATAATAAGATTGATGTAGAGGAAGATGGAGAACTCCTTAAATCAGATAGAAAATTAAAATATTTCCATCGTATTTTTTATATGAAGGATTTTGCCCAGGACTTACGGTGTACAAATCTGTTTAAAAAAATTATTTATGGTTTCACAACAGAATTATCGCAAAAAGAAGATGTGATAAAAAAATATGGGAAAATAAAATGTTTCTGGCTGGTTTATGTTGATCTAGTGTATCGGCTGTTTTATACGGGGATCATCATATTGGTAGTCATGCAGTTTATTAATGGTAATATTGCTAATGCAGCCGAATATATTACGATTATGCTAGCGGTAGATCGACTGGATGATAGTTTATATTCTTTTTTTACCCTGTTTCAGAATGGGATCAAATTAAATGATTATGCAAAGCGCATTTTTAAATTCTATGAATATCCTTCTCTGATTGAAAAAAGTAACCAAGGAAGTGTACCGGACCAAGGACCCTTTTCTGTTGATATTACTCATCTGACCTTTTCTTATTCCAATTCCGCGTTTACTATGAGTGACCTGAACCTTCATATAAAAGCAGGAGAGCATATCGCAATCGTTGGCGAAAATGGTGTAGGAAAATCGACATTGGTTAAACTGCTGCTTCGTCTATATGATCCCAGTCAAGGAAGTATACTTGTCAACGGGAAACAACTGACGAATTATAATGTCAAAAAATATAGGGAAAAAGTAGGTGTTGTTTTTCAAGATACTAACCTATATTCTTTATCTTTGAAAGATAACATCAATTTATATTCGGATCAATCGGATAAGGATGTCCTTTCTACTTTAGCAGAATGTGGTTTGTCTAATCTAGCCAACCAAGAAAAACTCACCAAAACAATGACAAGGGAATTTGACGATAATGGGATCATTCTTTCCGGTGGTCAGGTACAAAGGATTGCTCTTGCTCGTGTATTAACAAAGCCATTTGGATTATTGATCTTAGACGAAGCATCCAGTGCTTTGGATCCGATCTCGGAATATCAGTTTACCAAACTATTGATGGAGAAAACTAAGAACACAACAACAATATCGATTGCACACAGGCTTTCCACTGTGCGTGATATGGACCGCATAATCGTAATGGATAAAGGAAGGATCATTGAAGAAGGGACTCACGATGAATTAATGGAAAAGAATGGCAAGTATTACGACATGTTCAAAAAACAAGCGGAAAAGTATGTGAAATAATATGGGTCAATTGATATCTTTGATTATTCCATGTTATGATGTGGAGAAATATTTGCAGGTCTGCTTTACAAGCATCTTACATCAATCATATGAAAATTGGGAAATCATAGCCGTTGATGATGGTTCATCCGATCGAACAAGTTATATCATCGAAGAAAACGTTTTAAAAGATAAAAGAATTAAGGGATATTCGATTTCACATAGGGGGATATCGGTTGCTAGAAATATAGGCATCTTTCATTCGACAGGAAAGTATGTTATGTTCATTGATGCAGATGACTATATAGCCCCTAAATGCTTGGAAAATTTGATGGAAGCTATCCTATCGAACAAGGCAGTTATAGCAGTATGTCAGTTAAAATATACCGATGAAAATGGGAATATCTTGAGTCAAGATAAAAAGGTGACATGCGGACATCAAGTATTATTAACAAAAGATATATGGGAAAATTATATGCTAACCTCCATGATACTTGGAGTGAGTCAATGTCTAATCAGGAGAGAACTATTGCAAAACCTCCAATTTCCTATAGGAAGAACCTATGAATCTATTACATTTATGCCACAGGTAATAGACAGATCTCAAAGACTCGTCATAATCCCCTATGTCGGTTATTTTTATAGACAAAGAAAAAATAGTATTACACATACGAATAGTTTTAAACAGGAAAAAGACCTTATAGAAGGATACTCAGAGCTATACTTTTCTTTTAAAGACAAATATCCTGTTGTCTGTGCAGATATAAAGCAATACACTCTCAACAAGGCAAATTTAATTCTGCGTCAGGAGAACAGCGGTGCTTACTTGGACAATGAAGCTATGAAAGAATATTTCAGCGATCTAAAAAATTTTACCAGATTATACAACGACCGCTGAAACTGATGTTTCAGCGGTCGTTTTCTGCCTTCAAATGTATTTTCCCTTAGTCTTTCATCCCTACCCCGGCCTGATACTCTTCTTCTGTCAGCGGTGCACATCCGCCCAGGTGTTCAGGCAGGTTAGCCATGCTGTCCGCTTCGGTGATCGTACGAATCACTTTGGCGGGTACACCGGCCGCAAAACTGTTTGCGGGAATATCACGGGTAACGACCGCACCGGCTCCGATCACGCAGCCGTCACCGATCGTAACACCGGGGCAGACAGTCACATTGGCACCAAACCAGCAGTTGCTTCCGATATGGACCGGCTTTGCATAGCAAAGGCGGCTGATCTCACCCTTTTCATTGCGCATAGCCAGCCGTTCCTGATAGCGCAAAGGATGAACAGGAGTCACGATCGTTACATTCGGTCCAAAATCGCAATGGTCGCCAATGGTGACCCAGGTATCATCCTGGACGGTAAAATTAAAATTGACGAAAACATGACTTCCTACTTTGATATGCTTGCCGTAATGGAAAAAGATGGGTCCCTGGAAGAAGGTCCCCTCTCCTACCTCTGCCAGCATATCTTTGATCATAGCACTGCGCTTTTCACTTTCCTCTTCCAGAAGCTGGTTATATGCCAGGTTCAGATCATGCTGACGCAGTTTGATCGCTTTCAGTTCCGGATTTCCCGGATTGAACAAGACTCCTGCAAAATTACGTTCTTCCGCTTTGCTCATGAACATTCCTCCTAATATGTAATATTACCATCTATTTTACTCAACGGCTTTGTAATCGACCTTATCGACCCTTTTCAGGACATAGAACATGGTCGGTACGATATAGCAGATAGCCGCGACCCAGGCCACTTGATCACTGAAGCAGATGCCCCAGAATTTGAATACCGGCACGGCAAAAATACCCATCAGCGACCGGGCGAACATTTCAAAAACACCGGAAAAGATAGCCCGGCCTGAATAACCAAGACCCTGTACCGTCAGACGGACAACATTCAGGATGCCCAGCATCCAGAAGCAGGAGCCTACACAGGCCACATATTGTGCGGACGCATCCAGCACCTTGATATCAGTCCTTGGAATAAAAAGCATGGACATATAACGGCCGAAAAAGATCATTACCAGACCGATGGCCGCTCCGTACAGAACCCCGACCAGCACTCCCTGTTTTAAGCCCACACGGATCCTCTTCTTCTGCCCTGCTCCGTAATTCTGGCTGGCAAAAGTGGAAACTCCCGTCGACAAGGCATCAAAAGGACACATGCAGAACTGTTTGATCTTCATAGCGCTGGCAAAGGCCGATACATAGACCGTACCCAGGGAGTTGTTGGCCCCCTGCATGACCATGCTGCCGATGGCCGTAATGGAGAACTGCAGACCCATGGGGACACCCATGGTCAAAAGCCTTCTTGCCATAGCCTGGTTCCAGACCCGGTTCTCTTTGGTAGGCATCAGATAGGTAAACCGTCTCAGCATCAGGATCAGACATAAGACACCGGACACCGCCTGGCTGAAAATCGTCGCAATGGCCGCACCGGCCACGCCCCACTTGAGGAGGATAATGGTAAACAGGTCCAGGACGATATTCAGGATGGACGACAGCACCAGAAACAGGAAAGGCGTCCGGCTGTCTCCAACCGCTCTGAGAATGCCCGAACACAGGTTATAGAGCATGGTGAAAGGGATCCCCAGAAAGATGATAAACAAATACTGCCAGGCCCCATGAAAAATTTCATCCGGAGTTTTAAGAAGGTGCAGGATCTGGGGCGTCAGACTGGCTGTCAAGGCCGTGACCCCAGCCGCAATCAGAGCCGTCAGGATAAACCCTATATAAATATATTGACGCAGATGATCCATGTCTTTGGCTCCGAAAGCCTGAGCGACCGGGACTGCAAAGCCCGTGCAAATACCCAGGCAGAAACCGATAACCAAAAACTGGATACTGGACGAGACACCCACGCTGGCCAGCGCATTGGAACCCAGATACTGGCCAACGATGGCAGCATCCACCATGTTATAAGCCTGCTGAAATAAGTTACCGAACAGAAGCGGCAGAGCAAACTGCAGGATCAGCTTCAGGGGCGACCCCTGTGTCATGTCTTTTGTCATAAAGCTCACATCTTTCTGGTCACGAAATCCGCCTGTGCGGCTGCAGATGACAAGGGTCGTCGAAGAGCGGAAAAAAGAAAAATATGAGTAATTCTATCGTAAAATTCAGGTAAGGTCAACCACGATCCGGCGCATGTCGTCGGCCAGTTTCTTTTGTTCCTGCCTTGTCATACCGGCAACCTCGATCGGCTTTCCAAAATAGATATGGACTTCTCTGGGCTCTATTTGAATGCCTTTATTGCCTTCCAGTACACCTCTGAGCCCTTCGATGCGGAAGGGAACGACCGGTGCACCGACTGCCGTAGCGATACGGATGCTGCCTTTTTTGAACTCCCCGATCTGTCCCGTTTTGCTGCGGGTGCCTTCCGGAAAGACGACCATGTTGATTCCCTGCTGAAGCCTTTCCGAAGCTTCTTTGACCGCTTCCAGTGCCTGGCGGATGTTCTGTCGGTCCAGCGACACGCAGCCGATCAGTTTCAGCAGTTTTCCGACCATGGGGGTATTATCCAGTTCCTTTTTGGACACGAAGGCCGTCGGAAATTCCATCACACTGATCAGAGCAGGGATATCCAGGATGCTGGTATGGTTGCCCACAAACAAGGCGCCCGGCTTGTCCGGCAGGTTCTCCAAGCCGTGGTAAATGACCCGGGAACCGGTCGTCTTCAAAAGATCGGCACACTCAGGTCGTAAAAACTCATACGCCTTTTGCCATCGTTCTTTTTCGGGCAGATCCTTGGTCTTCTTCTCGACACGGCGGGCTTTGAAAAAAGCCTTGACCATGAACCAGGCCGTCCGTACGGTATAGCGAACCACGAAAGATTCCTCCTTTTGACCGATATCCTTAATAATCCAGATAAGCGCCTTTCATAGGACTTTGTGCATGCAGACTGAACATCCTCAGCACACCCTTGGTATATTTAGGCGTCTTAGGTTTCCAGTTTTTCTTCCGTTCCTCCAGAACCTTGTTGACCTCGTCCTCGCTCATGCGTTTACCGGCAATCCCTACGATGGCTAATTTGCGCTTCTCAATGTCGATTTCGATCAGGTCGCCTTCTTCAACCAGAGCAATGGGACCGCCGGCCTGGGCTTCCGGTGAGCAGTGGCCGATGACCGGTCCGGTAGAAGCCCCGGAGAAGCGGCCGTCCGTGATCAGGGCAATGGCGCGGCCCAGTTCCGGATCGGAACTGATGGCCTCGGAAGTATAGAACATCTCCGGCATACCGGAGCCCTTGGGTCCTTCATAACGGATGAAGACGGCGTCTCCCTTTTGAACCTTATGATGAAGGACGGCGTCAAGGCACTCCTCCTCACTGTCGAAGGGACGGGCCCTCAGGACTGCCTTGAACATCTCTTTGGGGCAGGCCGTATGTTTGATAACAGCCCCTTCGGGAGCCAGGTTGCCTTTCAAAATAGCAATGCTGCCTTTGTTTCCGATGGGATGATCCTTGGACCGGATGATATCCTCCCGTTTCAGATCCAGCCCGTACTTTTGATTGGCCTTGTCCAGCCAGCTCTGACATTTTTCATAAAAACCGTTCTTTTTCAACTCTTCCAAGTTTTCGCCCAATGTCTTGCCGGTAACAGTCATAACGTCCAGATTAAGCACGTCTTTGATTTCTTCCATGATGCGCGGAACGCCGCCGGCATAATAGAAGAACTCAGCGGGCCAGCGACCGGCCGGGCGTACATCCAGAAGGTACAGGGCTCCCCGGTGCAGACGGTCGAAGTCTTCACCCGTAATGGTAATGCCGTATTCATGGGCGATGGCCGGTATATGCAGCAGAGCATTGGTGGAACCGGAAATGGCGGCGTGGACCAGGATGGCATTTTCAAAGCTCTTGGCGGTCACGATGTCGCTGGGCTTCAGGCCTTCTTTGGCCAGTTCGACCGACCGTTTGCCGGCCCGGTAAGCATAATCCAACAGATCCGGGCTTTCCGCCGGCAGAAGAGCACTGCCCGGCAGGGTCAGACCCAGGGCTTCCGCCATGATCTGCATGGTCGAAGCAGTCCCGATAAAGGAGCAGGCTCCGCAGCTGGGGCAGGCATTCTGTTTGGCCCAGTTGAATTTATCTTCATCGATCTCGCCGCGTTCATATTTGGCGCTGTACATACCCAGCTGTTCCAGGGTCAGAAGATCCGGCCCGGCACTCATGGTGCCTCCGGTGACCATGATGGAAGGGATGTTGACCCGGGCCATACCGATCAGGTTGCCCGGCATCCCCTTATCGCAGCTGGAAATAAAGACACCGCCGTCAAAAGGAGTCGCATTGGCATGGATCTCGATCATATTGGCGATCATTTCACGGCTGGCCAGGCTGTAGTTGATACCGTCGGTACCCTGGCTTTCGCCGTCGCAGATATCGGTAGTAAAATAACGGGCTCCGTGGCCGTTTGCATCCTTAATGCCCTGGCGGGCCTTTTCTACCAGCTTATCCAGATGACCGCTGCCCGGATGGGAATCACCAAAAGTCGACTCAATAATGATCTGGGGCAGGCCCAACTCTTCCGGTTTCCAGCCCGTACCCAGACGAAGCGGATCCATTTCAGGAGATAATGTCCGCATTTTCTGACTGATCAATTCTGCCATAACTAAACCTCACAATACAGTTTGTTTTATTATAACACGGAGGCCGGATGTTTGCTCAAGACAAATCGATAATCCTGACCATCGGCAAGGCCCACGGTCAGGATTGAAAAAGGGGCCGGCGGCACATGGCCGTCAGCCCCTTTAGGTTATGTTTTGTTATTCGAGAGGGATCAATTACTTAAGCTCTGCGAAATATTTGATGGTACGAACCATCTGGCTGGTGTAAGAGTTCTCGTTATCATACCATGCAACAACCTGTACCTGATAGGTGTCGTCGTCGATCTTGGTAGCCATGGTCTGAGTAGCATCGAACAGAGAACCGTAGCGCATACCGATAACATCGGAAGATACGATCGGGTCTTCGTTGTAGCCGAAGGACTCGTTAGCAGCTGCTTTCATAGCGGCATTGATGCTCTCTTTGGTAACGTCCGTTCCTTTAACGACTGCGATCAGCAGCGTGGTGGAACCGGTGGTAACCGGAACACGCTGAGCTGCGCCGATCAGTTTGCCGTTCAGTTCAGGCAGAACCAGGCCGATTGCTTTAGCAGCACCGGAAGAAGCGGGAGTGATGTTGGCAGCGCCGGCACGAGCACGACGAAGGTCGCCTTTTCTGTGCGGGCCGTCAAGGATCATCTGGTCGCCGGTGTAAGCATGTACGGTGCACATAATACCGGAAACGATCGGATAAGTCTTGTTCAGAACGTTGGCCATAGGAGCCAGGCAGTTGGTAGTGCAGGATGCAGCAGAGATGATCTGATCTTCAGGAGTCAGGGTCTTCTCGTTAACGCTGTAAACGATGGTCTTCAGGTCATTGCCGGCAGGAGCGGAAATAACGACTTTCTTAGCTCCGGCATTGATATGAGCCATAGCCTTGTCTTTCTTGGTGTAGAAACCGGTGCACTCAAGAACTACATCGACATCAAGCTCTTTCCAGGGGCACTCGTTAGCGTCTTTGATCGCGTAGATACGGATCGGTTTGCCGTCAACTACGATAGAGTCTTCGGTAGAAGTAACGGTGTGTTTGTTCTCACCGATACGTCCGCAGAAAGAACCCTGTGCGGTATCATATTTCAGCAGGTTTGCCAGCATAGCGGGGCTGGTCAGATCGTTGATCGCTACTACATCATAGCCTTCTGCATCATACATCTGTCTGAATGCAAGACGGCCAATGCGGCCGAAGCCGTTAATTGCAACACGAACCATTGGAATCAACCTCCTAAATAACAGTATAGTTTAGGTTTACGTACGGTTTTATTTTACGTCACTAAAATAGCAATGTCAAGCTGTCAGAGCCTTCTTTGCCAATTTACTCCGCATCTTTGATATAACGGGACAGCTTGTCCGGATAAGACTCGATATCCGCCTCGTTTTCCAGCCGTTCCCACTCTTCCTCCAGTCTCTGCTCCTTGAGGCTGTCCAGAAGATCCAGCCGATAGCGGTAGCGGGCCTGTTTCAGCTGACGCTTATAAGTGATCAGATCATCCGATCCGGGCTCTCTGAAACCGGTCACATAAGCGATCATATAACCGTAGGACGTCTCTATGACCGGGGTTATCTCCCCTATCTTGGTTGAAAAGATAACGTCTGCGGCCTGCGGGTCCATCTGCCCTTTATAGACGTCCCCATACTGCATGTAATCGCTGGTGACGGCTCCCTCGGTAAGGGCCGGATCGTTCTCGACCGTCGTTTCGTCCGCCTGGGCCCCCAAGGTTGAGAAATTGTCCGTGTCCAGCCTCTGGCGAAGGGCCTGCACCTTGTTATAGATCTGCTCTTTCTGAGCGTCCGGATAAGATGTCCAGGTATCGTCAGACCACTGTCCCGTATAAAACATCAGGGGACGGATGATAGCCGTCTTCAGATAATCTTCTTTATCGTAGCTATCATAGGCTCCGAACTTCTCTTCCAGGTTCTGACTGATCTCCTCATCAAAATCAGACGTCCTGAAGTTGGCGTTTTCCTCGTAGCGGCTGACCAGGTAATTTTCCGTGATGACCGTTTCCAGAAGAGACCGGTCGATGCCGTTTTTCTGCATATAGAGGGTGCCCAGATCCTGCTGCAGCTGATCTACGGTCTGTTCGATCTTGACGACATCGGTTTCCGTGACTTCACCTACATCCTCCTGCGCTGTTTTTACACGGATGATCGAAGCCAGGGTACGGTCGACGGCGGTCTGTCTGGCATCCATCCCCATCATGTCCAGGTCCCAGACCCGGTCGCTGCCGATGCGGACAAAGCTTTTCTGGACCAGCTTCCAGTAAACGAGAGCTTCATTGGCATGGACGAACTGGCCGTTTACTTTTAAAACGACGTCATCTTCCTCCTGGCGGCTGCCGGATACAGTAGTAACTACCATCAATATGATCAGAAGGATAGCCAGAAAGCAGCGGGAGATCCACCGGGCGTTTTTCCTTTTATTTTTGCGGTTCCCGGTCTTCATGCCGCTCCGCCTCTTTTCAATTTGGCTATCTCCTTGACAGCGTCCAGGATATGCTGCAGCATGATCCTTTCTTTCGAGCTTTTTTCCAGGCGTACGACCAGAGTCTGATGACCCTTATCGGTTTTCAGATGAGCGGCCCCCTTCTTCTGACCCAGAAAGATACGCAGCTTTTCCAGGTCGATCGGGGCATCGTCCCGAAGGCGCAGCGACAGATAGGCTGTATTCTGGTCGTGATAGTAATCCAGCTGGTCGGTCCCGAAGCTTTGGACAATGGCTTTGATCAGCGAAATAGTAAGCAGATTCGTCACCTGGCGCGGGGGATCCCCGAAGCGGTCGACCATTTCATCCAGCATATCGCTGTACTGTTCTTCGTTTTTTATGTCGGCGATCTTTTTGTAGGTCTCCATCTTCTGCTTTTCGCTGGGTATATAGGAGGAAGGCAGGTAAGCGTCGGCCGCGATGTGGATGGTCGTCTCGAATTCGGGCATGGCATCCGGCGCGGATGCCGAGGAAGGGCTTGCGCCGCCCGCTTTGCTGATGGCCTCCTGCAGCATCTTGGTATACATTTCGTAGCCGACCGCTCCCATATGGCCGTGCTGTTCGGGCCCCAGCACATTGCCGGCCCCCCGGATCTTCAGATCCTGCAAAGCGATCTTGTATCCGCTTCCGAAACCGGTCAGCTCTCCCAGGGCCTCCAGACGATTCTGGGCGTCTTCGGTCAGCACCTTTCCCTGCTGATACAAAAAGTAAGCGTAAGCCATACGGGTCGAGCGCCCTACACGGCCCCTCAGCTGGTAAAGCTGGGCCAGGCCCATGGTATCCGCGTTTTCAACAATGATAGTGTTGGCATTGGGAATATCCAGGCCGGTCTCGATAATGGTCGTGCAGACCAGTACATCGGCATTGCCTTCGACGAACTGCATCATGATATTTTCCAGCTCCCGCTCCGGCATCTGGCCGTGGGCCATAACGACCCTGGCCTCAGGCACCAGCTGTTGGATGCGGGCCGCGCAGGCAGCGATGGAATTGACCCGGTTGTGCAGATAAAAGACCTGGCCGCTGCGGGCCAGCTCCCGGTAGATGGCCTCCCGGATCATCTGGTCATCCTGCTCCATGACATAGGTCTGGACAGGATGCCGGTCCATGGGGGCTTCGTTTAAAAGACTCATGTCCCTCATGCCTGTCAGGCTCATATGTAAGGTCCTGGGGATAGGCGTTGCCGTCAGGGTCAGCACGTCCACATCTTTTTTCAGAGCTTTGATCTTCTCTTTATGGCCGACTCCGAACCGCTGCTCTTCATCGATGATAAGCAGGCCCAGGTCTTTGAATCTGACATTTTTCCCAAGCAGGCTGTGGGTGCCAATCACGATATCCAGTTCGCCCGAAGACAGTCTGGTCAGCACGTCTTTTGTCTGCTTTGGGGTGTTGAAACGGGAAAGGATACCGATATTGACCGGCATATCTTTCATCCGTCTGGTGAAGGTATTATAGTGCTGCTGGGCCAGAATGGTAGTAGGCGCCATCAGAGCCACCTGTTTGGAGTCCTGCACGGCCTTGAAGGCGGCCCGGAGGGCCACTTCGGTCTTACCGTAGCCTACATCCCCGCAGATCAGACGGTCCATGATGTGCGGGCTTTCCATATCCCGCTTGGTCTCTTCGATGGCCTTGAGCTGATCTTCTGTCTCCTCGTAGGGGAAGGATTCCTCGAACTCTCTTTGGAAAACCGTGTCCTTACTGAAAGCATAGCCCGGCCGGCTCTGCCGTTCGGCATAGAGCTTTACCAGATCCTCCGCCAGCTTGGCGACCCCGGCCCGGACCTTGGCTTTGGTGCGCTCCCAGTCTTTGCCGTTCAAGTCGTTGAGTTTGGGCGAGGCACCTTCTCCGGCCACATATTTCTGCAGCATATCCAGCGAAGTCGTGGGAACATACAAAATGCCGTTATCTTTATAAGTGATCTTGAAATAATCGCGTTTGGTATCCCCGTCGCTCATCTGAACGATGCCGTTGTAAATACCGACGCCGTGGTTCTCATGTACCACATAGTCCCCGACTTTGATGTCGTCGTAGCTTTTAAGGACCTGCCCTCCGGTGAACTTTTTACGCCGTTTGGAGACCCGTCGTCCCTTCTCGGTCAGTTCGTCCATGGACAGAACGGCCAGCCCCGCGTCCGGATAGGAAAAACCGTGCAAAAGAGCTCCCCGGGCCGTCACGATCTGGCCGGGCCGGATCTCTTCGTCCAGGCTGCCCCGGAAGGAAGCGTCCAGGCCGTCTTCTTTCAGCATCTCCGACAGGCGCTGGGCCTTGGTGGTGCTGTCCATCAGGATGACCGTCCGCATATTGGCGCGGCGGTTGCCTTTCAATTCATCCAGCAGAGCGCTGCCCGACCCGTCCAGCACGTTGATGGACTGGCTCTGGATCGCGATGATGTCCTGAACAGGGAAATAATCGTCTCCGCTGCCCAGAATGCCGCACAGGGAAGCGCGGGCAAAAGAAGTCAGCCCTTTTTGGATCTCCGCTTTTGTCGGAAACATGTCCTGCTGCTCGGCAAACAGATAGCCTTTTTTCAAACGCTCGGCTACGCTGAGGCTGAGCTGGTCGGTCAACGATTCCATCCTCTCTTTGATGCGGACCGGCTCCGTCAGCACAACGATGCTGTCAGGGTCTATATAATCAAGGATGGTGCCCGAATCCGGATAAAACAGGGTAACATAGTTGTCCAGATCGACCGGACGATTGGTTTCCAGCTTCTCGATGGTGCGCTCCGTCATCTGCCTCAGATGGTCCGCTTCCTCAGTCATGCCCTCTTTTTGAAGCTTTTTCAGTCCCTCTTCCAGCCCCTTGCGGATCCTGTCGATGCCGGTCCTGCGGACATCTTCTTTAATGGGGATCTCGGTCACCGGGTAGATCATGACCTTATCGACCGCGTCTCCAATACTTCGCTGGGTATCCGGGTCCATCCGGGACATATGGTCGATCTCGTCTCCCCACAGCTCGATGCGGACAGCCGTGTCATCACCGATGGGATAAATATCGACAATACCTCCCCGAATGGCTGCCTGGCCGGGCGATTCTACCTGCTCGACCCGCTCATAGCCCATGTCGGCAAGGCGCTGAAAAAGGTCATCTTCGTCCAACTCGGTATCCTGGCTGATAGTCAGGACAGACTGCTGCCATACCTTACCGGGAGCCAGGCGCTCGAACAGACAATCCACCGATAAAACGACCGTGCGGGCTGTTTTTTCATAGATGGCCCTCAGTCCCTTTGCCCGGTTATCCGCCACCGCCAGGCCCTGCGAGTCCGCGCTGGAAAAAAGCAGGTCTTTGGAGGCGATATAATAGGTGCCGTCGGAGTCATAAAATTTCATCTCGCTGAAGATCTCTTTGGCTTTGACTTCATTGGCGGCAACGATCAGCAGGGGACGGCCCGTTGCATAGGAAAAAGAAGCGGCCAGATGGTCCTGGACAGACTCCCCCGCCCCATAGATCAGAAAAGGTTTCTTTTCCCTAAGGTCCGTCAGGGCTTTCTGATACCAGGCCGTCTGACGGATAGGTTCGAACAATCCTTTCATAGAGCTTCCTTTCTGCTGAAAAAGTTTCTTTATTTGCGGTGCTTGGTGTTATACAGGTTCATGGCCTTGTCGATCCCGTCGGTCACGATGCACTCGGCGGCTTTGGCGGCCGTTTCGACGGCCTTGTCCATCAGGGCCGCTTCCTCCCGGCTGAAACCGGACAGGACATGGTCGGCCAGGTCCCAGCCTTCCGGTTTGGCCCCCACCCCCACACGGATGCGGGGGAACCGATCGGTCCCCAGATATTGGATAATACTTTTCATACCGTTGTGGCCGCCGGCCGAACCGTTTTTGCGGATACGGATGGCACCGACATCCAAATCGATATCGTCGTAAATGATCAGGATATGGTCGGGTCCGATCTTATAAAAATCCGCCGCCTGCCGGACCGCGATGCCGCTGGAATTCATATAGGTCAAAGGACGGACGATGATTACGTCCGTGCCCCCTATGGTCCCCTTGGATACCAGAGCCTGGAATTTCTCCCTCTCCGGAGGGAATTTCATCTGATCGTGTAAATAAAGAGCCACATGAAAACCGGTGTTGTGGCGGGTATCGGCATATTTGGCATCCGGGTTGCCCAGACCTGCTATAAGATACATAGGTGTTTCCTTTATATTCTGCTTCGTTGCAATTAATATGGATTCTTATTGTATCATTCCGAGAGCCTATTGGCAAATCCGGTGCTGAAATTTCTTTCCTCGTATGCTATAATAAAATGATTTTTGAAAGTCTGCGCAAGCTTTGCAGACGGAAAGATATACACTTATGAAACATTATCATTTTATCGGTATAGGCGGTATCAGCATGAGCGGTATCGCTATGATCCTTAAAAGCCGCGGCTATATAGTCACCGGTTCCGACCGTTCCGAAAATGAAATGGTCCGGGCTCTTGAAAAAGCAGGGATACCGGTCGCCATCGGCCAGAAAGCTTCCAATATCACCTCGGACATCGATACGGTCGTATACACTGCGGCCATCCACGACGACAACGAGGAACTGATCGCAGCCCGCGCCGTCTGCCCGCGTGTCATCGAGCGTTCGGTCATGCTGGGAGAACTTTTGAATGAATCCCGTATCCCCATAGCCGTTGCCGGGACTCACGGCAAGACCAGCACCAGCTCGATCCTGGCCTGCATTTTGATGGCTGCCGGCAAGGATCCTTCCTTTTCCATCGGCGGCGTCCTGGCATCCACCAACACCAACTATCGGGTCGGCAAGGGTGATCATATGCTGATCGAGGCTTGCGAATACCATGACAGTTTCCTGGATTTTCATCCCGTCATCAACATCATCACCAACATAGAGCCGGAGCATCTGGACTATTTCAAGACCTTCGAAAATGAACTGGCCTCCTTCGACAAATATGTCAGCACCATGAGACCGGGAGGTGTCCTGATCACGTCACCACAGCTGAAAGAACATTTCAAGACCGTAACGGACCATATCTTCACCGTATCGGTGGACGGTCCTTCCGACATTTACGCTATAGATATCGTGCGCCACGAGACGGGCCTTGGTTCCTCTTTCCACGTCGTATATCAGGGTCAGGATCTGGGTCAGGTCGACCTGTATGTACCCGGCCGACACCTGATCTACGACTGCCTGTGCGCCATTATGGCTGCTATATACGACGGCATTCCCTTCGAAGCCATCCAACAGGGCGTTGCCGGCTATAAGGCGACCAAAAAAAGGTTCGAGTACCTGGGCAGCTGGCACGGGACTGCCATCGTTGACGATTACGCTCATCATCCGTCCGAGATCAAGGCGACCCTGAAGGCCGCCCGCGAGATCCCTATGAAGGACCTGTGGGTCGCTTTCCAGCCCCATACCTACAGCCGCACCATCAACTTCTTCGATGATTTTGTCGACGCCCTTTCTATGGCGGATCATATCGTGCTGGCGGACATCTATGCGGCGCGTGAAGTCGACACAGGTGTCGTTTCGTCGAAGATGCTGGCCGATGCTCTTCGCGAACGAGGCAAGGACGCTTACTACTTCCCCACGTTCGATGAGATCAAAAACTTTTTGGAAAAAAATATTTCCCCCAAGGACCTGTTGATAACTATGGGGGCCGGAACCATCGTAGATGTGGCACATTCCATGTTATCGGAAAAGTAATCCACATTATCCACAATTCCGGCTGTCGAACACTTGTTCACAATCGGGGCATAACTTTTCGAAAATGGGGGATAACTCGGACCAGTTACCCCCCTTTTAAATGCTTTATTCTTAACGATTCGGCCCATCCGAGGCAAGTTATCCACAATCGTCCCCCCCTGGTCCGTTTGTTCGGTCTTGTGGATTTCCCTCCTCTTTTCATTTAAAGTCTCCCTGTTTATAATACAGACAAGACCAAAAGCCGCCTGTATGTTCGGTGTCCCGCCTTCCGACAGAGGCTTCAGCGGTCAATTTTTTTGGACAAGGACATGACCAACTATGGCACATCTTTCGTTTACTCCCATCGATTCTCAGTTTACGACACCTGTTCCGGACTCCTTTATCACGGATAAAATGCTTTCGGCTTCCGCCACCATGATCAAGGTGTATCTGTATGTTCTGTATGCCTATCAGAAAAAGCTGGAAGATTTTACTTTCGCAAGCGTAGCGGAAAAACTGGACATTCTGGAATCCGATGTGCTCAAGGCCCTGCAGTACTGGGATGAAAAAGACCTGCTGACCCTGGTCCATGATCCTTCCTCCGACAACTGGTCTGTATTATTTGCTTCTCATGCTTCGGTGCCGCCCAAGGGACAGGAACCTCTGCCGGACCGGGAGGCTTCCGCATCTGTCCAGGGGGCGGACAGCAAGATCATCCGGGTCGAACAGAAGCCTACCTACTCTCCCGAAGAGATGGCCTGCTATAAAAACGATCCCAAGATCGCCCATCTGTTTGAAGAATCCCAGAAGATCCTGGGAGGTCCGGTCAGCTCCGCCAACCTGTCCACTCTTTTCAGTTTTTATGATTATTACCGCCTGCCCTGCGACGTGATCCTTTATATGCTGTCCTACTGTGCGTCCAACGGCCACCGGGAGCTGCGCTATATCGAAAAAGTCGCTCAGGACTGGTCCGACCACGGTATAAAGACCGTCGACCAGGCAAAAGACCATGTGGCTACCTTTACCAAATGGCGCCCCATCCTGCGCGCTCTTCACGAAAGCCGGCTGGAACCTACCGACGAACAGCTGATCTATTTCCGCCGTTTCCTGGAAGAATATCAGATGCCTATGGAACTGGTCCTGAATGCCGCCGAGCGTACCTATGACAACGTGGGCCGAGCTAACTTGAATTATATGGACAGTATCCTGAAAAACTGGTACAGCCAGGGCATCCGTACCTTAAAGGCCGTGGAGGCCGAGGACGCCCGTTTCCAGAACAGCCGGCAGTCGGGCCGCAAAACGGCTTCGGCCGGTTCGCTCAATAACTTCAAGTCTTCCTTCGACGATCAAGACCTGGATCTTCTTAAGAAACAGGCTTTAGACCGCACCTTCGATGAAAGGAGTCAGTCATGACGGATTACGGCAGGTCGGAGATCTTCAAAGCTGCCTTAAAGGAAATCAAAGAAAAACGCATGGCCGAAGAAGCCGATGCCCGGATCCGCCGTCAGGAAGTTTATCAGAAACAGCCCCGGGTCAGAGAACTGGACAGCGAGCTTGGCTCCACCGGCGCCGCAGCGATGAAATATTATCTGACTCATCCCGATCAGGATAAAGACCGGATCAAAAAAGAACTGGAGGGCAGAAACAATAAACTGCGCAGGGAAAGAGCCTCCCTGCTTATGTCCTTAGGTTATCCCGAGGATTATACAGACGTTCATTACGAATGCCCGGACTGCCATGATACCGGCTTTATCGACCGCATGCCGGACGGTTCCATTCCCAAGGATCCCCGCTGCCACTGCCTGAAAAAGAAGATACTGGAACTCAGCTATCATTCCCCATACATGAAAAAGACCATCGAAAAGGAAAATTTTTCCACCTTCAACGATCAGGTCTTTTCCGACCGCCCCTTTGAAAAGTACCAGCTGTCCCCCAGGGACAACGCCATGCGCTGCTTTGACCTTTTGCTCCGCTTCTGTCAGGATTTTCCGGATACCGATCCCCGCAATGTTTTTATCAGCGGCAAGACCGGGACCGGCAAGACCTACCTGTGCAACTGTGTAGCCAAAGCCCTTCTCGACCGTGGTTTTACCGTTATCTTCCAGCCAGCCGACGACATCATCAACGCCCTGGGCAGCCTGCGCTTCAGCCCCGAGCCTTCACAGCTGGGGTTATCTTTGAAAAGTGCCGACATGGTCATCATCGATGATCTGGGGGCGGAAGTTCCGACCCAGTCCGGTCCGGCCCTTCTTTTGGGCCTGATGAACCAGCGCCTGTCGGAAGGAAAAGCCATGATGATCTCGTCCAACCTGGATCTGAAGGAGCTGCAGAAAACCTATTCCGACCGTTTCCTTTCCCGCCTGCTGGGCAGTTTCAAATATCTGGAAATGTACGGACCCGATCTGAGACTGAGGCGGTTCTGATAATTTATCCAATAAAATATGACCCGTCAGAGGAAATTTCTTCTGACGGGCCTTTATTTTTCGTATATTTATGCTTTTTCGGAGTCGGTCTTCAATACGATCTTAGCCTTGCGCGGCGCGTACCGGCGGATATAGCGCTTCAATTCCTCCTCCGGCTGGAAATATACCACGTACATATCCTTCATATAGGTGCCCAGGATCACGTAGGTATCCTGATCCGGCTGGTCGGGGATAGCCAGCAGCTTTTTAGATGTTTTATCCTTTTCGATGGCCGCATGGACCTGGGGATCCAGGGCCGGGGCGATCAGTTCGACTTTGCGCAGATCGAAGCTGACCAGATGGCGGCGGGATGCCTTTCCGTAGATCACATCGATATCCAGGGTCCCGTCGGTATAAATGTACTCATACTCTTTGGCGGCCCGCCTCCACATGATCCACACCATCAGGGCCACCACCATCAAGAGGACCGGTTCAACGATATAAACGGCACTGGCTCCCAGCAAAAAAGGAAGAAAGCAGATGATGATACCCGAGATCACGATCAGGATACGGCGGGTGGTATCCTGTTTTTTTGTGCCCCGCTTGACCATCTGTTCATAATAAACGTCTCCGTTTCTTGTTTCCATCGGCTGTCCTCCTATCGCTCCTTATGCCTGATAATAGGCAATAAAGGAACGTTTGGTATAATCGTAATCTTTGACCGCCATCAGTTCGCGGGCGGAATGCATAGACAAAAGGGCTACGCCCATATCCATGATATGACAGGGGACGGCGGCGGAAAGCACCGGTCCGAGGGTAGAACCGCCCCTTTCGTCCGACCGGTTGGTAAACTTCTGGAATGGTACGCCGGCCTTTTGGCAGATGCTTTGATAAACGGCCACATCACAGCTTTGCGTCATATAAGACTGCTTGGCCGCCATCTTGATGACAGGGCCCTTTCCCAGCTGGGTCTTCAGCACAGGATCGTGCTTTTCCGGATGATTGGGATGGATGGCATGAGCCACGTCGCCCGATACCAGGAAGGAATCCATGATATCCGACAGATACTGGCCGCGGCTGCGGCCCAGGGCCAGGCTCATTTTCTCCAGAATAAAAGCCGCGGTCGAGGTGCCGGCACCCTGGGGAGTACGGCTGCCGATCTCCTCATGGTCAAAGCCCATAAAGACATTGACAGAGGTGGTCGGTTTACTTTCGATCAGAGCGGTCGCTCCGGTATGCACCATGACCAGATCGTCCAGGCGGCTGGCCGATAAGAATTCATCGCGGAACCCCACGATCTGCGGTTTATCGACAGCATAGGTAAAGAGGTCGAAGTCCAGGATCTTATCTGCCCCGACTCCCAATTCCCGGCACAGGGCCTCGATCAGGACCGGAACCTGATCATCCAGCAGCCCTTCTGTCAAAGCCCCTACCGGCAGCATATCCACCTGGGGATTAAGTTCGACACCGTTATTGACATTGCGGTTCATATGGATGGCCAGGTTTGGGATGACAAGGACAGGCTTTTTGAAATCCACATAGCGGATGTCCGGCCGGAAAGGATCGTCCGAAGCCAGAGACACTCGGCCGGCTAAAGACAAGGGCCGGTCCAGCCAGGTCGAAAAGATAGGGCCGCCGTATACTTCGACATTTAACTTGACATAACCGTTCTGGCGGATCTCCGCGTCCGGCTTGATCCTGAAGCAGGGCTGATCGGTATGGGCACTGATCATACGGAAGAAGGGGGCTTTCAAGGCCGACAGATGGTCCGGCAGAGCAAAAGCATAGATAGCCGAATCATACACAGTGGTAAAGTAGCGTCCGCCCGCCTCGACCTTCCAGTCCCGGCTGCGGTCCAGCTGGGTAAAACCGGCTTTTTCAAACATCTCTTTTAGATTTTTGACCGTGTAAAAGCAAACCGGCGAATCCTCCAAAAACTGCATGAACTCTTTCATTGCCCTTCCTCCTTCTTTGGGGATGCCTCACCGTAAAACTGACACAAATCTTTTACCGGGCAGGCCTCGCACATGGGTTTTCTGGCTTTGCAGCACCGTCTTCCGTGAAAGATCAGCAGGTGGTGGGACAAAGACCAGCGGTCCTTGTCGATGGCCTCCTTCAGCTGTTTTTCGGTCTCCTCCGCCGTCTTGGCGTGAGCCAGTCCCAGCCGGTTGGATACCCTGAAAACGTGGGTGTCGACGGCAAGAGCCGGTATCCCGAAGGCGTTGGCCAAAACAACGTTAGCCGTTTTGCGGCCTACGCCCGGCAGCCTGGTAAGTTCCTCCATGGTATGGGGGACCTGGCCGCCGAATTCCTCCTTGATCTGGCGCCACATGTAATACAGGTGCTCGGCTTTGGTATTGAAAAAGCCCACTGTATGAATGTAGTCCCGGATCTGGTCCTGGCTTAAGGTCAGCAGTGAATCCAGGTCCGGATAATCAGCAAACAGCACCCTTGTCACCTTATTGACCTGGCGGTCCGTCGTCTGGGCCGACAGGACCGTTGCCGTGATCAGCTGCAAAGGATCTTCAAATTCCAGCTCGCAGGCAGCGTCCGGATAAGCCTTGGCCAGCCGGTCCAATATTTCTCTGGTTTTCTCTGTCATCGTTTTTATCCGTTATTTGCCCAGGGCCGTATCCAGAGCTTTTTGCAGCTGGGCATCCTGGGTAATATCCGGGATACCGTTTTCGTCTTTGATCTTAGCCAGAGATACCCCGTCGTCCAAAGACACTTCGATATCCGGAGTCAGTCCCTTGCCGTGGAAGTTTTCACCGTTAGGCGTATAGAAATAATTGGTAGTCAGTTTGATGCCGCTGCCGTCGTTTAAGGGATAGACCGTCTGGGCAATACCTTTGCCGTAGGACTGCTGGCCGATCAGGACGGCTCCGTAACGGTCCCTGAGAGCGGCAGATATCAATTCCGAACAGCTGGCCGAATTGCCGTTGATCAGAATATACAGCTTCACGTTCAGCTCATTACCGTCTGTGGTGGAATTATAGTCTCTGCGGCTGCCGTTTTTATCAAGCATGTAGGTAACGGTCCCTTCGTCCAGGAACTCATCGGCAATGGCAACGCCGACGTTGACAAGTCCGCCGGGATTATCGCGCAGGTCCAGGATCAGGGAAGTCATACCCTGGGACGCCAGATCGCGGACAGCCGTATGGAACTGATCGGCCGCCACCTCGTCAAAACCGGTCAGAGAGATGTAGCCGACCTTATTATCCTTATCGAGCATGGTGGAATATACTTCCGTCACGGTCAGCTTCTGGCGTGTAATGGTCATATCCTTTTTCTCGCCGTTGCGGTAATAAGTGATGGTGACGTCGGTCCCCTCTTCGCCCCGGATATAAGAGACCATCTCGGAAAGGGTCATCCCGTCAAAGGAAGTCCCGTCCGCGCCTACGATCACATCGCCTGTCTGCAGTCCCTGCTGATAAGCCGGCCCGTTGGGGTTGACACTCATAACATCCGCCCCTTCGCCCGATGTATCCAGCATGACGGTAACGCCGATGCCGACATAGTTACCCTCTGTCTGCTGGCTCATATCCTGCATTTCGTCCTGGTTATAGTAAGCGGCATATTTATCGCCGGTCCCGTCGACCAGACCGTGAAGGGCCCCGTTGATCAGGTTCTCATGGCTGACATCATCGTATTCGTTGGAATCGATCATGCTGACCAGCTGATCTGCCTTATCGAGCAGTTCCTTCTGCTCGTCCGTGGTAAGGCCGCCCTCTCCGGAGGAAGTTATATTTGGGGATACACTTGAGCCGTTTTTCAAAGGGCCGACCAGGTTGATCAAAAATATTACCAATAGGCAAATGATCAGGCCGCTGACGAGGCCGCCTGCGAACCAGGCTCCGTGATGGGGCTTGCGTGGTTTCTGAGGCTGCATAGGATACATGCTGCCGGGTCCCTGAGGATTCGTATATCCCTGCGGCCCCTGATATTGCTGCCATCCGTTATTGGCGCCGTTACCCGGACAAGGCTGATTGTTCCAGATCTGGCTGCCCCAGTCCTGCTGGGGATTTTGAGGCTGCGGATCCTGGGGCTGCCCATTTTGCGGCCGGGGATCCTGATCCTGCTCGGCCTGATTGCTGCCGAAGTTCTGATCGATAGGGTCATTGATAGGATCGGACATATAAAAAGTACCTCCTGTACTATTACGATATCATTCAACGTACCGTTTCATTATAACCGAAAAAACCGGATGCAGATACCTTATCCGGTAAATGTTAAAAATTGTTCACGGATTTATAAAAAAAGGGACCGGAATATTTCCGGCCCCTTTGTAAAAAGAGTAGTAATTATGAAGAAACAGATAATTGTTATGATCAGTTAGTGATCACGTTTTCGGTCTCTTTGTCGAATACGTGCAGACGGCTGGGATCAAGGGCAAGTTTGATGGTATCGCCGTTCTTTACCTGCAGTCTGGGACTTGCTTTAGCGATCAGATCGACATCATCGATGTTCATGTACAGATGCAGTTCTGCACCAAGAAGCTCGGTTGCGTTGATTTCTGCGGTAATGCAGTCCTCGGGGAATTTAGCCATGGTCTCTTCATCCTCATGAAGATCCTCAGGACGGATACCCATAACGACGGTCTGGCCGATATAGCCGCCGTCAACGATCTTAACAGCCTTGTCTTTAGGCAGCAGGACTTTCTGTCCCTTGAAGGTCAGGTATACATTGTTTCCTTCCTTCTGAGGAACCGCGTCGATGAAGTTCATCTGAGGAGATCCGATGAAACCGGCAACGAAGAGGTTCTGAGGCTCGTTGTACAGTTTTACAGGAGCATCTACCTGCTGGATCAGACCATCTTTCATAACGACGATACGGGTACCAAGGGTCATAGCCTCTACCTGGTCATGGGTTACGTAAATGATGGTGGCATGCAGTCTTTCATGCAGACGGGCGATCTCGATACGCATCTGAACACGAAGTTTTGCATCCAGGTTGGACAGAGGTTCGTCCATCAGGAAGACCTTGGGGTTACGAACGATCGCACGTCCCATGGCAACACGCTGGCGCTGGCCGCCGGAAAGAGCCTTGGGTTTACGGTCAAGCAGATGCTCGATCTCAAGGATCTTGGCTGCTTCGTGAACTCGTTTTTCAATTTCAGCTTTCGGAGTCTTTCTCAGTTTCAGACCGAAGGCCATGTTATCAAATACGGTCATATGAGGGTACAGCGCATAGTTCTGGAAAACCATGGCGATATCACGATCTTTGGGAGCAACGTCGTTCATCAGCTTGCCGCCGATATACAGCTCGCCATCGGTGATCTCTTCCAGACCGGCAATCATTCGAAGGGTCGTGGATTTACCGCAGCCGGAAGGACCGACGAAGATGATGAATTCCTGGTCCTGAATGTCCAGATTAAAGTTGTTAACAGCCGTGATACCGTTGCTGTAGGTTTTCTTGATGTTCTTTAACTGAATACTTGCCATTTCCGCCTCCAAAAAAGAAAATGAAAATTCTTGGTATCATATTACAACAAACAACATTTTTCTTCCATTCAAAATTTTACCAAAACTATATTTGATACTTTGTGTATCTTGCCCAAGTCCCGAAAATGTGCTGTAAAGCACCTATGTGCCTGTTGAAAATGCACAATGGAGCTTCTGAAACGAAAATGATACAATGATGAAAACAATCAATCCTGCGAGGTGTTTTTTATGAAAACTGTCCTGGTCACCGGGGCCAGCCGGGGTATCGGACACGCCGTTGCGTCCGCTTTTCTGGATCAAAACGATATGGTCTTCGTCTGCTGCCATTCTTCTTTGGAATCGATGAAAGATCTGACACAAAGGGGCGCTCTGCCCTTTCTGGCGGATGTTTCCAAAGAAGAAGAAGTAAAAGCTTTATTTGACTTTATCTATCAAAAAACAACTCACCTGGACGTATTGGTCAACAATGCCGGCATATCGATCGTAGGCCTGATCCAGGATCTGTCCGTCAGCGATTTCGACCGTTTGATGGCCGTCAATCTGCGCAGCGCTTTTTTATGCTGCAAGGCAGCCATCCCCGGCATGATCCATCAAAAAAAAGGCTGTATCATCAACATCTCTTCCATGTGGGGGGATAAGGGAGCATCCTGTGAAGCGGCCTATTCGGCCTCAAAAGGCGGTCTGAACGGGCTGACAAGGGCGCTGGCAAAAGAATTGGCCCCCAGCGGCATCAGGGTCAATGCCATAGCCTGCGGAGCCATTGATACAGAAATGAATTCATTTTTATCCGCCCAGGAAAGAGCGGACCTGGAAGAGTCGATCGGAATGGGACGGTTCGGAAAGCCGTCCGAAGTGGCGGATCTGGTCCTTTATCTGTCATCGGATAAGAGCAGTTATCTGACCGGTGATGTGATCACGCTTGACGGCAGCTTTTGAAAAAATCGGTCCAGCGGTCCATCCAGTCATCATAATATACAAAGAAATTGACTGCGTCGGCGCCGCCTGAAAAGGCCGCTTTTACGCTTGTGTCAAGTTTGGGGTCATCGATCTGGATAATGGGTACCAGGCCGGTAGAGGCACGTTTGGAGCCCAGCCTTAAGGCCGCTCTTTGCGTTTCATCCTTAACAACAGACGGCTGGTAACCGTCCCGGAATAGATCCTGCCAGGTCTTATAAGAAGAAGTATCCAGACCCGTCACTGCTTTCATAAGAGCATCGCGTTCTTCTTTGGTAAACTGACCGCTTCCGTCGATCTGCCGGGCCATGACAGCTGTTTCCACATTCAGGCAGGCTGGGCCGTCCGGATCCAGATAGTCCCGGTAGATCATGGGACATACCAGGTCCAGCCTGCCGGCCAGGTCCGGATAGTGCTGACCGACCAGGTCGCTTAACGAGGGGGTAAACAGATAAGCCCCGGCGGCAAGGTCCGGATTTGTCTCTTTGACCGTTCTGACAAAGTTCAGCAGATGTTCGACTGACGATCTTCTGCGGAAATCCAGCCATTCCTGAATACGGGGAAGTCCTTCCAGGACTTCTTTTTTTGTTGCCTTTTTACCGTCCCCGCATCCCAGAAGGCGGGCCAGTGCCTGAACGGCCGGACGGATCTTTTCCGCTTCATAACCCATTTCCTTCATTTTCCGGCAGCAGGAAGGGCAGAAACAGGTGAAAAAGGACTCCATACCGGTCAGATGTAACTTTTCAGGAGACGGATCGGTTTCCTCTTTATTAAGAGGTGAAGAAGCAGGCGAAGCAAAGCGGGCTCCGTCCAGCAGGATTCCGCTGAGTCCCGGCTCTTTAGCCAGCTTCCTTATCTGATCCAGATTGTAGGCCCTGACATCGTCCCGGGTAGGACAGGTGGAATAAAACCAGTGCTGAGGCCGTCCGAAACAATCCTGAGCTAAGTATTCATCTCCGGTAAAATCCGGTCCGCGGAAGGAGCCGGACGATACAAAGGCGTCCATCCCCTTTGAGCGGACCAGACCGACCTGGCTTTTACTGCATACGACCGTAGTAAAGCCGGCGTCTGCCAGTTTGCCTGCTGCCGACTCAGGCGACTTGCCCAAGCCATGCATCCACAGACCATATCTCACTTAAGGGTCACCTCGATCACGGTGTCGTTTTCATCCGGCAGAGGGAAGGTAAGGACGCCGTTTTTATCAAAGGACAGGAAGGCGTCGTTGGGATACTCGGCCACATTCCAGTATTTGGACACGAAGACCTCGGAGCCGTCTTTGAGCAGGCGGCAGTGATCGATCTTGCCGGCCAGCCCCGGCAGACAGATGTTGCCCATGGTTTCTTCATAGACATGGGCATAGAGCTTTTTGCCGTTCTGCGTATAACGGCCCCATTCCGGTTTGGCAAAGTCCGCTTTGCCGCAGCCGTAAACGGAGGCGGAATTGTCACGCATCCAGCGGCCCACGTCCCTGAGGATCTTCTGCTGAGGCTCCGGGATCTGTCCCTTGGCATTGGGGCCTACGTTGACGATCAGATTTCCTCCCTTGCTGACGCACTCGACCAGGTTGCGGATGATCATGCGGGAACTCTTGTAATGATGGTCCTTGGCGCAGTAGCCCCAGTTGTCGTTAAGAGTGATGCAGGCTTCCCAGGGAATGGGATCGCCGTCGACGTCGGTCACTCCTTCCGGCGGGATCATCTGCTCGGGGCAGGCAAAGTCACCGGCATAGACCGTCGGATTCTTGGTCCGGATGGAACCGCTTTTTTCGCCGCTTCCTTCCAGGCGGTTATCGATGATCAGGCCCGGCTGCAGGCTGCGGGCAAGGTTGACCAGTTCGGTCGCATGCCAGGTCTCGCACTCCATGCCCGGATAGGAAAAATCGAACCACATGATATCGATTTTGCCGTAATTAGTCAGAAGCTCGCGCACCTGTCCCTGCATGTACTGGATATAATTGTCGAAATTGTGCTGAACGCCCTTCCAGGCCGGGTTATTGCGCTCCGGATGGTTGCGGTCGCCGTAATGCGGAAAGTCCGGATGGTGCCAGTCCAGCAGGGAATAATAGAAACCGATCTTGATACCTTCTTTGCGGAAAGCATCCACATATTCCCGCACCAGATCGCGGTGGCAGGGAGTGTTGGTCGATTTGTAGTCGGTCAGCTGACTGTCGAAGAGGCAGAAGCCGTCGTGATGCTTGGTCGTCAGGACCGCATATTTCATTCCGGCTTCCTTGGCCAACTTGGCCCACTCCTCCGGTTTATAATCCGTAGGATCGAACTCCTCAAAGAAGGGCTGGTAATCCTCCACGGACATCTGCTCGACGCTGCGGACCCACTCTCCTCTGGCCGGGATCGAATACAATCCCCAGTGAATAAACATACCGAAACGGTCGTGCATGAACCATTTGGTCCGTCTGGTCCGGTCTTCGATTCGCTGATTCATAGTCTTTTCCTTCCTATAAATGGTATAGATTTCATCACAGGCTGAAAACGGTCCCTACCGTTTTCTCGTCTGCCAGTGTTGCTAACATAACCGCTTTAATAGTATGCATGCGGTTCTCTGCCTCGTCGAAGACGACCGAAGCCGGACTTTCGAAAACAGCGTTCTCTACTTCCAGGCAGTCCAGGCCATAGCTGTCATAAATTTTTTTGCCGATCTCCGTATCGGTATCGTGGAAAGCCGGCAGGCAGTGCATGAAAATAGCATTAGGTCCCGCAAATTTCATCACTTCCGTCGTTACCCGGTAAGGAGACAGGGCATGGATCCTTTCCGCCCATACCTCTTCCGGTTCTCCCATGGATACCCATACGTCGGTATATACAACATCCGCACCTTTTAGTGCGTCAACTTTACTTTCAGTCAGGCAGATATAGGCTCCGGTTTCTTTTGCGACCTTCTGAGATTCGGTCACCAAGGCCATATCAGGGAAGTAATGATGATTGGTCAGAGCCGTAAAGTTCATGCCCATCTTGGCACAGGCAAACATCAGGGAATTGCCGGTATTATAGCGGGCGTCTCCCATGTATACCAGTTTTTTCCCTTTTAAGGTATGATCCGGGAAATGTTCTCTGATGGTCAGAAGATCGGCCAGCATCTGGGTGGGATGGAATTCATTGGTCAGGCCGTTCCACACCGGTACGCTGGAATATTGGGCCAGGGTCTCCACTTTGCTCTGTCCGAATCCCCTGTATTCGATCCCGTCATACATGCGGCATAAAACACGGGCCGTATCCGCAATACTTTCTTTTTTACCCAGCTGGCTGGAGGAAGAATTCAGGTAGGTCGTATGCATACCCAGGTCGAAGGCTGCTGTTTCAAAAGAGCAGCGGGTACGGGTACTGGTCTTTTCAAAGATCAGGGCTGCCTGATAGCCTTCCAGCAGGCGGTGAGGTTTTCTTTCCTTTTTTAATTTCTTAAGCTGAGCAGCCAGATCGATCAGATATGTGATCTCTTCCGGTGAATAATCTTTCAGTGCTAAAAAGTCTCTTCCTTTCAGATCCATGGTACTAACCTTTCTTTGCCTGTTTCTTTTCATTGGCCGAATTTCGAACGGTTTATCCGCTTTTTAGGAAAATTACCGTAAGTTATCTCATAGGATAGCACAATCTTTGGTGGATTTAAATAATGAATATTTATAAATTACTATTGCATTTATATTCATTCTTCTGTATAATGTGTCTTGTTCAATCAAAAAAGATGAATCTTCTCCGGGCTCTATAGAATATACGTCAGTCAACACCTTCTGACTTTTGCAAGCGCATGTGCTTGCAAATTTGCCCGCCGCAGGATCCAAAGACATAATAAGGAGACACCATCATGGCAAAAGAAAAAGTTGTTCTGGCTTATTCAGGCGGATTGGATACGACCGTTATCATCCCCTGGCTGAAAGAAAATTATGACTACGACGTTATCGCTGCCTGCATCGATGTCGGTCAGGGCGCCGAGACCGACGGTCTGGAAGAAAAGGCTTTAAAGACCGGAGCCAGCAAATATTATCAGGTCGACGTCACCGAAGAATTCATTACCAAATATATCTACCCCACCCTTAAAGCAGGAGCCGTTTACGAAAGCTCCTACATGCTGGGGACCTCGATGGCCCGTCCTCTGATCGCCAAGGTCCTGGTCGATATCGCCAAAAAGGAAGGCGCGGTAGCCATCTGCCACGGCGCGACCGGCAAAGGCAACGATCAGGTACGTTTCGAGCTGGCCATCAAGGCGCTGGCTCCGGAACTGAAGATCATCGCCCCCTGGCGGATCTGGAACATCCAGTCCCGTGAGGAAGAGATCCAGTACTGCATCGACCACGGCATCACTCCTCCGGTCAAAAAAGGAGACAGCTACAGCCGTGACCGCAACATCTGGCACATCAGCCACGAAGGCCTGGAACTGGAAGATCCTTCCAATGAGCCTAATTACGATAAGATGCTGAAGCTGGGGGTTACCCCTCAGAAAGCTCCTGATGTTTCGACCAAGATTTCCATCGACTTTGAAAAAGGCATCCCGGTCGCCGTCAACGGCCAAAAGCTGGATCCGGTGTCCCTGTTGAAAAAGCTGAATGAGCTGGGCGGCCAGAACGGCATCGGAATCGTCGATATCCTGGAGAACCGTATGGTCGGTATGAAATCCCGCGGTGTTTATGAGACTCCCGGAGGAACCATCCTCTTCAAGGCTCACGAGCAGCTGGAACATATGACGCTGGATAAGGACACCTACGAATATAAGCAGCTGCTGGCTGTCAAATTCGCGGATCTGGTATACTGCGGCAAGTGGTTCACTCCCCTTCGCCAGGCTATCTCCGCTTTTGTTGATTCCACTCAGGAACATGTGACCGGTACGGCTAATCTGGTCCTGTATAAGGGCAACATCATTCCTGCCGGCACTACTTCTCCTTACTCTTTGTATGATGCAGACATAGCCAGCTTCACTACCGGTGAACTGTACAGCCACAAAGATGCGGAAGGCTTCATCAATCTGGTCGGCCTGCCTCTGAAGATCCAGGGCATGAAAGGTCTGACCAAGGTAGACTGATCTTTTACCACTTTCAACGATCCTCTCTTTTGCCATAGAAAAAGCCCGCAGAGTTTTAAAGCTCTGCGGGCTTTTATTGTATATCGAAAAGGTTATCAGAGATTACTTGTTGGACAGATACTCGTCAATGGCCTTTGCAGCAACCTTGCCGGCGCCCATTGCGGAAATAACGGTCGCAGCTCCGGTAACAGCATCGCCGCCGGCGTAAACGCCGTCTTTGGTGGTCTTGCCGGTGCCTTCTTCAACGATGATACCGCCGTGAGCGTTAACATCCAGGCCGGCTGTAGTATTCTTGATCAGCGGGTTGGGGCTGGTACCGATGGCGATAACAACGGTATCAACGTCCAGAACGAATTCGCTGCCCTCGATCGGGATAGGACGGCGGCGTCCTTTCTCATCGGGCTCGCCAAGCTTCATCTGGATACATTTCATACCGATAACGTTACCGTTCTTAGGATCGCGTTTGTCATCCGGATTGTTATAGCCAAGGATCTCGACCGGATTATTCAGCAGCTTGAACTCAATGCCCTCTTCCATAGCGTGCTCGACTTCCTCACGACGGGCGGGCAGCTCTTCCAGAGAACGACGATATACGATGTATACCTTATCAGCGCCAAGACGAAGTGCAGTACGGGCTGCATCCATGGCAACGTTTCCGCCGCCGACTACAGCGACCTTGCCGCCCTTCATAATGGGGGTAACCGGATCGTCTTTGTAAGCTTTCATCAGGTTGGAGCGGGTCAGATACTCGTTAGCGGAGTAAACACCCTTCAGGCTCTCGCCCGGGATGCCCATGAAACGAGGCAGGCCTGCGCCGGAACCTACGAATACAGCTTCGTAGCCCTGTGCCATGATCTCGTCAATGGTCAGCGTCTTACCAACGACTACGTCGGTCTCTACGTCAACGCCCATAGCGGTCAGGTTGTCGACCTCTTTCTGAACGATGGATTTGGGAAGACGGAACTCGGGGATACCGTAAACCAGAACGCCGCCTGCCAGATGCAGAGCTTCGAAAATGGTTACCTTGTAACCTTTCTTAGCCAGGTCGCCTGCGCAGGTAAGTCCGGACGGGCCGGAACCTACGACGGCTACTTTGTGGCCGTTGGAAGGAGCAACTTCCGGTTTAGCGGTAGAATGAGCATTGTGCCAGTCGGCAACGAAACGCTCCAGACGGCCGATCCCGACAGGCTCGCCTTTGATACCGCGTACACATTTAGATTCGCACTGGGTCTCCTGAGGGCATACACGTCCGCAGACAGCCGGCAGAGAAGAAGTCATATTGATGATCTGGTAAGCGCCTTCGAAATCGCTTTCCTTGATCTTCTGAATGAAGTCCGGAATGTGAATGTTTACAGGGCAGCCGGAAACGCAGGGCATATTCTTGCAGTGCAGGCATCTCTGAGACTCATCAAGAGCGATCTCTTCGGTATAACCGGTAGCAACTTCTTTGAAGTTATGGGCACGAACCTGAGGATCCTGAGAAGGCATCGGGTTCTTTTTGGGGTTCATATTAAACTTAGGCATCTTACTTTACCTCCTGTTTGAACAGATTGCAGGCTTCATCATAGGCATGTCTTTCGAAGGACTTATACATAGCGCCTCTCTCCATAGCCTCATCGAAGTCGACTTCATATCCGTTGAAGTCCGGTCCGTCAACACAGGCGAACTTGGTAACTTTCTTACCGTCAACGTTCAGAGTAAGACGGCAGCCGCCGCACATACCGGTACCATCGATCATGATGGGGTTCATGGAAACGGTGCAGGGGATGCCAAACGGTTTGGTGGTAGCAACGACGAATTTCATCATGATGACGGGTCCGATGGTGATGACCTCGTCAAATTTCTCTCCGGCTTCAAGCTTTTCTTTCAGCGGAACGGTAACAACGCCCTTGCGGCCGTAGCTGCCGTCATCCGACATAACGATCAGCTCATCGGAAGCAGCTTTGAACTCGTCTTCCAGGATGACCAGATCTTTATTTCTGAAACCGACGATCGAAGTAACCTTGCAGCCCAGTCTGTGCAGTTCCTGTGCGATAGGAAGGGCAATAGCGCAGCCGACACCGCCGCCGACAACGCAGACATTCTTCAAACCGTCGACCTTGGTAGCAACACCCAGAGGGCCTACGAAATCCTGCAGGTACTCGCCTGCTTCTTTGTGATTCAGTTTTTCAGTGGTAGCGCCGACGATCTGGAAGATAATGCATACAGCACCTTTTTCCGGATCGGTTCCTGCAACGGTCAGAGGGATACGCTCGCCATCCGCATCAACACGCAGGATGATGAACTGGCCCGGTTTTGCTTTTGCAGCAACCAGAGGAGCCTCGATCCACATTCTGGTAACAGTGGGATTAAGAGGCTCTTTTGTAAGAATCTTGTACATCTCTTTTAACCTCCTTGAGATTTGGAAACAAACTCAGTCTTTTAAATTATATCATAGTATTGATAATATTTGAACACTTAATTATTGAGAATTTGCTTAAGGGGACGGGCTGATCCTGTCCGCGGCTGCCGCCATTCAGCACATGCCATGCCTGAAAAAAACGAAAAAAGGGGATGTGAGAAACGAAAGACCGTTTCTTCACATCCCCCATCTTATTTTTTGGGTGGGACCCTCTCAAAGGTCAGATCAAAAATCTACCTCAGTGTCGTAGTAGCAGCACTTCAGCAGTTTTTCCATCTCTTCCTGGCTGGGCTGACGCGGGTTGGAACCGGTGCAGGCATCCAGGATAGCGTTTGCAGCGATCTGAGGCAGTCTCTCCAGGAATACATCTTCCGGAACGAAGCCCTGCTCGGTCGGATAGCTGTCTTTGCCATAGTTCTTAATGCAGTGAGGAATATTCAGCTCATCGTTCATGCCGCGGATGTACTTGATCAGAGCTGCAACCTTCTCATCGTCGGAAGCATCTTTGTCGGTCAGGTGCATGTAGTCAGCGATAACGCCGTAACGTTTCTTTGCGGTCTCGTCTTTAGCGTTGAAAGCGATAACTTTGGGCAGATACATAGCGTTTGCAGCACCATGGATGATGTGTGCGCCGTAGTCAGCAAAAGCAGCACCGGTCTTGTGAGCCATGGAGTGTACGATACCCAGCAGGGCATTGGAGAATGCCATACCTGCAAGGCACTGTGCGTCATGCATGGTAGCGCGGGCCTGTTTGTCACCATTGTAGGACTTGATCAGGTTAGCCTGGATCAGTTCGATGGCATGGATGGCCAGAGCGTCGGTATAATTGCAGTTAGCGGTGGAAACATAAGCTTCGATCGCATGGGTCAGAGCGTCCATACCGGTATGAGCAACCAGTTTCTTGGGCATGGTCTGAGCCAGTTCAGGATCAACGATAGCTACATCGGGAGTGATCTCGAAGTCAGCGATCGGGTATTTGATTCCCTTGTCATAATCGGTGATGATAGAGAATGCGGTAACTTCGGTAGCGGTACCGGAGGTAGAAGAAATAGCGCAGAAATGAGCCTTCTGACGAAGTTTCGGCAGGCCGAATACTTTGCACATATCAGCAAAAGTGGTCTCCGGATACTCATATTTGATCCACATAGCCTTTGCTGCGTCGATAGGAGAACCGCCGCCGATGGCTACGATCCAGTCAGGCTGGAACTCTTCCATAGCCTGTGCACCCTTCATAACGGTGGTTACGGAAGGATCGGACTCGATACCTTCGTACAGCTTAACTTCAAAACCGGCTTCTTTCAGATAATCTTCTGCTTTCTGCAGGAAACCGAAACGTTTCATGCTTCCGCCGCCGACACAGATCATAGCCCGTTTGCCCTTAAGGGTCTTCAGGGCTTCCATGGCACCTTCGCCATGATACAGATCACGAGGCAGAGTAAATCTCATCATGATAGTATACCTCCAATTAGGTTATCAGTAGACATTACCGTCTTCTGAATGCATTGTTATAGCTATAGTATATACCTTGTTATAATATTAACGCAAGCAAAAGTCGCATGACAGCGATAGAAATTCACTATCATGCGATATGTTTTCCCTATTGATCAATTTGGGTATTATGCTTTTTCCCAGACCGTGCCCTGACGGGTGTCCTTGATGACGATCCCTTTGCCTGCCAGCTCTTCGCGGATAGCATCCGCCTTAGCGAAGTCTTTGGCCTTTTTCGCCTCTTTGCGCTCCGCGATCCTGGCTTCGACATAAGCCCTCAGTTCGTCATCCACCTGGTCCTGTGCCTTGCCTCCGGCTCCGCGGGTCTTGGTCAGGTCAAGGGACAGGACCTGATCAAAATCCTCTTCGACCGCCAGCTTGGTGGAGTCGTTCAAAGAAGGATCTTTAAGGACGTCATACAAAAGGGTCAGGCTGGAAGCGGTGTTCAGATCCATGCCCATGGTATCCAAAAACTTTTGACGCCAGGCAGCCTTCTGCTCTTCATTGACCGCTTCTTTATCGGACAGGGCGGCTACAGAAGCCAGCAGTTTTTTATAGACGTTGGCCATCTGGTCCATGACGCCGTAGTCAAACTCCAGGGGCTTGCGGTAATGGGACTGCAGGCAGAAAAGGCGGTATACCAGGGGATCGTAGCCCTTTTCCTCCAAAGTGGAAACGGTCAGCACGTTGCCCTTGGACTTGCTCATCTTACCGTTTTTATCGTTCAGATGCTGTACATGGAACCAGTGACGGCACCAGGGGTGGCCCAGATAGGCTTCGCTCTGCGCGATCTCATTGGTGTGATGGGGGAAGATGTTGTCCACGCCGCCGCAGTGCAAATCCAGGTGTTCTCCCAGGTTTTTGATAGCGATACTGGTGCACTCGATATGCCAGCCGGGATAGCCGACTCCCCAGGGGCTGTCCCATTTGAGAGCCTGATCTTCAAACTTGGACTTGGTGAACCAGAGGACGAAATCCGCCTTATTGCGTTTGTTGGTATCTTCTTCCACGTCGTCCCGCACACCGACCTGCAGTTTGGACTCGTCGTGCCCGGTCAGGCAGTAATAATTCTGAACTTTCGACGTGTCAAAATAGACATTAGGGCCGGCTTTATAAGCGTATCCCTTATCCATCAGCACGCTGATGATCTTGATCAAGTCGCCGATCATGCTGGTCGCGGGGACTACTGTATCCGGCTTGCGGATATTCAGTTTGCGGCAGTCTTCAAAAAAGGCATCCGTGTAAAACTTTGCCACCTGCATAACGGTCTTATGCTCGCGCTCGGCGCTCCTGACCATCTTGTCGTCGCCCGTATCGGCATCCGAGGTCAAATGGCCCACGTCGGTAATATTCATGACACGGCGTACATCATAACCGCTGTAGCGCAAAAACTTCTCCAGTACGTCTTCTTCGATATAGCTGCGCAGATTTCCGATATGAGCGTAGTGATATACGGTCGGTCCGCAGGTATACATACGGATGATGTTGCCGTCTACCGGTACGAATTCATCGATCGTTTTGGTCAGCGTATTATAAAGCTGCATGATTGCGTCTCCTCGTTCTATTTACCCACTAAACCGGTGGGCTTATCTTAGTATACCTTCTTGGGCCATGAAAAGCAAGCAGGACGGCTCTTTTCTTTTATAACTGTCCTTTTCTTCTCTTTGCCCTGCCCCTAGTCAAACAAAGATGTCTGCTCATAGGCGTGTCCGCCGCTATTGTCCGCGTTTCCGTTCTTTCTTTCATCGGACCCGCTCCGGACTGCCTGGCAGACGAGGCCGGAACTTTCCGTGTCTAAAAGCTGCCGGATCAGAGCCCTGGCAAAGTCTGTTTCAAAGACCCATTCTTCCGCTCTTTTTTCCGGGACGATGACCGGCATCCTGTCATGGACAGGGGATACCGACGAGTCGGCCGGTCTGGTCAGAATGACGAATTCGCCGCCCTTTCCGGACGGGCGCCAGATACCGCCCAGAAAAAGGACGGGACAGTCATCATCCCAAAAACGCATCTGGCGGCGGTCTTTTGTCCATTCGTAGAAGGAAGCGGCCGGCAGCAGGCAGCGTCCCTGCTCAAAAGCTTTTCTATATAGGGGCCGCTCCTCTACCGTCTCGCTGCGGGCATTGATCAACAGGCGCCCGTGTATCTCAAAACCCCAGCAGCGCGGTAGGGCCAGTATGTGGCGGCTGCCGCCCGCCAGAGTCAGCGCAGACTGAGAAGGAAACACATCTCCCTTTTTCAGGGAAGGGACGGTCCCCTCCAGCTGCCCGGCCAGCAGGTTTTCGATCTGGGCCGACGTATCATCGGCTACGTAATAACGGCCGCACATCAATCTTTGCCTGTACTGCTGCGGTGAGGCCGGCTGACGTCCAGGCTCAGGTCCCCGGCATGGCTCTCGTCCAGGCCTTCCATAAGCAGCAGCTTCTCGGTCAAAAGGCGGGCAAAGGTGCCGGTCATGGCTGTCAGGATGATCAGCTCCGAAGGGTCCTGGGCCGCCCATTCAGGCGCATCCGGATGATCCAGGATCTTGCCGGCCATCTGGCGGATCTCCCTGCGGAACAGGTCTCCGGCCTTACTGTGCTGCTGGCAGAATTGTTCGTAAATGTCCCTTACCTGATCCTTGCTGATATTCATAGGAATGATCTTCTGGATCAGGGCCAGGCTCATCCCCTGTTTCAGCGAGCAGATGATCAGAAGGTAGGCGATGTGGACCCGGTAATAGCGCTTTTTGACCGGGCCCGGCATGATCTTCATGCGTACATAGTTGTTGATGGTAGCTGCCGTTAAGAACTGGTCGTCCTTGATCTCGGGAGGCATATAATCCAGGTAATCTTTAAGCAGCACGATCACCTGCTCCATATAAAGTCCCAGATCCGGGATCTGATCCCATTCGGGCAGCCGGTACTCTTCCAGATACTTTTCCCAGCGTCTGAGCTTGGCAGCGATAACTTTTTTATCAAAATCCATAATTATGACCGATTAAGAATCTTTTCTCCGTCAAAGATAATGACACCGAAGCCGGCTCCGTGTTTTCCGCCTTTGAGCATATACTCTTTCAGGGCTTTTCTGGCCCGCGTATTTTCCGGCAGCAGCTGGACCGGTATCTGAGCAAAGGGACCGAACATACGCCATTCGTCGCTGAAGGTCTGATAGGGATCTTCAAGGATCACGTCGAAATCATGGTAAAACTCGCGGATATGGGACCCCTGGGGCCATACCGGCTCGTAACCGGGCCACAAGAGCCAGGAATGGCAGACCAGAACGGCGATCCTGCGGCCGGTTTCCGGATCGGTATAAAGCTTGTCGTAAAAATACTGATAAGCCTTTTTATAGGAAGCCAGACGGGAGGGAGTATCAAAAGGCTCCCCGCTGGACGGAATGTGCATGTTCAGGATGAGGTCGCCTTTTTTGACGGTCAGCCCTTTATAGGTATAAGGTTTATCCTCATAATAAGTTTGGGTCTGATATTCCAGTCTTCCTAACTTAAACAGTTCATGTTTGAAGAAAATATCATACCAGAAAGCGACGAAGGTCCCCCAGATACCGTAGCGGTAGCGGCACTCCAGCAGTTTATAGCGAAGATCCTCAAAGGTTGGCAGAAAGGTTTCTTCATCGTATAAAGGTTCCGCTTCCTTAGCGCAGTCCAGCATCATCAGCATCATCAGAGTATATTCATGAAGGCCGGTGCGCCTGCTTATGTCTAAAAGCAGCGGGCGGAGCACCCTGTAGTCGAAGCCGGAAGAAGTGTAGGCTTCTTTGGCCGCGTCAAAGTCAGCCTGGACTTTTTCAAGGACACTCAGACAGTCCTCGAAATAGCTGACGGCTTCCTGAGGAAAATTCAGACGTCTGGCAAGATCGATCTGATATGCAGCATCCATGTCTTGATACCTCCAAAATAATACAGGAAAAGGACTTAGTTCTCGTCCCAGGGATCGACAACGACTTTGATGGACTCCTGTCCCATCTGGGTCTTGATAGCTTCTTCCATATGATTGATACCCAGCGTATGGGTAATGATGGGCTCGTAGTTGATACGGCCGGCATTGATCAGTTTGACGGCGCGCAGATGGGTGTCCGGATTGACGAAACTGCCTTTGATAGTCAGTTCCTTTTTATAAACGTCAAACAAAGGCAGCGGGAAGGTGGCATCTACTTTGGGAACACTGAACAGAACGATCGTAGCACCTTTTTTGGCAAATTGGAAAGCACTTTTGACGGCCGCGTTATTGCCGACACACTCGATGACAACATCGGCTCCGTCCTGGCCCAGGCCTTTTTCCAGCTGCTGCATATAATCAGGCTGTGTGGGATCGATGGCCGCATCCGCTCCTAAAGTCAAAGCTGACTGACGGCGTTTGGAGTTCGGTTCGCTGACACAGATCTTGGCCGCGCCGGACAATTTCGCCAGCTGCATCATGATCAGTCCGATGGCTCCTCCCCCGACGATAACGACGCTGTCTCCGGTGGTGATACCGGCCCGGTCGATACCGCGCAGGCAGCAGGCAGTCGGCTCCGTCATAGCGCCCCACTTCCAGGGAACGTTTTTATCCAATTTAAAAGCCTGGCTGGCCGGAACGACGCTGTACTGCTCAAAGCCTCCGTCCATGGTAACACCGATGGCTTCCATATGCTCGCACAGCTGTTTCTTGCCGGTCTGGCAGTAGTAGCAGTGTCCGCAGTAAATATTGGGATCGACGGTAACGTGATCGCCTACCTCAAAGCCTTCGACTCCGGCTCCCACTTCTACGATCTCGCCGCTGTACTCGTGACCCAGAACGACCGGAGGATTGACATCGGCTGAACCAGGCTCACCGTGGAAAATATGAACGTCGGTCCCGCAGATGCCTGCCGCCATGTTCTTGATAACGACCTGCCCCTGGCCGGCAGTCGGGACTGCTTTTTCTTTAACTTCAAAATACCCCTCGTTTTTGCCTTCGGGGATACCCATAAAATATGCTGCTTTCATGATTGCTCTCCTTTTTACGGGACATATTGTATCTACTTATTATATATGTTCTCTTACGATTCGTCCATTGTCAAAAAATCTTTCCGACTATATCTGTCAAAAAACTGACAAATTTACGTGCTTTTGATTGACACCGGCCAAGCTTACGAGTACATTAAAAAATTATGGCAGAATGCTGTTTTGTCTGTCCGAATTTCCAAGTTGGAAACACAAAAGAGGAAAGAATCATGAAAATCACACTTGATCATCTGACCAAGAAGTTCCCTAACCGGGACAAAACAAAGGGTGATGTTACAGCCGTCGGAGATTTTTGCTTCGATATCCCTGATGGTAAGCTGATCGGACTGTTAGGCCCCTCAGGCTGTGGAAAGTCCACGACGCTGAACCTTATCAGCGGTCTGGAAACGCCTACCAGCGGCCGCATCTTTTTCGGCGAAGACGATGTGACCAAGCTGCCTCCCGAACACCGGGGGATCGGTCTGGTTTTCCAGAATTACGCCCTTTACCCTCACCTGACGGTAAGACAAAACATTCTGTTTCCTTTGCAGAACCTGAAAGGTAAAAACAAGCTCTCCAAAGAACAAATGAACGAAAAGGCCCTGGAAGCCGCCAAACTGGTCCAGATCGATGAACTGATGGACCGTAAACCCAGCGAACTGTCCGGCGGCCAGCAGCAGCGTGTTGCGATCGCCCGCGCCCTGGTCAAGATGCCCCGCGTCCTGCTTCTGGACGAGCCTCTGTCCAACCTGGATGCCCGCCTGCGCCTGCAGACCCGTGAGGAGCTGCGCCGGATCCAGCAGAAGACCGGCATCACCACCATTTTCGTGACCCACGATCAAGAAGAGGCCATGAGTATCTCGGATGAGATCGTCGTTATGAAATCCGGCATCATCCAGCAGATCGGTAAACCTCAGGATGTATATGATTCCCCGGCCAACCTCTTCGTCGCTAAATTCCTGGGCACTCCTCCCATCGACGTCTTCAACGGCACCGTCAAAGGCGGCAAGCTGTATATAGGAGACGAGGCGGTCCTGCCTGCTGTCGGCGTGGAAGATCAGGATGTCTATGTCGGCATCCGTCCGGAAGGATTTATCCTTAATGATAAGGGAGCTTTCACCTGCCAGCTGCAGAATGTAGAAGTCATGGGACGCGATACCAGTGTGGTTTCCACCCATAAAGAATCTCTCAACGTGACCATCCGTTCCATCATCAGTGCTGAGAACAAAGTCGACACCGCCAGCAAGGACGTCCGCTTTGACCTCAAGCCTTACAAAGTCTTCTTATTTAATAAAGAAACCGAAAAGCGGATCCTCTTCGGAGGCCAGTTAGCTGCCGACGTGCCCGCTGAAATGGAAGAGTCCCTGGATACTGCCGCCGGCAGGACCGACAGCCAAAGCAAGTGAAAGGACGGATTTCATGAAAAAATCTAATAATTGGAAAGCGTGGCTGTATCTGCTGCCCGCCCTGATCTTCCTGGGCGTGTTTATGATATACCCGCTGATCGATGTTTTCGTTTATTCCTTCCAGGAGGGCTATAACTCCGCTTCGCAGAGCTATTTCGGAGTCGGCTGGTACAACTATTCCTATGTGCTGCATGATCCTTATTTTCTGCAGGCCGTTAAAAACACCTTTCTGATCGTTATCATCACCGTCCCCATCTCGACCGGACTGGCCCTTCTTTTGTCGGTGATGCTGTCCTCGATCAAAAAGCTGCGCCAGCTTTATCAGACCATTTACTTCCTGCCTTATGTCACCAACACTCTGGCCGTCGGCCTGGTCTTCATGATCCTGTTCAAAAAGACTCCTTACACGGATGGTCTGGTCAACCTGATCATCAAGATGTTCGGAGGACATTCGGTAGACTTCATCGAGGGACCTTACTGGGCCAAGATGTTCGTAATGTGCTTTTACACCATCTGGGTCGTTATGCCTTTCAAGGTCCTGATCCTGACCAGCGCCCTGGCTTCGGTCAACCAGGACTATTACAAGGCTGCCAAGATCGACGGGACCTCCAAATGGCGTACCTTTACCCGTATCACCCTGCCCATGATCTCCCCCATGATCTTTTACCTGATCATCACCGGTTTCATCGGAGCCTTCAAGGCATATTCGGATGAGGTCGCCATCTTCGGGACCAACCTGAATGCCGCGGGCATGAACACCATCGTCGGCTATGTATACGATATGCTGTACGGCGATTCGGGCGGATTTCCTTCCTACGCGTCCGCTGCAGCGATCATCCTGTTCGTGATCGTACTGACCATTACCGTCATTAACCTGATGGTCAGCCGCCGCAATACCCATTATTAAGGAGGCTGTCATGGCAGATACTCAAAATTACCAGGCAATCGAACATAAAGCCAAAGTCAGATCCAGGATCAGCCAGACCATCGTTCACATCCTGCTGGCTCTGTGGGCCGTCATCGTCCTCTTCCCCTTTTACTGGATGCTTTTGACCTCGGTCAAAAGCTACGGTGCCTACAACTCCGAATATATCCCCAAGTTTTTTACCCTGTCCCCCACCTTTCAGAACTATATCGACGCCTTCACGACCGTGCCACTGGGCCGCTACCTGCTCAATACCCTGATCTTCGCGGTAGTCACCACGGCCATCATGATGGTCGTCATTATCGGGGCAGCCTTTGCCTTCGCCCGTCTGGACTTTAAAGGCAAAAACTTTCTGTTCACTTTCTTCCTGGCCCTGATGATGATCCCCAACGAGCTGGTCATCATCACCAACTTCCAGACCATCACCCACTGGGGCATGCGCAATACCTTCCTGGGCCTGATCCTTCCCTCGGTCACCAGTGTTTTCTACATCTACCTTCTGAAAGAAAACTTCGAAGGCATACCGGACAGCCTCTATAAGGCAGCCAAGGTGGACGGTACCTCAGACTTCAAGTACCTGACCCGCGTAATGATCCCCATCGCCCGTCCCACCATCATCACCATCATCATCCTTAAAGTCATCGAGTGCTGGAACTCCTTCGTATGGCCCCGCCTGATCACTGATAAGCAGGAATATTTCCTGGTTTCCAACGGTATCCAGGAGATCCGGGAAAACGGCTTCGGCCGTGAGAACGTGCCGGCCATGATGGCCGCCGTTGTCGTCATCTCCGTTCCGCTGATCATTTTGTTCCTGATCTTCCGCAAAAAGATCATGGCCGGCGTTTCCAGAGGAGGTACCAAAGGATGAAAACTGTCCTTGCCCGCGCTTTGTCTCTGGCCCTTGCCGTCTGCCTGGTCCTGGCCGGCCTGGCCGGCTGCCATGGTCAGCAGAAGCAGTCCGCCTTTCAGGTGCCGGATGAATTTGATACCAGCAAAGATATCGAACTGACCTTCTGGGCCAAAAACGACACCAACAAAACTCAGACGGCTATCTATCAGAAAGCCATCGAAGATTTTCACGATCTCTACCCCAACATCAATGTAACCATCCGCCTCTATACCGACTACGGCAAGATCTACAACGATGTCATCACCAATATCCCCACCAACACGACGCCTAACGTCTGTATCACCTACCCGGACCATATCGCCACGTATATGACCGGAAGCAACACGGTCGTTCCGCTGGACCAGCTCTTTGCCGACGAAAAATACGGATTTGCCGGCTCAGAACTTAAGTATGATGCTCCCTCAGCCGATCAGATGGTCGAAAAGTACATGAACGAGTGCAAGATCGGCGATCAGCATTACGCGATCCCCTTCATGCGTTCGACCGAAGCCGTGTACATCAATAAAGACCTGGTCGAAAAGCTGGGCTACCAGATCCCGGACGTTCTGACCTGGGACTGGATGTTCGAAGTTGCAGAAGCAGCTACCAAGAAAAACGCGGACGGCACCTACGCGCTGAACGGTCAGAATGTTATGATCCCCATCATTTACAAGTCGACCGATAACATGATGATCCAGATGCTCAAGCAGAAAGAGGCCGGCTACTCCACCGATTCCGGAGAGATCGATCTGTTCAACGACGAGACCACTGCTATTCTGAAAGAAGTCGCCCGGCACGCTCAGACCGGGGCCTTCTCCACTTTTAAGATCTCCAGTTATCCTGCCAACTTCCTAAATGCCGGCCAGTGCATCTTTGCCATCGACTCAACGGCCGGTTCCACCTGGATGGGTACCAATGCTCCTCTGGGTGACATTTCCAAGGATCAGATCATGGACTTTGAGACAGTGGTCAAACCAATCCCCCAGTTCGATCCGGACCATCCCCAGATGATCTCGCAGGGTCCTTCCATTTGTATTTTCAATAAAGAGGATCCTCAGGTCGTGCTGGCCTCCTGGCTGTTCGCCCAGTTCCTTTTGACCGATCAGGTACAGGATGCCTATGCAGAGACCGAGGGCTATATCCCCGTCACCACCAAAGCCCAGGATTCCGACGAATATCAGCAGTACCTGGCCGCGGCCGGTACCGATAACCAGGTGCACTATCAGACCAAGATCGATGCCACCAACATGCTGCTGGACAATATCGACAACACGTTCACGACTCCGGTCTTCAACGGTTCGGCTTCTCTTAGGGACGCCGCCGGTTCTCTGATCGAATCGGTCGTCAAATCCGTCCGCCGCAAACAGACCATCGATGACGACTATATCACCAAGTTGTACGCGGACACCACGACCCTGTATCATCTGGACACTTTGTCCGCTGCGTCTGGGGCTAAGAAAGATCTGGGACCTCTGCCCGGTACCGCCAAAGCGCTATTGATCACGTTAGGTCTTATCTGGATTGGTATCATCCTGGTCTTCATCCGGCAGAAACAGGCTGCCAAAGCCAGACAAAGGCAGTAAAAGGCCATAACATTTAAAGCAGGGCCCATGCAGAACCAAAAACGGGCATCCGGTCGGATGTCCGTTTTTTTATGGTTATCAAAAATGGGTAGAAGTGCACAATTATTCTTCTTTCAAATGGTTTACTTTGTCTTGTTGATAGTTGCAAACGATTCCCAAATCCGTATAATACATAGTGTCAGTATTTGTTATTTGTCTAACAAGGAGGACATATTATGAAAAAAATCATTGCGTTAGCTCTTGCAGCCGCAATGGTGCTGTCACTGACTGCCTGCAGCTCTTCTTCCAACGAGAGCTCCACTACGGAAAGCAGCACTGCTGAATCTTCTGTTGTTGAATCCAGCGCCGCGGAAAGTTCCGCAGCCACGGAAGCATCCACTGCAGCCGACGGTTCTGTTATGACTCACGAGCAGTTCATTGCTGCTGACGTTGATTCCGAAGTTACGGTCGAGACCTATGTACAGGCCAAACAGTCCTGGTGGGAAGACAACGGCCAGGGCAAGGCCACTTTCTATACCCAGGCTGAAGACGGAGCTTACTTCCTGTATGAGATGCCCTGCACCGAAGATGAGTACAATCAGCTGGTTCCCGGGACCAAGATCAAAGTAACCGGATATAAGTCTGAATGGTCCGGCGAGATCGAGATCACCGATGCTACCTTCGAGATCGAGGATGGCACCTGGACCGCAGAGCCTACCGATGTAACCGATCTTCTGGGCACCGATCAGCTCCAGGATCATATGAACGAGCTGGTTTCCTTCAAGGGAATGACCGTTGAGGCTTCCAAGGATCCTGACGGCAAGGATGTTGCTTACCTTTACAACTATGATGGTTCCGGTTCCGAAGGAGACGATCTGTACTTCAATGTTTCCTACAACGGCCAGACCTATTCCTTCACCGTCGAGTCTTACCTGTGCGACAAGGACAGCGACGTATACAAGGCAGTTGAAAACCTGAAGATCGGCGATACCGTCGACATGGAAGGTTTCCTGTATTGGTACGAGGGTGCTAACCCGCACATCACTTCTGTTACAGTTAAGTAATAGACAAATCGATTGACGACAAAACAGCCTGCCGGAAACGGCAGGCTGTTTTTCTATGCCTTACTATTCAAAAGACTTTACGCTTTCCCATGCGGATCCTCCGATGTCCGGCAGAGACGGGGATATGGATCACATAAAGGTTTAGTTGCCTTCTTTTACAAAGTAGTGGCGGGCGATCCATTTTGACAGGCCGGACAGGCCGGGATATACGATGCGTTCGGAGATATTCAGCTGATCCAGCATGTCGCGGATCCTCCAGCGCAGCGATTTATCAATGATGTACTGGGTCGTATTGTCGGTCCTGCTGTCCAGGAAGCCCTCGATATCGATCATTTGGCTGGGCACCAGCGAGAAGAAAGAATACTGGTTGACGATCCTGGCGTCGATGGAAGGAGGTTCTACGACCACCATTGCGCTGCTGCCCATGTCCTTGTCGTACTCCTCCAGGTTGTTGGTGATCTGGTTCATCATTTCGACGGAAAATACACTGCCCTGTGTTTTCTGCAGGACTTGCTGATATTTCTGAGGCAGCAGTCCGGCCATCTCCCTCATATCGATGCGCCAGACCATACAGTCGTGATCGTTCATCCGGTCCAGGTCTTCTTCCGTCACGGCAAAATGCAGAGCGATCAGGGCCGACTGGGTCCAGTCCAGAAGGCGGGTGGGCAGGGAGTAATGCTGGCCCACGATCATCTGCCTCCAGACCGAATGCTGGATGGTCGGATCATCGATCACGGCGTACTTGGCAAAATTCCGCAGGATAGACGGCTCCAGCTGGGTGGACAGTTCCTTGCAATTGCGCCTTAAGCTGGTCTGCATCTTAAAAGACGTATCCGGCATCCCCCGGTAGACATAGGAAGTCCGGTTGCGTTTTAAGTCGGGCCGGTATTCCTGATCCGCTAAAAGAGGCATCAGCTCGTCCAGTTCTGTGATCATCACCTGATGGATCATACGATCTTCCTCCTGCCGTTAAAACTTTGAAGAAATTACTATGTGACCGAAGGTTCCCGGAGTGCCCAAAGGCTTCTGTGCCTCAGAGCTGCTCAGGGCCGGTATCCCTCGCGGATGAAGGGCTCATCGATCTTGGTATCGACCAGGATCCCGTATTTGGTAGGATGACGGAAGGTATTGCCCTGCATATCGGTCCTGCGGTAATAACGGACCATATCCATGTCGATGTCCGCTATATAAATGCCTTCCTCCCGGGGAGCCTCCAGCAGACAGCAGTCGCGGGATCCGTCCGGGCCGCCGGGCAGATCATAGCCTTCCGGGCAGAAGGCGACCCCGTCGAAGACGGTCGAATGACCGTTGCAGCCAGTCGGCACAGTGGCATAATTGCAGGTCGCGATGGCCATCATGTTTTCATAAGCCCTGGCTCTAAGCTGGCTGAGGCGATTGATCTCCATAGGGCAGGCATTGGGCACCAGGACCAGTTCCGCCCCTTTCAGCATCAGGATGCGGGCGCTTTCCGGATATTCCCGGTCGTAGCAGATCATGCAGCCGACCTTCAGCATTCCTACACTGCCCCCGACATCCAGATCCCGGACATAAAAATCGTTTCCGGGAGTCAGATTCCGCTCTACATCAAAATCACAGGTATGCACTTTGGAATAAGTAAGCACCTTGCGCCCGAATCGGTCGAAGAGGATCATGGTATTGCGGGGATCCGCCTTTTCTCCTTCGACGGAAATCAGATTTCCCGTCTCAGGGTCGACCTTGTTCCCAGTGTGCCAGGACTCCAGCAAAGTGCAGCCTATGGCCATGTTCAGCTCTTTGGCTTTTTGAGCAAAGGCCCGGGTATAATCACAGTCCGCGTCGATCGCTTTGGCCTGCCAGCTGCTGACGGGCTGACCGAAAATGTCGTATCCCATGCTGTACATTTCGGGGAAAAGGGCGATATCGGCTCCCTGCTCTTTGGCCGTTTGGCAAGCCGCAAGTCCCTTTTCCAACGCCCCTTCCAAATCAGGCTTGGCATTAAGCTGCAAAAGTGCGATCTTCAAAGACATTTGACGTACCTCCTAACGGATCCTTGAAAGACTGATCCTTGAAAGAAAACTTACTGTTACTGTTCCTGAGGGCACAGGGCCTTGACGGCCGCGCTGCAGCCGATGCGGTCGCAGCCAGCATTCAAAAAGGCCTCGATGGCTTCTTTGGTGCGGATCCCTCCGGCGGCCTTGATCTTAACGGTGGGTCCTACGTATTTCTTGAACAGTTCGATATCTTCCAGCTGGGCTCCGGCCGTTCCGAAACCGGTGGAAGTCTTGATAAAATCAGCCCCTCCCTCCGTCACGCAGCGGCACAGAGCGATCTTCTCGTCTTCGGTCAGGTAGCAGGTCTCCACGATGACTTTCAGGATCTTGCTGCCTGCGACCTCTTTGAGCGCTTTGATCTCATCGGTGACTTTATCGAACTCCTTATTCTTGACATCTCCGATGTTGACGACCATATCGATCTCATTTGCTCCTTCAGCGATGGCCTGCTTAGCCTCGGCCACTTTGACTTCTTTAGTATTGTAACCGTTGGGGAAGCCGATGACCGTGCAGATATTCAGCTGCGGGAAGGCTTCGCGGGCCCTTTTGACGTAAGACGGCGGGATGCAGACAGACGCGGTGTGGTATTTAAGAGCCTCGCGGCACAGTTTCTGGATGTCTTCCCAGGTCGCGAAGACCTTGAGCTGAGTGTGGTCGACATGAGCGAGCATTTCTTCTACAGTCATGATTTTCTCCTTGTATTGACGGATATTGACGTATGGATCGTTTTGTAACTTCTTGATCTGGCTTGTTTTGCCCCTTCCCGGTTTCTTTTTTTCCGGTCAGCGGCTTATCCCCAGAGCTGCCAGCACCGTATCGGCGCAATAAGTAAAGCCCTGCCTGGTACCGTTGTTTTTCTCCAGCCGCCCTTCTTTGATCATAGCGTCGATAGGTTTGCCGTACATCAAAAGCGGTACATATTCGCGGGTGTGGTCGGTAGTTTTATCATAAGCCGGGTCGCAGCCGTGGTCGGCGGAGATCATGAGAACATCGTCGTCTTTCATATTTTTCATGAAACCGGTCAGCCACTGGTCATACTCGCTGATGGCATTGGCGTAGCCGTCTATATCACGGCGGTGGCCGTATAGCATGTCAAAATCCACCAGATTGACGAAGCATAATCCTTTCCAGTCCGTGCGGGCCTGGATCCTGCTCGTCAGAGCGCATCCGTCGGCGTTGCCGCTGGTATGGGTGCTTTCCGACAGGCCCTGCCCGTTGAAAATATCTCCGATCTTGCCGACACCGATGGTGTCCATACCGGCTGCATGGATCTTATCGATCATGGTCGGTGCGAAGGGACTCAGGGCGTAGTCGCGGCGCTCGGAAGTACGTTTGAAATTTTCCGGAGAGTCGCCGACAAAGGGACGGGCAATAACCCGACCGACCGCAAGGTCTCCCCTCAGCATTTCCCGGGCGATCTCGCAGTCGCGGTATAGCTCCTCGAGCGGGACTACCGCTTTATTGGCCGCAATCTGAAAAACACTGTCGGCGCTGGTATAGACGATCAGGTCGCCGGTCATCAGATGCTGCATACCAAAGTCTCGGATGACTTCTGTTCCGGAATATGGTTTATTGACAAAACATTTGCGGCCCACCCGTTCGGAAAAAGCATCCAAAAATTCCTGCGGAAAACCGTTGGGAAAAGTCGGCATAGGTTTGGGGCTGACCAGGCCGGCCAGTTCCCAATGACCGATGATGGTATCTTTCCCGGCCGACAGTTCCCTCATGCGGGCTACCGACCCTGCCGGAGCCTTGGACCGGTCCTCTTTGCTGACACCGCCCACACGATCTTTGCGGTTGTAATCGGCGTCTTTGATACCATCAACCTGGAAAAGTCCCAGTTTGGCAAGGTTGGGGCAGTTCAATTTGCTGCTGGCGGTGCAGCTTCGCAGGGTATTGACGTTGAAATCGCCAAAGGCGAGAGCGTCCGGCTCCTCGCCGATCCCGAAGCTGTCCATAATCATTAAAAAAACACGTTTTGCGGGCATTATATCTCCTTTTTATTTAGCAAACTCCTGTACCAGGTTCAGCAGGATCTCGACGTTTTTCTCCATTGACTGAATGGGAACGTACTCAAAGCGGCCGTGGGCGTTTTCGTAACCGGCGGATAAATTGGGACTGGGAAGGCCCCGCCAGGAAAGTGCTGAGCCGTCCGTTCCGCCCCGGAAGGCCACGGACTTGGGTTCGATCCCCGCCTTGCGGATCGCCGCTTTCAGATGGTCGATCAGGTAGGGGACCGTGTCGATGATTTCTTTCATATTGCGGTAAGTGGGGGTGATGGTCAGTTCCACGGTGCCCGGGCCGTATTGGCGGTTCAGCTCCTGAGCCCGGCTGCGCAGGAAGTTTTCGCGGTCGGCAAATTTATCCGCATCATGGTCACGGACGATCATGGTCACGTGAGCATTCTCTACCGTGCTGCTGACGGAAACGACGTGATAGAAGCCCTGGCGGCCCTGGGTCGTCTCAGGAAGATCGGTCTGGGGCAGGCTGTCGATCAGCTGTGCCGCTATGCGGTTAGCATTTTTCATGATCCCCTTGGCCGTCCCAGTATGGACGCTGATACCGTGGATCTCGAAGTCTGCCTGGCTGGCGTTGAAGGTTTCATCTTCATAATAGCCCAGGTAATCGCCGTCCAAGGTATAAGCCACCTTGGAGCCGAAGCGGTCAAGGTCCAGATTACGGGCAAGTCCTCCCACTTCCTCGTCCGGAGTAAAGCCCAGGTCGATCTGTCCATGTTTGATTTCCGGATGAGCCAGCAGATACTCGGCCATAGTCATGATAGCCGCCAGGGACGCTTTATCATCGCCTCCCAGCAGGGTCGTACCGTCCGTCAGCACCAGATCCTGGCCGATATAATTTTTCAGATTGGGGTACTGACTGACTTTCATGACGATGTTCTTTTCTTTATTTAGTACAATATCCGACCCGTCATAGTTTTCAAGCACCCAGGGCTTTACATTCTCGCCCGACGCGTCCGGTGCGGTATCCATGTGGGCTACCAGACCGAAGGAATGGGAGCCGGGGGATGCCTGACCCGCCTCGGCCGGATGTTCCGCCTCTTCCGGCAGGTTGGAAGGGATGCGGCCGTAGACGACGCAGTTGGTCTCGTCAAGATATACATCGGAAGCACCTATGCTCTTCAATTCGTCCGTAAGTACCCTGGCCAGGTCGAATTGGCGGGCCGTGGTAGGCACTGTTTTTGAGGTATTGCTGGACTGAGTATCGATCTTAGCATAGCGGATCAAACGGTCGCGGACCTTATCATGAAAGTTCATCCGGATCTCCTTATTTATAGGTATAAAACACTTATTACGGTCACTTTTCTTGTTTCAGCATACTTAACAATACACCATTTAAGGGATTTTGACAATTGGTTTAGGGGGAGGCAGGGCTTTTGGGAGGCGATGTGCTGCCATGGAAGAGATGAAACGCAATTTAAACACCGGCTTGTTGTTCTGGGTGGCTGGCTAAGGGCAGCCGCGTTGCTCTGAGTGCTTGAACAATGAATGGCAGCCGCGTTGCTCTGGGTGGCTGGCCAAGGGCAGCTGCCTTGCCAACTTTTCTATTTTCACATTTTTAACAAGATTGGATCACACGTTATTGAAAAATCTTGTTAAAATCCAGGATTTCGGCATACTTGGCGAGATTTGTCACGCAAAAAAAGGCTGCCTTGTTAAATTCCGCGATTTCGAAATTTTGACAAGGCCCTTTTCTGTTGAATGTAATATGAACACTATGATTTATTATACATTATAATAAATATGTAGTATTTGTGATTTTTATGTCTTTATTTGCTCAAAAAATGCATCAAAAATCTTGTTAACTTCCCTGAAAAACCAAAAGTTGGCGAGAAATTTCATTTTGAGGATGACAAATCTCGCTAAAATTCTGTAAACGAGAAATTTAACAAGATTTTTTAGTGTGTTTGCTCAGTGAAGATATTTTAAAGCAAATGTCTTCTTCACAAGGTCATGTTCCCATGGTCCTTTTGCTGACACTCTATCCACCGGCAAACTTTCTCCAACCACTCTTCCCCAACTCTCAAACCACCGTGAGACTTGAACCTTCTTCTTTTATCCCTCGCTCTGCTCTTCTGTTTCCCCGGCAGCAGCAACTGCTACATTCTCTTTCCCGTCCTTGTCTCTGGTCAGGTTCTTCATCCAGTTGAAGCGGTTGATCTTGACGACCGCCACAAAACACTTGAGGATCTGGTCGCACTTAAGGCAGGCAAAGGTGACCCAGGCCGGAGCCTTCAATAAATAAGCAATAATTGCCGACGGGATCACGACCAGAAATACGAAGATCGTATCATTCTTAAACACAAAGGAGATATCGCCGCCGCTTTTTACCAGGCCGAACAAGGCAGCCGCCTGATAACAGGAACCGATCATAGTAATGGAAAGCACGTTGATAAACTGCCTTGAATATGTCTGAGCCTGGGAACTGATCCCATATAGAGAAATAAAGGGATCCCTTACCAAGTGCGCAACGAGACCGGTCAACAGACCGACTCCCAAAAACAGTATCTGGACCGTATAGGCATATTCCTTTTCTTTTTCATACAGGCCGGCCCCGACTGTTTTACTGGTGATAACGCCGACAGCCGAAGACATACCGTTCATACAGATATAAAGCATATTGTTCAGCGTGCCTGCGACACTGGCCGCTGTCAGGACACTGGCATTATAGAGCCCCAGGATCTTAGTATTGGCCAGCATATTGATAGCCCATACGATATTTCCTCCCATAAGAGGGAGCCCGTACCTGATAAAATCACGGGTCAGCAGCTTGTCTCTGTTTTTCAGCTCCGACAGCCTGAAATTTAATTTCTTATCCCTCAGCAGCACATACAATACACTGCAGGTCATTTCAACGATGCGCGAAATAACCGTTGCAATGGCCGCACCGGCGCAACCCATAGCCGGAGCTCCCAGATGTCCGAAAATGAAGACCCAGTTCAGCGAAATATTCACGACCAGAGCAATGATCGAAATATACATGCCGATCTGTGCCGTTTCCACGCTTCTCATTGAAGCGATCATTACCTCGGAAATCGAGAAAAATATATAAGAAAAGGCGACGATCCTTAAATAGAAAGTTCCCTCCCGTACCGCGTCCGGATCTGATGTAAACAGATGGACGACAGGCTCCGCAAACAAGGAGAAAACAATGGTAAAGATCAGACCTACTATCATAGCAAAACGCAGTCCGATAGCCGTGACCTTGCGGATCGACTCCAGATCTTTGCGTCCCCAGTACTGGGCTCCCAGGATCATGATAGCGCCTTCGATCCCGCCGATGACCATCTGCAGCACTGCCTGGATCTGTCCCCCGACATATACGCCCGACACGGCCGCGTCACCCAGCGCGCCGATCATAACGTTGTCTGCGAAGCCGACCGCGAACGTGATCAGATTCTGCAGTGCGATCGGAATGGCCAGAAATACCAGACTCTTATAAAAACTTTTGTCCCCGGTAATCAATCGTTTCATAGAAAACTCCTGATCATAATAAAACTTTCTTCCATCTTATGACATTTTTGATCGAACGTCCATGTATTATTGCTGACAAAACCATTTTTCACCGCCCTGCCTACCCTTTTCGTTAACTACTTCCCTGTCGAAACCATCCCATCCCGGCCTATTTTGTAGTATGATAGTCATGACCAAAACAAAACAAGGAAAAAGCGGTCCGGAGGAAGCGGCCGCCGGTATTTGATATGAAATTACTTCAAAAATACGTGCACGATAAATTTTCGGACAAAACTGCCGCTAAAAGGTCTTTTTTCTTAAACTTCAGGAGCTGTCTGACCATTGCCGCGGCCCTGCTTCTGTCCCTGCTGATGCTGACAGGCTGTCTTGACGCAAGCGTTCAGGATACCCCTGCCGGCTCAACTGCTTCTATCGATTCCGCCGATTCCACCGATCCTGACGGCTCAAAAGAAATTTCTACTAATAACCAAACAAGCAGTCCCGAAGCCTCTGTCCGATCTTCTGAAGCAGAGACCTCCTCGTCAGCCGTTCAGGAAGACACATCCGCCCGGGAAGATGTATCTGTTCAGGAAGACGGTACCTATACCTCCAAGGAAGAAGTTGCTTTGTACCTTCATCTGTACGGGCATCTGCCAGGCAACTATATTACCAAAAAAGAAGCCGAAGAACTCGGCTGGGACAGTAAGGAGGGAAATCTGTGGGACGTAGCTTACGGAAAGAGCATAGGAGGCAGCCGTTTCGGCAATTATGAAGGGCAGCTGCCTTCGCAAAAGGGCCGTACTTACTATGAATGTGATATCGACTATGAGGGCGGCTACCGGGGGCCCGAGCGGCTGATCTATTCCAATGACGGTCTGATATTCTACACATCCGATCATTACCAGACCTTCGAACAGCTCTACTAAAAAACATTCCCCTGATTCACACTTGACCCTAACAGAAAGGTACCTTAAACCATGAAAAAAATCCTCCTTGACCTACGCTCATTTGATTCAAAGGCAAAGATCCACGCATATCTGAAAGACAAACTGGACCTGCCCTCTTATTACGGGGCAAACTTCGATGCCCTTTATGACTGTCTGACCGACATTAGCGAAGACACTTGCCTGGGTGTTTTCGAGCCGGAAGAGGACGCCTCTTCCGGAACCGGCGTCCCGGCTGCCTGGTTTTCACTTTTGAACCGGGTCCTCTGCGACAGCGAAGAAGCCAATCCCCATCTGGCGGTCATCTTCAGCCGATACGAAGATAACCGGTAAGGAGGCCGGCTCCGACAGGATCATCCTGTAATGTCTTTGCCCGTTTTGCACAGCGGAACACAATAAGGGACCTGCCCTGGGGCAGGTCCTGTTTATTATAAAAGCATACGCTGCAAATAGCCGATCTTTTTCATCGATGACTGCCGCCGCCGGAGAATCCGCCTCCCCCGCCGGAAGAGTGGCCGCCTCCTCCACCGGAGGAATGACCGCCTCCGCCGCCGGAGGCATTCGATACGAAGTAGCTTCCCATATACTGGTCCTGGTTCCCCGTGACGGTGAACTGATCCGGCTCGATCGGTTCTTTGATGCGGAAGGGGGCTTCTTTTTGAGGTTCACGTTTCTTCTGCTTCTTGTCCTTCTTATCCAGTCCCAATGCGGACCCGAATATGGATATAAAAAGAATCCCAAAAAATAAAATTATAAAGGCGACTCCGAAGACCTGCGGGAAGGCAACCATCAGCAATATGATACCGATCCAGATAAGGACCCACAGGACCGTCCATCCTTTGCCCTCTTTTTTCTTTGCTGAGCGCTGTTTGCCGCTGTAGTTCATCTGCCAGAGCATCCGCCCCATCAGGACAGAAAGCACTGCCGCACCGGCGATAAAGGCCATGGCGCTTGAGGTCATCGCTGCGATAACGCCGGCCGGAGTAAAGGCACTCCAGCTGAGGATCTTGTGGATCCTGCTTCCGGTCTTCACGCAGTCCGTGACGAATGACATCAAGGCATCGGCGTACTCCTGGGAGTACTTAGGCATATCTCCCATAGGCAGCCGGTCGGTGAAACTCTGAGAAAGTTTCTGACAGTCGGTGTTGCCCACCGAATAGCGCAGGTCTCCTGCGCCGGCAACCCAGTTATAGACATAGCCATTACTTTCCCGGTAGATATTGTCCACCATGATGATGCCGTTTCCCTCGTCACCCGCTTTGTTCCAGCCGAAGCCCTTTTCGGTCCAGAAGGATTCCGCGTAGCGCCGGATGCCGGTATAGGCATCTGTCTCATCCCAACTGTAATAGTGCAGGTCCGGATATTTTTCCTCGAGCGATTCGTCGATGATGACGATCACGATATCGGCGCGGATCTTCTGCTCAGCCTCGCCGATCTGCTCCTCCAACTGCTGCTCCTGGCTGTCTGTCAGCATGTCGGCATAATCATAAACTCTTGCGGTACCTGACTGCTGCGGATTGGTGCGCTCTCTTCCGCGGCCGAAACCGACCTTGGTACCGACCACAATTGCCCAGACAGTCACACAAAGGACAGCGGCGGCAATAAAAGCAATCAGAATGCGGCGCTCCCGCCTGTCTGCCCGGTTGGTCGGCCGCTTTTCCGCATCATCCCGCCGTGTATTGTCCGGCTTTCCACTCCACATCTGCTTTTCGTTCACAACAGCACCCCTACGATCCCGACTATCGCTGCCAGACAGATCCCGGCGCAGATCATTTCGATCAGATAATGGAGCATCACTCTTCTCTTGTCGCATGGTGCGTCTCCGGACATGGTTCCGGAGTGCCCGTCGATATAGATCTTGTGCTTCCCGAACCCCGTATACTCGTACCGGTACACCGGAAGAAGCACCGGGTCTGCCTTAGCGGCATCCAGCCTATACTGCCTATCATGGCCGGTTTGGGTCACAGACGTATAGCCTTGTGTGAAATTCTCTGCTTTCGCATCGGCCGACATAAACGCCCAGTCGACAGCACGCTGCTGATACTGAGGATCCCGGGCCGGTTTCTCCGGCAGCTCAGCATCCGTCCCGGACAGATAAACGGGGTCAAAATCCTCCAGATCCTTTACGTCTCCGCCGACCGCGGCATCGATCGTTGAATCCTCCAGGCTTTCCATGGCGTCTACCGGGATCCCGCTGAACCGGGCATACGTATCTCTTGTCAGATTATATTTCTGATGCTCCGTGCCGCCGCCGCGAGGCAGGGTCAGTTCCGCCTTATAAGTGTAGTGCCCCCGGAACTCCGTCGGATAAAGCCAGAAAGGCGCATACAGCGCCTGAATGTCCCTGCCCTCCGGATCCGCAAGAAAGTTCTTGGGTAAAAAAGGCACATTGTCAAAGGCGCTGATGACCTGGTCCCTGGCATGTTTTTTCCCAAATGCAAAGGGCATAATCTTCCTCGGCGCGTCCGCAGCCTTAAGATTCGGATCGATGCTGAGCCATGTCCCGCAGTAAGGGCAGACGGTCACAAGCGCCCGCTCTGTATTGGAAAGTGCGGCACCGCAGCTGGGGCAGATCCGTCCGTCGGTCTCTTTCCCCTGCGGCATGTCTTCTCTGCTGCTTCCGCAGTAGGGGCAGACGAGCTTCTTTTGTTCCGGATCATATACCATGGACGATCCGCAGGATTCGCATTTATAAATCATGTCAGAAATCTTTTAGCCCAAAAACTTTTCGATGGCGTCCCAGTAAAGCTCCATATCCTCATTGTTGCAGCGGTAGATCTCGTGCTTGGCCTTTTCGATGCGGACCATTTGTCCGCGTTCTCCGATCTGCTCGATAAAGCGGTTCTCTCCGCCGGGCCTTACGGTATGATCCTGACCCGCCTGGAAAAGGAGCACCTTAGCCTTGACCTTTTGGCAGTTTTGGGGATCTGTCGCAGTCTTGGCGATCTTCAGGAACTCTTTGGCCGTGCGGACAGTCGGCGCGCTCATCTGCTTGTAGGGATCCTTTTTGATCTCTTCAAAATAATAATTGAAACGGGGCCGGCAGTTCGTGCAGCTATTTTCAAAGTCCGGCACCTGGTCGAAGGGCTTGCCTCCGGGAAGGTAATTGGTTTCTCCGGACAGGCTCAGCACCGCCATGATGGGACCCTCCAAAAAATCGGGCACTTTTCCGGAATCGATCTCCAACATAGGAGACGACAAAATAGCTTTCGGAAAATCATCCGGATACGTTTCCAGATAGATCGCGCCTACTCCTCCGCCCATAGAGTGGCCGTAATAATACAAAGGCATGTTGATCTCAGCCGGCATCACGACTTCCTGGACAAAATAATGAAGATCTTCGACCAGATCCTCATAATGATCGATATGGACCCGGCTCAGATCCTTGGTAAAGCTTCGATAAGATTTCCCATGGCCTCGCTGCTGGTAGAGCCAGACGCTGAAGCCCATCTGCATAAAATAATAGGCCGTCTCATAGAATTTTTCTACATCCTCGGTAAAACCGTGGACCAGTACCAGGGCCCTCGTCTCATTCACATTTTCCAGATGCTCGTAATACATCTTCTGCCCGGGGATCCTTTCCACATAGCCGCTTTCCCTGCGTGCCTTTATATAGGGAAGGACGATACTCTCCATCTGGGACGTATAACTTGACTGATCAAGTAATTTCATGCCTTCGCTCTCCTTTATTCATCAAAATAGAACCTGTGTAAGGTCCATGCAAAGTGCCGTAAAATTTATAGCAAGTCCTTTTGATTTTTGTATCAAGTTTATAATAGCATATTTAGCCCGATTTGCCAATTTTGTGCTAAAATTACAAAGTTCCTTTTTTTAGGCCGATTTATAACGTATCTCAACGATACAGAGGATATTCATGAACGACACAGAATTACAAGATCAAACCACACAAAGGCCCGCCGGCTCATCAAACAAGCCCGGCAGGGTCTTTAAAAAACGTCTCTTATTGGCAGCCCTTGTCCTGCTGCCCCTGACCATGCTCCTTTTCCCTCCCAAACTTTCAGAGTGCCTTCGTTTCCACGCTCAGGACCAGCCCGGGACTTTGACTCTGTACAGTTCCGACGACCCCGTCTATTACAACCAAAAAGTCGCCTTCTCGGTGCTTCCCGGCAATACCTCCGCTACCAATCCCGACTTTCACGAAGACTGCCGCATCATCCGTATATCAACCAATACCCTGGGAGAAATCAAGCTGGACGGTCTCTCCTTCTATCTGTACGGCATCCCGGTCTACAGCCTGTCTCCGCAGCAGATCAAAGCTAACATCAACTACACTTCCCACATGTCCGCGGAAGTCGAAAACGGCTCCTTGAATTTGAAAATATATGAAGTCGACGGCTACATAACCATGAAACCGCTGACCATCTTTTCTCTGCGCGTCTGGGGCCTCTACTTTGCCTACTTTTACCTGATTACCCTTCTTTTTGTCACCGTGATCCATCTTCTGGCCACGATCCTGGGCACGCTGAAGAAGGAGCATGATCATGGTCCCAACATTCTGCTTTATAACGCCTACTTTGCCGATCACTGGATCCTTCCCATCGGGGAGATGCTCTTTTTGTCCCTGCCCGCTGCCGCGCTGCTGATCGGGGCTTTTTCCAACTCCTGCATGTCCACCATCTCGTATCAGTATTATCTGCTGAACTATTTTCTAATGCTGGGCATCGAGCTGGTCCTGCGCGGCCTTATTGCCCGGACCTTAGCGGAATTTATGGTAACCCTGCCCATCATCGGCGTTTATATCGTCAACTATTATGTATACCTCTTCCGCGGCCGCCCTATCCTTCCCTGGGATCTGAACGCGATCCATACCGCTCTTTCGGTTGCCAACAAATATACCATCACCGTTCCCACCCGGATCCTGATAGCCGGCATCTGTTTCATTCTGATGATCGTTCTGATCACCGTCATGTGTCTGAAACCGGTTAGAAAACGAGACACGACCCTGATCGGACCGGCTGGAGATAATATAGAGGCAGCTATCTCTGCTTCTTCTGACTCCCTGGGGAGCTCAAAAGCACCTGTCAAAAAACGTTCCATTAAAAAAATCCTGATCCGCCGGGTTTCTCTTGTAGGCGTCGGCCTGCTGGCCCTGGTCCTTACCTTCTCAAGTCCCTACTACCGTAATGCCAAGGCCCGGTCATGGGAAAAACATATCGTCCTGGATTATCACCGCCAGGGCTTTCCCATTACATTCCTGAAATTTGTTCAGAGCTATCAGGTCAAGGAGCCTGACGGCTACGGCAAGAAAGCGCTGAACAAGATCTACCAAGAAAACAGCGGAGCCAATGCCCTGGATGCGGATGTCGACCACGACAGTATCACCCATCCCACCCGGATCATCCAGGTCATGGTCGAGTCCATGTCTGAAATTTCCTATGCTAATTCCTACAGCGCCGTCGATACCCTTCCCTATTACAACAGTCTGAAAGAAAATACCGTCCGCGGCGACCTTTATGTTTCGGTTCGCGGAGGCGGTACCTGCAATACGGAATTTGAGACCTTGACCGGCAACCCCATGGCCTTTCTGCCCGCCAACACCTATCCTTATCAGGGCTACCTGAAACGGGATACCGTTTCTCTTGCTACCTACTTTAAAAATCTGGGCTACGATACGGCTGCCCTGCATTTGAATGATGCCGGCAACTGGAACCGGAAGACCGTATATCCTTATCTTTCTCTGCAGCCTTTCTACAGCATCGCTGATTTCCCCAACGTTGCCACCCTGCGAGGCTATGCAACCGACCAGGCCGATGTAGACACGCTCAAAACTATCGATGCCTCCATGGAAGGCCCCCGTTACCTCTTTAACGTCACCATGCAGGACCACGGCGGTTATACTCCGACAGCGGACCTGCCTTTATCCGTGGATCTGTCTCAGTATGAAGTATTGGGCGGCGACCTGACCAGTGCGGAAATCTACGACACGCTCATCAAACTGACGGACAGTGCCCTCAAGGACCTGATCGAGTCATATAAGAACGATCCGGAGCCGACCATGATCATTATTTACGGTGATCACCAGCCCAACCTGGGAGGTTCGGTAGACGACTATCTGCTTGGTTCGGACGCCGATATGCTGGATTATTACAAGACCGAATTCGTGATCTGGACCAATTACCCCATCGAATCCAAGGACGTCGGTGCTATGAGCGCTAACTATATGCCTTATCTGGTGCTTTCGACGGCCGGTTTCCCCCTGACCCCCTACTGGAGCCTTGCAGGCAGGTGCTTTGAAAAATATCCTGTACTGACCAGCTACGGAGCCATCGATTCCAACGGTACCGAGTACACCTCCGTCGATTCGATCCCTGATGATGACGGACTGCTGGCCCAATACCGTATCGCGGAGTACAACAACCTTTTCGACAAGCACCGAATGAATAAGCTCTTCGATCCTGTCAGCCAAAGCTCCTCGTCCAACTGATCCTCGATCTACATATGGTATCAACATATGGTGAAATCAAAAAAGTCCTCCGGCAAAGCTTTTGATAGCCTTGTTCGGAGGACTTTGTGGTTAAGGTCTGTTTTTTAGGGGTCTGTCTTTTTTTTCTGATTTACCCGTTCACGTTAGTTGTTCAGGATCCTGTCCAGCTGGGGATAGATCTCTTCGGCCCGGCGGTAAGGCAGGACGGTAAAGTAGGCGTCGCCTGCGATCATAGCGGACAGCTGTACTTTATCGGGATCATAAAAACAGTAGCAGGGGATACCGTGGGCTTCGGCAAAGGCCAGTTCATAGCCGACACCCAGCGAAGGGTTGGTGCACTCGGCGATGACCAGGTCGCTTTCTTTCAGCCAGCCCGTATCCTGGGCCCAGATCAGGGCGTCTTTGCTGCGGCCCCTTTCCAGAACGCTTAAAGATAAGTCTCCCACGTGTTCGGTCAGCACGGTATCCGTTTTCTGAATATACTCAATGATGGAACGGTAAAGGCCGGCATCGGCCCGTCCGCCCCGGATCGAACCGGCAAAATATACTTTTTTATTCATAAATTTTTCCTATTTTCGAAAGGTGCAGCTGATCAGCACGACCGTAGTATCTTCTTTACCGCCGCAACTTTCAGTCTGCCCTTTGCCCGGCAGCGCCAATTTGAACTGGCATCCATTATTGATGTCCCGCTCCCACATGGTCAGCTGATCGCCTTCATAACAAGGAGTTCGAAAAAGAACCTGGATGTCCTCGATATCATGGCCTTTCCATATGTCCGTGGAAAAAAGGCTGGCAGCCGCCCTTAGATAAGCGCTGTTGTTCATGTGGCCTCCCACATCGATATCCGTCGACTGAACGATGTATGTCCCGGCCTTGGTGCAGCCGCTGAAATCCTCTTTGATACGCTCAAAGGGACCGGCAAGGACCCTCTCATCGTAGGATGTAAAATCTTTTCCGTACAGATCGTTGCACATTTCCAGCCTGCCGGTGTCGTAATTCAAAACGGCCCACTCCGTTTTACCCTCCACCAGCACTTCATTTCCCGCCTTGATGCGGTAATCCCGGTCACAGCGCAGGTTATGCGCCTCCTCCGGCCAGGTCTCTACGGTCACTTTCTCTTCCATCAGGGGGCGGCGGTAAAAATGCAGATGCGTCTTTACCGTCAGCCAAAACAGATGCCGGGAATGGAAATGCCAGTAGCCAAGCCCCATACGGTCGGCCTGCATGGCGGCCATGTCCATAAAAAGATAAAAGGTAGAAACGACGCTTAACTTTCCCTCCGGATCCGAAAAAGACGGAGTAACAATAAAATCCTGCTTCAGATAATTCTCCATAGATTCTCTTTTCTGTAAACGGCGCAGGGCCGCACCGACACTTCACACGATTTGAAAGATAAAAAACTTTAGATAGCTCGTTTCCGGCACGTTCCACAAGATGGGATGGTCCGGAGCCTGCTGGCGCCCCTCGATCTGCCGGAGCGAAACACCGGCATCATAGGCGGCGTCCCTCAGCATCTTTTTGAACAGATCCTCGGTCATAAAGTGAGAGCAGGAACAGGTCGCCAGATATCCGCCCCGGGGAAGGAGTTTCATGGCCCGGTAGTTGATCTCCTTATAACCTCTTTCCGCGCTGGCGACCGTCTTTCTGGATTTGGTAAAGGCGGGAGGATCCAGGATGATCATGTCGTATTCTTTCTTCTTTTCTTCCATCAGCTTTGGAAGAAGGTCAAAGACATCCGCCTCAACAAAATCGATCCTATCGTCCAGGCCGTTCAGCGCCCTGTTTTCAGCAGCAACCTGCAGGGATGAAGCGGATATATCCACCGCTGTCACATGTTTGGCCCCGCCCATGGCGCAGTTCAAAGCAAAGGAACCGGTATCGGTAAAGCAGTCCAGGACGGTCATATCCTTGGCAATGGCCGCCGCCGCCCGGCGGTTGTATTTCTGATCCAGGAAAAAGCCCGTCTTCTGGCCTTCTTTATAATCTACCCAGTACCGGACTCCGTTCTCCGTGATCTGAACCCGGGCGGGCAGAGAATCCTCCGTTACCCCGTCCAGCCCCAATTTGTCAAAGGGATAAAAGCCTGTCCCTTCCTTCATGCCTTCCAGGCTACGGATGCCCACATCGTTGCGCTCGTAGATACCCTTGATCTCGATCCCGTCTTCCTTCAGCACCTCTGCAAGAGCCGGAAAGATCAGGTCCTTGCGCTTTTCGATGCCAAGCGACAGGGTCTGCGTCACCAGGATGGGCCCGAACTTATCTACCGTCAGGCCCGGGAACTGGTCGGCCTCACCAAAGATCAGCCGGCAGGCTTCGATATCCGGCCCCATGACCTTTTTCCGAAAGTCCCAGGCATATCTTACCCGCCTCTTCCAGAAAGCCCGGTCGAAACGGTCGTTGGCATTGCGTGAGATCAGGCGGACACGGATCTTGGAATGGTGGTTGTAAAAGCCGCAGCCGAGCCAGGATCCCTTTTGGTTGACGACATCGGCCAGCTCTCCGTCAACAGCGCCTTCCTCCTCGAGCACTTCCCCTTCATAGACCCAGGGATGGCCGTAAACAATGCTTCTTTCTCCTTTGGGAGTTATGACGATCTTAGGGTATTCTCTTAGTGTTTTCATATTTGGTCCGGGTCAGAAAATTGCCCGTTTCATCCTGCTTTCCGGTTTTGACCTTTATTTTTTACGCATCTTGCAGCTAATGACCGGCACCGTGATTTCGTAAACATTGACACTGTCGGCCATAGCCGCAGTAATGGGGAACTCCCGTCCGGTCTGCAGTTTCATCAGGCAGTTAAGCCCCCGGATCTTCTCCTGAGGATCCTCCAGGATCCGGCAGACCCCGTCGCCCATGATGCTTGCATAGTTGGCTCCGTAGCGGCAGGCAACGTCCCCTCCTGAGATCAGTTCCGTATCCGATTCGATCTCGATAAAGACCCGGTCATTTTTTGAAAGCACGTCCGGTGTACGGCCTTCCTTGGCGCCGTGCATGTACAGGATCAGCTCCTGCCCTTCCCATACATATCCGTAATGTCGGGGAACGACATAAGGCCGGGGCTCTTCTCCCTCTTCCTGATCCCCCATATCGATCATGCCCATACGGCCTACCTTAGCCGTATCCAGAATCTGACGGATCAGTACGGGATCCGTGACCTGACGATCTTGTCTGCGCATAGAAGTGTGCATAATAACCTCCGGATTCTAAAACTCAAATAATGGTCAACGGTTAGTCCGTTTCTTTTTTATCAATTTCGGAAAAGGGGATGAAGGGCTTCTGATGGTCCTCGTGCTTTCCGATGAACTTTTCCATCCAGATCATATCGTACCATCGTCCGAACTTATAAGCACACTGATGGAAGCGCCCCACCAGGTGATAGCCCAATTTATCGTGAAAATAATAACTGTCCTTTGTCAGGTACGGGTCTTCGGCTTCCTGATAAGCAATGCAGGCATTGACATTGGTGACCCCCTGCTGTTTCAGGCAGTCTTCCAGGGCTTGGTAGAGCTGTCTGCCCACTCCTTTGCGGCGCAGGTCCATATCGACATAAATAGAGGTTTCCACCGACCAGTCATAGGCGGTCCTTTCTTTGAAGGATCCCGCATAGCAATAGCCAAGGATCTTTCCGTCCTCAACAGCTTTCAAATAGGGATACCGCGCCAGCGTATGCCGGATACGGTCTTTGAATTCATCCGCTGAAGGTGCCTGATATTCAAACGTGATCGCCGTTTTTTCTACGTAAGGACGGTAGATAGCTGCCAATGCCTCTGCATCCGCTTCATTGACCAGTTCGATCGTCATATTGAAACTCCTTTCCTTCATAACAACCAACCGTTCAGTGGTGCCCGGGCTGCTTTGACTGCAAACACAGAAGTACCCTGCACATCCTGACAACTGCTAATTGTAACACAATCAAAATGGCAGAGCCACCACTATTTCCCTTCAGAATTTTTAATCATTTTATATGTGGAAATTACATGACTTTTACGTTACAATAGGCAAGCTTGATGATGTATCTGAAAAGGAGCTTACTAACATATGTCTTCCCGCCTTCATCCCATTCGAAGCAGCTTTTCAGCCTTTGGTGCCTGGGTCAAGGCCACTGTCCGCCGTTTTATGGCCTGGTCGGACCTTCATCCCATTTTATCCTTGATCATCATTTCATTTCTGCTGAACCTGCTTCTTGAAATATTGAGCCGCCGTTCGTTTGACGCGGCCTTTCATCATTTGATCTTCAGTTTTCCTGTATTTTTCTATAACTTCATGGTGGTGCTTGCTTTGGAATCGATCTCGCTGATCATTCCTAAGCATCGTTTTGTCCGTGCTTTTGTCTCGGGTCTTCTGCTGGCTCTTGCCATTACCGATTTTGCCATGCAGAGCCTTAGGATCACCCCCTTCTCTTTTACCGATATCACCCTGCTTTCGTCTGTATTCCCCATTATCGGGAAATACCTGAATCCGGTAGAGATCATCCTGATCGTGATCGCTCTGGTCGCGATCATCGGTCTGATCGTATTCGGTATCATCAAATCCAAGTCTTCCAAGATCGACTGGAAACGAGGAGGTTCCTTCTGCCTGATCACGGTCCTTCTGACCATAGGTCTGACTTTTGGCTGGCTGAAACTGGGCATCCTGTCCGGAACCTTCAACAATCTTGTGGATGCCTATCATGATTACGGTTTCATGTACTGCTTCGGATGTTCCATCTTCGACCGGGGCATTTCCAAGCCGTCCCGCTATTCCGATGATATGGTCATTCAGATCAAATCGAAAAATGAAAGCAAGGAGATGCTGATCGACCGTCATCCTAAAGACAGCGGTGCATCGGACAGCAAGAATGCTCCCAACGTGATCTTTGTCCAGCTGGAATCTTTCTTTGACGTTGACAGGGTCAAGGGACTTACCTTCAGCGAAGACCCTCTTCCCAACTTTCACTACCTGCAGGATACCTGCCCTCACGGCCACCTGAAAGTTCCCTCGATCGGAGCGGGTACCGCCAATACCGAATTCGAAGTCCTGAGCGGTATGAACCTTGCTTATTTCGGAGCCGGCGAATATCCCTATAAGACGATCCTTCAGGGCCATACCTGCGAGTCCATCGCTTACAACCTGAAAGCGGAAGGATATGCGACACATGCTCTGCATAACAACAACGCATCCTTTTACGACCGCAATACCGTTTTTGCCAATTTGGGATTCGACACCTTCACATCGGTGGAATATATGCAGAATGTCCGCCTCAATCCCATGGGATGGGCCCGGGATGCCGTCCTTAACGATGAGATCGACAAGATCCTGGACTCGACTACCGGTCAGGACTTTATCTATGCCATTACCGTACAGTCGCACGGCAAATATCTGCCGGATCTGAAAGATACCGACCAGCATATCACGGTAGACGGTCTTTCAGACGAAGATGAAAAGAGTTCGTTCGAATACTACATAGGGCAGCTTCATCAGGTCGATCAATTTGTCGGCAACCTGGTCAACCAGCTGCAAAACCGCGATGAAAAGACCATTCTGGTCATGTACGGCGACCACCTGCCCAGTTTTGATTTTCAAAATGAAGATCTGACCGACGGCGACCGCCTTGAGACCGATTATGTGATCTGGAGCAATTTCCCCATCAACGATGAAAACCGGGACATCTACGCCTATCAGTTATCCGCATACATTATGGCCCAGCTGGGCTACAGCGACGGCGTCCTTACCAAGTTCCATCAGTCCAGCATCAACGACAGCGACTACCAGCAGCAGCTGGAATTGCTGCAGTACGACATGCTGTACGGCGACAATGCGGCTTTGAACGGCAAGGATCTTAAGCCGACCGACCTGCACATGGGCACCGAAGACATTAAGCTGACCGGCCTGGAATACCTTAACAATCAGCTCTACGTGACAGGAAGCGGTTTTACCCCTTACAGTGTCGTCAACATCAACGACGATGATGCCAAGACCGTTTTTGTGGACAGTACGACCCTGATCGCCCTGGTGGATGAGCCGGAGGCTAAAAGCGTCGTTACCGTCAGTCAGGTCGGTAATGACCGCGGTGTGCTGAGTACTACCATGCCGCGCATATACAACCCCGCCGGCCAGTGAGCGGCCCTATATTACCAGACATTGCCCCTCTTACAACCCGACATGAAAAGACCGGAAGAAAACCTTTTTCAAGGCTTTCTCCCGGTCTGATTTGTTTTACCTATCTTATTGATGACGGTCGCAGCCGCTGCCTTAGCCAAGCAGCATACGGTCATTGGCAAAAGTCCCGCCGCTGACTTCCTCGAACTTGTCCAGAAGATCCTGAACCTTCAGATTCTTCTTTTCTTCGCCCGATACGTCATAGACGATGCGGCCCGCGTTCATCATGATCAGGCGGTTGCCGTGAGCGATGGCATCCCTCATGTTATGGGTGACCATCATAGCCGTCAGGCCATTCTCGCCTATGATCTTTTCCGAAAGGGCCAGTACTTTAGCCGCGGTCTTGGGATCCAGAGCCGCCGTATGCTCGTCCAAAAGCAGCAGATCCGGATCATTCATGGCTGCCATCAGCAGGGTAATAGCCTGCCGCTGTCCGCCGGACAAAAGGCCGACCTTAGTGCTGAGACGGTCCTCCAGGCCCAGATCCAGCTCCTTCAGCATCTGGCGGTAGCGCTCCCGCTCCTTGGCCGTAACGCCCCAGGTCAGTTTCTTACGCTTGCCCCGGCGGGCTGCCAGAGCCAGGTTTTCATCGATGGACATGGTAGCGGCTGTTCCGTTCATAGGATCCTGGAAGACCCGGCCCAGATAAACGGCCCGCTTATATTCGGGAAGACGGGTAACGTCGGCGCCGTTGATCACGATCTGCCCGGACGTGACATCCCAGACTCCCGCAATAGCGTTCAGCATGGTCGACTTGCCGGCTCCGTTTCCTCCGATGATGGTGACAAAATCACCCTTATGGAGGGTCAGGCTCAAACCGTCCAGAGCGGTTTTTTCATTAATCGTACCCTGGTTGAAGACCTTTGTGACCTTCTTCAGCTCCAGTACGGTATCGTTTTGCTCAGCCATTGGCTTTCGCCCCCTTCCGTCCGTATTTTTCTTTCAGATGGGGGATTGCCAGGAAGATGGCAACGATGATGGCCGAGAAGAGCTTCATATCTTCGCTGGGAAGCTTCAGCCAGATAACGATGGCGTACACGATGAAATAAATGATAGCGCCGATAACGACTGCACCTAAAGTAAAGGCAAAGGCTGCCTTGCGTTTGGCACAGAATTTACCGAAGATTACTTCACCGATGATAACAGCCGCCAGGCCGATGACGATGGAGCCGCGGGCCATGTTGACGTCTGCCGCGCCCTGGAACTGGGCGATCAGTGCGCCGGACATAGCTACAAAAGCGTTAGAGATCATCAGGGTCAGCACCTTGATGGCGTTGGTATTGATTCCCTGTGCCTTGGCCATCTGCTCGTTGGAACCGGTAGCCCGGATCGCGTGTCCGATCTCGGTTCCGAAGAACCAGTAGGTCAAAAGGATCAGCAGGAAAACAGCAAGGGCCAGGCCGGCAAAGAAGATGACTTTGACAGCCGTATTCGTGGTGTTGACATAGGCCAGGGAGGCCAGGAGCTTGTACTTAGATGCTGCAACAGGCTGGTTGGACTGGCCCAGGATATTCAGGTTGATGGAATAGAGCCCGATCTGCGTCAGGATCGAAGCCAGGATGCCGGGAATACCCAGACCGGTATGAAGAAAACCGGTGATGCCACCGCACAGCATGCCGACCAGAAAGGCAGCCAGTACCGCCAGCACGGGAGAAAGTCCGGCCCGGATCAGCATGACACAGACGCAGCCTCCAGTCGCCAGGGATCCGTCGACCGTCAGATCGGCAAAATCCAGGATCCGGAAAGTCATATAAACGCCGATCGCCATGATTCCCCAGATCAGACCCTGGGCAATATTACCGGGAAGGGCGTTCAAAAGAGCCGAAAAGCGGATCGCTAATACCATAGAAGATGTCATGATGTCCTGTCACTCACTGATCATTGCTGATCGCGGTATACCCCTCGGGAGGAGTGATGCCCAGCGTATTGCAGATCTCCTCGTTGTACTCTTTGGTAACCTTGTCTGCATACTGGACATCCATAGTAGAAATGTCAGCTCCGTTGACCAGGATCTCATAAGCCATCTTACCGGTCTTATAGCCAAGGTCATAGTAACTGATGGACAGGGTCGCAACACCGCAGCCCTTGCAGATGCCCTCTTCACCGCAGATGATGGGGGTACCGGCCGGAACGGCGATTTTTTTGACGGCCTCTGTATTGGAAGCCAGGGTGTTATCGGTAGGAATGTAAAGAACATCGGAATTCTGGCAGGCGGTCGGAAGCACCGACTGGATATCGTTGGAATCCGAGATGGTGTAAGGAGTTGCCGTCAGACCGTCCTTCTCAAGTTCCTTGGTGAAAACATCGGCCTGATATTTGGAGTTGCTTTCGGAACTGCAGTATACGATGCCCACGTTCTTGGCATCCGGGAACATCTCGACCAGCATATCTTCCTGCTGGTCCAGAGGAGCACAATCGGAAGTACCGGAAATGTTGCGGCCGGTCGCTCCTGACCAGTCGGAAATATCCAATGCGCTTGCATAATCGGTAATGGAAGTTCCCAGGATCGGGATATCGTTGGTTGCGTTAGCGGCAGCCTGCAGAGGCTGGGTAGCGTTTGCCAGGATCAGATCGACCTTGTCGGAAACAAAACCGTTGATAATGGTCGGGATATTGGCCTGTTCGCCCTGAGCGTTTTTGTTTTCAAATTCGACTTTATCGCCCAGCGCTTCGGTCAGAGCATCCTGGAAGCCTTTGGTAGCTGCGTCCAGAGCCGGATGCTCCAGAGGCTGGCAGATACCGATGCGGTAAACTTTGTCACCATCGTCACCGGAAGCGGATGACGAATTATTTGACGAACATCCTGCAAGACTGAACACCAGCAGTGCCAGTGCAAGAATAAGGGCCGTCATTTTTTTCATGATAATCTCCTCCAAACGGGCTTAAAATATAAAATATATGTAATCAATCTTAATTGTTTCTGAAGAAACTGTCAAGTCGATAATGAATCTGGAATCGGAAAAATTGCATATTATACACCTATTCCGCCAAGGCCTACTTTGGTTTTCCGGATGGCCTCTTTAGGATCGAAAGGCGGGAACTGAACATGCGACAAGGCTTCTTCCTGCTCCTTCAGCGCCCCATATGCCTCTTCTTCCTGACATTCTTCGAACAGTACACGATCCCCGGCTTTAAGCTGAGCGGCCCGGCACAGATCAGCCGCGATCAAAACGGCCGGCTTGGTGTAGCCGCCTGTCGTCTGAGCGTCTGCCATCATAACGATGGGCTGGCCCGAGGGCGGCACCTGAATGGAACCGGGTATCATGGCATCGGTAACGATATTGCCGTCCTGGCCCGACGCGAATCCGATACGGGGACCCTGGAAGCGAATACCCATACGGTCGGACTCGGAAGTGGCCATATAGACCTGGCTTGTCAGCGTCTTCCAGCCCGCGATGCTCAGCGCATCCTGCTGAGGACCCTCCATGACCCTCAGCACAAGGGCCGTCTTATGATCCGGGTCCGGCAGGTAGTCGAAAGGATCCTGCGGATCCCCGTTTCCGGACAGAAAATAGCCTTCTCTTCTTCGGCATACGGCCGGCATCGTGTTGGAAAGCCGGTCTCCGGCTTGTAAAGCCCTTCCCTTTTCCTGGCCTCCGATCAGACTGCGTTTGTCGGCTGAACGGCTGCCCAATACGGCCGGGCTGTCGATCCCGCCCGCAAAGGTAAGATAAGCCCGGCAGCCTTTCAGGACCGAAGCGCTTTCCAAAACATCGCCCGGGCCCGCAAACAAAGCCGTCCACATGGGGATAAGTTTTCCGTTCAGAGAAGGCCGGCAGTAAGCCCCGGTCAGGGCAAAAATCGTATCCTCTTCAAAGCGGATGGTAGGCGTGATCAAGAGGCATTCCAACCCTGCCTTATCCTCCGGGTTGCCTACCAGACGGTTGCCTGCTTTTAATGCAAAGTCATCCATGGCTCCGGATCTCGACAGGCCATACTGCATATAACCTGTCCGTCCCAGGTCCTGGATGAGGGTATAAAATCCCGGTTTCAGAATGGTGATCACAGTTTTGCCTTTCTTGCGTCGGTAAACTTGACGCGGTCGCCCGGATGGATCAGAAAAGGATCCTTTCGATCCGGATCGTAGAGGACCAGCTCGGTCCGCCCGATCAGGTTCCATCCCCCCGGTGATGCGATAGGATATATGCCCGTTTGAGCACCCGCTATACCGACGCTTCCGGCCGGAACACCGGTACGGGGAGTCTCCAGGCGAGGGGTAGCCAGATCCGGGTCCATACCGCCAAGATAGGGGAAACCGGCCAGAAATCCCAGCATATAGACCGGATAGACCGGCCGGCAGTGCAGGCGGATCACCTCCGCCTCTGTCATGTTGTGCATCCTTGCGACCCGGGAAAGGTCCGGTCCTTCTTCTTTCCCGTACAGGACCGGGATCAGGACCAGGCGTCCGCCCGTCCGAGCCGGACCAGCGCTGCCGATGCGGCCGAGGACCTTATCGATCTCTTCCGTCATCTGGCTGCAATTTGTCTTTAAAGGATCGAAAACCACCAGCAAAGCGGCGTAGCTGGGCACTATATCCGTTACGAAGGTAAGAGGTCCCTGCCCGCCCTTTGCCTCCTGGACTGCTTTGGTCAAAGCATCCTGGCAAGCCATCACGTCCCTATGGACGGCCGCCGAAATCTCCTGGCGGAAGCGGATCGACAGGGCCCGGTCGCCCAGAGGGGAAATCCCTGTAAAAGTCGTCAGCCCGCTCATGTCACGCCTCTTCCCCCGTTGCCCCTGTCCGGGCAGCAATCATGGGGGCCACGGTAAAACCGTTTTCTTCCAACGTCTTGCGGATAAGGCCGGCAAATCGAGCGGCCTTAGGGTTGTCACCGTGCATGCACAAGGTATCAGCCTTAACTTTGATCATGGTCCCGTCGATCGTTCTGACCCTGCCCTCGCCGACTAAGTCAAGCACCTGCCGGATGACATCTTCTTCCCTTGTCAGAACGGCTCCGGGCAGCTTGCGGCTGACCAGACTGCCGTCCGGATTATAAGCCCTGTCAGCGAAAACTTCTGCAGCAAAACGCATCCCTTCTTGGGCGCAGGCGTCCTGGGTCCTGCTCCCGGACAATCCTACGATGATCAGGTCCGGGTCGACCGCTTTTACGGCACGGCAGATGACCTTAGACATGTGCTCATCCTTGGCGGCCATGTTGTACATAGCGCCGTGGGGCTTTACATAGGAAAGGGTTAGGCCTGCAGCCCCGCACATGGCTTTCAGGGCCCCCAGCTGGTAAAGCAGGCAGCTGGTCAATTCTCTATCGGTAAGTGTCATAGGAGTGCGTCCGAAATTCGCCTTATCGTTAAAGCCGGGATGGGCGCCTACCAGGCAGCCCGCTGCCTTGGCCGCCTGCAGGGCCGTCCACATGGCATCCGGACCGCCGGCATGAAGGCCGCAGGCAATGTTGGCGGAGGTGATGATGAGCATCACCTGCCCGTACAGGCTTTCTTCCCCCCCAGTCTCTCCCAGATCACAGTTGAAGTCGATCGTTTTCATATAATATTCAGGCAGCAAAAAACGTGCTGCCCTCTCCTTTCGCAAGAAGATCTCACAAAGAAAAGGGTAGCACGCGGTTTAGGAAAATTCAAGAAGCCGGCCGTCTTCAGACCTGAAAATGCCGTTTGGCCTCTTCCATATTTTGAACCACTTCCACAGTGCCCAGATAGTTGCCTTCTTTATCACGGACAGCCATGTAGGTGACAAGCATGGGAAGACCGTTTTTCTCCATCCAGACGGGAACAGAATCCAGACGGCCCTTGCGGAAATCGTCAATGATGGAACGGGCCATCATTTCAGCACGGGGCGAATGGCAGGCAAAGACGCTGCGGTCGATAGCACTGTGAGGGCGTTTGAAGACTTTGGGTCCTTCGTTGAAATAGCGGTTGATGTCCTGATCGTCTACGAAGCTTATTTCAAGGGGAAGGGTGTTGAGCATAGCCGTCAGCTGCTCCACCGTCAAGTGTCCGCCAGGCATAACGACTTCTCCCTGAAGCAGTTTCGTACCGGCAGCCGCTTCGCTTCTCTGCTTCTGCAGCGCTTCTTCCGCTTCCGGCCACTTTGTCTGTTTCACGCCGAAGATCTCGGGGAAGTCTTTAGAATCACGGTAAACGCCGTACCAATCTTCCTTGGTGAAATACATGGCCGCGACCGGGAAAAGGATGTTGGCTTCTTTATAAACCATTTCACCGGCCCTTTTCAGGACGGCTTTCAGATCACTGTTCCATTTTTCATCATGGTTGGTCTTCTTATTAAGACTGCTGATGTCATCGCGGATCTCATCATCGACTGTCCACATAACATCGGAGGGACCCGTAATATTATATTTTTCTTTTAACTGAGGATAGAGAAGGTCTCCCTTTTTGGCATAATGGACACTGAGAAAACGAAGTTTGAAGACGGTCCCGGTAGGATCTTCACCTGTCTCCAGTTGTTTCTGAGCCAGCCCGATCAGGTCCTGAATGACCTGGTTTTCCTTTGTAAGTACTGCCAGAGGATGTCCGACTGTGCGGATCAGCTGCTGGGTGCGTTCCATTTTCTCCCTCATAGGATCCGGCCGGACCGCTCCTACAGCGCTGCTGAACTGCTGGCCCTGTACCTGATCCTGCTCCCGTTTGGCCGAAGCGGAGACTTCTTTTTCTGCATTGGCGATTTTTTCTTCTTTTGTTGCCCCATGAAACATAGCCGAATGGATATCGCACAGGTTTTTCAGCTCTGAAATGGGAGCTCCTTCTTTGACCAGGGCCTGTTCCGCCTTCATGATCTCAACGGCTTCCACCGACTTGAAATTCTTAACGAAGTCTGCCTGTACGCTCTCCAGACTTTCTCCCTCTTTCAAACGTTTTAAATATCCCTTTAACAGCTCGATACGGTCCTCTGATGATGTTTCCATTTTTATTTGTCCTTTCTCTCGATCTCTGGGTACAGGATACCTCCTAGCCCGCTTTAAGTATGTTGTTTTAACCACATAACGCGATATTAAAAGGTCCGGCTCAGGATCGGCCGGACCTTACATTACTTCCCTGTATGATTATGATTTGTACAATTCCGTTAGCTTTTTGCCGAAAGCTTCTACTGTTTCCATCTTTGTCGCCCAGCTGGTAACGAAGCGTACATCGGTATGGGTCTCATCATGAGGACCCCAGACAGTAAGAAGGGTAAACTCCCTTACTTTCTCCAGGAGGTCATTGGGCATGGTCACAAAGATCTGATTAGTAGGACTGTCGATGACAAAAGGCAGGCTGCAACCTTTCAGGATCTCTTTGAGCCGTCGGGCCGTCTCGATGGCATTGCGGCCGGCTTCCTCATACAAGCCTTCGGTAAAAAGAGTGTCAAACATGATTCCTAAAAGACGTCCCTTAGCCAACAGTGCTCCGTGCTGTTTCATGATGGTAAAAAAATGCGGCATCAGAGCCGGGTCCCGGCAGACGACGGCTTCACCGAACAGGGCTCCGCACTTGGTCCCGCCTATATAAAAAACATCGCACAGATGGGCCATATCCTCAAGGCTCACGTCATTTTCCGGGCAGGCCAGGGCGTAGGCCAGCCGGGCCCCGTCCGCATAAAGAGGAAGGCCCCACTTGCGGCAGACACGGCTCAGATCCTCCAGCTCCTTCCGGCTGTATAAAGTACCCAGCTCAGTCGGCTGGGAGATATAGACCATACCCGGTTCCACTTCATGATCTTTGGTCTCGTTGTTCTCATGGGCACGGCAGAGGGCATCCACGTCCTCCGCCCGTAATTTCCCATCACAGGCCGGCAGCGTCAGCACCTTATGCCCGCCGAACTCGACCGCTCCTGCTTCATGCACGGCAATGTGGCCGCTTTGACAGGCGACGACGCCCTGCCACGAACGCAGGACCGCATCGATAACGGTGGCATTGGTCTGGGTCCCGCCTACCAGAAACTGGACCAGGGCCCCGGGGCAGGCGGCAGCCTGGCGGATCTTATCCCTGGCTTCCCCGCTGAATCGGTCGGTTCCGTAGCCTTCCGTCTGCAGTAAATTTGTGTCAGCTAAACGCTCTATGATCTGGGGAAGGGCTCCCTCCGTATAGTCGGAAGCAAAATTATAGTCGATCATTCTCTTTCACTCCTAATGAATCAAGAAAGGCGCCGGGTCGGCCGGTAGGCAGCCGGCTGCAGCGCCTTATCACCGCTAATGGCCTACTTTACGTCTACTCAGAGGATCCTGATCTGGCAGGAAGCCATGGCTTGTAAAGCCGTCTCATGGCTTTGCGGCGTGACACCGGCGCAAAGCTTTGGATCTACCACAATAGGAACTTCCGGCAGAAAAGCCTTGATCAGCAGGGCATTGGAGATCACGCAGATATCCGTGCACAGGCCGATCACTTCTACCTGCTCGATGCCTTCCTTGGAGTTTTCCTCCTGCAGCAGCTGGCCCAGCTTACTGCTCCCGAAGGTAGGTTTGTCGATGATGACGGCCGGAGGCTGGGTAAACTCGGTAAGCTGGGGCACGATCTGCCAGCCCTTGCTTCCTTTGACACAGTGAACAACAGGAAGGTTATGCCCTTCCTGGGTGTTCAGATAATCCTCCGGATGGGTATCGCGGGTAAAAATGATCTCTTCCCCGTCCCGGCGGGCCTTTTCAAGGCGGGCTCTGACGGCCGGGACAATGGCAGCGGCTTCTTTCGTACCCAGCGCACCGTCCACGAAATCTGTCTGCATATCCACAACGACTAAGACACGTTTCATCTTTCTTCTCCCTTACTTTCCGCTTTTATCACGAGCGGACGCCCAAATATTCTCTCATCCGGTCGGCCATGGCCTTGCCCTGGAAAAGGCCCTCAAAATACAGGGCTCCCAGCTTTTCCATGTTGGGCTCCACCCTTCTTACCGTGATGGGGCTGGGCGGGGCTATCTGTAAAAGCCTCCCCTGCCTGTCAAGCTCCTGAAGAGTATCGCACTCTGTGTTGTACTTTTCATTTGTCACCGCCAGGGTCTCCTCAAACTCAGGATAGCGGCGGTAGATCCCGGACATTGCCTTGACCCTGCCGGTCTTTTTGCGGTAGGCGGCGTCCCTGGTACGGATAACGATTATTTTTTCGTAGCCCTGGTCGATGGCCCACTGAAAAGGAACATGGCAGGCGCAGCCCCCGTCTATGTAATAATCATCGCCGATCTTGACCATAGGCGAAATATAGGGCATGGTAGCGGACGCCCGGACTGCTTTCATCATGTCCGGGAACTGTCCCTTTTCAAAATAGACAGCCTGACCGGTAGACACGCTGGTGGCGACCACGATAAAGCGCTGCTCTTTACGGTTGAAGCGGTCCATATCGGTGGGCTCCAAAACTCCCCTGTCCTCCGTCAAAAAGCCGATGTCCAGCAGACTGTGGGCTTTATAAAAGGCGGCTGCCCCCACATAACGCTGGTCATGACGGTAGGTCAGGTTGACCCGGGCGGAACGGCCGATCTGGCCGGACACATAGCTGACTCCGCTCAAAGCGCCGGCTGAGACGCCGATCACGCAGTCCAGGTTTAGATCTTCCAGCATCATGGCATCCAGGATGCCCTGGGTATAAAGACCCCGGAAGGCTCCCCCTTCCAGGACCAGGCAGCCATGGATCAGATCCTCCGATGCTTTTCCGCGAGGGATCTGATCCAGCCCCCGAAATATCAAGCGTTCGTTTGGCATACTGTCTCCCTGCAGATCATAAAGTGTTGACGACTTTTATAGATCGGGCTGAGCTACCGTCTTGGTCAGATCTTCCACGAAATGGACAGGGAAAATCGTTTGATAACGGGTATAAACCGGCGCATGAGGGTCGCCCAAATTGAGCTGGTACATGCGCCAGATCTCGGTCCTGCCTTTATCCTTCATTTCTTCCATATAGGAATACTCGTAGACCATTCCGCACTTCTGCATGATGCGGCCGCTGGCCGGATTCAGCAGATCGTGCGTCGCTGTTACATAGGGGATCTGTCCCTCCCGGCGGGCCAGATCGAACATGGCCCTGGCCGCTTCGGTGCAGTAGCCCTGGTTGTGATAATCCATGCCGAAGGCCCAGCCGGCGTCATGGGCATCGTTGGGGTCCGTGGGATCGTTGCAGGGCTTGATGTTGACCTGACCGATCAGCCGGTCGGGATCTTCTTTCCGAGCCACCGCAAAGGTATAGTGGATCCTGCAGTCATAGGATTTCATGACACTTTTCAGAAAATTGCGGGCCGCGTCCGCGGTATCGATACCATACCAGGGCACCCAGTAATTTACTCGGGGATCGCCCCAGATCTGTTCGATGCGCGGCAGATCTTTTTCGGTAAAGGGTCTGAGGACCAGGCGATCGGTCTCCAAATAACAGGTATTCATCTTTTAATTATCCGCCAGATTGTATCCGTTCTTCATGTGCTGGCTGGCTTCCAGAGTGCAGACGTTCAGCGTCTTGACTGTCTCTTCTTTGGCCATTTTGCAGATCTCATCATTGGCTTTCTTAGCCAGGCTGAAGTCTTTGGTCTCGGTCATCTGGCGGTCATAGGTACGCAGTATCTGACGGGATCTTACAGCGACCGCATTCTGATAACGCTCGATCATCTGGACCATAGCAGAATAATTGGCGTCAGCCATGATGGCCAGCAGGCGGCTGGACCAGTACAGATTGTCGGTCGAAACGTCCAGCGTAACTTTGGACACGAAATCAGGCAGCTTGTCCACATTGGTGTAGACCGGGACAGCGGCAGAGAAGGTGGTAGACCCGAAGATGATCCACTCGACACCTTTGATTTCGTCCGGTACATTGCTGCGGATCTGGCAGATGGAGGTCACACCGGTGCGGTTGATGCCGATCGAGCGGTACATGCCCCGTTTTCCGGTATCACGGTTAGTATAAGGATCGTAATCGGTGCCCTGATAATGAAGGCTGAGCAGGTATTTTACATCCTCCACGGCAACCTTGCGGTCCGGTACCAGGGACCAGGGCAGAAAATCGCTCTCAGGAGTAAAGTCGGCGCTGGGGCCGTCCCAGGTATAACTTGCCGGGCACAGATAGCGTCCCATGATCCAGGCGCGGGGCGTATTGTAGACATGGTCCATATCGGAATGGGATCCGAAGATATCGCGAGGATTGAACAGGCCTTCCTGATTGCAGTCCAGATCATTGTCGGCAATAAATTCTTTCAGATCTTTGGAGCACAGGTTCTCTTTTTGAGCCCCGAAGGCATCTTCCAGATCGAAACTGTCCATACCGAACTGGTTGGGGTTGACGACCACGCACTCATCCGGCACCTTGCGGGCCATCCAGTGATGTCCGCCGATGGACTCCAGCCACCATACTTCGCTTTCATCATTAAAAGCGATGCCGTTGGGTTCATAGGTACCGTAGGTCTCCAGCAGTGAACCCAGACGAAGGACACCCTCTCTGGCAGAATGAATATAAGGAAGCACCAACACGACGATATCTTCCTCTCCGATGCCTCCGACTATTTCTTTCTTGCTGCCCTTGGCCTTCTGATACTCGACATAGGGGTCGGCAGCAAGGACACGCGGATTGCTGGTGATAGTTTCGGTAGCGGTCATGCCCACATGGGCTTCATTGATGCCGGTAGCCGCCCAGATCCCTTTTTTAGGATCGACAGACGGAGCGGCCGTGTAGCGCATGGGATCGTCGGGCAGCTTCACGGTTACATGAGACAGAACGCTTTTATAGGTAGTCGGCTGCTTTTTGGGATCGACCACAATAACTTTTTTAACGTCAAAGTGACCGTCGTCGGTACGGGCGATCATGGTAGAATGGTCATTGCTGGCGTTTTTTCCAACCAGTACGGTGGTGCAGGGCATAGGATATACCTCTCTTTCTTGTTATCAAAACACACAGACGTTCTCTTAAAGCCTACTCTACTTGACTATTTTTTGCAAGGTCGGCCGTGTAAATTCATGCTATAATAAATCAGTTTCATTTATTGGAGAATGTGCCTTTCAACATCATGAAAATCAAACAAAAACGTTTAAAGTCTGCCCAGGTCATCCTGACCGGCTTTGCCCTGCTGATCCTTTTGGGAGCCTTGCTATTGATGCTCCCTGTCTCGTCAAAAACCCACCGTCCCACAGACTTTCTGACAGCCTTGTTTACGTCGACCTCTGCCTCTTGTGTAACAGGCCTGATCGTAGTGGATACCGGTTCCTACTGGTCTGCATTCGGGCAGACAGTCATCCTGATCCTGATCCAGATCGGCGGTCTGGGCGTAGTCACCGTAGCGATCCTGCTGTCACTGATGACCGGCCGCCGTATAGGCCTGTCTCAGCGCAGCATCATGCAGGATTCCATTTCCGCCCCTCAGGTCGGGGGCATCATCAAACTGACACGTTTCATTCTTATCCGTGTTGCTTTTTTCGAAGGCATAGGCGCCCTGCTCCTGATGCCGGTCTTTATCCGTGATTTCGGTCCGGTCGGCATCTGGTACGGGATCTTCCACAGCATATCGGCTTTCTGCAATGCCGGCTTCGACCTTTTAGGAGCTCAAGGTATGCCCTTCGCCTCCCTCTCCGCCTACCGGAAGGACCCCTATTTTATGACCGTGATCATGCTGCTGATCATCACCGGCGGTCTGGGCTTTATGGTCTGGCGCGATATCAGCTTGCATAAATTCAAATTTTCCCGCTACCGCCTTCAAAGCCGCATGGTCCTGACGACCTCCGCGATCTTGATCGTTGTGCCCGCTCTTCTGTTTTTCTTTCTGGAATACAGCAGGGAGCCCCTTTCTGAGCGTGTCTTGGATTCTTTGTTTCAATCGGTGACCTCCCGTACGGCCGGATTTGCCGGGCCGGATCCTGCTCAAATGTCCAGGCCGGGCCAGCTCTTACAGATCATGCTGCAGCTGATCGGAGGATCGCCCGGTTCCACGGCAGGCGGTATGAAAACGACTACCTTCGCGGTCCTGGTCTGCTCTATGATCGCCGTATTCCAGCGCCGCCCTTATGCGGTAACCGGTAAGCGCCGCATCGGCAATGAGGTCATCAAAAACGCGGCTGCTATCATGCTCATGTATCTGCTGCTTTTCTCGTCGGCAGCCATGATCATCAGCCGGATCGAAAGCATTTCGTTAGCGGACTGCCTTTATGAAACGGCATCTGCCATCGGCACGGTCGGTCTGACCCTGGGCATCACCAAAAATCTGGGTCCGGTCTCCCGCCTGATCCTGATCTTACTTATGTATATCGGCCGCATGGGCGGTCTGACCACGATCTACGCGGCTGTCCGCCCTCGCATCGGCCAGGGAACCCTGCCTGAGGAACCGCTGACGGTCGGATAAGGGTCGGTCAGTTAAGGATGGTCAGCGATTGCGGCTGATTAAAAGAGATTTGCAATTATACATTAAGGAGAGATTGATATGAAATCATTTCTGATCTGCGGAGCCGGCTTATTCGGTCAGATCATCACCCGGAAATTGACTGAGATCGGCCACGAGGTCATGGTCATCGACAAGGATGAGCAGAAGATCAATCATATTCTGCCTTATGCTACCAATGCTGTTATAGGAGACTGCACTAACGAAGATTTTATGAGCACGGTCGGGGTCAGTGACTTTGATATCTGCTTTGTCACCATCGGTGAAAGTTTTGAAGATTCTTTGCTGACGACCTCCTTGTTGAAAGACCTGGGTGCCCGCATGATCATCTCGCGGGCTTTCAGCGATGTCCACTCCCGCTTTTTACTGCGAAACGGAGCTACTAAGGTCGTCTATCCGGAAAAACAGCTGGCTGAATGGACGGCTATGATATACAGTTCTGACCACGTTCTTGACTATATTGAACTAGATAATGACTACTCCATCTACGAAGTGGTGACACCTCGCTCCTGGGACGGAAAAGCGGTCGGCGATATCAATGTACGTCAGAAATACGGCATTAATATTTTAGGTATCCGCAGAGATAATGAGCTGCAAATGAACATCACCGCCAATACCGTGCTGAACGCCTCTGATTCTCTGCTGGTCCTGGGCACCTATCCGGATGTTAAGAAATGTTTTGACCTTTAAAGTGCTTACGGTTTACTTCTGAGAAACGGCGCAGCAACGACCCAAAGAAAGTAGTTGCTTTAGCCAAGAGGAGATCACACCCTTGTTCTGATCGGTTATATTTCGATGAAAGGAAAAGAGGGATGCGGGAAACGAATGATCGTTTCTTAGCATCCCTCTCTTTATATGGCCCCCTGCAGGAACTGTTATTCAGCTTTCTCCTTGCGTTTGGTCATTACCGCCAAAGCAGCTGCCAATGCCGCGGACAGAATACCTATCGCACCCCACATACCGGCGTTCTGTTCATCTCCGGTCTTAGGACCAACCGACTTGGTGTTGACAAACTGAGCGTGACTCGTCTGATCAGCTTTGATATAACCGGTCCGGTCGGTAGCCGTCTGCAGATAACCATCTGCCGGGCCCTCCGTTACCGTATAGTAGGTCCCGGATTCGATACCGGTTATGGTAATGCTTTCGCCATGTTTAAGCTGAATGGTACCACCGCTGGTGATGGTACCGGATTTACTGCCTGAATAACTGTATGTTCCTTCTTTATCAAAGGTCACGGTAAAGTCGAAGTACTGGTTAAGGTCAGCTTCCTTACCTTCGACGACTTTGCTGATGGTCAGGCTTCCGTAGGTTACGGTCTTGTTGCGCGTGTTTGTAAAGGCTGCGGTCGCAGGTTTCTCATCGTCGATCGTACCTTCTGCATCCGTAGACTCGGTCACATAACCTTCGGACGAATAATCGTTCTCAGTTACGGTGTAGGTAACACCGTTCGGCAGTCCGGACGCGGTCTTGCTATGGCCGTTTTTCAGTTCAAAGGAAGCAACACCGTTGATGAAGTCCATATCACCATAAAGACCAGTGATCGTGGTGTCGCTCAAGGCAACTTTGAACGTGAAAGCTTTGCCCGTGTCTGCATCGTTGCCTTTGACGGTCTTGGTAACCGTCAGATCGCCATAAGTATTGCGAGTATTGACGAAGCTGGCATCTGCCTCCGCGTTACCCACGATGCTGCCGGTATCCCCTGTCTTGCTGGCGCTGTACCCGTCCGTGCTGTAATCAGCTTCCGTTACGGTATAGGTCACACCATTAGGAAGTCCAGACGCTGTTCTGCTTTCACCGTCTTTCAGTTCAATCGTGGCAACTCCATCAGTGAACTCCATATCGCCGAACGTTCCGGTGATGGTGGTATCGCTCAAGGTTACCGTGAAGGTGAACTCTTTCGTAGGATCCGCGTCGTTCCCGTTTACCTTCTTGGTCACTGTCAGGCTTCCGAAAGTATTGCGGGTGTTGGTAACATCTACCGTTATGGCCACGTTTCCTTTGACAACCCCGGTAAAGGGAGCGGTCAGGCTGCTCTCATACCCTTCACCGCTGTAATCCTTTTCTTCGACCGTAAAGGTCAGTCCGTTAGGCAGGTTGTCTGCTTGCACAAAACTACCTGCAGTCAGGCTGACAGTTGCAACACCATCAGTAAAGGTCATC
>OMYN01000038.1 GCA_900315265.1 uncultured Eubacteriales bacterium
CTTAGGTACTTGTTGTTGTGGTAAACTCATTATACCTAAAGGATAATCATTTGGCTCTTTTTAATTTCTCAATTTACACCATTTTACAGACGTAACCTGAATTGCAAGGTTTGTACTATTAAAATGTATATAAAAAGCTAATAAATAGAATAATATAAGCTGTGGATCTCGATGTTTTATTAACAAAAACATGGTTTTATAATAATATGAGGAGGGTTAGTTATTTTGCTTAAAAAATGGATGCATAAACGACTGAGGACAATACTTAGTTTGTGTACTGTCTTTATGATCGTGGCCCTGTCTGCTTTTCCGGCCAGCGCTTCTGATGAAATTAAGGAGTCCGCGGATAACAAACTTTCTTTGACCTTATCATCAGATCAGGAATCTTATCAGGCAGGTCAGTCTTTTACCGTTACGGCTGACTATTCGGTGACATCCGATGTTGAAGAGGGGGAAACGCTGTCAGTAACGATCCCTGACGGTATCAGCAATGTTTCTTTCAAAAACACAGAGGAAACCTTTGCCGTGGATCCTGCCGATGGGGGATATTTGCTGACATTCACCAAAGCCGAAGAGACTGGTACTAATGGAAGTTTTACGATCTTGGGAACGATCGGTCAAACGGATGCGGACAGCCTTTCGGTCCAGGTAGGTAAGGAAGCCCTTTCCCTTATCATTGAGCAAGAAAAAGAAGAAAGCCAAAATAATGATGAAAGCTCAGTCAGCCAGGATGCAGTTCCGGCAGAAGACCAGCAGGAAACGTCGGCAGAAGAACAGACGGATGAGCAAGTCAGTCAGCCGGTCGTAAAACAGTCTGTGCCTGTCGTCAGAAGAGCCGCTGCGGCTGCTGCCGATGCTTCTTCACATTTTCATTCAGTGATCGAGTCAAACAGTGACAGTTATACCTCCGGTATGACCGCTATGTACACGGTCGATTATACGATCGATCAGAACAGTGTCAAAGAAGGGGATTACATCACGGTCAGCATCCCCTCTGATATGTATCAGGCCGGTGTCCGCCTGTCCGTGAACCAGCAGCACTTCAAAGAAGTTGTCGATAACGGAGACGGCACCTATCGGCTGGTCTTCGGTCCCAATGCAGAATCTGCCCTGTCCGGATCTTTCAGCATGTTCGTAACGACTTCGGAAACAGGCCAGAAAACGATCAGCGTCGGAAACGACAGTAAGACGATCACCGTCAATGCGGAAAACACCGAGGACTCCGGATCCGGAGGGACAGGCCTAGGCTATCGACTAAATAAAGATTCATATACGACAGATGGCGTTTATTGGGGCGGCTATGATTACGGAGATGAAAAAAACGGAGGAGCCGCTCAGGTTGCCCTCTATGATTCCAGCAGTGACAAGGTCATTTCTTACCGCGTCTATGTAAACGGCAATCAGGAGTCTTTGCAGGACGTAACGGTCAAGGATACCATCCCGGACGGAGAGACCTTTGTCAATACGGATTCGATCACTCTGCAATATATCGACCGCAATCACGTCATCGGGCCGGTCGATCCGTCGGATTATTCGCTTGTTATTGATGGTAAGACCATGACCGTTACCTTCAAGGGACAGCTTACCCAGGCAGTAGAGATTCTTTACGATGTCAAAGCCGATGCCGGAAGCAGCGTGCGTTACGTGAATAACGTCCGGATGACTTATCAAAAGACTGACCAGCCCGGCACGACCTATCAGGATGAAAGAGATCATATCCTGATGGGCAACAACAACAGTGCTTCAAACGGGACCAAGTCAGTCAGCAAGACTTCCGTTTCAGAGAAGGGTGATCAGCACGTCCGGTATACTCTGACTTTTTGGAATAACAACGGGTTCGAGGCGGGTACCATCAACCTGACCGATGATCTCAACCCTTATGTCCGGTTTTTATATGCGGATCCCAATGATTATTTCACGGTCACGGATACGAGTAAAACAAACAGTGACGGACAGACCTACGACAGCCTGTCTGTTACCAATACCAAAGCGATCGAAGGGTCGACCTCGGTAACTGTTTCCTTCATGGTCGATTTCTCCAATGTCCTGGCAGGGAGCATCATTGAGAACACGACCGGCGGAAATGTTGTAAGGACTACGAAGACAGGCACAATGCTTGCTGCTAAAAAACAGATGACCGGAGGACTGCCTCTTAAGGAAGGTGAATTTTCATTCACTGCAGAACAGGTCGACGACCAGAGCGGCAGCACGGTTACTGCGGGTGGTTTACAGCAGACTGTCTCCAACGGTGCGGACGGAAGTGTTTCCTTCGACCAAATCAATCTGACAAAAGAAGGCACCTACTGGTTCAAGATTTTTGAAAACGCCGGTACAGACTCCAGTATTCGATATGATGACAGTTATTTCATGGCGAAGATCGTCATGACAGCTTATACCCAGTCGATCAATAATGTAACAGCTACTACACTGATTCCGACAGTCAAATATTATGACCAGAACGGCAGCGCCCTTTCGAAAGGCTCTGTTCCAACTTTTTCGAATGGACCTAAGCAGGGTACTTTGACCTACATCAAGGTTGTCAAAGGAGACGTCTCTGAAGAAGCTTTGAAGGACGTCACCTTCACGGTAACAGACAAAGATGGGAACATTGTCGATACGGCAAAACTGAGTGACCTGACCAAGAATGATGACGGTACCTACAGCAAGACGCTGACGGTTGCACCAGGTGAGTATAAGGTAACGGAGTCGAATGCTAACGTTAACGGTTATAACGTAAAGATCGAATACAGTACGGCCGAATGCAAGGCAACGGTCAAGGAACAGCAGAGTGCATCTGTCGATATTACGGATACCTACACCAAGCAGCAGGGAACTTTGACCTACACCAAGACCGTCAAAGGCGACGTCTCGGAAGAAGCCTTGCAGGATGTTACCTTCACTGTAACCGATAAAGGCGGAAACGTCGTCGACACGGCTAAACTGAGCGACTTGACCAAGAATGATGACGGTACTTACAGTAAGACGCTGACCGTCGTTCCTGGCCAGTATACGGTAACGGAGTCAAATGCCAAGGTTAAAGGCTATAATGTCAAGATCGAATACAGCACAGCCGACGGAAAGGCAATTGTCGAGGATCAGCAGAATGCTTCTGTAAATATCACCGATACCTACAGCAAAGTATCGAGTCACAAAGATGCTCGTTTTGTCAAGACAGGAGATAGAACACCGCTTAGGGCAATGGTTCTTACCTTTGTATTTGCATCGATCCTTCTGATTGTTACTATGATCCTTCGCAGAAAGAACGATGGTAACAAAGAAATACGGTAAGTACAGTAAAATTATTAGAAGACAGCGTAGATAAAGCGCTGCCTTCTTTTTTGTTCGCATGATGGTTATTTTTACGCTTGAAAATATTTTAAACACTTGAAAATAATTGGAGGGGAAGTTTATAGAAATAGGATACAGGTGATAGTCGAAGGTGATGATAAGGATGAATGATACCGAACTAAGATGTTTTGTTGCCGTAGCGGATACCCTGAGCTTTACGAAAGCAGCGGAAAGGCTGTATTTTTCTGTGCCAACAGTTACTCATCATATTCAGATGCTGGAGAGGGAACTGGCGACAGAGCTTTTTGTGCGTACCAAACAGAAAGTCACTATGACCGCTGCGGGAAGGGTCTTTTATATCAATGCAAAGCAGCTGCTTTCACAGGAAAGACTGGCCGTTCAAAATGTTAAAAATCTGCAGGCAGATAAAATATTGCGGATCGGCTGTACATCCAATTCGGAAGCCTTTCGTCTGATCCCTCTGCTGAAAGGGCTGAAAACAAAGTATCCGTCTGTCATACCCGAAATCCATGTGGAAAATTACGATGCTGTCCTCCGTGATCTGGATATGGAGCTCATTGATTTTGCCCTGGGCAGTAAAACCATGGTTGAGGGGAGCCGCCTCGAATATATGAAACTGTGCCCGGTAAAAGTTTATATTGCCGTCAACTTTCAGAATCCTCTGGCTGCAAGGAAAAGCGTTATCTTTGAAGATCTGGGGGATCAGCCTTTGCTTTTGATGTCTCCGCAAATGGTACCTTTCAACGATAATTATCCGATCACAAAACTGTTTACCACACACGCCGCTAATAATTATGACAAGATGATCGATCTTGAGGCGGATGCCTTCCCGTTGATCATAGCCGGCTATGGCGGGCTGATCATTCCGGCATATCGGGTGCCGCCCCATATCAAGGAATTAGGTATCGTTGTCATACCGGTCATGGACTGCCCGAAAATTTCATACGGCCTGATGTATAAAAAGCTCAAGGACGAACAGTTATGGGATTATATTGTTGAAAGCTGCAAGGACATCTGCAGGCAAGTGGGCAGTCAGCTGCCTTGAAAAACAATGTCAGGCCGCACGGCCTTGGCCGATTTCTTTCTGTTTTTTCTTCAGACAGGTGAAAAACATAGGGATCAGATAAAAGGAAGCGGTGACCCAGGCCGATTGATCGGCCCAGGTGATGGCATCGTATTGGAAGATGGGTACTAATGTGAAAACGACCGTGCAGCGGGCGATCATTTCAATGACACCGCCCAGTAAGGCTCGCTTGGAATACCCCAGCCCTTGGATCGACATCCGGGGTATGATGACAAGGGGAACGACCGGAAATAGGTATCCCATGCGCCTCAGGTACAGGGCGCTGTCCGATAGGATACTGTCCTTGGCGGCGCTGATGAAGAGCATGCTGAACCGCTTTCCAAGAAAGATCATTATTAGACCGGCGGCTATTCCGTAGCATACCGCCAGCAGCAGACCGGACCTGAAACCGCTCATCAGACGCTTGCTCTGTCCGGCGCCTACATTTTGAGCCATAAAGGTGGAAACTCCGGCCCCGATCGCGTCAAAGGGACACATCATCAACTGTTTGATCTTGATAGCTGCTGTAAAAGCAGTCGTGTAATGGGTACCAAGCGAGTTATTGGCAGACTGCATGACCAGCATCCCGATAGCGATCAGCGACATCTGAAGACCCATGGGGATGCCCATACCCAACAGGTCTATGGTCCGGATCCGGTTAATAGTCAGGTCATCTTTTCCGGGCAGTAGAAAGCGGAATTTTCTAATAATAAGGAAAAGACACAGGAAGCCGCTGATAGCCTGAGAGGCAATGGTAGCGGCAGCGGCTCCGGCGCAGCCCCAACGCAGAACAAGGATACAGAAAAAATCCAGCCCGATGTTTAAGGTGGCGGAAAAGGCCAGAAAGAAAAAGGGAGTGCGGCTGTCTCCGACAGCCCGCAGGATGGAAGACAAATAATTATAAAGCAGGGTAAAGGGGATGCCGGCAAAGATGATGACAAGGTAACGGTACGAATCCTGATAAATGTCCTGACTGACCTGCAGCACTCGAAGGATACCGTGACAGAAGAAAACCAAAGCCAGGGTCAGGATCGCTGCGATGATGGTCGTCAGCACAGCTCCTCCGAAAATGTCCTTGCGCATCTCGGACTCTTTTTCGGCTCCGAAATCGCGGGCAACGGGTATAGCGAATCCCTGGGTAAGGCCCATGCAGAAGCCAAGGACAAGTGCCTGCACGCTGGTGGAAGATCCTACCGAAGCAAGGGCATTGGAACCCAAGGTGCGGCCGACGATGGCAGCGTCAGCTAAGTTATAAAACTGCTGGAAAAGATTGCCCAGCACCAGGGGGATGCAGAAGCCTGCGATCAGCTTCAAAGCATTTCCCGACGTCATACTTTTTTTCATAGGTTCTCCTTGCTCGGACGAAATCATAATAACGTACCTTATTATACTAGTGAGTCTTATAAAAATCTAACCATAATTCGAACGGATGGCCCTTGGAGCGCCTTTCCCGAAATTTGTTGAATAATGCGGCGGCGCATTCTCGTGACTTCAGTCGTGAGTTAGCCGCCGCAACCTTGTTTTGCCTTAGAACATATGGTATAACATAGACATGGATAATCATGAGTTATATTCAACCGAGTCAAAAATGACATATGGTCGCGGATATGTCTATTCGCTGCCGTACCATATCGTCTGGTGCACCAAATACCGGAAGCCTGTCCTTACCGACGGACTGGACAATGAGATCAAACGATATCTGACCGAAATATCGAAGCAGTACCAATTCACCATTACTGCCATGGAAGTCATGCCGGATCATATTCATCTCCTGGTGGACTGCAAGCCGCAGTTCATGCCGTCAGACATGATCAAGATCCTGAAGGGCAATACCGCCCGATGGCTGTTCATGGCCCATCCGGAGCTCAAGAAAGAACTCCGGGGCGGGCACCTGTGGAACCCGTCTTACTGC
>OMYN01000001.1 GCA_900315265.1 uncultured Eubacteriales bacterium
TTCTCCTTTGTAGATGAGTAGTTTGGTCGCTAATCATTGTACATGAACCTCAATGGCTTTTCCACTATTCACTTTTGCGAACACTATTGTACGTTATCAGAAAGGCAAGAGATGTTTTAATAACATCACATGAAATTTTGACATGAAAGCAAAAGAATTATACCCTCTTGCAATAATAAAATTAGTGATAGGCGTGGGTACTATCCCAGTTGAAATATGGATTTCAAATAAAATTGCGGAGGCCACGAATCATGCGATTAACGGTAATCCTGAAGGCGTGTTAACCATCACAGCATTTGTTATGATTGTTCTCACTGTATTGGTATTGATAAAAGTAACCAGTGACATTGTTGTTGATAGGAATACATTATTAGCAAGTCAAAAGATAAAAATAAGAATTTATAACAAATTATTTTCTCGTCCGATGTATGATTTGTTTTCAAGCTCGGAAGGTAAACTAGAAGAAAATCTTAATGATGATTACAAAAAGTTAATTAATCATACGATCAGAACACTTCCCACATTATCGACCGGACTGATTTCGATGGTAATATATTTGTTATATGTTATCTTCATGATACAACCGATCGTAGCTGTACTTTTATTATTAATAGGTGTGGTTCAAGCTGTACCTCCTGTGATTACAAAAAAGTTATTACAAAAAAATTATGAAGATACACGTATTATAGAAGCGGAATTGACTGAGTTTAACACAGAAACTCATATGGGACTCTCTATTATTAAATTGTTTCAGTTAGAGGGATGGCACGCAACAAAACTGAGAGAAATCAATAAACGATATTTTAAAATTGGAACCGGAGGGATCACAGCTAATACAACCGAAAAGAGTCTAAATATTTTTATTAACTTGCTATTACGCATAGGGACATACATTCTTCTTGGTATGTTAGTGCTTTATAAGATAATATCTCTCGAGGATGCTGTAAAGGCTTCAATTTTATCACAACCATTATATAATTCAATGCAAGACATCTTTTCAACTATTACAGTATTAGGAGTGGAGAATACAGCGGCAAATCATTTTAGAAATTGGAATCAAAAATCTAATGAAGTTCCTGACAGTATAGCCCTTGCCATGACAGACATCACATTTGGATTTGGACAAAATAAAATTATACGTAACATGACTGTTAAGTTCCCAACTAAAGGGATATGTCTGGTAAAAGGTGATAATGGCTCCGGAAAATCAACCTTACTTCATATTCTGCTTGGTTTAATAAATCCCTTGTCCGGGACGGTTACTGTAGGAAATACAAAGATTGAAGATATTGCAAATACAATATTTCCATCACAAATTTTTTTCCTACCCCAAGTAGAACCTGCATATCATATTACAGCAGAAGAGATGGTGAAAATGTTGAAAGAGGCTTCAGCCGGTGAATTGCCATTGAGCTTTTCCAAAATGTATACGCTGGCTCATAAATTTGGTTTAGCAGAGCCACAATTAAGCCAAACACAGCTATGTGATCTATCAGGTGGCGAGAGCAAAAAAATATATTTATCTTTAGCTTTTGCTCTCGATCCACACATTTTGATTCTTGATGAACCTACTAATAATTTAGATGAGAGCAGCAAACAAGTGTTGCTATCCTTAATTAAAGATAGCAATCGATTAATCATATTAACCTGTCACGAAAACTTATTTGATGAAATATCAGACTATATCCTACAACTAAAGGATGGAAAAGTAAGCTATGTGCAGCAAAAATTCAATTGACAAACAAACGATAATATTAGATTGTACCAAAGCTATGATGCCTGCACTTATTATAGACATATTCGGTGAAGCTCTGAATATGTTGACCAACATGTACGCTGCAAATGTGCTGGGATCATTTTTTGACGCAGTTATACATTTTGATGTTAAAATGGGGAATATAGATTTTTGCAGCATCATAGTCTGCTGTATAGTTCTTGTACTTATTGTTCCATTTGTTAAGATGTGCGGAGAAATTGTAATGTTTCGCAATTCACTTTCTCATGACGAGATATGCCAGCGTCGGTATATAAGTAAAACATACCAGTCGACCCGAAAATTAACTGCAGGAGAAATCCAGAAGCGCTTGGAAGATGATCCTATTAACTTACGTATCGATTGGATCGAATTTATTCAACAACTAGTACTCATTCCAGTTGTTCTGACAATTTTACTGATTCAATCATTAAGAATTAATGTCCTTTATTCATTTGTTATGCTAGGTGTGTTAATGGTAAAATTAGTATTTCCATTCCTTACCAAGCACAAATCTGCTCAATACGACTTGAAAGAGCGAGAATACAACACTGCCATGCGTTCGTATGAGGAAGAATTAATAAAATCACCTAGCCAAACCGAACTATTAGGTCTAACAGCTCCCTTCGTAAAGCGAATTCAGCTTTATTTTAAAAATTATTATCTTGAAACGGGTCGAAAAGCGATTTGGTATTTCGATTTTTCGAAAGGTATCGAGTGGTATTTGAATACCTTTTGTTCATTATGTATAATATTTTTTGGCGCTTGGTTAACAAGCAGATCTTACATTCAGGCCGGTTCTGTTCTGACTATGTTAGCGTATTTCAGTATTTACGAAACGGTTGTACAATATATCAAGTCTTTGATTTTGGTTATTCCTAAATTAAGAAACGATATATCCAGAATGCAGATATTTTATGCTGACAGAGAACTGATAAAAGGGAAAGATGTTAGCCAAATAAACCATATTATACTCCGTGATCTTTCTTATTCTTATGATAAAGAAAAGAAAGCATTTGGCCCCCTTAATTTTGAAATTTATCAAGGGGATAAGATAGCGATAATAGGAGCAAATGGTACAGGCAAATCAACCTTATTACGTCTGCTTTGTGGGCTATATACAGATTATCAGGGAACTGTTTTTGTTAATACAGATGATTTGCGGAATATAAATCCGCATTCCTGGCGCAAGATGCTTGCGGTTGTCCCACAAAATCCTTTTTTGTTTTATGGAAGCGTGATCGAAAATATTAAATTAGGTAATAGAAACGCGAGTGATTCTGAGATATTAGGGGTTATGTCAAAGTTAAAAATAGACTACCTGAAAGATAGGTGTGTGCAACACAATAATAATGCTTTGTCGGGAGGAGAAATGCAAAAGATCTCAATAGCAAGAGCTATCATAAAGGATAGCCCTCTTCTAATTCTTGATGAACCCGATAACCATTTAGATAAACAAATGATAGAATGGTTGAAAAAATATATCGAGCATAGTTCTAAAACAATCATAATGGTTACACATAGCAAGGAACTTATAAAGACGGCTGATAAGTCATTACATCTGTGAACCTTAATGGTTCGCCTTTAGACTAGCATCTATAAGATATTACAAAACTATTACATATATTGACAATTCGATAAATCAGTGTTATGATTGTTTCAAGTTCGGAGGGCGACCGGCAGAAGAAAAGTCCGGAGCCCGGCCGGATGGCAGGGAGCAATTTCAAATCATATATAGCAGGCAGCTATGGGACGGCTGCCTGCAAAACGGGATATAAGAAACCGCGGCTCTGAGGAAAGATGCCGCGGTTTCTTCTGTTTTGGTCGGTTTCACCGTTCATTTTTGGAAATTTAAGGAAGGCTTAAGAATCAAAAGACAGGTCCCATGTTATACTAAACAGGCTTTTAAGAATCCGAAGCACTTGTCCGTAGGGGATTCGTTTGATTCAGGGGATTTTTATCTATGAAATTCAGTTGGAAAAATGATCTGGAATTTGATTTTCGGCACTTTCGGCCCAAAAGCCTTCTGGAGCCTGAGTACCGCTATTTGTGGATGCTGCTTTTCTGGCCCATTTTCGGCATCTTTTTCGCGGCGGTCGAGCGCCTGCCCGTGACCCGTGTTTATCACCCGGTCAGCTGCGCCATGGATGCACTGATCCCTTTTAACGAGATTTTTGTGATCCCTTATTACTTCTGGTTCATCTATCTGATCGGTACGATCGTCTTCCTGTTTTTCTATGATGTGAAGGCCTTCAAACAGATGATGCGTTTCATTATCTTTACCTACGGGGTCACGATGATCGTTTACCTGGTTTATCCGACCTGCCAGAATCTGAGACCGGCCGTTTTCGCCCGGGACAACATCCTGACCCATATCGTCAAGGCTCTGTATGCCTTTGATACCAATACCAACGTCTGCCCGTCCATTCACGTCCTGGGTTCTCTGGCGGCAATGTTTCCCTCCTGGCACAGCAAACGCTTCAGCGGCAGGGGCCGCTTTATCATGACGATCCTGTGCGCGCTGATCTGCGTGTCGACCCTCTTTATCAAGCAGCATTCGGTCCTGGATGTTATGTGGGGAATGATCCTCGGCATCGTCGGATATCTGGTGACCATCGTTTATTACGAACCGATCCGCAACTGGTTCCGCCTTCTGACCGTCCGGTCGGAAGACAAGATGGCCTGACCCCCGGCCTTGCTCAAACTGTTCAATCAAACCCGGCTATGGTATAATAGCCGGGTATTTTTATGGAACCATTCCGATAAGGAGGTGCCTTTAATGAAGCAGGAAGATATCGCATTATTCGGCGTCGCTCTGCCCGAGGACATCGAAAAGGCAAAATGGGCGGGTGATTTTGTCCGCGCCAAACGCCTGATCCGGGTCCGCTTAGAGGACAGCAGAGTGCCTGCCTTTATGAAAAAAAGATTGGTCATGGAGCAGGAAGTCTTAGACCGTCTCCAGACGGAATATACCCTGACTCCCCGGCAGGGACTGGACCTGATCCGCCGTAAGATCCCGGATTTTACCATGGAAGAGCTGGAGCATCTGATGGATACAAGTGCCGTGGACTGGATCTATAAAGAGGGAAAGCCCTGTCTTGCCGCCCGCTTTTTTAACACTTTGACCGACGTATATCCGGATATAGCCAAACGGGCCGGTATCCCCACACAGGACCCCGAAACTTTCTTCCGCATGCAGGAAGTTGAAAGGATCCGCCGCCAAGGGTCAAGCGCCCGGCGCATCCGGATCCGTTCGACTATCACGATTAAAAAAGAAAGTTTCCGCCCCGGCAGGGTCCTTGTCCACCTGCCCATCCCCAAAGAGCAGCCCAATATGACCGATATCCGCATCCTTTCCGTCCAGCCGACGGATACGGCCTTGATCGGCAGTATGGACCAGGGTCAAAGGACGGTTTCCTGGAATGAGGACATGTCCGCAAATCACCCCTTTACAGTAGAATATGAGTACGTAAGCAGGGTCGTCTACAGGGACCTTAGTCAACCTTTTGTCCCTGCGGAAGGCAAAGCTTACAACGAAGGGTATACGGATGCGGATCTGGAACTGAAAGCTCCTCATATGGAGGCGACTCCTACCCTGAGAGCGCTGAAAGACGAGCTGGTCCGGGGCAAAACCAGTAAGCTGGAGATGGCCAGAGCCTTTTATGATTTCTGCACCACCAAGGTGGTTTATTCCTACATGAGGGATTATTTTGAACTGGAAGAGATCACCGATTATGTGGCGGCAGGCCTGAAGGGCGACTGCGGAGTCCAGGCGCTTTTGTTTATCACCCTCTGCCGTATGGCTGGCATTCCCGCCCGCTGGCAGTCGGGACTGTATGTGGTGCCGGCTCTTTTATCCGACGGCCGGGAAACCAAGGACCCAGGCCAGGCGGCACAGCAGGCATCGGCCGGAGCTCATGACTGGGCTATGTTTTATATCGAGCCCTGGGGCTGGCTGTTCGCGGACCCCTCTTTCGGAGGAAGTGCTTACCGGGCAGGCCGCACGGACCAGTGGAATTTTTATTTTGGCAATTTGGATACCTTACGCATGGCCGCCAACAGCGAGTTTCAGGCAGCTCTGGTGCCGGATAAAAACTTTACCCGCAACGATCCTTATGACAACCAGCTGGGTGAGATCGAATATGAAGATCGGGGCCTTATTTCCAAAGACCGCACGGTCAAAAACCAAGTTTTAGAGTGTCGCCTGCTTTCTTCGGAGGACTGATGTATGGCGCATAAAGAACGTTCTCTGTCCTACACGGCCCGGCAGTCGATCCACCAGGCGGCCCTTTCGGGAACTTTTTGGGGAGCTTGGGCCTTTGGCAATTTCTTTACCATTTATCTGCAGAAGGTCGGCTTTACGGCTTCCGATCTGGGCACGCTGAATGCCATCAGTTCCGTGGTCGGCATTTTTTCGGTATCCTTCTGGGGGACCATGTGTGATCGTGTCCGTTCGGTCAAAAAGGTGGAAACCTTCATGCTGATCGTGGGCAACCTTTTGTATGCCCTGGTCCCGGTGGTCGGCAAATGGCTGATCATGCCGGCTTCCATGTTTATCTTCGTCCCAATCCTCAACTTTTTCAGAGCCCATACTTCTACCTTTAATGAAAATCTGATCGTTCGCAACGCGGCGGAGCTCAGGCTTAATTACGGACGTGTCCGGGCCATCGGATCGCTGGTCTTTACCATCATGAGTCTGGCCGCGACCTTTATCCTCAAATATGTGGATGTAGCCAATTCTTTCTGGATGACGGCCGTAGCCAGCATCGTCCCCCTGATCCTGACCATCACGTCCTATGATCCCCAGGGCAGTCAGGAGAAGGGGGCAAAAGAAAGCGGAGAAGAAAAGAAAGGAACGAAAAAAGGCAAGCTGGATATCAGGCCGCTGCTCAAATGCAAGCCGTATCTATTCTTCCTGGGATTTGCCGTCCTGTTTTATATCGCTTCCAGCTGCGAATATGCCTTTATCCCCTACTTTATGAAGGACATCGGGGTCGGGACCGCATACTACGGTGTTTTGAACGCTTACCGCGGTTTTCTGGAGATCCCTTTTCTGATTATGATGTCCAAGATGAGGGAGAAAATTTCACTCAAAAACATGACCATCCTGGGCACTGTCCTGATGGCAGTCGAATGTCTGGGTCAGTGTTTTTTTGCCCGCAGTCTGGGTACTATGATCCTGTTTGCGACCTTTTTCGGACTGGGCAACGGACTTTTCATCGGAGGCGCCTTCAACTATGTGTATGAAGTCGCTCCGGAAGGCCTGAAAGCCAGCGCCCATGGTTTCTTTATGGCGGTCTCGCAGGTTGCAGCGATCATAGGCAATCTGTGCGGAGGCTTTATTTACGATAGGATCGGCGGAAGATCGTATTATTTCATGACCGCTATGATCTATCTGGGGGCCGCGCTGATCCTGCTGATTTCTTCCATGATCCATTCCCCCAAAAAGCAGGCAGCCTGACAGGGATCGGAGACAGACATGAATATTTTGACGCTGGAAGGCATCCGCAAAGCCTATGGGGATAAAGAGCTGTACGACTCGATCACCTTCGGCCTGGATGAGCATGATAAAACCGGCCTGATCGGTATCAATGGCACGGGCAAGTCTACTCTTTTACGGATCGCGGCCGGTCAGGAAGAGCCGGACGAAGGCAAGGTGAGCCGGGCCAATAATCTGAAAACAGCCGTGCTTCCCCAGACCCCGGTCTTTGATGATAACAAGGGACTGATGGAATGTGTCATGGACGGGATAGGGGACATGTCACAAGGCTGGAACATGGATGTTACCGCCCGCCAGATGCTTACAAAGCTTGGATTCTCCGATTTTTCCCGCAAGGCGGGGGCTTTATCGGGAGGCGAAAAAAAGAAATTGGCTTTGATCCGGACCCTGATGATCCCGTCGGACCTTCTGATCCTGGACGAGCCGACCAACCATTTGGATCTGTCCATGATCCGCTGGCTGGAGAATGAACTGAAACGTTATAAAGGGGCAGTCCTTCTGATCACCCATGACCGGTATTTCCTGGATGATGTATGCACCCGTATCCTGGAACTGGATAACACTCACTTGTATTCTTACGAGTCTAACTATTCCGGCTTTCTTCTTGCCAAAGACCGGCGCATCCGCCAAGAGATGCAGGCGGAAGAAAAACGGCAAAGCTGGCTGAGGAACGAACTGGAATGGGTGCAGAGGGGCGCTAAGGCCCGTACGACCAAGCAAAAGGCCCGGCTGGCCCGTTATGAGGAAGTTGAGAGCCAGACTCCTTTGGACACCCGTCCTGAAGAATCCGTTCAGATGGAGTCTTTAGGGACCCGTATGGGCAAAAAGACCATCGAGGTCAGCGGGGTGAGCAAAAGCTTCAAGGACCGGGTCCTGATCCGGGACTTTACCTATAATGCTCTTCATAATGACCGGGTAGGCATCGTGGGTCCTAACGGATGCGGAAAATCTACCCTACTGAAGATGATAATGGGGCAGGTCCTGCCGGATGCGGGAACCATCACGCTGGGAGAAACACTAAGGGTCGGTTACCTGGCTCAGAACATGGATGAATTCGACCGGGAGCCTGCGGGCAAAAGGGCCATCGATTTTGTCAAGGATACGGCCGAATATATCCGTACTCCGTCGGGGACGATCTCGGCTTCCAAGATGATGGAGCGCTTTCTTTTTGACGGAAGCAGCCAGTATACCCCGCTCGAAAAGTTATCGGGCGGCGAGAAGAGACGGCTGATGCTGCTCAAGGTCCTGATGGGTGCTCCCAATGTCCTTCTTTTGGATGAACCGACCAATGATCTGGATATGGCGACCATGACGGTGTTCGAGGACTTTTTGTCTCATTTCGAGGGGATCGTGATCGCTGTCAGCCATGACCGCTATTTTCTGGACGCGGTAGCCGGCAGGATCCTGGCCTTTGAGGAAGACGGCCATATCCGCCGCTATGACGGCAATTACAGTGATTTTGCTCAAAAGACCGGCAGGGACGGAGACGAACAAGTTACCGGACCGTCACAAACTGCCTCTTCAGGCAGCCGGACCGGCCGGGCCGGATCCAAAAGCGAGCCGGACCCGGAGGAGACGGTAAAAAAGGGTTCCTGGAACCGGCACCAAAAACGGATCAGGTTTACCTATGCCGAACAAAGGGAATACGACACTATCGAAGACGATATAGCCGCCATGGAGGATCGTCTGTCGGAGATCGATAAGGAAAGTGCGGAGGCTGCGACCGATTTCATCCGGCTGACCGGGCTGGCAAAGGAAAGAGAAGATCTGCAGAAACAGCTGGATCTGAAGATGCAGCGGTGGGAATATTTGTCGGAAAAAGCGGAGCAGATCGAGGCTTTGGAAAAGAATGACAGGACTTTGTAGAAACGTTAACAAATAGTTAATAAAACCTAACTCATTTTTTCGATTTTTCAGTGGTATTCACGGGAAAAATATGTATAATATAAAAAGGAGATTTTGCGGGGCATTCCTGCTGATCCTTAGTGTGTAAATGCCAAATTTTATAGGAGGTTTTAGGTAAGATGGCAAAAATTGATCTGACCAAGTACGGTATCACCGGTACGACCGAGATCGTGTACAATCCTTCTTACGAGCAGTTGTTTGAAGAAGAGACCAAACCGGAACTGGAAGGTTATGAGAAAGGTCAGGTAACGGAGCTTGGCGCCGTTAACGTTATGACCGGTATCTACACCGGACGTTCTCCCAAGGACAAGTTCATTGTTGTTGACGAGAACTCCAAAGACACTGTTTGGTGGACTTCCGATGCTTATAAAAACGATAACCATCCGGCTTCTCAGGAGGCTTGGGCGGCCGTTAAAGATATTGCCAGAAAAGAGCTGTCCAACAAGAGACTGTTCGTTGTCGATGCTTTCTGCGGCGCAAACAAAAACACCCGCATGGCTGTCCGCTTCATTATGGAAGTAGCATGGCAGGCTCATTTCATCCGCAATATGTTCATCAAACCCACCGAAGAAGAACTTGAGAACTTCGAGCCCGATTTCGTTGTTTACAACGCTTCCAAGGCTAAGGTCGAGAACTACAAAGAGCTGGGCCTGAACTCTGAGACCGCAGTTGTCTTCAACATTACTTCCCGTGAGCAGGTCATCATCAACACCTGGTACGGCGGCGAGATGAAGAAAGGTATGTTCTCCATGATGAACTACTATCTGCCGCTGAAGGGCATTGCTTCCATGCACTGCTCCGCCAACACGGATCTGAACGGACAGAACACCGCTATCTTCTTCGGCCTGTCCGGCACCGGCAAGACCACTCTGTCCACCGACCCCAAACGTCTGCTGATCGGCGACGATGAGCACGGCTGGGACGACGACGGCGTCTTCAACTTCGAGGGCGGCTGCTATGCTAAGGTCATCAACCTGGATAAAGACAGCGAGCCCGACATTTACAACGCCATCCGCCGCAACGCTCTTCTTGAGAACGTTACCGTAGATAAAGACGGAAAGATCGACTTTGCCGATAAGAGCGTTACCGAGAACACTCGTGTATCTTACCCGATCGACCACATCGAAAAGATCGTTAAACCGATCTCTCACGGCCCGGCAGCCAAGAACGTTATCTTCCTGTCCGCTGATGCCTTCGGTGTCCTTCCTCCGGTGTCTATCCTGACTCCTGAGCAGACCAAGTATTACTTCCTGTCCGGTTTCACCGCAAAACTTGCAGGAACCGAGCGCGGCATCACTGAGCCTACTCCTACCTTCTCCGCTTGCTTCGGACAGGCCTTCCTGGAACTGCATCCGACCAAGTACGCAGAAGAGCTGGTCAAGAAGATGGAAAAGAGCGGCGCCAAAGCATATCTGGTCAACACCGGATGGAACGGAAGCGGCAAACGTATCTCCATCAAAGATACCCGCGGTATCATCGACGCCATCCTGAGCGGCGAAGTACTGGAAGCTCCTACCAAGAAGATCCCTTACTTCGATTTTGAAGTTCCGACTCAGCTGCCCGGCGTAGATCCTACTATCCTTGATCCCCGCGATACCTACAAAGATCCTACCGAGTGGGATACCAAGGCCAAAGATCTGGCACAGCGCTTCATCAAGAACTTCGTTAAATACGAAGGCAACGAAGCCGGCAAGGCTCTGGTTGCAGCAGGTCCTCAGCTGTAATTGACTGCTAAGCAGGCATTATGCAGCGCCTGCAGAAAGTAAACAAAGGGGCTGCTGCACATTTAATAGTGCGGCAGCCCTGTTTTCATTTAGAAAGGGATAAATCTATGGCAGAACTTAAAGGTAAACCGGTCGTTCTGGTCGTTATGGACGGTGTCGGCTGGACCGACAAAGACCACGGCAATGCCGTTATGCACGCTTACAAACCTCAGCTGGACGAGCTGATGACCAAGTGGCCTCATACCACCATCAAAGCCTCCGGCACCGCTGTAGGCCTTCCCAGCGATTCCGATATGGGCAACTCGGAAGTAGGCCATAACGCTCTTGGCTGCGGACAGATCTATTCGCAGGGAGCCAAGCTGGTCAACGAGAGCATCGAGTCCGGCGCCATCTATCAGAGCAATGCCTGGAAGGGTGCGGTTTCCTACCTGAAAGAGCACAACGGCAAACTCAACTTCATCGGACTTTTGTCCGATGGCAATGTTCATTCCAACATTTCCCACCTGATCGCCATGATCAAAGAAGCCAAGAAGGAAGGCGTCAAAGAAGTACGTGCCCATATCCTTCTGGACGGCCGTGACGTTCCCGAGACTTCCGCGCTGACCTATGTCGATCAGCTGGAAGAGGTCTTCAAGGAGCTGAACGACGATAATTTCCACGGCTGCATCGCTTCCGGCGGCGGCCGTATGACCATCACCATGGACCGTTATGAAGCCGACTGGTCGATGGTAGAGCGGGGCTGGCACATCCATGTTATGGGAGACGGCCCCATGTATCCGTCTGCCCGCGAAGCCATCGAGGCACTGCGTAAAGAGGGCGGCTATACCGATCAGTATCTGCCGGGCTTCGTCGTTGGTAAAGATGGTGTCCCCGCCGGTCCCATTGACGACGGCGATTCCGTGATCCTGTTCAACTTCCGCGGTGACCGTGCCGTTGAGCTGTCCAAGGCTTTCGACTATATGAACAAGGGCTTTGACAAGTTCCCCATGCCCAAGAAGCCGCAGGTATACTTTGCCGGTATGCTGCAGTATGACGGAGACCTGAAACTGCCTGACAATTTCCTGGTCGAGCCGCCGCACATCGAGCATACCCTGAGTGAATTTCTGGTCAACAAGGGCGTATACAGCTACGCCTGCTCCGAGACTCAGAAATTCGGCCATATGACCTATTTCTGGAACGGCAACCGGTCTGAGAAATTCAGCGACGAGCTGGAGACCTGGGAAGAGGTACCATCTGATATCATCCCCTTCGACCAGAAACCCTGGATGAAGGCGACCGAAGTTACCGAAAAGATGGAAGCAGCCATTGCCTCCGGCAAATATCAGTTCATCCGCTGCAACTATCCCAACGGGGATATGGTAGGTCATACCGGAAATTATGAAGCCACCATCATCGGCGTCGAGTCCGTCGATCTGAACCTGCGCCGCATCATGGACGCCTGCAAAAAGTACGGCTATTCCCTGCTGGTAATGGCTGACCACGGCAACTCCGATGAGATGTACGATAAGGGGACCAATCCCGACGGAAGTCCCAAGCCCAAGACCTCTCACTCTTTGGCCCGCGTACCTTTCATCATTTATAACGGACCGGAAGGAACCAAGATCAAGGACGGAGACTTCGGCCTGGCTAACGTGGCCGCTACCGTTACCAAGATCATGGGTTATGACGATCAGCCCAAAGAGTGGCTGGAATCCATCAACGAGTGATCATTGACGGACAGGTTCTTGTGAGGCCGTCGAGGCTTTTGTGAGACCATTGTGAAACAATAAAAAAACGCCCTGTGAAAGACAGCTCCTGCATTACGCAAGAGGCCGCTTCACGGGGCGGTATTTTTATTTGACGACATTCTGAGGCGCGCCGCCCATAAAGGCTTTCAGATTATCGACGGCTGTATCCATCAGGCGCTGGCGGCTTTCCTTGGATGCCCAGGCTATGTGAGGGGTGACCAGGCAGCGGGGATTGCCGATCAGAGGGTCATCCTTCCTCGGAGGTTCTTTATCCAGAACATCCACAGCGGCAAAGGATACCTTACCGCTGTCAAGGGCCTTGGACAGGTCTTCTTCCACGATCAGAGGACCGCGGGCCGTATTGATCAGCATGACCCCGTCTTTCATCCGGGCGATGGAAGAGGCATCGATCAGGCCTTTGGTAGCTTGGGTCAGAGGGCAATGGAGACTGATTACGTCGCTTTCGTGAAATAAAGTGTCCAGGGGAACAAAACGGACGATATCGTCTTGGGCGGCACCGGCTGCCGAGTCCGATCCCGAACTTATGGCGACGTTCTGAGACGGATGAGGGGTATACGCGATCACGTTCATACCGAAAGCAGCAGCCAGACGGGCCGTGGCGCGGCCGATCCGGCCGTAGCCGATCAACCCCATGGTTTTACCGCTCAGTTCGATCTGAGGAGTCTTCCAATAGGAAAAATCGATGCTGCCGGTCCAATCGCCGTTTTTGACGGACTGGCTGTGAAGGCCGACCTGATGGCACATTTCCAAAAGAAGAGCCATGGTGTATTGGGCGACAGCGGCAGTCCCGTAGGAAGGGATGTTGGTTACGGTGATGCCCAGATCGGAGGCGGCTTTGACGTCAACAACATTATATCCGGTCGCCAGTACGCCTATATATTTCAGCTCCGGTGCCAGGGCCGTAAGGGTCTGACGGTCCAGAGGCGTTTTATTGGTAATGACGGCTTCTGCCCCTTTGGCCCGGTCCAGGATCAGACGATCGAAATCTTCATAAGGGGTCCGGTCATATACGGTAAGATCTCCCAGATCTTCAAAACCTTTCCAGCTAAGATCTCCGGGGTTTTCTACATGACCGTCCAGTACAACGATTTTCATTGGTTTTCCTTTCTGTTATCGACGGGGCCATGCCTTTCGATCCGGCCCATGCGGTAATGGCCCGTGTATGCTATAATCAATACAAGATACTTTATCATAAAATAGAGGCCCCGTAAGGTCAAGACAGTTTAAACAAGGAACCGAGAGGGGCCTGAAAGGAGCAGAAAATGGCAAATACCTACAAACCCGGCGTCATCCCCGTTACCCCCAGGGATGCTTCGGACGCTAATCTTATTGCTCGTGACTATCTGGACAGCCTGCAGGTCGAGATGAGGATCATGGACGCGGTGGAGGCGGATACGACATTTGAATTATTCGGTAAGACCTTCACGACTCCTATCATGACCCCTGCCTTTTCTCATCTTCATAAAAAAGGGGAAGATGGACTGACCCAGATGGAAGAGTATGCAAAGGCAGCCCATACGATCGGGGCCGTCAATTTCGTGGGCATGGAAAGCAACGAAACTTTTTCCGCTATCTCCGCCCAGTGTCCGGGCAGCATCCGCATCATCAAACCGTTCGCCGATCACGACCGGGTCTTCTCGGAGATCGCCTTTGCCAAAGAGCAAGGTGCCCTTGCTGTCGGCATGGACATCGACCATGTCTTCCAGGCCAACGGAAGTTATGATGTTGTTGACGGCAGCCAGATGGGTCCCATCACCACCGAGCAGCTGGCAGAGTATGTTAAAGCGGCCGGTATCCCCTTTATCGCCAAGGGCGTATTAAGCGTTACGGACGCGGTCAAATGTGTTAAAGCGGGCTGCGCTGCCATCATGGTCAGCCACCACCACGGCCGTCTGCCTTTTGCCGTCGCGCCGGTCATGGTCCTGCCGGATATCAAAGATGCGGTCGGTGACAGCGTGAAAGTCTTTGTCGACTGCAGCATTTCCAGCGGCTACGATGCTTATAAGGCCATGGCTTTAGGTGCGGACGCTGTCTGTGTAGGCCGCGGCATCCTGGATCCTCTGCTAAAGGAGGGGACCGAAGGCGTCATCAAAAAGATGACCAAGATGAATGAAGAGTTGAAGCTGATGATGGGATTTACCAATACGCCCACTTTGGCCGACTTTGATCCCAGCGTCATCTATTAAACAGTACATAGCAAGGCCGCCTGTGGCAGCTGTCCAAAGCTGCTACAGGCGGTGTTTTTACGGCTGGGTCTTTTTAGGGTACTTTTTCTCCAGGGTAAAGCCGCGTCCGCTGACTTCGGTGACCTTATTGACCACCATAAAGGCAACCGGATCGATAGAGCGGACGATCTTTTCGACTCTGGCCAGCTGGCGGTTGGAGATGACGCTGACGACAATATCAACGGCCTGGCCAGTGTAGCCCCCGTTGCCGTTCACGATGGTAACGCCCCGGTCCACCTCGGACAGGATCGCCTGGCGGATGCGGTCGCCCTCTTTGGAGACGATCATGAGCTGGGTGCGGGACTCGCCGGCAAGAAGCAGCTTATCCAGCACCAGGGAGTAGATCAGGACCAGCAGGATGCCGTACAGGATGTCCTCTGCCGGGTGGTAGATCAGCTGGGTCAGAAGGATGATCACGTCGAAGGCATTGAGGCTGAGCGACACCGGTATTTTGAAGAGTTTGTTCAGTACCAGTGGGGGAATGTCCATGCCGCCGGTCGAAGCCCCTTGGCGGATCACCAGGCCCAGGGAGATGCCGATGCCCAGGCCCGCGAAGATGGCGCACAAAAGGGTATTGGTGCTGATGACGAAGCCGTGGATCAGACGGGTGAACAGTTCCAGAAAAAGAGGATAGGAGAAGGTACTGACGATGGTCGTCACGGCAAATTTCAGGCCCAGGATCCACCAGCCCAGGAGCAGCATGGCCACGTTGAAGAGCAGCACAAAAAGAGAGATAGGCATGCCGGTCAGGTGATGGACCAGGAGTGCGATACCGGTCGTTCCTCCGGTGACCAGGTCGGCCGGCAGCAGGAAAAGAGCGACCGAAAAAGCGTAGAGAGCATTGCCCAGCAGAGTGATGATCAGTGACTTAGCGAAAGGCAGGGCCTGGAAGGAGGAGGCCTTTTCCTTTACAGCGGCAGATAGGTTTTTCTGGTTCATTGGCTGTTTCGGCCGGCCCTTTCAATAGCCGCGGGTCGGCTTAAAATCTGATGGAAGACCGCCGGATCGACTTTGGGGACGCGGTCATAGGTGTAAACTCCGTTCTGTTCCTGCTCCACGTCGGTCAGCTGGGTGTAGCAGAGGCCGATCATGTCGGGATCGTCCATCAAAGCCTCCGTCAGGCCTTTGAAACGGGCAATATACTCATCCTGGCTTTTGCAGGCGCTGCCATAGCTCCAGGCCCCGCCGTTCAGGCTGTAGCCGATGCCGCCGTATTCGCTCATAAAGACGGGCTGGCCGCCGTAAGTCTGCCGGTCCTTGTGGTTATCCGTAAAGCCTCCTTGAGGCGGGAATTTGCTGCGGAAGGTCTCGACATCCTGCTCGTAATCGTGCAGATCGAAGATATCGGTGGCCACGTGGAAATTGCCGGATGTATCGATGCAGGGGCGGGTCGGGTCGGCCGCTTTGGTCGCATAGTAGACCGTCGAAAGAAGAGGGTCGTACTGGCGCTGATCGTGCTGGTCCCAGGTCTCGTTGAAGGGGCACCAGCCGATGATGGACGGATGGTTGAAGTCCCGGCCGATCTCTTCCAGCCATTGGGGAAGAATGCTGTAGACAGCCTGGGGCTGGGTGTGGTCCAGGCCCCAGCTGGGAAATTCGCCCCAGACCAGATAGCCCAGCTGATCCGCGTGGTATAAGAAGCGCTCTTCGAAAACCTTCTGGTGCAGGCGGGCTCCGTTGAAGCCCATGGCCATAGAGCGGAGGATGTCATTTTTCAGTTCCTGGTCCGAAGGAGCGGTGTAAATACCGTCCGGGTAAAAGCCCTGATCCAGGACTGTGCGCTGGAAAACGACTTTCCCGTTGAGGCGGAAAGCTTTTGTCCCAAGTTCAACGCTGCGCAGGCCGAAGTAGCTGTATACGGTATCGTCTCCGTAGGTCAGCTTCAGGTCGTACAGGCCGCCTTTGCCAAGCTCCCACAGGTGTTTTTCGGACAAAGGCAGGGTAAGGGTCAGGGCACCGCCTCTTGCGTTTACGGAAACGGATCCGACCTCTTTATCCTGCCAGCAGGCGGAAACGGTCAGAGTGTCGGGCCCCGCCAGCTGAGCGGTGATGGTGACTAGGGACTGATCGGGCTGGGGGATCAGGCGGAAGCTTTCTATGTGGGTAATGGGGATAAACTCCAGCCAGACCGTCTGCCAGATGCCGGTGGTGCGGGTGTAGTCGCAATCGTGGGAATAGTACTCGCGGGACTGCTTGCCGCAGGGGATCATGGGGTCGCGCTCGTCGTCCTCGACGTTGATGGTGATAACGTTGTCCCCTTCCTTGGCCAGAGACTGGATATCAAAGAAGAAGGAAGTGTAGCCGCCTTTGTGGCTGCCGGCCTTCTGACCGTTGACATAAACGGTCGTATAATAATCGGCGGCGCCTATGTGCAGGCGAACGATGCCGGAAAGCTGAGGGGCCGAAAGCTGGACGGTCTTCTGATACCAGACACCGTATATAAAATCGGTGTGGGCAAGTCCCGACAGTTTGCTCTGGGGGCAGAAGGGGACGGTTATGGAGCCGCTCAGGGAAGCGTCTTCTTTGGCAAGGCCCCTTGCCAGGCCGGACCGGCCGTTGTCGATCTCAAAAGCCCAGGAGCCGTTCAGGTTCTGCCAGCTGCTGCGGCGGAACTGGGGCTTGGGATATTCGGGGCGTGGGATGGATGCAGACATTAAAGGTCACCTCGTTTGACAGTAGAAGTAAAAAAGCCGCCCGCAGAATGCAAGGGGAAATGCCTCTGCCGGCGGCGCTGTATGGATGGCTGTCCATAGGGACAGATGTCCTTACGGGCAGATTAAATATCAGGAGCGCTCGGAATAATGGTGAGCGTCTTCCAGCATCATGTCTTTGACTTTCATCAGACGGACCTGGGTCGAACGTTCGTTTTCATCCAGTTTCATCGTGATATAACGGATGCCTTCCTGGGTCTCGGGAATAATGACATGTTCCAGGGCGTTGACGCGGCGGCGGGTCTTTTCGATCTCCGAAGCCATCAGCTGGCAGGATTTTTCGACTTCTGCCAGTTTCAGCATGTCCGGAAATACATCGGCCAGAGACGTTACCGCGTCGTCCAGATCGGACGAAGTAAAGGCAAAGCCGTAGGAATAAATATCACTGGGATCCTGGGTACGTGTCTTGATCTGATAAGTGGGGATATCCACACTCATCACGTTTTTTGGAGTGATTTCCAGGGATACCTCCTGCTTTGGGGCCATTAAGGCACTCTTGAGGACCTGTTCGCTCATACCGGCCTTAGCCAGTACGAAATCCAGGTTGGCTTCCTTGATCTCCTTTTCCACTTTGACTCGAAGATCCATGTTTTCTTTGACCAGATCCATGAACTGGCGCATCAGCTCATCCCGTTTGTTTTTCAAAAGCTGGTGACCCTTTAAGGCCGTGGCCAGCTTCTTTTTCAAACGGGTCAGTTCCATTCGAGTCGGATTAACTTGTGTTGCCATAGCTTCCTTTCCGAATGTTTATTTCTGATCGTAATAACGGTTCAGCATATCCTCACTGATACGTTTCAGTTCCGATCTGGGAAGGATACGCAGAAGTTCCCAGCCCAGATCCAGGGTCTCCTCGATGCTGCGGTTGGTACGGTAGCCCTGGCTGACGTAGCGTTTTTCAAACTCGTCCGCGAATTTGGCGTAGAGCAAATCGATATCCGTCAGGGCGGCCTCGCCCAGGATGACCATCAGTTCCTTGGCCTCTTTGCCTCGGGCATAAGCGGCAAAAAGCTGGTTCATGGTAGCTGCGTGATCTTCACGGGTACGGCCTTTACCGATACCTTTATCTTTCAGACGGGACAGAGAAGGAAGAACGTCGATGGGGGGCTGGACGCCTTTGCGGTAGAGCTCACGGGACAGGATGATCTGGCCCTCGGTAATGTAGCCGGTAAGGTCGGGGATAGGATGGGTCTTATCATCCTCGGGCATGGTCAGAATGGGGATCAGGGTAATAGAACCTTTTTTGCCTTTCTGACGGCCGGCGCGCTCATACATCTGAGCCAGGTCGGTGTACATATAGCCGGGGTAGCCGCGGCGTCCGGGGACCTCTTTACGGGCAGCCGAGATCTCACGAAGGGCATCGGCGTAGTTGGTGATATCGGTCATGATGACCAGAACATGCATATCCTTTTCGAAAGCCAGATATTCAGCGGCGGTCAGAGCCATACGGGGCGTCGAGATACGTTCAACAGCCGGGTCGTTGGCCAGGTTGATGAAAAGGACGGTACGGTCCAGGGCGCCGGTTTCTCTGAAGGACTCCTCGAAGAAGTTGGCCTCCTCGAAGGTGATACCCATAGCGGCAAAGACAACGGCGAAGTTTTCACCGCTTCCCAATACCTTGGCCTGACGGGCGATCTGGGCCGCCAGCTGGGCATGGGGCAGACCGGAAGCCGAGAAAATAGGAAGTTTCTGACCGCGGACCAGGGTATTCAGACCATCGATGGCGGAAATACCGGTCTGGATGAACTCGGAAGGATAATCACGGGCCGCCGGGTTCATGGGCAGGCCGTTGATATCCATACGTTTCTCGGGCAGGATGTCGGGACCGCCGTCAATGGTGCGGCCCAGGCCGTCGAAAACACGGCCCAGCATATCTTCCGATACGCCCAGTTCCATGGTACGGCCCAGGAAACGGACTTTACTGTTGGACAGGTTGATACCGGTGGAGTTTTCGAACAGCTGCACCAGCGCGTTGGATCCGTCGATCTCAAGGACCTTGCAGCGGCGGACTTCTCCGCTTGCCAGCTCGATCTCACCAAGTTCGTTGTAGGTTACGTTTTCAACGCCTTTGACCAGCATCAGAGGACCGGCCACTTCCTGTATGGTACGATATTCCTTTGCCATGATCAGTCGTCCTCCTTTCCGATCAGAGACGAGATCTCCTTCGTTAACGTTGCCATTACCAGCTGATACTGGGACTCGATGTCGGACTCTTTGGTGTACTTATATCGTCCGATCAGCTCGCGGGACGGGATCTTGACCAGATCGTTGATGTCTGCACCGTTCTCCAGTGCCTTGCTGCCTTCCTCGTAGTAAGCGTAAACCAGTTTCATCATGTAATACTGCTTCTGCAAAGAAGTATAAGTATCGATCTCGTCGAAGGAGTTCTGATGCAAAAAGTCCTCACGGATAGACCGGGCCGCTTCCATCTTCAGACGATCCTGGGGTGATAAAGCGTCCATGCCGACCATCTTGACGATATCGTTCAGGCTCGCTTCCTCCTGCAGGAGGCTCATTAGGTGCTGGCGTGTCGTCATCCAGGATTCGTCGACGTTCTGATCGAACCAGACTTCCATGTTATCCAGATACTGGGAGTAGGAAGTCAGCCAGTTGATAGCCGGGAAGTGACGCTGGTAAGCCAGTTCGGCATCCAGTGCCCAGAAGACTTTAACAACTCGAAGAGTGGCCTGGCTGACAGGCTCCGAAATATCACCGCCCGGAGGCGATACGGCTCCGACAACGGACAGATAGCCTTCACGGGGCTCCCGGCCCAGAGACATAACACGGCCGGCGCGTTCATAGAACTCGGCCAGACGGGAACCCAGGTAAGCCGGGTAGCCTTCCTCACCGGGCATCTCTTCCAGACGGCCGGACATTTCACGAAGAGCCTCGGCCCAACGGCTGGTAGAGTCAGCCATCAGGGCGACGGAATAACCCATATCGCGGAAGTACTCGGCGATGGTGATACCGGTGTAAATAGAGGCCTCACGGGCCGCAACCGGCATATCCGAGGTATTGGCGATCAGAATGGTGCGGTTCATCAGGGACTCGCCGCTCTTGGGATCTTTCAGGGCAGGGAATTCGTTCAGAACATCGGTCATCTCGTTGCCGCGCTCGCCGCAGCCGATATAAACGACGACGTCTGCCTCCGCCCACTTGGCCAGCTGGTGCTGAATGACCGTTTTACCGGACCCGAAGGGGCCGGGAACAGCAGCAACACCGCCTTTGGCAATGGGGAAGAAGGCATCGATAACACGCTGACCGGTGATCAGAGGCATATTGGGAGCCAGCTTCTTCTGATAGGGGCGGCTCTTGCGGACGGGCCAGCGCTGCATAAGGGTCAGATTTTTTTCGCCGTCTTTGGTCGTTACGGCAGCGATCGTCTGGTCGACGGTAAAACTTCCGGACGAGATCGAGGAAAGAGTACCTTCGATCCCGTAGGGGACCATGATCTTCTGGGTGACCAGGGACGTTTCTTTGACGGTTCCGATGATGTCGCCGGCAACTACCTTGTCGCCGACCTTGGCGGAAGCTTCAAAGTCCCATTTCTTTTCGCGGTCCAGAGAAGGTACCTCGACACCGCGGGCCAGCAGATTGGAACCGGTGACTTCCATGATCTTGTTCAAGGGACGCTGGATACCATCGTAGATCGATCCGATCAGACCGGGGCCCAGTTCGACGGAAAGAGGCATATCTGTGGATTCTACCGGTTCGCCGGGGCCCAGGCCGCTGGTTTCCTCGTATACCTGGATGGAGGCCTGGTCACCGTGCATTTCGATGATCTCGCCGATCAGTCTTTCTTTGGATACGCGGACAACGTCATACATGTTGGCGTCGCGCATACCTTCGGCAATGACCAGCGGGCCGGCAACTTTTTTGATCGTTCCTTTGCTCATTGGTTATATCACTATCCTCTCACTTATTCTCGAACAGGATATCGCTGCCGACCGCCTGTTCCACCGATTTTTTAACGTTCCGGATGCCGATGCCGGTGTTTTTGGATACGCCGGGAATGGCAATGATAGCCGGACTGATTTTGTCCTGATACTTCTGAAGTTCGTTTTTCATCCGTTCCATCAGGGATTCGGTCATATAAATGATGCCGCACCCCTCGGAGGTCTGGCGGATCAGACGGGCGATCTCTTCGTCCGAAAGACCGTCGGTAGGAAAGATGGTCAGACCTACGGCGGCAAAGCCGTAGATACTGTCATAATCTCCCATTACGCCTACTTTATACATACATGGCCCTTACCCTTTCCTCGATGACCGAGTCATCGAATCCGTTGGCTTTGGCCGTCAGAAGGATCCGGGCGGTCTTGATCTCATTTTCACGGGCAAGATAATAAGCCAGCACAGGACCGACCGAAGCGATATCATACTTCTCCTGCTTGAGCAGCTCGATCTGCTTATTGTCGCACCAGCGCTCGAAAGCAGCACCGGACTGCTTCAAAGACTCTGCCGCGTCTCCGAACCCGACCTTGTCCAGATAGGCGAACAGGTCCTCGCGGGACTTGGCAGCCGCCCTGGCTAACAGGTCTGTGTCCAACAGAGACGAAGGTGCCAGCGCCTGCTGAAGGAAAGATAAGGGCTTCCCCATCTTCTGAGCTCTGACGGCCAGCTTGATATCGGACAAAGCCACGCTTAACAGCTCATACTGTCTGAACAGCTTGTTTTTAGAGGCTTTGCCTGCTTTTTCCATGGCGCAAAGGCAGGCCCTGTCTACCAGGGTGTCCAGCGCCTGGCCGTCCCTGGTCTTCAGCATCAGTTCGTAGGCCTGGGGTGCCACGCCTTTAAGCGGGTCCGGAAGATGATCGTAATCTTTATCGGTCAGAAGACGGACAGCCTCGCTGCGCCCGAAACCTTCGATCTCATAAAAGGCTTCTTCATGGGTTTCTTCGGTGACGACTTCGCGGATGCCGGTCTTGAGATTATGGAACAGACGGGGATATGCCAGGATCTGAAGAAACTGAGGATCCAGCCTGAGCTCCTGCATCAGATCCAGCAGCTTGTTTTCCTCCGCCTCCAGCATAGCGGCCGGGCTGTCTTTTTTGGCCCAGCCCCGGCTTTCCAGAAAGTCACAGATCTCCGGGACCGTTTTCATCTGCGTCATCTGTCTTACGTCACCGTCCGAAAGAAGGGTCTTTTCCTTGACTCTGAGCCGGGCGACCGCGTAAATATAATCAGAATCATGCATGGGGCTTCTCCTCGGAAGAAACCGGCCATAAGATCGAATGGACGATATCGGTCAGCTGTTCTTTTTTCTCACTGATCAGGGTCCTGAAGGTGCAATTCTCTTCGATGCCGCCGAAATCCGACTCCGGATCCTTATAGCGAAGGATAAAGCCGTTTTCGATCGGGGCGGCTTCCTCGGAAACCTCCAGGCTCCCTCCCTTGCCGCGGATATCGTCATTCAGTTGTTTTTCAAAATTTTTGGGAAGCCGGTCCAGGTCTTTCTGATTGAACACGATGCTTCCTTCTTCATTAGAGTGAGCCGTGCGGACGGCCAGTCTCTCGATCGTGTCGAAGTAAGCGTCATCATCCAGGCCGTCCAATTTCCGGTAAGCCCGGTCAATGACCTGTTCGATCAGTTCCTGACGGACCTTGAGAAGATCCTGACGGCGCCTCAGTCCGACCTGGGACTCCGTGCGCTTGGCCAGATCGCTTTTCATAGCCAGGGCGTCTGCCTGAGCATTGCGCTGGCTGGTAGCCGCCTTGCGGGTAGCGCTGGCGATCACTGCTTCTGATTTAGCCTGCGCGTCGCGGATGATGGCATCGGCCTTTTCCTGAGCGTCCGAAAGGATCTGTTTGGTAATATTGTCAATTCCTGCCATCAGACTCTCTCCTTATAAGTTGATTAGAATATTCTGCGCAAACTTCTTATAAAGGATCAGCCGATGTTGGTAACAGACAGGATCGAGATCAGAAGAGCCAGGATGGCGTAGGTTTCTACCATGGCCGGGAACAGCATGGCTTTACCGAACTGATCGGGCTTTTTAGCAACCAGAGCGATGGAAGAAACGGAAGTCTTGCCCTGATAGATGGCAGACAGAAGGCCGACGATGGCGATGGGCAGGCAGGCAGCCAGATACATAAGTCCGACATGGGTATCGGTGACCGCATTGCCGCCTAAAACACCGATCTGAGACAGAGTAATGAAGGCAACCAGCAGTCCGTAGATACCCTGGGTACCGGGCAGAAGCTGCAGCAGCAGTACTTTTGCGAACTGGTCCGGATCTTCGGAAACGACGCCCGCGGCGGCCTGGCCGGCGATCTTAACGCCGTAAGCCGATCCGACTCCGGCTAAGGTTGCTGCAAGGACCGCTCCTAACAGTGCGTATACCATTCCCATACTCATGATTGTTTTTCCTCCTTGAAAGTAACGTATTTGAAAGCTTGTTTGAAAGGTTTGAAGGGTCTTCCGCCGGCATCATAGAATTTGCCGAAGAACTCAACATACTGAAGACGGTTCGTGTGTACATAAGCACCAAGGGCGTTGATGCCGATGTTCAGGGTATGTCCCAGGATAAAGATGATCGCGAAGAGCACAGCGCCGACAGGACCGCCTCCGAACATGGAGGCCATCATGTTGATAACGCTGGCGATGACGCCGGTCGCAAGACCGAGCGCCAGAAGACGGGAGTAGGACAGGACATCCGACAGCCAGCCGGAAATACCGTACAGATCGTAGGCTCCCAGGGCGATGCGGATAGCCCAGTTCTTTTTGTCGCGGCCGCCCATGAAGAGGATGATGACAACACCGATCCAGGTCATGATCTTTGCCGCTTTTGTCACAGCCGCCGGAAAATAAAACTGCTGTCCGGCGATGGAACCGAAAATGGACGTAGGGATCAGAAGAAGGGTCAGCCCTCCCACGAAGAGGTACCAGGCAAGGACATCACTGATAAAACCGACTATATCCTTGCTTTTCAGACATTCATACCCCTTGATGCCAAGTCCGAAGAAAAGATGGATCAGACCGAACAGCATACACCAGACCAGAAGCTTCATAGGATTGGCCATAGGGGCAAACCACAGAGGTTTAAGAATGAGGGGGCCCGTATAGCCGAAGAAGGTCTTGGCGATCACATCGATCGCGTCTCCGAAAAAGCTGCCGTACATAAATCCCCAGAAGGTGGTCGATAGGCCGCACCAGAAGAAGAGTCTCAGCATCTTTTTCATGCCGTCGTTAAGGCGCTTTTTCTTATAAAGGATGATGGCGCAGGCAATGGCCATTACGATACCGTAGCCGGCATCGGAAAGCATCATGCCGAAAAAGATCACGTAAAAGAAAGACATGATGAAGGTGGGGTCGGCCCGCTTGGGCTGCGGGAGCCCGTAGGACTCCAGGACACCTTCCACGTTGCGGGAGAACCAGTTGTTGCGCAGAAGAGTCGGCTCCATTTCATCCTCCCGGACTTCTTCCTTGTCAACGACGGCCCCGAAACGGTCGGTCAGCAGTTTGGCCACATCGTCCGCTTTCTCTTTAGGCACCCAGCCTTCCAGGAAGAAGACGTTTTCCGACTGAGGGATGGTCCCCAAAGTCCGGTATTTTTCTGCCCGGGTCCGGTAATAATCCGACGCGATCTTGAACTGTTCCTTACTCTCGGCCTGGGACAGGATCTCCTTTTTCAGGGATTCGATCTGGGCTTTTTTGTCCGCAATGTCTTTTTCGAGTTTTTCTTTGGCCGCGGAAGGAAGCCCGGATTCCATTTGGGCAGGACGTGAAAAACCGCCCGAGCGCAGATTAGCTTCGACTATATCCTTGATCTTGTTGTGACACAGGACGCAGACATAGGTCAGATTGTTCTCGACACCGATTACATTGACATCGGCCGGGCAGGGATCGTCAAGTCCGTTTGTGGCCAGGGCGTATACCTGATCCGCGGTAAGAGTCTGAGCCATGGTGCCGATAAAGGCCGACGTGGTCTTGGTCCCTTTCCAGTCCAGGGGGATATCCAGCCCCATCCAGGGGGACAGGGCGGTCAGCCGTCCGGTATCTTTCTGGATGATGCCGTTGGCTTCATCGATCTTTTTCTGAGCATCCAGGATCCTGGCAGCGGATCTCATAAAGATCTGCTGATTGGTGATGATATCATCAAACTGCTGACGGGTGACCAGATCCGGTTCGCTGAAAAGACCTCCTCCCGAAGAGACGCCGTAGGTCTTCAAAAGCTTAAGGGCCTGGTCCAATTCGTCTGCGTTACGCTCGAAAGCGGCGATTGACGAACGGGTATCCATCTTTTGAAGATCAGGGTCGGTCAGATGATCGTTCTCGATCTGCATGATGCTCATCGACTGCAGGGTCTCAAGAAGAGCCTTACGGTTTTTCTTGTCCGCCGCGACGCTGAGTTTCTGCATTTCAACGATTGCCACCGGCTATCACCTCTCTTCCAGAATAGCGTCGATGACTGCCCGGACAGCTTCGTCTTCCTTTAAGGAAGCTGCCTTTCTCAGCTCATCCGCCATTTTCTGTGTCTCGCAAGAGGCATTATCAAGCACCTTCTGACCTTCCTTTTCTGCCTCCTTGCGGGCATTCCTGGCGGTCTTCTGGGCGTTTTCGGTACCTTGGGCGATCAGAAGAGCAGCCTTTTCGTCCGAGTCTTTGGCGATCCTGTCGGCCTCGCCGTAAGCATCGTGTACGATCTTTGCAGCTTCCTCCTCTGCCTGTTTTACCGCTTTGATGGTTTCTTCAATCATGCTTTCCACCTTTTGCTTTTATTGTCAGACAGCATAAATTGCTGCCCGTGAACATAGATTAACAGGTCGATTTTACCAATAAACCCGGCAAAAAACAAGACAAAAGATATGCTTAAAGAGGCCCTGAAGGCGTCTTTAAGAAAAGAGAAAGATTTACCAAGCTCAGGGCTTTATATAGTGATTTTGATAAAAATAGGTGACCATTTTTGTGACATTTTCGTCATAGGGAGGATACGGATAGCCTTTTTTTTCAGCCAGGTCCATAGAGACCCGCCGAAACAGCCTGTGGGCGTTATATAAGGATTCCCATACATGGTCGTAAGAGTCCAGACGGTACGTGGACAGTAAAGCTTCAAAGTCCTCTTTGGGAAGATATTTGTCGATGAATTTGTAATTTTTACCGAGGCTGAAGGTGTACCCGTATGCTTCACCGATCTTCCAGCTCAGCATGGTCAAAAGCTGCTCGCGCACGATTCTGAGATGATCGATGGCAAAGAGGATCTCATGACGGCAGAGCCCCTTCATAACATAGGGGGTCGTGTTCCAGAATTCATTGCAGACATCGTCAAAGCTGCGGGGCGTGACCGGTTTGATCCAATAGTCCTCGTCGGTGGGAACGGGCGGATTTTTGATCAGGCCGTCTTTATCCAGCAGGATCCTCTCCAGCTTGTCGTCTTTCAGATACTGAGGGATATAGGAAAGAGGATAAAGAGTCAGGTCGATCTTGGTATAGTCGTCGAAATACATGATGTAGGAAAAACCATCCATGGAAGGGGGGAACCATTCCATATCCTCGGGCTTCTGCATCATGATGATGCAGCCGAAATAGGAAAGCCAGTCGTCACTTTTGGTAAAAGATCCAAGGTCGGTGACAAAAAAGGTGATATCGTAATCTTGGTAGATATCGGACGGGATATTTTTATTGGTCCGGGATCCTTCTTCTCCGACAGCGCGGATACGGTCATCCCCTTGGGCAAAGTCCAGGATCCGTTTCATCATTTCTTTCGGTGTGCGCATAGTATTCCTTTCTGTAAAAGGGACGTTGATCACTGCCCTGTGGCGCTCCGGGAGGTGTCCGCTAAAGGCAGATGGTGACCGTCCTGACCGTACACCTGAAGCATTTGACGGGTATAGACACCGGGCTTTTCGTAGGTGATCAAGGGAGGAAGGATGCGCATCTGACGGCCGCCCTGCTTGGAGGCGCCGATCAGCACCTGCTCCGGTTCCCTGTCCTTATAGGGAAAGACCAGCTGCATGGTTTTAGGTTCCAGACGGTAGGCGAGCAGTTTCTCGAACAGCTCTGCCAGGCGCGATGGTTTATAAACGATATAAAAACGGCCGTGATATTTTAAAAGATAGGATGCTGCCCGGATCACATCTTCCAGCGTGCAGCAGATCTCGCTGCGGGCAATGGCTACTTCTTCTGACTTGGCTTTCAGTGAATCCGGAGGCATGTAAGGGGGATTGGCGGTAACGACGTCGAAAGAAGCCCGGGGAAAAAGGGTTTCTACCTTTCTCAGGTCCCCCTCCACCATGGTAAGGCGGCCCGAAAGGCCGTTCATCTTAATGCTCCGCCTTCCCATGTCGGCCTGTTTCGGCTGTATTTCAAGCCCGGTGTAAAAGGCTTCCGGGCAGCGGGCATACATGAGGGTCGAAACGACCGAAGAGGCAGCGCACAGGTCCATGACTTTTTCACCGGGACGGGCAGAAGCAAAATCAGCCAGAAGGACTGCGTCGGTACCGAAACAGAAACAGTCCGGGTCCTGGATCAGTTTCAGGCCGTCCCGCTGAAGCTCATCGATTCGTTCCATAATTTAATTCGGCTTTTCCAGTTCTTTGAGGCTGGCTGCATCATCAGAAGCCAGAGGCTGATCCTCCTGCCTGGAGCGGGAGCGGCGGCCCCGTTTTAAAATGGTGATATCGCTTAAGGGGAATTCGCTGATCTCGACATCGTCCTTGTCCTTGACGGCTATGCCGACCTTGATCAGCTGGCGCAGCACGTTGACATGAAGGACTTCTCCGGTCCCCTTGGGGGTCTCGATGATATCGCCTTCCTGAGGAAGGCCGCGGGTCAGTTCTTCATAAGTGGATTCCTCGTAACGAAGGCAGCACATAAGACGGCCGCAGGTGCCCGAGATCTTGCTGGGCGACAGAGACAGGTTCTGGTCTTTGGCCATTTTAATGGAAACAGGCGAGAAATCTGTCAGGAAGGTGGCGCAGCAGTAGGGGCGGCCGCAGATACCGTAACCGCCGTCCATGCGGGCTTCATCCCGTACTCCGATCTGTCTAAGTTCGATGCGGGTATGGAACTGGACAGCCAGGTCCTTGACAAGGTCGCGGAAATCGACCCTCTCGGCAGCCGTAAAATAAAAGAGGATCTTGCGGGCGTCAAAGGTATATTCAACGTCTACCAGTTTCATATCCAGCTTATGCTGTTTGATCTTGTCCTGGCAGATGGCAAAGGCCTCTTTTTCAAGAGCCAGGTTGCGGTTGTACAGATCTTTATCCGCCTGGGAAGCCTTCCTAAGAATGGTGCGCAGAGGGGGCTGCACCTGATCGTCGGGGATCAGACGGGGGTCGGTCACGACCATCCCGTATTCGACCCCGCGGGATGTTTCCACGATGACAAAGTCGTTTTTGCCGACCTTATAGGCTCCGGGACTAAAATAATACATGCGGCTTCCGTGGCGGAAGCGGACTCCGATAACAGTTACCAATAGATTTGATCCTTTCCGGTAAAACTGATCAGCAGAAGATCCTGGGCCAGCCCTTTGTTGGCATTCCTGGCCAGGCAGGCCCCGATCCTGCGGATCGTTTCTGTAATAGCAATAAGGGAAGAGTCGGTGTAAAAAGAGGAGGCTTTTTGGATCTGGGGACAATAGTCTTTGGATACCAGAAGGGCCCGGTCTCCGGCGGTCTTCCATTTAAGCAGGTCTGAAAACCAGATCAGCGATAAGGACAGCAGCTGATCCTGGAAAGAAGCATAGGTGTCGAACAATTCCCCGCCTTTTTGAAGGACCTCGATCTGCGGCATGGTGGGGATGGAAGATAGAAAATGAAACCAATTTTCGCGCAGGGCAGAAAAATTATCATCCTCAAACAGTGCCAGGGCTTTCCCCAAAGACCCCTGCGATAAAGCAGCCAGAGAAGCGGCCCGGGAAGGGTCGGCTCCCCTTTTGACCAGGACATTTTCAATGACGGAAGGAGGAAGAGGGGCCGTAGACAGGCGGACGCAGCGGGACAGGACCGTGGGCAGAAGCAAGGACGCGGACTGACATAACAAAAGGATGGTTACGCCCTGAGGCGGCTCCTCGATGGTTTTCAGAAGAGCGTTCTGAGCTTCCGGCGTCATCAGGTCGGCCCGGTCGACCACGTAGACCTTGCGGCTGCCCTTATAGGGAAGGACCGTCGCGTCGGAAACCAGGCGCTGGCGGATGATCTGGGCAGACAGGCTTTTAGCGCCATCCTCCGGCTCGATCAGAGCCAGGTCGGGAAAGGCATCGTGATCCAGAAGGCGGCAGTTTTCACACTGTCCGCAGGAGTCATAACGGCCGTCCGGCCCTGTGACGGGATGCAGGCAGAAAAGAGCCCTGACGAAAGCGGCTGCTGCTGTTTTTTTGCCGGATCCTTCGGGACCTTCCAGAAGGTAGGCATGGCTGATATGCTGATCGGACAGGGCCTTCTGCAGATGGGTCTTCAGGGCCTCGTTTCCCAGCAGACTTGAAAAAGAGACCATTTTCAGGCCTCTTTTCAGGGTGCGGGTGTTTGATTCTCCGGCCGGATCCGAAGACGATTCTTTATTTGCTCTCGGCATTTCAGAACTTGCAGAACTGAGCTACGTCCAGGACGAATACGGTTGCGCCGCCGGACGTTACCTCGATGGGGTAGGGGATATAGCCTTCGGCCGTAGTCGTATAGGGCTGGTTGGCGATGGTCATTTGTTTAACGGTCTGGCATTTTTCATGGATGATGGTCAGGACCTCGTCCAGTTTCTCTTCTTCACAGCCTACCAGGACCGTGGTGTTTCCCACGCGCAAAAAGCCGCCGGTGGATGCCAGTTTGGTCACGCGGAAATTGGCGCGGTTCAGGGCGGTCGTCAGTTTCTGAGCATCTTCATCATGGATGATAGCAAGTACGAGTTTCATATCGGTACCTCCTGCTGTAGGATAGTTTTATCTGACTGAAGCCGTATCGGTCAGGGCAAAAGGCCCTTCTGACTCAATAGATCCTGCATCTGGCTCCAGATCAGAGAATGAACCTGGTCGATACTGCCGGCCCCGTCGATCAGACGGACGCGGCCGGGGCTAAGGTCTTTCAGACTCCGGTATCCTTCGTTGACTTTTCTGTAAAAACGGTCCTTTTCCTGCTCAAGACGGTCAAGACTGTGACCTTCCTGATGCTTCTTGCGGCGCAGGCCTTCTTCATAGTCGATATAGACCAGAAAAGTAGCGTCGGGCATCAGACCGTCCACCGCATAACGGTTGATCTTTTCGACCGTATCCGTGCCAAGTCCCCGGGCGATCCCCTGATAGACCAAAGAGGAGTCGATGAAACGGTCCAAAAGGACAATGGTCCCTTTTTCAAGAGCGGGGCGGATCCTTTGACGGACCAGCTGAGCCCGGCTGGCCGCGTACAGGTAGGCCTCGGTGACCGGGTCCATTTCCTTGTGGGCAGGATCCAGCAGTACGGAACGGATATCTTCTCCGATGGCTGTACCGCCCGGCTCCCTCAGAGCCAGTACGTCAAGACCTTTGGCGGTCAGATCTTTGACCAGAAGGTCCATCTGCAGGGACTTTCCGGAACCGTCCGGACCCTCGAAAGAAATGAACAGACTCATGGGACGATAAACTCCTCTTCGCGCTGTGGGAAAACCGAAGTTTCTTTCAATGAAACCTTTTGAACATTATACCAAGAGACCGGAGGTTTTTCAACAAATTGTAAAGCCTTTTCAAAGGCCTGCCGGAGGGCTGATTTAATAATTGCGTAACGAAGCTGTAACTTCTTTCGGAGTTTTAATAGAAAAATCATAATATTTTCACGATATAATCTCTGCTAATTTTGGAGGGACCCATATGCTTGATACATTCAGAAGCCGCTTCAGCGATAACCTGAAGTCTTACCGGCTCAAAATCGCATCCAGCCCGTTCCTGCTTTCTCTGATCGGCCCCTTTTACGGGATCAGCGATCATGAAGTGTATGACAAATGGAAACTTTCCAGCGATATGAACTATTTCGAAGTTTCCAACCTGATCGACGCCATGGAAAAAAGCCCCAGCCCCAGCCTTGTCCAAATGGCCCGGGATCTGGTCAGTGAGGGGTACGACAAGACGCCCAGCGCGGATTTCGATCCCCGGAAGGTGGACGAACAGCTGGCTTTGATCAGCGCCATCCTGTCAGACGGCTTTCCGGACGTCCTGGAAGAGATCCTGGACCAGGAGAAGAAACTGGGGCAGAATTGATGGTTCATGCAAAGCAGCAGGACCAGGGACAAAGAGAAGAAAGGGACCGATATCAAAAAGACCCCCGGACCTTACGGCCGGGGGCTTTCCTATGTTGCAAGAAACAGCCTTTTGGGATACAATAGCGTTTACGGTTTTATACATTAATATTTGTTTTTTGAGACAATAACAAAGTATAACGATTCGGAGGAAATATGAAGGTTGTTATTCTGGGCTGCGGAAAAATGGGTCAGGAGCTGACCCGCAGCCTGGTAAAAGAGGGGCATGATGTTACCGTTATCGATCATGACGAGTCGGTCGTGGGTACGATCGGAGATCTGTACGATGTCATGACGGTCTGCGGAGAGGGTGTCGATTATGATACGCTGAGCGAGGCTCAGGTGCAGGATGCGCGGCTCTTTATCGCCATGACTCCCAGAGATGAGGTCAACATCCTGAGCTGTTTTCTGGCAAAACGCATGGGGGCCCACCATACCATCGCCCGTATCGAAGATACGGATATGACAGACCGGGAGCTGTCTTTTATCAAGCAGCAGACCAATATTTCCATGTTTGTGAATCCGGCCCTTATCGTCGCCCAGGAACTGAACAATATGCTACGCCTTCCTTCCGGCATCAGGGCGGATTATTTTGCCCGCCATTCTTTTGAGATGGTAGAGCTGCGCACCAAGATGAACTCTAAGTTTTCCAACATGAATGTCAGCGACCTGCGCCGCCATTTCAAGGAAAACTTTCTGATCTGCGCCGTGGGAAGAGGCAGCGATGTTTATATCCCCCGCGGCGATTTCGTGCTCAGGGACGGCGATCTTCTGACCATCAACGCGGCTCCGACCGAGATCGATAAACTGCTGACGGAGGTCGGCTACATCAACAAGCCGGTCCGCAATGTCATGATCATAGGCGGCAGCCGGACAGCCTATCAGCTGGGAAAGATCCTGATCGAAAGCGGCATCAGGGTCAAGATCATCGAGCAGGACAGAGACCGATGCCGTCAATTATGCGAATCTCTTCCGGAAGCGGTCGTTATCAACGGAGACGGCGCCCAGGGAGAGCTCTTGAATGAAGAGGGGCTTTTGACGACGGATGCCTTTGTCAGTCTGACCGGCATGGATGAGGAAAACATCCTGATGTGTATCTATGCAAACGAGCAGAGGGTGCCCAGGGCCATGTGCAAGGTCGACCGTAGCGCCTTCGCGGACCTGGCGGGACGGCTGGGCGTGGAAGGGCTGGTCAGCCCCAATGTCCGGGTGTCGAGCCTGGTCCTTCGCTATGTGCGCGCCTTGGAAAACTCGGCGGGCAGCAACATCGAGACCCTTTACAAGCTGATGGACGGCCGGGCGGAAGCCATGGAGTTTATCGTGAAACCGGATTTTCCTTATCTGAATATTCCTTTGTATCAGCTGGAATTCAAACCGGGCATGCTGATCGGCGGCATCATCCGGGATACCAAACCTTTGATCCCCGGAGGCAATGACCACATAGAAGCCAAAGACCGGGTCATCGTTCTGGCGGCCGGTCAGAATCTGGTCAGCCTGTCCGACGCTATTATCAAAGTAAAGGAGTCATAAATGAATCGCCGCATGATACTTTACATGGTAGGGCAGGTCTGCGAGATCACGGCGGTTTTGATGGTACTTCCGCTGATCGTGTCGATCCTATACCGGGAGCGGTGCCTGATCGATTTCCTGCTGGCTATTACAGTGGCGCTGGTGATAGGACTGGCCCTTACTTTTCTGTCGCGTCCTACCAGCAAAGTCATTTATGCCAAGGAAGGCTACATTATCGTTGGCCTTTCCTGGATCGTGGTTTCGGCCATCGGGGCCCTTCCCTTTTATTTCAGCCAGCAGATCCCCCACTATATCGATGCCTTTTTTGAGACCGTCAGCGGCTTTACCACCACCGGCGCTTCCATTCTGACGGATGTGGAGGCCATGAGCAAGGGACTTTTGTTCTGGCGCAGCTTTACCCATTGGATCGGCGGCATGGGCGTGCTGGTATTTCTGATGGCGGTCGTACCGCTGCAGAACGACCGGGGAATGCATATAGCCCGGGCGGAAATGCCGGGTCCCACGGTGGGCAAGCTGATGCCCCGCCTGAGGGATACGGCCCGCGTTTTATACCTGATCTACGCGGGCATGAGCGTGATCATGGTCATTTTCGAACTGGCGGGAGGGATGCCCTTTTTTGACAGCCTGCTGCACATGTTCGGAGCGGCCGGCACCGGCGGATTCGGCATCAAATCGGACAGCATCGCCTCCTACAGCCCTTATGAGCAGTGGGTCATTACTATTTTCATGCTGCTGTTCGGTGTCAACTTTAACCTTTATTATCTGTGCCTTCATAAGCACTTCAAAGAAGTCCTGGAATCCGATGAGCTGAAGACCTATCTGGCCCTTTTCCTGATCTCATCGGCCCTGATCACGATCAACACCCTCAGCCAGAACGTCAGCGTGGCTACCGCCATCCGCAATGCCTGCTTCCAGGTGTCTTCGATCATGACCACCACCGGCTATGCGACGACAGATTTTAACAAATGGCCTGAGTTTTCCAAGGGCATACTGATGTTTCTGATGCTGATCGGAGCCTGCGCCGGTTCAACGGGCGGCGGCTTGAAAGTGTCCCGGCTGGTCATGCTGGCCAAAAATGTTAAGAGAGAGCTGAGGCATCTGATCCACCCGCGCTCCGTGGGTGTCGTCCGCTTCGAAGGACGGACGGTCGATGACCAGACCCTTCACAGTGTGTCGGTTTACCTGGCTCTTTATATGGGCATCCTGATCGCGGTCGCCCTGCTTTTGTCGCTGGACAGATTCGATTTTGAGACCAATCTTTCAGCTGCCAATGCCTGCTTCAACAACATAGGCCCGGGCCTGGGAGCGGTCGGACCGGCTTCCAACTATGCCGGCTATTCTCCTTTCAGCAAACTGGTGCTGTGCGCTGCCATGCTGCTGGGCCGTCTTGAGATCTATCCCCTGTTTTTGATGATGACTCCTTCCATCTGGAGCCGGAGCAGCTGACATGGCCGGTACCTTATATTTATGTCCGACTCCCATCGGCAATTTGAAGGATATCACCCAGAGGACCCTGGAAACACTGCAGAGTGTTGATTTTATCCTGGCGGAAGATACCCGGAATTCGGGGCTTTTGCTGTCCCGCTATCAGATCCGCAAACCTCTGGTCAGCTACCACAAATATAATGAGCAGGAGCGCAGCCCCGAAGTGATCAAAAGGCTGCAGGACGGCCAGAGCGCCGCTCTGGTCACCGATGCCGGCATGCCCGGCATATCGGATCCGGGCCAGATCCTGGCGGCCAAGTGCCACCAGGCGGGCGTTCCCGTCACCTGCCTGCCCGGCCCCTCTGCTTTTGTCACGGCGCTGGCCATGTCAGGCCTGTCTTCCCGCCGCTTTGCTTTCGAGGGCTTTCTGCCCGTCGATAAGCAGGAGAAAGAGCAGGTGCTGGACCGGCTTTCCTCCAGCCCCTATACCACGATTTTTTATGAGGCGCCTCACCGTCTTAAGGAAACCCTGCGGACCCTGGCCAAGTACGCGCCGGACCGTAAAAGCGCCTGCATAAGAGAGCTGACCAAGATCTACGAAGAATGCCGCCTGGGCACTTTGGAAGAGCTGGCCGAGTATTTTTCTCTTAACGAGCCCCGGGGCGAATTCGTGATCATTATCGAAGGCCTGACCCCGCAGCAGCTTGACCGGCAGCAGAAAAACCGTTTTGAAGGCATGAGCCTGCAAGAGCATATGGAATTGTACAAGGACCTTCCCGAAAAAGAGGCCATGAAACGGGTCGCCAGGGACCTGGGCCTTTCCAAACGGGACATCTATCAGCAGCTCAAGACCGGAAACCAACCATAAATTGCGAACGGCAAATGTTTGTAATATAATGACTTTGCTATTCTATTATTGAAACAGGAGGCCTTATGGATAACTGTATTTTCTGTAAGATCGCCAATGGCCTGATCCCGTCCGCGACCGTTTACGAGGACGAGGATTTTCGTATTATTCTGGATATGAACCAAAAGATCCGCGGCCATATGCTGATCCTTCCCAAACAGCATTACGCCGACTTATATGAACTGCCGCCCCAGCTGGCTGCCAAAGCCATGCTGCTGGCCCAGAAGGCTGCAAAGGCCTGCCAAAAGACCATGGACATAGACGGCCTCAACCTGCTGCAGAACAACGGAGAAGCCGCCGGCCAGTCCGTCATGCATTTCCATCTGCACGTTCTGCCCCGCAAAAAGGGCGACGATCCCAAGTTCCCGGCCTGGGACGAGGAGTCGATCTCTTCCGAAGAAATGAAAGAACTTGCTGATAAACTGTCGCAGCAACTGTCCTGAAGGAGGTTACGCGTGGACCTTTTGCAAGAATTCATCAATACCTACGGTCAGGTCGAAGGCTCCGATACGCCTGTTTCATCCCAAAGCGCTCTTGACCAGAAAGTATTTACCTATTACGCTCCCGGCCGGGTCAACCTGATCGGAGAGCACATCGATTATAACGGGGGAAAGGTCTTCCCCTGCGCCTTAAGCTTCGGCACCTACGGACTGATCCGCCTTCGCAGCGACTTTACCGTCCGCATGAAGAGCCTGAACATGTCCAAGCTGGTCAAGATCGATCTGAGAGATAATCACTATGATGAGAAAGACGGCTGGGGCAATTATGTTAAAGGTGTGATCAAGGAATTCCAGGATCGTCAGGCGGCCCTGACCGGTTTCGATCTTCTGATCTACGGGGAGATCCCCAACGGTTCCGGCCTGTCTTCTTCCGCCTCGCTGGAAGTCATGATCGCGACCATGCTCAACGATGTCTTCAAGACGGGCTTTGACCGGGTCCGGCTGGTACAGATGTGCCAGCACTCCGAAAATACCTTCAACGGGGTCAACTGCGGCATCATGGATCAGTTTGCCGTCGGCCTGGGCCGTCAGGGCAAGGCCATCCTTCTGGACTGCAATACCCTGGATTACGAATATGTCCCTCTGGATCTGAAAGGCGTGAAGATCGTCATCGGCAACACCAAAAAGCGCCGCGGCCTTGCGGACAGCAAGTATAACGAGCGCCGGGCCGAGTGCGAGGAAGCCTTGAAAGATCTTCAGACCGAGCTGCCCGTCAAGGCTCTCTGCCAGCTGACGCCGGAAGAATTTGAGGCTCATAAGCATCTTATCCGCCGGCCTGTCTGCCGCAAACGGGCAGAGCACGCCGTCTATGAAAACGCCCGGGTCCTGAAAGCGGTCCAGGTGCTCAAGGAAGGCAATATAGCTGCTTTCGGAAAACTGATGGACCAGTCCCACGATTCGCTCAGAGACCTGTATGAAGTAACCGGGACCGAGCTGGATACCATGGTGGAAGAGGCCCGCAAGATCGACGGGACATTGGGAAGCCGTATGACCGGAGCCGGCTTCGGCGGCTGCACGGTCAGCCTGGTCAGGGCGGATGCTGTGGACGATTTCATCCGGACCGTGGGCCGGAATTATCAGAAACGGACCGGCCTTACGCCGGAATTTTATGTAGCGGACGCAGGCCAGGGCGCCCACAGGGTCGATGAACCCATCGAGCTTTTGGTGGAAGAGCTGCTGGCTTACGGGCTGGACGAGCGTCTGATCGAACAGGCGGATACCGTTTTCGTGCGCAATCAGCTTTTGGAGATCCTGGGGCTTTCCGAGCCTTATCCCAAGACGGAAGGAACGCTTCCCTGCCGGGAGGCTTTCCGCCTGGAGCGCCGTCAGATCGCTCATGAGGATGAGACTCCTTATCCGATCCTGTCCAGGATACTGGATTATATGTGCGACCGGGGAATGATCGAGGGCGACGATACGGTCCGGCGCGATCTGATGGACGCCCGCATCATGGGCCTGTTCGTGGCCCGGCCTTCGACCGTTGCCGAAAAGTTCAGGACCCTGCGCATAGAGGATCCCGAAAAGGCGTCCGGTTATTTCTATCATCTGTCACGGGCAAGCCATTACGTTATGGCAGAGCGCATCCGCAAAAACCTTTACTGGACGGTGCCGACCCAGTACGGCGATCTGGAGATCACTATCAACCTGTCCAAGCCGGAGAAGGATCCCCGCGTCATCGCCACGATGCTCAAGACTCAGAAGGCTTCCTATCCCAAATGTCTGCTCTGTCCCGAAAACGTAGGTTATCCGGGAAGGCTGGACCATCCGGCCAGGCAGAACTTACGGCAGATCCCCATGATGCTGGAAGGCGAACAGTGGTATCTGCAGTATTCGCCTTATACCTATTATCAGGAGCACTGCATCCTGCTTAAAGAGTCTCATGTGCCGATGAAGATCGACGAGCTGACCTTCCGCCGTCTGTTTCAGTTTATTGAGATGATGCCCCATTATTTTATGGGCAGCAATGCCGGACTTCCGGTCGTTGGCGGATCGATCCTGACTCACGAACACTATCAGGGCGGCCATCATGTCTTCCCCATGGAAAAGGCAGCGGTCCGTCAGCGCTATATGGCTCCCGGCCACGAGGGACTGACGGTCAACGTCCTTAACTGGCCGCTGAGCGCCATCCGCCTGTCGGGCAAAGACAGGGAGGAACTGATCCGGATGGCATCCCACGTGCTTACCTTCTGGGAGGCTTATTCCGATGAAAAAGTCGGGATCTATGCCTTTACCGGGGATACGCCGCACAACGCCGTCACGCCGATCGCCCGCTTCAACCAAAACGGGGAGTACGAACTGGATCTGGTGTTGCGCAATAACTTTACCACCGATCAGTATCCTCTGGGTGTCTTTCATCCGCATGAGGACCTGTGGCACATCAAGAAAGAAAATATAGGCCTGATCGAGGTCATGGGCCTGGCTATCCTTCCGGGACGGCTGCAGAAGGAACTGTCCGTCATCAGCCGCATCCTGACCGGCACAAAGCAGGAAAGCTTAAGTCAGGCGGAAAAGGACATGATCGAGAAGCACCAGCCCTGGATCAAAGATATGCTGAGCCGGGTCAGCGTGCCCATGGATCAGCAAAGCGCCGACCAGCTCCTGAAAAAAGAAGTCGGAAAGATCTTCGAGAAAGTATTGGAAGACGCCGGTGTGTATAAGAACGATCCCAACGGCATCGAAGCTTTTCAGCGCTTCATGCTTGCCTGCGGTTTCGTAAGAAAATAATAAAAGGGGATTAAGATGAAAAAACAATTTACGAAGAGAGGAAGACTGATCCGGGCAGTCTCACTGTTTGCCGTCCTGGTCATGATCATCGCTTCCATGTCCGGCTGCTCTAAAAAAGAGAGCTTCGACTATCAGTTCCAGGAGCCCAAAGAGGGTGATACGGTCGCTATCCTTCATACGACCATGGGCGACATTACCTTCCGCTTCTTTGAAAAAGAAGCTCCCAAAGCGGTCGAAAACTTCGTGACCCATGCCAAAGCAGGCTACTATGACGGTGTTCAGTTCTTCGATGTGATCTCGGATTTCATGATCGAGACCGGCGATCCCACCAACAGCGGACTGGGCGGCGAGAGTATCTGGGGAAAGGGATTTGAAGACGAGACCGTTCCTTACCTGAGCCCTTACTATGGTTCGGTCTGCATGGCCAACTTAGGCGCCTATAAGAATCCCAGCTCCAATACCAGCCTCTTCTTCATCGTTACCAGCAAGGATACCGATACCTCCATGCTGGAAAACGCTAACGACTACGCCGACAAGGCTGAAAAAGTAGCGGATGAAAAGGTGCAGATGTACCAGAAGATCGGCGGTGCAATGTGGCTGGACGAGCAGATCGGCACCCTTTACGAAACCCAGTACAACTATACGGCCGGTATCCATACGGTCTTCGGACAGGTCATCGACGGCATGGACGTTGCCGAAGCCATTTCCCAGGTAGAAACGTACACCAAGGAACAGGAAGACAATGCCAAGATCGAGGACAAAAATGAGACCGATATCCTGGAGAACAAGCCGGTCGATCCCGTCACCGTTACCTCGGTAGAGATCACTGCCTATAAAAAGGGTATGATGACGATCGATTATCTGAACATGGATAACTCCAAGGCGAAGACGGTCTCCGGCGGTGAAAACAGCCAGGACAGCGGTAATTAATAATTTTTAAAAAACAAATTGGAAGTGGGGCGCCCATGGGCGTTTACACTTGCGCACGAACATGATACAATAATCATCGGTTCTATGTGTTCCGCCCTTTTATGCCTGTGCCGATCAGGAAACGGTATAAAAAGGCGCAGCTAACTATATAGAAAGGGAGAATTTCACTCATGGCAAGAAAAATGAAAACCATGGATGGCAACAACGCGGCTGCATGGGTCTCCTATGCATTTACCGAAGTTGCGGGTATCTACCCCATTACACCATCCAGCCCCATGGCTGACTACGTAGATCAGTGGTCTGCACAGGGTAAGAAAAACATCTTCGGCACTACCGTCAAAGTTGCCGAGATGGAATCTGAGGGAGGCGCCTCCGGTACCGTACACGGTTCTCTAGCTGCCGGCGCTCTGACGACGACTTATACCGCATCCCAGGGTCTTCTTCTGATGATCCCCAACATGTATAAGATCGCCGGCGAACTGCTTCCGGCTGTTTTCCATGTTTCCGCCCGTACCGTCGCTACCCACGCACTGAACATTTTCGGTGATCATTCCGATGTATACGCCTGCCGTCAGACCGGATTCGCTATGCTTTGCGAGACCAACCCCCAGGAGGTTATGGATCTCGGTGCGGTAGCTCATCTGTCTGCTATCGAAGGCCGTGTACCTTTCATCAACTTCTTTGATGGTTTCCGTACTTCTCACGAGATCCAGAAGATCGCGATCTGGGATTACGATGATCTGAAAGAGATGGTCGATATGGATGCGGTCAACGCATTCCGCAAGAGAGCCCTGAATCCGGAGCGTCCGGTTATGCGCGGCTCTCACGAGAACGGCGATATCTTCTTCCAGAACCGTGAAGCTTCCAACAAGTATTATCAGGCTCTGCCGGCTATCGTTGAAAAGTACATGGACAAAGTCAACGAGAAACTGGGCACCGACTACAAGCTGTTCAACTACTACGGCGCACCGGATGCCGACCGCATCATCATTGCGATGGGCTCCATCAACGATGTTGCCGAGGAAGTTATCGACTACCTGAATGCTCACGGCGAGAAAGTCGGCGTTGTCAAAGTTCGTCTGTATCGTCCTTTCTGCGCTGACAAACTGATCGAAGCGATCCCGGCTACCGTTAAGAAGATCGCAGTCCTTGACCGTACCAAAGAGCCCGGTGCACAGGGCGAGCCTCTGTTTTTGGATGTCGTTACCGCTCTTGCTACCAACGGCAAGACCGATATCAAAGTCATCGGCGGACGTTACGGTCTTGGCTCCAAGGATACTCCTCCGGCATCTGTATTCGCTGTATACGATGAGCTGAAGAAGGATGATCCCAAAGAGCAGTTCACCATCGGTATCAAAGATGATGTCACCAATATGTCTCTTGAAGAGAAACCGGCTCCCAATACCGCAGCAGAAGGCACCATCGAGTGCAAGTTCTGGGGTCTGGGCGGCGATGGTACCGTAGGTGCCAACAAGAACTCCATCAAGATCATCGGCGACCATACCGACAAATATGTTCAGGCATATTTCCAGTATGACTCCAAGAAGACCGGCGGTGTGACCATCTCCCATCTTCGTTTCGGAGACAAACCGATCCGTGCTCCTTACTACATCAACAAAGCAGACTTTGTTGCATGCCACAACCCGTCTTACATCATCAAGGGCTACAAGATGGTCCAGGATGTTAAACCGGGCGGAGTATTCCTGATCAACTGCAGCTGGGACGTTGACGAACTTGGCAAACATATGAATGCCGAGACCAAACGCTATATTGCTAAAAACAATATCCAGCTGTACACCGTAGACGCCATCGACCTGGCTCAGAAAGTCGGCATGGGCAAGAGGACCAACACCGTTCTGCAGGCTGCCTTCTTTGCTCTGGCTAAAGTTCTGCCGATCGACGAAGCTGTCAAATATATGAAAGACGCCGCTACCCATTCTTACCTGAAGAAGGGCCAGGATGTCGTTGATAAGAACCATGCCGCGATCGATGCCGGTGTTACCGCTTACAAGAAGATCGAAGTTCCGGCTGACTGGGCCGAGGCTGTTGATGCTCCTTCCGACACCAAGATCGAAGGACCCGAGAAGCTGGTCAACATGGTCAACAATATCCTTACTCCTGTCGACAAGATGGACGGCGATTCTCTGCCGGTATCCGCTTTCGTGGATCACGCAGACGGCACCTTCGAACTGGGCGCAGCTGCTTACGAAAAACGCGGTGTTGCGGTTAACGTTCCCGAGTGGAATTCCGACACCTGCATCGGATGCAACAAGTGCTCCTTCGTTTGCCCGCACGCTACCATCCGTCCCTTCGCTCTGACCGACGAGGAAGCTGCCAACGCTCCTAAAGCCGCTAAGATCAAGGCTAAGGGCAAGGTCGCTACCGTTAAGAACTACAGCTTCAGCATTGCTATTTCTCCTCTGGACTGCATGGGCTGCACCGTATGTGTATCTCAGTGCCCGACCAACTCTCTGAAGATGGTTCCCCGCGAGACGCAGCTTGACCAGCAGCCGGTATTCGACTACATGGTCAAGAACGTTACCGAGAAAGAGGACGTTACTGCAAAACTGAACGTTATCACCAGCCAGTACAAGAAACCTCTGCTTGAGTTCTCCGGCTCCTGCGCAGGATGCGCTGAAACCTCCTACGCTCGTCTGGTTACTCAGCTGTTCGGACCCAGAATGTACATCTCCAACGCTACCGGATGCTCCTCCATTTGGGGCGGCCCCGCTGCTACCAGCCCGTATACCACCGATAAGAATGGTCATGGTCCGGCTTGGGCTAACTCCCTGTTCGAGGATAACGCCGAGCATGGTTATGGTATGTTCCTCGGCCAGCAGGCTATCCGCAACCGTCTGATCGATGAGGTCAAGGCTGTAAGCGAAGAGTATCCCGAGACCCAGGAAGCAGCCAAAGCATTCCTTGATACCGTTTCCGACGGCGAGAAGAATACTCCTTGTGCCAACGCTCTGGTCGATGTACTGCAGAAAGTAGAAAACAAGAACGACGCTGTTAAAGACATTCTGAACAACCGTGAATATCTTGCCAAGAAGTCCATCTGGATCTTCGGCGGTGACGGCTGGGCTTATGATATCGGATTCGGCGGTCTGGATCATGTGCTTGCACAGGGTCAGGACGTTAACGTTATGGTATTCGATACCGAGGTTTACTCCAACACCGGCGGACAGGCTTCCAAGGCATCCAACATCGGTCAGGTAGCTCAGTTCGCGGCTGCCGGTAAAGCAATCGCCAAGAAGAGCCTTGCCGAGATCATGATGTCTTACGGTTATATCTATGTAGCTCAGGTTGCCATGGGCGCTAACCAGAATCAGACTCTGACCGCTATCAAAGAAGCAGAAGCTTATCCGGGACCGTCTCTGGTCATTGGATATTCTCCTTGCGAGATGCACTCCATCAAGGGTGGTATGGCCAACTGCCAGCTTGAGATGAAGAAAGCTGTCGACTGCGGTTACTGGAACCTGTTCCGTTACAACCCGGCACTGAAGGCTCAGGGCAAGAATCCGTTCACTCTGGACAGCAAGGCACCTGTCAGCGAGAATTACCGTCCGTTCATTATGAACGAGGCTCGTTATTCCGCTCTGACCCGTTCCTTCCCGGAGAGAGCAGAAGTTCTGTTCAGCAAGGCCGAGGCTACTTCCGTTGCTCGTTATCAGCACCTGCTTCGTCTGAAAGATCTGTACGCTCCCGAGGAGCAGTAAGATCCTGCTAAGACAAAGTTCGTCAGATAATCGCTGATGATAGTGAAGGCACGGCAGATCATCTGATCTGCCGTGCCTTTTTCGTTAAAGCCAAATCTATTTTTCGAGGAATTCTTATGAAGACAAAGACTTTCAAGGTCTTATCCATCGTATTGTCCCTACTGCTGGTGCTTTCCTCTCTGACCGGCTGCAGTCAGATCCTTCCCGGTTCGGATTCAGGCAAAAGCAGCCTGAGCGCGAGTCAGGAGCAGGAGGATTTCGAGGATTACCTTCAGGATACCCTGGTATCCACCTACAGCGACTATACCAGCATGCACCAGCTGTTTCTGAACCCGGAGGACTACGGCATCGATCCGGATACCGTGGACGTAGATCTGGGTAGCCGTTTCAGCCAGGATGATCTGGACCAGGCCCGCCAGGCGGCCCAGGATGATCTTGACCGCCTGAAAGCCTTTGACAGGGATCAGCTTACTTCGGATCAGCAGGATCTGTATGATTCACTGCTCTTCAATGCTGAGATCAATGCTAAGCTCAGCGACTCTAAATTTGACTATTATCAGTCTCTCTTTTCTCCTTTATCCGGTCTGCAGGCAGGCATTTCCGAAACCTTTGCCGACTGGGAAGTCAGAAACGAGAAAGACGTTCAGGATATGATCACCGTCATGGAGGATGTCCGGCCCTATGTGGACAGCGCTCTTGACTATACACAGATCCAGGCTGACAAGGGCTATCTGGTCAACAACCTGTCGGATGTGGTCGATTACTGTCAGGGCATCGTGGATAAGGGAATGGATTCCAGCATCCTGACCGTGCTGGACGACGCCATCGATCAGCTTGACCTTGACAAGGCCGATGATTACAAAGATCAGCTGAAAGAGGCTTATCAGGATTCTTTCCTGCCTGCTTACCAGGACATGGTCGACCGTCTGACTCCCCTGGAAGATGAAGAGGTCAAGGGGGGCCTGGCGGCTCTTCCCGACGGAAAAGAATATTATGAATTGACAGCCGAGTACAACCTTGGCTATTCGGTCGATATCGATGATTTTAAAGATGACATGCAGGATTGGTTCAATACCAATCTGCGCAGCCTGATGACCGTGGCCCAGAAAGACAGCAGCGCTTACTCGTCCCTGTATGACGACTCGATCTCGACCGGTTTCGAGAGCTACGCGGACATCCTTGATTATATCGATGACCACATGCAGGACGACTTCCCCAGTGTCAGCGATCTGGACTGGAATATCACCGACATGAACGAAGAGGTCATCAGCGACGCCGGTGTTGCCGCTTACTTTGTGGTGCCTCCCGTCGACGGGGACAGCAAGCGCCAGATGAGGGTCAACCCCAATTACGGGGACATCGACTCTTTGGACGTGTACAACACCGTCGCCCACGAGGGGCTGCCCGGCCATATGTTCCAATTCACCTACATGTACGACAACGACAGTCTTTACGTAAAAACACTGGCCGATAATACGGCCTATACCGAAGGTTACGCGGTCTATGCTTCCTACGAGGCCATGCAGTACCTGCTGGATCAGGGCTCTGTCACCGCCGATCAGCTGGACTGCTACAAGTACAACGAACTGACCATTTACGCTATGATCAATGTCCTGGACATTGGCATCAACTATGAGGATTGGTCGCTGGACGATGCCCTTTCCTATGTGGACGACTGCGGCTTCAGCATGTCCAAGGATGATCTTCAGTCCCAGTATGACCAGCTGCGCTGCGACCCCTGCACCTTCTTCTCGTATTACGGCGGCTTGAAAAAGATCCAGGATATGAAACAGAAAGCCCAGGATAAGATGGGTTCGCGTTACAGCGAACAGGGCTTCAACAATGCTCTTTTGTCAGGGGGCTGCCTTTGCTTTGACGCCGTTGAGCGTCACATCGACCAGTACATATCCGGAAAAGAGCCGTCGACTTCCGCAGCCAGCACGGAAGGATCAGGTTCGCAGGGATCTCTATTGGGGCAAGGCACAGGGAGCGTTCATCTGAAATGGAGCTGGAACCCCATCAGGCTGGCCCAAAACATTGGCGAATATATCGCTGAAAAAATATACCGCATTTTCAACCATTGATATCAAAAACATGGTAACATGGAAACTGTGCAATGCTATGCAATGATATGCAAAGCTGTGCTTTTGAATGCTTACGATAAGGAGGATTTCTATGAAGTTAGTCACGCAGACAGACTGCACCGCAAAGACATTCGGACCTTATGAAGCCGTTGACATCCTCAGCCGGGCCGGTTATGACGGCATCGACTGGTCCTTTTTCGAACTGACCGGTTCGGACAGCATCTGGCTGGAAAACGATTGGAGAGGAAATGCTCAAAAGATCCGCCGTCAGGCAGACGACGCCGGGGTCCAGATCATCCAGGCCCACGCTCCTTTTCCTTCTTCCAAGGGGGAATCTTCCCGGGGGGATGAAGGTTATGAATCCTTCATTTTCAAAAGGATCCTGCGCTCCATGGAGGCAGCCTCGATCTTAGGCGTTAAATACATTGTCGTCCATCCCAAACATCATCTGGTCTACCGCAACAACCGCAAGGCCACCTGGGATATGAATATCGATTTTTATAGGAGCCTGATCCCCTACTGCGAGAAGTGGAACATCCATGTCTGCGCGGAAAATATGTGGCAGTACAATAAGCAGGGCGGCTTTATCGTGGACAGTTTCCTGTCGGAGCCCGAAGAGTTCTGTGATTTTCTGGATGCCCTGGACAGCCCCTGGATCGTTGGATGCCTGGATCTTGGCCACAGCGCCCTGGTAGGAGTAGAGCCTCAGGACTTTATCCGCGCCATGGGACCGGACCGTATCAAGGCCCTGCATGTCCATGACGTTGACTATCATGCCGACTGCCATACTCTTCCCTACATGGAAAGCCTCAACTGGGCGGAGATCACCAGAGCCTTGGGCGAGACCGGCTACAGCGGCACCTTTACTTTCGAGGCGGACAACTTTTTGAATAAACTTCCCAAAGAACTTCGCAAAGACGGTATCGAATTTATGTGCAAGACCGGCCGCTATCTGGTCAGACAAGTAGAAAAGTGGCAGCAGAAAGACTAACATCACATTTGAAGGGGTTATTATGATCGGAATCATTACCGCAACCAAAGAAGAATTCGAAGCACTCAATCAGGCTCTGGGCACCAATCAGACCGGGGCCATGAACTATATCGAGGGAAGCCTGAAAGGGCAGAAGGTCGTCGGCGTCCAGTGCGGCATCGGCAAGGTAAACGCAGCCTTGTGCGCGCAGAAAATGGTCGACAAGTACAGCCCGGACGGCATCATCATGGTGGGCGTTGCCGGGGCCCTGGATCCGTCCCTTTCGGTAGGAGATGTCGTGATCTCCAAGGACGCTGTCCAGCACGACTTCGACACCAAGATCTTCGGTGATCCGGTGGGCTTTATCACCGGTTTCGACAGCATTGAGTTCAAGGCGGATCCCAAATTGATGCAGCTGGCCGAGCAGGCGGCAAAGAGTCTGGGCTACCACTATATTGTGGGCCGCGTTTTGTCGGGCGACCAGTTCATCTGCGAACCGGATAAGAAAAAGTGGCTGATCGATACCTTCCAGGGGACCTGCACCGAGATGGAAGGGGCGGCCATTGCCCAGGCCTGCACCGTCAACAAGACACCCTTCGTCATCCTGCGGGCTATCAGTGACAGCGCTTCGGGAGAGGCTCCCATGCAGTATAACGATTTCGTCAAATTGGCAGCCGCAAAGGCCATAGCCCTTCTTGAGAAAATGATGGAGGAGACAGCATGAGCGAACTCAAGCGCATCCTGGTCACCGGAGGAGCGGGATATATTGGATCTCATACCCTGGTGGAGCTGTTAAACAGCGGCTACGAGGTCATTGCCGTAGACAACCTTTACAATGCCAGCTCCAAGGCCATCGAGCGGGTCGAAAAGATCACCGGAAAGTCCGTCACCTTCTATAAGGCGGATCTGTTGGATAAAGAAGCTCTGAACGCGATCTTCGATACCGAAAAGATCGATGCGGTCATTCATTTTGCCGGCTATAAGGCAGTAGGAGAATCGGTCTACAAGCCGCTGGAATACTACCACAACAACCTGGGCAGCACCATTCTTCTGTGCGAGGCCATGAGGGCCCATGGGGTCAAGAACCTGATCTTCTCTTCTTCCGCAACCGTATACGGCTATCAGAAGGTCATGCCCATCACGGAAGAGGCTGAAAAGCAGCCGGCTACCAACCCCTACGGCTGGACCAAGTGGATGATCGAAGAGATCCTGAAGGGCCTTCATACGGCGGATCCTTCCTGGAACATCCTCCTGCTCCGTTATTTCAACCCCATCGGAGCCCACGAGAGCGGCCTGATCGGGGAAGATCCCAAAGGGATCCCCAACAATCTTCTGCCTTATATTGCTCAGGTGGCGGTCGGCAAACTGCCGGTGGTTCATATCTATGGTGATGATTACGATACCCCGGACGGTACCGGGGTCCGCGACTATATCCATGTCGTCGATCTGGCAAAGGGCCATGTGGCGGCTCTGAAGGATCTGGAAAAGGAACCGGGCGTGGACATTTTCAACCTGGGTACCGGAAAGGGCTACAGCGTGCTGGATGTGCTGCATGCCTATGAAAAGGCCGTGGGGAAGAAGATCCCCTATCAGATCGACCCCAGGCGGCCCGGCGATCTGGCTGTCTGCTATTCGGATCCTTCCAAGGCGGAAAAAGTGCTCGGCTGGAAGGCCCAGCTGGGCATCGAGGAAATGTGCCGCGATTCCTATCGCTGGCAGAGCATGAACCCTAACGGATATCGAGACAGTGATGAAGAGAAATAAACGGTTGATTTTTATGACCGGCGGCGGAACGGCCGGCCATGTTACGGCAAATCTGGCCCTGGCGGAACCTTTGAAAGCCGAGGGATTTACCTGTATGTATCTGGGCATGAAGAAGGGGATCGAATATAAGCTGGCCACTCAGGCAGGCCTGCCCTTCAGACCGGTCACCAGCGGAAGGCTGCACCGCAACCTCAACCCGGATACCCTTTTGCTGCCTTTCCGCGTGATCAAGGGCACGGTCCAGGCGGTCCACTGGATCCGTAAAGAGAAGCCCTGCCTGATCTTCTGCAAGGGCGGCTTCGTCAGCTGGCCTGTGGCGGCGGCAGGGGCCATGACCCATACGACCGTGATCCTGCATGAGTCGGATATGACGCCCGGCCTTTCCAATAAGTTATGCGTGCCTTTTGCCAAAAGGGTACTGACTACTTTTCAGGATACGGTTTCCTATTTGCCCAAGGACAAGGCCCTTTATACGGGAACGCCCATCCGGGCCTCTCTGACAAAGGGGAGCCGGGAGAAGGGCTTTGAGCTGACGGGGCTCGATCCCGACGGCAAGCCGGTCCTGATGGTCATAGGCGGCAGTTCGGGGGCCAAAGCCTTGAATGACGCGGTCAAAGATAACCTGGACACTCTTTTGGAGTCTTTCCAGATCATTCATTTGTACGGCAGTAAAAATGCCTTCGAAGCTCCCAAAAAGGAGGGCTATTTCAGCCTGGCCTATGCGTCCTCGGAGCTGCCGGATCTGTATGCCTGCGCGGACCTGGCTCTGAGCCGGGCCGGTTCCAATGTGATCAACGAGCTGCTGCTTTTGAAGATCCCGGCTCTGCTGGTGCCCCTGCCCCTGTCGGTCAGCCGGGGCGACCAGATCCTTAACGCCAAACATTTTGAGTCGTTGGGCTTTGCCAAGATGCTCCCCCAGGAAGAGATGACCGGGGAAAGGCTGGTCGGAGACCTTAACAAGCTTTATCAGGACAGGGCCTCCTATCAGCAGGCCATGAACTCCGACAAGGCTAAAAACGGCACTCAGGAAGTATTGAAAGTGATTTTGGAAGAAGCAGCAAAGGTACAATAAAGGAGATCCGCATGCCAAGCGAAAGTGTCAGAAAAAAGATCGGCCAGATGCTGATGGTGGGCTTCCCTTCGAAGACTGTCGACCAGCAGGCTGTAAAGGCTCTGGATGATTTTTACGTCGGCAATTATATTTATTTTTCCCGCAATATCGAGAGTGCGGCCCAGACAGCCCGGCTGTCCGGACAGCTGTCTCAAATGGTTTGGGATAAACTGGGCATCTGTCCTATTATTTCGACCGATCAGGAGGGCGGCATCGTCAGCCGGCTGACCGAAAAGGCAGCCCTGATCCCGGGCGCGGCCGCTGTCGCGGCGGCTTCGGACGATCTGTCGGAAGGACAGCTGGCGGCGGTAAGCCAGCTGGGCCTGAACATGGGACGGATCCTGAGGGCCTGCGGCATCAACATGGACCTGGCCCCGGATATGGATCTTAATATCGAGCCCAAGAACCCGGTCATCGGCTGCCGTTCCTACGGGGATATACCGGACCATGCGGCGGCGATCGCCATCGCCATGATGAAAGGCCTTAAAAAGGGCGGGGTCATGACCGCTATCAAGCACTTCCCCGGCCACGGCAATGTCCAGTCGGATTCCCATCTGGGTATACCTATCAATGATACCGACCCGGACCAATTGATGAAGACGGAATTCGAGACCTTCCGTCAAGGGATCGAGGCCGGTACCGATGCCCTTATGTCCGCTCACGTCTGCTACACCAAGATCGATCCCGACCGGCCCGGCACCTTGTCTGAAAAGATCCAGACGGAACTGGCCCGCAATACCTTTGGTTTTAAGGGCCTGCAGATGACGGACTGTCTGGAGATGGATGCCATCCGCAAGTATTATCCCAACGGAGAAGGAGCCGTGCTGGCTGTCGAAGCCGGGATCGATATCCTGACCGTTTCCCATACCTATGAGGCTTTAAAGGATTATGCCCTGGCCCTTTACCGGGCCGTGGACACGGGACGCATCTCCGAGGAGCGGATCGACCAGTCCTATCAGCGGATCATGGACGCTAAGAAGCGCTTCGGGCTGGATCAGGCCCCTGCCGTCGACCCGGCAAAGGCGGAAGAAGAGGCGGCAGGCCCGGACAAGATCGCCCTGGCAAAAGGCATGATGCAGAAAGCCATCACCCGGCTGGCGGACAGTTCGGAAGGAGCTTTTGATGTGTCCGTCCCCAACTTTGTAGTCATCGCTCCGGACCGGCTGTCGGCGACCGGGGCAGAGGACGCGGGGACCATTTCCTTTACGGAAGCCGTTTGTCAGCGGTTCGGATGTCTGGGAGCCAAAATGGAAATGGAACCTGAAGGCAAGGACCTGGACCAGATCCTGGGCTATATCGATTCGGCGGTCAAGATGGGCTTTAAGCGCTTTATGATCGCCCTGTACAACGCCCGCTTCAAACCGGGACAGATCAAAGTCCTGCAGAAGGTATTGAGCCTGACCAATGCCCGGGTCATGGTGGTCCTTCTGGGGGCGCCTTACGACCTGGATCTGGTCAAACGGCTGGACCCCTTCGGCATGAGCGATGTGATCTGCTCCTATGAGTATACGCCCCTGTCGGTCGAAGCCGTGCTGAACGCGCTCGTTTCCAATGACTATCCCGGCAAGGTCCCCTTTCATAAGCTGTCATGATCCCATGATGGCATGATCACCGACTGTATCATGGCATAAAAAAGACCGACTCTCTGAAATTGCCCTTACGGACGCTCAGAGAGCCGGTTTTTTATTGTGCCTTACGGATCATTTGCTGCTGTTGTCCTCGATGGCGTACTCATCGACCTGGGTGGAGCAAAGTTCCTTGTACATATCATCCAGAGAGGCGTATCCGTCATAATAGTAGGAATACTCGTCCTGGGGAAGATAAATGGTATGGTAGCACTGGCTGTAATTCGAAATGTCGACCACAAGGGCCTTGCTGTCATCGAGCTTCACATCGTCATACTCGATATAGGTATAATAGTCGTAGGTACCCTTTCCATTGGTGACATTGACCTTGTAGATCAGATACAGAATGTTGTGAGGCCAGGGATCCATGCCTTCTTTGGGCGAGAGCAGATAATTGCCGGCGTAGGTGATGCTGTTTGTCTTTTCCGAATCGGAAAAGTCGGAGGCATTGGCAGCGCTGATGACGGAGCTGCCCTGGTCGGTCAGCTTGGTCAAATCGGCCTCCTGGATGTCAGCTGCCTTTGTCAGGTAAGTGGTCAGACCGCTGACGGTAAATTCCTTACTCAGAGGATCCGGGATCAGGCCCCGGTTGGCAGCGAACCAGGTGGCAGTGTCCTCGCTGTCGAGGGATACAAATTTCACGGTAATGGTGTCGCCGTTTTTCAGTTCTCCGTTGTCATCGGATCCGTATTCCGTTTCGAAATCGTAGTCATAATAATCGATCCCCAGCGCTTCCAGACCGTCTTCATCCAGCTCGCTATCGACGTAGCCATCACCGTCGTCACCGCTAAAGGTGATGGTCACGTAATCAAAGGGGTTGAATGTCTTCGCTTCGCCCAGTCCTTCAACGGTATATTCCTTTGTCAGGGTCGAAGGGATCTTGCCGTAATATTCCAGGATCATCGAGGTCGGGTCTTCCCCGTCCCAGGTGGTCAGTGTGATGGTGACTGTGTCCCCGTTGGACAGACCGGATGTCTTATCCGCAGTATATTCGCAGTCGGAAGCCTCACTGGGAACGTTGGAAGCATCGATGCTGACGGACCCGGCCGTATCGACACCTTCCCAGTTGACAGTCAGTCCGTCGAAGGGATCGAACGTTTCGGCCTCTGGAAGGTCTTTCACCGTAAATTCCTTATCGGCGTACTTGAGCTTGACGTTGACCGTGTCCGTGATATCGGTGATATCGGCATCGCTGTACTGCCAGGTCAGGGTCACCTTATCGCCGTTCGTCAGATGGACGGAAGGATCCAGATAATAATATCCGTCGATATAGGCTTGATACAAGAGGTCAGCGGCATCCTGGTCGGTATACCCGAACTGGCGGGCCTGCTTTTTGGCCTCTTTGGTAAATTTGATCTTACCCTGATTGTCCTTGATGAACTTGTCGTAGTCAAAGGCTGCCGTAGCGGTGCCGACGGTGTCGACTCCGTCATAGGTAACGGTGATATATTTATCCAGGTCGACGGTCTTGGATCCGCCCAGGACGAAAACGAAGAGGACGATGATCAAAGCAACAGCCACGACAGCTCCCAGCGCGATCCACAGCCAGGTAAGGCCCTTTTTCTTAGGAGCCGGCTGGGGGTACTGGCCGGTAAAACCGTCCTGATAGGGAGGCTGTGATCCATTCATGCTGTCGGATGCGGCATTGGGGTCCTGCTGGATCGGCTGGCCGGGTGCGGGAGCATTGGGATCATAGAAATAATCCGGGATAGGCTGAGTAGGGGAAGAGGGTTCCTGAGGCGTTTCCGGCGCCTGAGAAAAATCCGGCTGCTGAGGCTGATCTGGCTGCGCAGGGACGGGAGATCCCGGAGCCGCATTAGGAGTGATCGGAGTACCGCAGTGGGTACAGAACTTAGCGCCGGGAAGAAGGGGGGCGCCGCATTTGGGACAATTCATGTATGTTCTCCTCTCTTGAAAGAAGATCTATATTTCTTATGGTATACCCGATTACCTTACGGATGCAATCATTTTTGATAAAAAAAAGGAAAAAGAGCCGTGAAACGAAGGGTATCACGACTCTTTTCCTGTTAGATCTAAACGGACAGAAAAAAGTGCTGAGAATCAGACAGATCAGAAGACTCCCTGAGCGAGCATGGCATCAGCGACCTTGAGGAAGCCGGCGATGTTGGCTCCGGCTACATAGTTGCCGCTGCAGCCGTATTCCCTGGCTGCTTCGTCCAGGTTATGGAAGATGTTCTTCATGATCCCGGACAGTTTCCGATCGACTTCATCGAAGGTCCAGCTCAGGCGCTCGCTGTTCTGGCTCATTTCCAGAGCCGAGGTGGCAACGCCGCCTGCATTGGCTGCCTTTCCGGGTACGAACAGTACTTTGTTGGCCTGCAGATATTTAGTGGCCTCCAGGCTGGTAGGCATGTTAGCGCCTTCGCAGACAGCCCGGACTCCATTGGCGGTCAGCAGTTTGGCGTCGGCCAGATTCAGCTCATTCTGCGTAGCGCAGGGCAGAGCGATATCACAGGGAATGGACCATACACCGCGGCCTTCCTGATAGGTGGCGGATGGACGCTTCTTTGCATACTCAGTCAAACGGGCGCGTTTCACTTCCTTGACTTCTTTCAGAAGGGCAACATCGATGCCGTCGGGATCATAGATCCAACCGGTGGAATCGGAACAGGTGACCGGTTTGGCTCCCAATTGGATGGCTTTTTCGATTGCGTAAATAGCAACATTTCCGGCGCCGGATACATCGATCGTTTTGCCTTCCAGGTCCGAATCATTGGCTTTTAACAGTTCTTCGGTTAGGTAAAGAAGCCCATAGCCGGTTGCTTCCGTACGGGCTGAAGAACCTCCGAAGGTAAGGCCCTTGCCGGTCAGGACGCCTTCGTAACGGTTGGTAAGTTTTTTATACTGGCCGTACAGAAAACCGATCTCACGTCCGCCGACACCGATATCTCCGGCCGGGACGTCTATATCCGGTCCTATATATTTATACAGCTCGTTCATATAGCTCTGACAGAAAGCCATGATCTCCCGATCAGACTTGCCCTTGGGATCAAAATCGGAACCGCCTTTGCCGCCTCCTATGGGCAGACCTGTCAGTGAGTTTTTGAAGACCTGTTCAAAGGCAAGAAAATGAAGGATCGAAATGTTGACCGAGGGATGGAGACGAAGACCTCCCTTGTAAGGGCCGATCGCATTATTGAACTGAATGCGGTAGCCGTTATTGATCTGAACCTGGCCTTTATCATCGACCCAAGCGACGCGAAACTTGAACTGGCGGTCGGGGGTGGTCAACCTTTCCAGAAGAGCTTCCCTGCGGTACTGACTTTCGTGAGCAGTGATAACGGGCTGTAAGGATTCGATGACCTCGGTAACTGCCTGATGGAATTCGGGCTGGCCGGGATTTTCACGCACAACACGTTCGATGATGTCTGATGAATAACTCATTGCGATACCTCTTGTAAAATAGAATTAAAAGCAGATATATTATATTGAACGCATGAATGACGGTCAATATAATCTTGCAGATAAGCGATGTTTTTACTATCATTCCGGCCTATTTATGAAAGAAATGGGAAGGAATATGTAAAATTTCCCGCATTGCTTGCAATCAGCGGAATGACGCGATTATAATGAAGAACACCTAACAAGAAAAAAGAACGGCCATAAGGCCGCGGGAAAAACATTATGAGAATCGTCATTAAGATCGGAACCAGTACACTTACTTATCCGACGGGGCTCTTGAACCTCCGCCATGTGGACAAACTGATCCGTGTCATTGCGGATCTGAAAAATGAAGGCCACGAAATCGTGATCGTATCATCCGGCGCCATTGCCTTAGGCGCAGGCAAATTAGGGATCCGGCGCCCCAAAGACCTGCCGGGCCGTCAGGCCTGCGCGGCCGTGGGCCAGTGCGAGCTGATGTATGTTTACGATAAACTGTTCGGTCAGTACAATCACACGGTCTCTCAGGTCCTGATGACCTATGAGGACGTGGATCAGCCCGTCCGGCGCCAGAACGCGGTCAATACCCTTGAAACGCTGATCCGTATGGGGGTCATCCCCATCGTTAATGAAAACGATACGGTTTCGACCGAGGAGGTCAGCATCGGTGATAACGATACCTTGTCGGCCATCGTAGGCAGGCTGGTCAAGGCGGATCTGCTCTTTCTTTTGTCCGATATCGACGGCCTCTATGATCAGCCTCCCAAGGACCATCCCCAGGCCCATCTGATCCCCGTCGTCCATGCCATCACGCCCCAGATCGAACAGATGGCCGGCGGCAGCGGCAGCGATCGCGGCACCGGCGGCATGGTGACCAAACTTTCGGCAGCAAAAATTGCCCTTGAAAGCGGCTTTGCCATGAGCCTGATCAACGGGGACCGCCCCGAAAGCATGTATCAGGTCCTCAAGGGTGATCCGGTCGGAACTCTTTTTATTCAGGAAGGGAAGGATCTGCGGTGAGAAGTATCGAAGAATTGGCCAAAGCAGCCAAACGGTCGTCAGAAGTCTTACGGTCCGTCGGTACGGATCAGAAAAACCAGGCTCTTGCCGCCATCGCAAGCCAGCTGAAAGAAGAAGAGGAGGATATCCTCAAGGCTAACAGCGAGGACTGCGAAAAGGCCCAAAAAGAAGGCATGCGTCCGATCCTGCTGGATCGGCTGAAACTGACGCCCAAGCGTATCGACGAAATGATCGAAGGAGTCGACCGTCTGATCGAATTGGACGACCCCATCGGGGAAGTACTGGAAGGTTCGACCCGTCCCAACGGCTTAGAGATCCGTAAGATCCGGGTACCTTTTGGGGTAGTGGGCATGATCTTCGAGGCTCGCCCCAATGTAGCCGTCGATGCGGCCTGCCTGTGCCTGAAGGCTTCCGATGCCTGCCTGCTTCGGGGCGGCAAAGAAGCCATCCTGAGCACGACGGCATTAACGGAGTGTATGAGACGGGCGCTTGTAAAAAGCGGCCTGCCCGAGGATACCATCTGTCTGACCCAGGACACCAGTCATGAATCAGCGGATCAGATGATGCAGGCCAAAGGCCTGATCGATGTTCTGATCCCCAGGGGCAGCGCCCGCCTGATCCAGACGGTGGTTGAAAATTCCAAGGTGCCCTTTATCGAGACCGGCGTAGGCAACTGCCATATTTATGTAGACGAGTGGGCGGATCTGGATAAAGCCATTGCCATTACGGTGAATGCTAAGACCAGCCGTCCTTCGGTATGCAATGCGGCGGAAAGCCTGGTCGTGCACAGCCGGGTGGCCGGCGAGTTTTTGCCCCGCCTGGTCAAGGCCATGCCCCAGGTCACCTTGTACGGCGACGGCCGGGCAAAGGCCCTGGTGCCGACAATGGAAACGGCTTCCGAAGAGGATTTCGGCCGCGAGTACCTGGACCTCAAAATGTCTGTCAGGATCGTGGACACTCTTCAACAGGCGATCGATCATATTGCCAAGTATTCGACGGGCCATTCGGAGACGATCGTTACCGAAAACCTGAAAAACGCGCGGATCTTTACCAGTCAGGTGGATTCGGCTGCGGTCTATGTGAATGCTTCCACCCGTTTTACCGACGGGGGACAGTTCGGCGAAGGAGCGGAGATCGGTATCTCCACGCAGAAGCTGCATGCGCGCGGGCCCATGGGTATCAAGGCCCTGACCACGACCAAGTTCGTGGTATGGGGAGACGGGCAGATCCGCCTGTGATTTTTGAAAGGTTCGGGTCTTTTGGATTCCGGCTTCAAACTTGACAGATGGATGTACAAGTTTATAATAAACAGTTAAGACACGATTAGTCTTTTAGGAGGAGATTTTCATGAGCGTTGTAGAACCGAAAAACTTGGATTGGGGTAAGCTCGGTTTCGCCTATATGCCCACCGATTACCGTTATGTTTCTTATTACAAAGACGGTAAGTGGGACGACGGCCAGCTGGTCACGGATCCCAATGTTACCTTAAACGAGTGTGCCTGCGTATTTCAGTATTCTCAGTCCTGCTTTGAAGGACTGAAAGCATACCGTACCAAAGACGGACATATCGTCTGCTTCCGTCCCGATCTGAACGCGCAGCGTATGCATGACTCGGCTGTTCGTCTGGAGATGCCGCCTTTCCCGGTCGATCGTTTTGTGGAAGCTGTTAAACAGGTCGTTAAAGCCAACGAAGCCTGGGTTCCGCCTTACGGCTCCGGCGCGACCCTGTATATCCGTCCTTATATGATCGGATCGAACTCGGTCATCGGTGTTAAACCGGCCGACGAGTACATGTTCCGTATCCTGGTCACCCCTGTCGGACCTTACTTCAAGGGAGGCGCAAAGCCGATCGTGATCAAGGTCAGCGACTACGACAGAGCAGCGCCGCACGGAACCGGCAACATCAAAGCAGGCCTTAACTACGCAATGAGCTTGTACCCGATCGTTAAGGCTCATGAAGAGGGCTTTGCCGAGAACATGTACCTGGATTCCGGCACCCGCACCAAGGTCGAGGAGACCGGCGGCGCCAACATGATCTTTATCACCAAAGACGGTACTCTGGTAACGCCTAAATCTGACAGTATCCTTCCTTCTATCACCCGCCGCTCTCTGTGCTATGTAGCCGAGCATTATCTGGGTATGAAGGTCGAGCATCGCGAAGTCCTGTTCAGCGAAGTTCCTAACTTTGTTGAATGCGGCCTGTGCGGTACGGCTGCTGTTATCAGCCCGGTCGGCAAGATCAATGACCACGGCAAAGAGATCTGCTTTGCTTCCGGTATGGAGAAGATGGGTCCCACTATCCAGAAACTGTATGATACCCTGACCGGTATCCAGATGGGACGCCTGGAAGCTCCGGAAGGCTGGATCTGCAAGATCGACTGATCTTCGGCCGATCGTTCCTGCTTCATTTGAGCAATGAAAGTTCCGGCTCATTTGAGTAATGAAAAACGAAAATATAAAGACCCGGAAAGGCCGCTTACGTGCATTGAATAGCGCATGGAAGGCGGAACCTTTTCGGGTCTTTTTCTTGCTTTTCGGAAGCTTTTTATCGGGAATTTCCGAGGGCCGAGGGGGCTTTTGCGGGGAAATCTTGTCAAATTCCGGATTCACATTTTTTTGACAGGATTTGTACAGCTCTTTTTGAAAAATCTTGTCAACATTCGTGATTTCGGTATGGCTGACAAGATTTGCTCATTAAAAAACAATGCCCTTGTCAAAAATTCGTGATGCGAAATTTTGACAAGGGCTTGCAAAAAGTAAAAAATAAAACTGATTATAATAAATGCGTCATATGTTGCAATATGTCTAAGAAGCACAGAAGTCATTCCGGAATGCTTTTATCGTCCTCATTTTTAGAGACGAAAATGCGTGACAAATCCTGTCAACTCTTTGAAAAACGCCATTTTTGACAAGAATTTTCGTTTTTCTGTGTACAGATCTTGTCAACTCCTGTCAAAGGCGGAAAGTTGACAATGCTGTCATTTTGAGACGCTTCATTATGGTTAAAAATCCCAAAACCGTAATATTGACAATGCCAGCTCAGCTTGTTATGAACCTGCAACGTCAGCAGATAGACAGCAATGTTTTATGCGGTCCCTTACTCTTCTTACTTCAGCGCCTAAGCTTTTCCGCAAACTCCACTGGCATTGCCCGGTCAAAGGGAAAGACAGTGCTGGAGGCCAGACGGTCCAGGATAAAGCCGGCCAGCTTCTCGTCGCGTTCCAGCGCCCAGGGAGAGATCAGGTCCAGCGTGTCAAAACGGGTATGCATGCCGAATCCGTCCCGGTCCATGGTCACGGCGGGGATGCCCAGGGCCGCGAAACTATTGGAATCACTGCTCCAGACCTGGCGTTTGGTAGACATGCCCAGCCCGGCCTCACGTCCGTACAGATTCATGGCCGCTTCCACCACGGGCCCGGCGGTAACGCCCAGCACCGTGCCTCCGATCAGCTGGCCGGCCAGGTCGACGTTATAGGCAAAGCGGCAGTTTTCCAGCTCTTTCCAGTGCGTCTGGCAGAAGGCTCTGCTGCCCAACAGCCCCAATTCCTCCCCGTCGAACCAAATAAAGGTCATGGGGCGGTGAGGCGGGTTCTTGGCGAAGGCTAAGGCCAGTTCATATACGATACCTGTACCTGATAAATTGTCGTAAGCCCCCTTGCCCTGCGGCACCGAGTCATAGTGGGAACTGACACAGAGCCCTTCGGTAAGATCCGGATCTGTCCCGGGCACCGTGATATAAATGTTGGTACCCGTTTTGGAAAGAGTTTCCTGCCTCAAGACCAGATGGCAGGTGGTAACACCGCGGTTGAGGATCTCCAGCACGTCTTTATAATGAAGGATCAGTCCGGGAATGTCGGGAAGAGGCTGAGAAGCATCGGTTCCGCCGGCCTGGCCGCCCATTGGCTTTTTATACAGATTCCTGGACTGGGGGAAACGGTCCTGACCGCCGTCAAGCGGGCTGCCGGCCGTGGAAATAAAGGCAAGGGCGCCGGCCTTTTGAAGGCGCCGGTAGAGATCGCCGCTCACGGGGATGCTGAGAAGAGCCACGGCTCCTTTGACTCTGGTCAGAGAGATCGGATCACCGTATTCCGCGTAGACCAAAGGAGCGGTAATACCTTCTGCTGGAGTAGATCCGGAATGACGGTAACCGGCCGCGGGGTAGCTTTTCCGGTAAGGCTCGACCGCTTCAAAAGAAGCCGTGGAAACTTCTGCACAGGTAAAGTCGAAAGGCTCCGTTTTGACCGTCAGATAAGAAGGAAGCTCAGCTTTCAGCTGCTTAACGATCTCGGCGGCGGCCCTGGCGCCGTTTCGGCTGCCGGCCTGGCGGATATAATCAAAGTTATTCATAAACTTTAAGGTATGGCTGCCGCTTAATAAAGAAAGATCCAGCATGATGACACCTCACATTCAGACTTATAACAATGAAAGAACCACGGTTAGTATAGCCTTCCCTATTTATGCTTGCAATGCTTCGAGGCGGGCGGTATACTTAAAAAAATAAGCACAAAAGGAGAAGCGTCATGGATCCTGACAATCTTAGTTTTGCCGATATGCAGAAAATGCAGCACGAATTGGCCTTGAAACATGGCTGGAATTACGACACCGTAGAGGGCCCGCTGCAGCTCTTATGGACCTATGACGAAATGGGAGAGGTCACCGCAATCGTAAAAAAGAAGAGCGCCGACAAGATCCTTAACGATCCGGCCGTCCGGGGACATTTTACCGAAGAAATATGCGATGTCCTTATGTATCTGACCGATGTCTTATTGTGCTACGGCGTCAGTCCTCAGGAGATCAGCCGGGCATTTACCCAAAAGTGGGAACACAATATGGACCGGACTTGGGATGAAAACAAAGATCTTTACGAGAAGTAAAAGATAAATAACAGAGCTTCCGCTGAGGAGGCATGGAGGAAGTATGGAAGACAAGAAAAATCAGAAACAGATCATTCTGACCGGCGACCGTCCGACCGGAAAACTGCATTTGGGCCATTATGTGGGGTCTTTGCAGCGCCGCGTCGAACTGCAGAATTCCGGTAAATTCGACGAGATCAACATCCTGGTCGCAGACGATCAGGCCCTCACCGACAACTATGATAATCCCCAGAAGATCCGGGACAATATCATCGAGGTCGCACTGGATTATCTGTCGGTCGGCATCGATCCCGATAAATCCAACATCTGCATCCAGTCTGCCCTGCCGGCTCTGCATGCGCTGACTTTTTATTATATGAACCTGGTGACCACGGCGCGCCTGAGCCGCAACCCCACCGTTAAAGCCGAAATGCAGCAGAAGGGCTTCGACTCCGAGGGGCTGCCGGCCGGTTTCTTCACGTATCCGGTCAGCCAGACGGCCGACATCACGGCCTTCAATGCCACCTGCGTTCCGACCGGAGAGGACCAGGAACCCATGCTGGAGCAGGCCCGCGAGATCGTCCGCCGTTTCAATTCCATCTATGGTGATACCTTGACCGAGCCCAGCATTCTGCTGCCGGATAACTCCGTACAAAGAAGACTGCCCGGTATCGACGGCAAAGCCAAGATGTCCAAGTCGCTGGGCAACGGCATTTACCTTTCGGATGACTCCAAGACTCTGAAGACCAAGGTCATGAGCATGTACACTGATCCGGAGCATCTGGCGGTCTCGGATCCCGGCCATGTGGAAGGAAATGCCGTATTCACCTATCTGGATGCTTTCTGCAAACCGGAACATTTTGCCGAATATCTGCCTGAGTACCAGAACCTGGATGAGATGAAAGAGCACTACCGCAGGGGCGGCCTGGGCGATGTCAAATGTAAAAAATTCCTGCTCAAAGTGCTGGAAGAAATGCTTTCTCCTATCCGCGCCGAAAGAGCTAGGTGGGAGCAGAACATCGGAGATGTATACGATATCCTTAAGCAGGGTACCGAGCATGCCCGCCAGGAGACCGACGAGACCCTGGCCAAGGTCCGCAAAGCCATGAAGATCGACTATTTTGATGACGGCTCCATCGTCACGGAATGGGATCAGTGGATCAACGGGAAACACTGATCCTCCGGCGGATAAAATCCCTGATCGGGGCTGTTTTATCCGCCAATTTTCAGATCACGAAGACAACAAAGGCGGATAGAAACCGGGAATTTCCCGGTTCCTATCCGCCTTTTAAACTTTAAAACGGTTAAAAATGGCGGATATAATAGCGAATGAGGGTTGTTATATCCGCCTTGCCTTGCTTTGGTAAGCTGAAAATGGCGGATAATTTCCGCGATTAAACCGATTTTATCCGCCGCTTCGTCTAGACGTCTATACTTTACGCTTGGCCTGTTTATCCGCGCCGTTTGCACCGAATATTGAGCCAACAGATCAGTGAGTGGTAACGCCGCCGTCGACGCACATAACCTGACCGGTCACATAGGAAGCTTCGTCAGAAGCCAGGAACAGAGCCATGTTAGCAATATCTTCAGGCTCGCCGACACGTTTCAGCGGGATAGCCTGGGCGACACGGTTAACGCCTTCCTCGGTGTACTGGCTGAGGATAGAGGTCCGGGTAAGGCCGGGGCACAGAACATTGACGCGGACGCCTTGGGCAGCAAGTTCCATAGCGGCCGTTTTGCTAAGTTCAATGACCGCTGCCTTGGCGGCACAGTAGCCGTGCATACGGGGCATGGGCTTGTAAACACTGGCAGAAGACAGGTTGATCACGTTGCCGCGGGTCTTCAGAAGATGAGGAAGGGCAAACTTCATCATAAGGAATACAGACTTGCAGTCAGCCGTGAAGATATGATCCCAGTCCTCGCTGGTGATATCGGAAAGAGGCTTGGACAATCCGGAACCGGCGTTGTTAACGACGATATCCAACTGTCCGTAGGTGGAAACAGCGGTGTCGACAAGATTCTTAAGATCGCTTTCAGAGCAAATGTCAGCCTTTACGAAAACGGCCTCGCCGCCGTTGTCTTTGATTTCTTTTACAACAGCATTTCCGCGTTCTTCGTTACGGCCGGATGCAACGACTTTGCAGCCGTTTTTGCCGAACAAAAGGGCAATGGCTTTGCCGATGCCGGCGGTAGCTCCGCTGACGATGGCAACTTTTCCTTCTAAACGGTTCATTATAATATCCTTTCTGTTTAGCTGAGAAATGACTCAGCCTTATTCAAAATTTACTATTAATAATATAACATTTACTATGAGTAAAGCAAAGAAGAAAAAAGTAAAATTATTCTTGTATTCCGTGCCTGGCTTTTTTACAATAGGCTTATGAATAAGAGAATGGATCTGGATACGATACGTACCGCTGCATTGGATTTGTTTCGAAAAGAAGGCTACGATCAAGTGACCGTCGATCAGCTCTGCAAGGTGCTGGGTATCACCAAGCCGACTTTTTATAAGTATGTCCCGGGCAAAGAAGCCCTGCTGACCAGTTTCTACGATGCTTTGTGCAATCAGATCGCCGGGCATTTTGTGGATATCTACAAGCTGACCAGCTGCCGGGATCAGTTTCATAAGATCTACGACCTGATCATTGACGGGTCTTATCAGCTGGGGCCCCAGCTGATCGGCAAGATGCTGAGCCTGAACCTGGTCAACGACCAGCACAGTTTCGAACTGCGCGAACCGATCGCGAACATGATCCTGGCTATCATAGAAAAAGGCCAGCAGAATGGTGAATTTACCAGTAAACTCACCGCCGCCGACCTGTTTGACGCCGTCAATTTTGACTTTTTGGGTATGGAATATAAGTGGAGCGTTAAAAAAGGAGACTTCGACTGGAAGGCCAAGTTTTATACTCTGACGGATATCCTGCTGGAAGTTTCCGATCAAGGCTGAAACCTGCTAAGCCCGGGCAGCCTGAGATCAGGCAGATCCCCGGCCCTGATTTTACCCGACCTTACTGATATTGATAAGCCAGGCGGGGCGTCCCGTCATCCGTAATAATAATGCCGCAGTAGACAAAACCGTAGCCGGTCAGCCGCTGCTGCATTTTTTTATTGTCTTTATGGGTATCGCAGCGCAGAGTGGGGACCCTGCGGGAGGCGTAGTCGAAAGCGACCTTTGTCATATTTTCAAGACTGCCGTCCTGGGCGATACGGTGGATGGTCCCGTAAGGGCCGTCATGGGTCCAGGCTCCGTCGATGGAAGCGTAAGTGGGGTCTTCGCCCATGATAAAAGCAAAAGCTCCGTGGATCCGGCCGGCAGAGGTAACGACGTACAGATCACCCTTGACGATGTCGTCGGTCAGCTGTTCGACAGAGGGACGGTCATCCCCCCACTGGGTCGGATTGCCGCTGTTTTTCATGAATTGACGGGCTGCCTGATAAACCTTGAGGATATCCGGAAGATCCTCTATCAAAGCCTGCCGCACTGTATAAGCGCGGCCTTTTCCGTTTGAAATCGTATAATATGCGGGCATACTGCTCCCTTTCTCTAGCCTGTGTAAAAGCGGACGGTTTTATACCAGATCGATAAACTCGGCGGCCTGCCGGATCCAGCCCTGAATGTGCGGGACCTCCATATCCGGCCGTACGGCGACATTGGCGGTGCCCAAGGACAGACCGTGGACTCCGAAGGGGTACATATGAAATTCACAGATAACGCCGGCCTTTTCCAGCGCGTCGACAAACATCAGGGAATTCTGCACCGGCACCGCGTCGTCCGATTGGGTGGCCCAGATAAAGGTGGGCGGGGTGGTTTTGCTGACGGAGTTTTCAAGCGACATAGAGTCTTTTAGTTCCTGATATCTGTCCCCGAGAAGCGCCTTGAAGGAGCCTACATGGGCGTAGGGGCCGCTGGTGATGACGGGATATCCCAGCATTTGTCCCCGGATCTTCAGGTCCGGGCTCTGGCAGCCCAGGGCCTCGGAGATAAAAGGCCGGGTCCAGAAATTGCCGAAGGAAGCAACGAGGTGGCCGCCGGCAGAAAAACCGATCGTGAAGATGCGGTCGGGGTCAACGCCGTACCGGGGGCCGATCTTTTTCACGGTAAGGACCGACTTGGCCAGCTCCAAAAGAGCGGTCGGATAGACAGCCGGCTTGACGGAATAGCGAAGGACGCAGGTGCTGATGCCTCTGGCCATAAACTGGTAAGCGATGATCTCGGCTTCCCGGTCGCTGGTAAATTCATAACCGCCGCCCGGGCAGACGATGACACAGGGGACCGGACCCTTATCCATCTCGGGCGATGTCCCTAAAAAATACGTATATAGAGCGGCGTAAGGCTGGGAGCCGGGCAGATCCATGGGAATGATCTCATGGTGAAAAGTTTCCTGCATGTCAGTTCATCTCCTTTTTCTGAGGTTTTTTCTGTAAATAGATGTAGAAGACAAGACACATGATCAGCTGGACAAAGGTCGCGCAGGGAGTAGACAGCCCGATGTAGAAAAGGCGGGGCGGAACGATCTTACTCATAAAGTAGGCGACCGGGATGCGGACACAGAAGGCGCTCAGCATGCCCTGGATCATAACGAAGCGGGTATAGCCCAGGCCGTTGTAATATCCGACGAAGCAGAACATGAAAGCGGTCAGCAGGCAGTCGACCGAATAAGCCTTCAGGTAGTCGGCCGAAGCCGCCAGGACGTCCGGATCACGGGTAAAGAGGGCGGACAAGAGCTCGCCGTGGAAAAAGGTCAGATAGAACATGACCACATCGATGCAGAAAGAAACCACCATGGCGTACAGCATGGCCTTGTGGGCCCTCTCCGGCTTGCGGGCTCCTATGTTCTGTGCGGTAAAGGCCGCCAGGGCCTGCGAGAAGGAAGAGGGGACCAGCATGATGAAACCGGCCAGCCTCTCCGAAACGCCGGCTCCGGCCGAAGCCGTTACTCCCATTTTGTTGACGATGGCCGTGATAAACAGGAAAGAAATGCTGACCAGCACGTCCGAGGCTGCGATCGGGATACCCAGCCGCACGATCATGCCGATCTGGTGATTATCCCAGCGGATCATGCTTTTGTCGAAGGTAAAAGGCATGCTGCGCTTGCGGATGATCAGAAGAGAGATTACGACGGAGACTGCCTGGGCAAAGACCGTGGCGATAGCGGCTCCGGCCGTTCCCATATGAAAGACCGCTACCAGAAGCAGATCGCCGGCAATATTGACGGCGCAGGAGATAGCAACGGAAATAAAGGGGATCTTGGAATCGCCGATGCCGCGGAAAACGGAGCCCAGCACGTTATAGGCGATGATGAAGACAAAACCGATGCCGCAGATGCGGATATAGGAAGTGCAGGCATGATAGGATGCCTCGGGGATCTGCATGAGGGTGCTCAGAGGGCCGGCCAGACTTACGATGACAAGGGTAAGGATAAGGGCAAGGGCGGCGAACATGGCAATACTGGCCCCGATGACCCGACCCGCTTCTTCCGGCCGCTTTTGGCCGATGCGGCGGCCCAGTAAAACGGTGGTACCCATGGAAAGCCCCAGTGAAAACATGGTAAAGAGGTTGGTCAGCCAGGAACCGGTAGAGACGGCGGAAACATCACTGGCCTGGGCGAACTGGCCGACTACCAGAAGGTCGACCGCTCCGTATGCCGTCTGCAGAAGAGACGCAGCCAGAAGAGGAAGGGTGAAACGGACCAGGGGAGCCAGGATCTTTCCCTCGGTAAAACTGTTACGGTTTGTTTGGTTCGTATCGGCTGTTTGTGTTTGTGCCATGCAATAACCTCCGGGACCGCCAAAGCGGAAAGGATGCAACAAAAAAGCGGACAAGAGTCAGACATTGCAGTCTGGATCTTATCCGGCATTGACCATTTCTAAGGAAGGGATGCCTCCGATTCGTATTTATTGTAGTAAAAGCCCTCAGAAATGTCAACGTGAAGAGGCAGCAGTATCCTTCTTTTCTTTTTTACGTAAATACAGGTAATAAATCAGACAAAGGATCAGCTGGATCAGAGATGAAAAAGGAGTGGAAAGACCCAGATAGAACAAATTGCCGGGGAAAAAGTGATTCATGATCAGGGCAAAAGGAATGCGTCCCAGAAAGGCACCGGCCAGGCCCTGCAGCATGACGAAAGTCGTCTTCCCCAGACCGTTGTAATAACCGATCAGGCACATCATGAAACTGGTCAGCAGACAGTCGAGCGAATAGGCTCGTATATAATCGGCGGAAGCAGAGATGACCTGAGGATCGGAGGTAAAGAGGCGGGAAAGAGCCCTGCCTTGAGTCAGGACGATGAAAAACATGACCAGTTCGATCAGAAAGCAGAGGATCATGGCATCGGCCATGGCACGGCGCGCACGGTCGGGCTTTCGGGCGCCTATGTTCTGAGCGCAGAAAGCAGCCAGAGCCTGCGAAAAGGCCGACGGCATCAGCATGAAAAATCCTGTCAGACGCTGAGCCACGCCGGCTGCCGCGGAAGCAGTCACACCCAGCCGGTTGACGATAGCGGTGATGATCAGAAAGGACACATTGACCAGGGTATCGGAGGCGGCAAGAGGAATGCCCAGACGAAGGATCTGACGGATCGTTTGCCGGTCCCAGCGGATCATGGAAGGGCTTAGGCGGAAGGGAAGACGGCGGCGCCGAATGATGATCAGCGAAATGAATACGGATACAAGCTGAGAAAGTACCGTGGCAATGGCTGCACCTACAGCTCCCATATGCAGGACAGCGACCAGGAAAAGGTCGCCGCCTATATTCAACAGACAGGAGACGGCAACGGAGATAAAGGGGATCTTGGAATCGCCGATGCCCCGGAAGATCGCTCCGAGAAGGTTATAAGCTGCGATACAGAGAAAACCGGCCCCGCAGATCCGGATATAGCTCTTGCAGGCCGAAAGGGAAGCGGCCGGAACTTTCAAAAGACCGGTAATGGGGCCGGCCAGCGTCGTCATGAGAAGGGTCACGATGAGTCCGATAAGACCGAATAAAACAAGGCTGGCCCCAGTGGTTTTTCCGGCTTCTTCAGGCTCCTTTGCCCCTATGTGATTGCCCAGAAGGACGGTCGTTCCCATGGAAAGACCCAGGATGAATACGGTAAAAAGCTGAGTGACCCAGGTCCCGGATGAGACCGCAGACACCTGGTCGGAGGAAGCAAAATGACCGACTACCATCAAATCGACAGCCCCGTAAGCCGTCTGCAGGATCTGAGCGGCCAAAAGCGGCAGCGCAAAGCGGATCAGAGGCCCTACGATCCCCCCTTCCGTAAAGGAAAAGGAGTTTTCTTTTTTCTTAATAGTTGCATCCATATTTGATACCCTCGTTTGATGATTAACAAATTTACTGCTATATATATTTTATTATAATGCGAATGACAAAATAGTGATATTTACAGATTTATAAGTTATGAAAACATTTCATTCCTTTACAATTCATAAAACAGGAGAAAGGGGAGGAAGAGAAGATCAGTAGAAAAAAAGCGGGGCATCGTGTTATAATCCAATTAGCGTAATTCGTTCGCAAGCGAAGAAAATCATTCGCTTTGTGAAATCCGCTTCGCGGAAAATCATTCGCTTCGCGGAAAATCATTCGCTTCGCGGAAAATCATTCGCTTCGCGGATGATGTGAAACCAAAAGGCAAGGAGGTGCCATAAATGGAAGATCTGTGGATTACCATTGAACGTGAATACGGAAGCGGCGGCACGGCAGTTGCCAGGGAGCTTTCAGAAAAAACGGGTATTCCCTGTTACGGGCGGGAGATCCTGGAAGAAGTATCAAAAGATCAGGGAGTCGATATCGACCTGATCCAGAATTATGAGGAAACGGCTTCCAGCCCTCTTTCCTATACCCTTTTCAGCCTGTCCAGGTCCAGCACCGATACGGATGGTTCGGTAGAACTGCTGACGCAGGAAGATAAGGTCTTTATCGCCGAACAGGAAGCGATCCGGCGCCTGGCGGCCAAAGGGTCGGCGATCTTTCTGGGCCACTGCGCTTCGGAAGCGCTGCGCAACCGGTCCAAAGTGGTCAAAGTATTTATCAAATGCAGTGATGAGGACAGCAAGTACGAGCGTATCCAGAAGGATTACGGGATCGCTGCGTCAAAAGTGCTGACGACGGCGCGCCGCTATGATAAAAAACGGGCCAATTATTACCGGGTCAATACGGGCCGCCGCTGGAACGATGCGGATAATTACGACATTATCCTGGATACCGCCCGGCTGGGCGTAGATGGCTGCGCAAAGGTCCTGAAAGGCTTGTACGCGGACTGATATCAAAAATCAGCGAAGGAAATTTTGTCATCCATGAAGAAAGTTTTAGTTGTCCTTCTGGCAGCCCTGGTGCTTCTGACCGGCTGCCACAGGGGCAGTTCGGAATACGAAGACGCCAGCGTAACGGTGCCGTCGACGTATGTGTCTTATACGCTGGATGTGATCAGCTTTCGTTTTGAAGCGGGCTGGCAGACCAGCAGTCCCGATACGGTCACGGCTTCCCAGAGTGATTTTCTGAGCCAGCTGGGCCTGGACGGGGCCCTTGCCATCACAGGGCAGATGCAGTCGGCATCGACCGACAAGGGTACGATCAATTACATCGATGTCGGTTATTTCCAGACCGATCATGATACGTCCGCCAAGGAGCTGGAAGGGATCATGGAGAATATCAACGAGATTGGCGGCAGCCTGGAAAAGCTGGATATCAGCTCGGATCAGCTGCAGAAAAGCCGCATCCGCTGCTACGGATCGGATCAGACAGAAGCACTGACTTTCTGTTACCAGCTGGACAGTAAAGTCGATTCGTCGGATCTGACCGCTCAGCCGGTCAGCTGCGTCATCCAGGGCGCTTTGATCCCCCACGGGTCCAGAGTCTACGTTCTTCTGTATTCGGACTTTACCAGCGGCAGGGACGACTCGTCTCTGGAAGAGATGCTGACCAGCCTGACGTTTACGGACACTACAAACCAGTAAGGAGTGATCGTTTTGTATTTCGGCGCGATCAAAAACTGCGATATCGCCAACGGACCCGGCGTAAGGGTCTCCATATTTGTCTCGGGCTGTACCAATGGCTGCCATAACTGCTTTCAGCCGGAGACCTGGGATTTTCAGTACGGCAGCCCCTTTGACAAGGCGGCTCAGGATCATATCATCGACCTGCTCAGACCTGCTTATATCAAAGGCTTGACGGTCCTGGGCGGGGAGCCTTTCGAACCGGCCAACCAGCGGGCCTTGTATCCCTTTATCGAGCGGGTGCGTCAGACTTATCCCGAAAAGTCCATATGGATGTATTCCGGCAACCGCCTGGAGGAGATCCTGGGCAGCTGCGGGGATACCATCGAAGACGGGGACCTTCGCAAAGCCCGCCCCGCCTATATCCATACGGAAGTCTCCGATGATCTGCTGGCCCTGATCGATGTTCTGGTGGACGGCCGTTTCGTAGAACGTCTGAAAGATATCTCGCTGGATTTCAGAGGCTCTTCCAACCAGCGTCTGATCGATATGCCGATGACTCTTAAAGAAGGGCATGTCGTTTTATGGGAAAATGTCACCTCCAAGCGGCCGGATCTTCCCCATGGAGTCAATTCTCTTCGAGGAATTGACCCTGCAGGGAATTAAAAACCGGCGGAGGCAGGACCTGCCCGGTTGACAAATGGGGCCGGGACAGGTAAAATCATTCTCACATATGAAAAGCTTCGATGAACGGGAGGAGTAGGTCTTACCCCCTGCAGACAGAGAAGGGATCCCTAGGCTGAAAGGTCCCCGGCAGAAGAAAGTCCGAAGGTTGTCCGCAAGAAGCTCCGGCAGCGTCCGTTATCGCGCATAGAGTAAATAAATAAGGTGGTACCGCGGTCTTCGCCCTTAGTGGGCAAAGACCGTTTTTTATTTAAAGGAGGAGACTATGGCACAGATCCGGAATCTGGCGACTACCTATGATCCTAAGGACATAGAGGACCGGCTCTATCATAAATGGGAGAGCCGAAAGTACTTCCACGCGGAAGTCGATGAAAGCAAAAAACCTTTTACCATCGTGATCCCGCCCCCGAACATCACGGGACAGCTGCACATGGGACACGCTCTGGACAACACCCTTCAGGATATCCTGGTCCGCTGGAAACGTATGCAGGGCTATAATGTTTTGTGGCAGCCCGGCACTGACCATGCCTCCATCGCGACCGAGGCCAAAGTGCTGGAAAAGATGAGGGAAGAAGGCCTGACCAAGGAAATGGTAGGCCGGGAAGGCTTCCTGAAACGCACCTGGGCCTGGAAAGACCAGTACGGCAGCCGCATCATCAGCCAGCTGAAAAAACTGGGCGCTTCCTGCGACTGGGATCGCGAGCGCTTTACCATGGACGAGGGCTGCTCCAAGGCCGTTAAAGAAGTATTCGTACGCCTTTACAATAAAGGTCTGATTTACCGTGGGACCCGTATGGTCAACTGGTGCCCTCACTGCAATACTTCCATCTCGGATGCCGAGGTCGTTTACGAACAGCAGCAGGGAAACTTCTGGCACCTTTTGTATACGGTCAAAGAGACCGGTGAAAAGCTGGAGCTGGCCACGACCCGGCCTGAGACCATGCTGGGCGATACCGCCGTTGCCATCAACGCGGACGATCCCCGTTACAGCCACCTTCACGGCTGCCATGTCATCCTGCCTCTTTTGAATAAAGAGATCCCGATCGTATGCGATGAGCATGCAGATATGACCAAGGGTACCGGTGTGGTCAAGATCACTCCGGCCCATGACCCCAACGACTATGAAGTCGGCCAGCGCCACAACCTGCCCAGCATCCGCGTCTTCACCTATGACGGGCATATGACCGGTCCCGAGGACCGCAAGGCTTACGAAGAACTGGTTGCATCCGGCCGTGCTCCCCAGGGAGAACCCGAAGTGCTGGACTGCGGTAAATATGCCGGCATGACCACTCAGGAAGCCCGCAAGGCCATCGTTGCCGATCTGGAAGCGGGCGGATATCTGAAAGAAACTGAGCCTTTGACCCATGACGTCGGCACCTGCTATCGCTGCCATACTAACATCGAGCCTATGGTATCCCGCCAGTGGTTCGTCCGCATGGAGCCTTTGGCCAAACCGGCCATCGAAGCCGTGGAGAAGGGCGCGACCCGCTTTATCCCCGAGAGGTTCACTAAGCTCTATATGAACTGGATGAAGAACACCCGCGACTGGTGCATCTCCCGCCAGCTCTGGTGGGGCCATCAGATCCCGGCCTGGTACTGCGACGACTGCGGCGAGACCATCGTTGCCAAAGAAGCGCCCACTGTCTGCCCCAAGTGCGGCAGCACGCATCTGACCCAGGATCCGGACACCCTGGACACCTGGTTCAGCTCCGCCTTATGGCCTTTCAGTACACTGGGCTGGCCGGACAAGACCAGGGAACTGGACTATTTTTATCCTACTAATGTCCTGGTTACCGGCTATGATATCATCACCTTCTGGGTATCCCGCATGATCTTCAGCGGCCTGGAATATACAGGGCAGGTTCCTTTTAAAGACGTCCTCATCCACGGCCTGGTGCGCGATGCCAACGGCGTCAAAATGAGCAAGTCCCTGGGCAACGGCATCGATCCTCTGGAAGTCATCGACAAGTACGGGGCCGACGCTCTTCGAATGATGCTGGTGACCGGAAACGCGCCGGGCAATGATATGCGTTTCTACTGGAGCAAAGTCGAGGCCAGCCGAAACTTTGCCAACAAGGTCTGGAACGCGTCCCGCTTCGTGCTGATGAATATGGATACGGATCTTCCGGACAGTCCGGAGGGGCTGGAATTTACCGATGCCGACAAGTGGATCCTGTCCAAGTGCAACCAGCTGGCCCGCGACCTGACCGACAACATGGACAAGTACGAGCTGGGCGTTGCCGCCGACAAGCTGACCGCCTTTATGTGGGAGGAGTTCTGCGACTGGTACATCGAAATGGTGAAACCGCGTCTGTACGATACCTCTGATGCAGGCAAAGCCAGCCGCACCGCCGCTTTGTGGACCCTGCGCTCCGTATTGTCCGACGGGCTGAAGATGCTGCATCCTTTCATGCCCTTTATTACCGAAGAGATCTACAATAAGCTCCGTCCTGAAGAAGAGACCATTATGTTCGCCAAATGGCCGGAGTATTCCGAAGACCGTAACTTCCCCAAAGAGGAAGAGGCCGTTGAGCGCATGAAGGAGGCTATCCGCGGCATCCGCGAGACCCGCCGCCAGATGAACGTTCCTCCCAAACAGAAGGCAGACGTCATCGTGGTTTCTTCGGACGAAAAGGTCCGCAGGATCTTTGAAGACGGGGCGTCCTTCCTGGGGCATCTTGCCTTCGCAACCAAGGTCACGGTCCAGGCGGATATGACCGGTATCGCGGACAACGCGGCCTCGATCCCGATCCGGGACGGCCTGATCCGCATCCCGCTGGAGCAGCTGGTCGATTTTGAGAAGGAAAAAGCCCGTCTTTTGAAGGAGAAGAAACGGCTGGAAGGGGAACTTAAACGGTCCGCCGGCAAGCTGAGCAATAAGGGCTTTTTAGCCAAGGCTCCTCAGAGCGTCATCGAGGAAGAAAAAGAAAAGGCGGAAAAATACCGGGCCCTGATGGACCAGGTAGAGGACAGCCTGAAAAAGCTGGAAGACTGATCGAGCAACTCTTATATTTCGCTGCCGGGCCTGACCTGACAGCGAAATTTTATATATAAAGAAAAGAAAAGGCAGATCAGAGCCGGCTGCAGCATGCCGTATTAGGTGTAATAGGTAGTAATAGGCGGGAGACTATGTTGAAAAAACCACAGTTTATTTTTATCGATATCGACAATACCCTGCTCGATTTTGACAAGTGCTCCATGGCGTCGGCCCGTCTGGCGGCCGCCAGTCAGGGGCTGACCCTTCCCGACAATATCTGGCAGATCTTCAAACCGATCAATGACGATTTCTGGCAGCGGCTGGAGAGGGGAGAGATCACCATCGATCAGCTGCATCAGCAGCGCTGGAACGTCGTTTTACAGGCAGCCGGCCTGTCCGGAGACGGTCTGCTCTTTGAACATGATTTCAGGACCGCTTTAAAGGATCAGCATATAGAAGTCGAAGGGGCCCGGGACCTTCTGGTCTATTTATCGGCCCGGTATCCCCTGGCAGCCGCTTCCAACGGACCTTCGGCCCAGCAGATAAAGCGCCTTTCGGATGCGGATCTTGCTCCATATTTTTCTTATGTATTCGTGTCGGAAGATATGGGAGCCAACAAACCGTCCGCTGCCTTTTTTGATGCCTGTTTCGAAACCGTCAATGCAGACCGTCAAAAACGCGGGCAGAAAGCCCTGGCTCCGGAGGATACGCTGATGATCGGCGATTCCATTACCGCCGATATCCGGGGAGCCCGGTCGTACGGGATGGCGACATTGTGGTATGACCACGATAAGGCGGCGGGTCCCGGTCGGATGGAAGCGGACGAGTATGTGCGGGACCTTGGACAAATTCAAAAAATATTGCAATTTAACAAATAGCCGGCGGGCAACGTGTTACAATACAGCGTAAGGTTCTTTAATCGAGGTAGAGCGATGAGAAAAATTAGGATTTCAACCGAGTCGACGGCGGATATCCCGGGGGAAATGGCCCGGGAGCTTGGCATCGAGGTGCTGCCGCTGACCATCAATATCAATGGGACCGAATACCATGACGGGGTCGACATCACTCCCCAACAGGTCTACCGGCATATCAGCGAGGATAAGGAAATGCCCAAGACTTCGCAGGTGACCTCCGCTGTTTATATGGATCTGTATGAACGCATGTATGAGGAGGGAGTCGAGGAGCTGATCCACGTGGCCATCAACTCCAAGGGATCGGGCTGCTATCAGTCGGCCTGCCTGGCCAGGACCCTTTTTTATGAAGAAAACGAAGAGGCCATGGAAACTTTCCGTATCCATGTCATCGATTCGGGCACCTATAGCATGTTGTACGGCATCCCTGTCATCGAGGCGGCCCGCATGGTCCGCTCCAACGAAGAGGGCAGGACCGATTATAAGGCTCATCAGATCTCGGATTATATCCGGGACTGGACCCAGAATGCCTTTGCCATTTTTGTGCCTTTGGACTTGAAAGTGGTCAAAAAATCCGGCCGTATCAGCGCGGCCAAAGCGGTCCTGGGCGAGGCCATGGGCATCAAGCCGATCATCAGTATGGAAAACGGAGAGACCCAGATCATTGCCAAAGTGCGCGGCGAGATCAAGGTCATCAATAAAGCGGCCGAGATCATGAAGCAGAATTGGAAGGTCGGTTCGGAGTATGCATTGGCTTACGGCACTAATATGGAAGCTTACGGGCGTCTGACCGAGGCGGTGGCCAAAGTAACCAGTCAGCCACCCATCTGCCAGTACCCGGTCGGCTGCGCCATTGCCTGCAATACAGGAGCGAACATGGTAGCCATCCTCATGCGTACCGAAGGGCGCGGCATGGAGGCAGAAGAGGAAGATGAGGACGGACAGCAATGAGCGGGACAGAGGAATTCGAGCGGTTTATCAACTGGCTGGAAGAGGTACCCCTCTACGGCCATAAAGACGGGACCCGCAACATGGTCCTTCTTATGCAGCGCCTGCGCCGCCGCCCCGACGGAACTTTTCCCGAAGAGCCGGTGGACGCAAAGGTGATCCATGTAGCAGGCACCAACGGCAAGGGCTCCTGCTGCGCCATGCTGGCTTCGGTCTTACAGGCCGCCGGCAGCAGGGTGGGACTGTATACATCTCCGCATCTGGTGGATTACTGCGAGCGCATCCAGGTAGACGGGCGGCCTATTTCGCACGGGGATTTTGCCCGCCTGGGGAATGTCGTCAAAGAAGAGATCGGACGCATGGTGGCGGACGGTTTCAATCACTGCACGTTTTTTGAGATCCTGACCGCCATTGCCTTTCTGTATTTTAACGAACAAAAAGTTGATTATATCGTTTTGGAGACCGGGGTCGGGGGCCGTCTGGACGCGACCAACACCATCCATCACCCCCTGCTGACTCTGATCACTTCCATAAGCCTTGACCACACCAAGGTGCTTGGCAGCACGGTCGAAGCCATTGCCGGCGAAAAGGCCGGTATCCTCAGGCCCGGCTGCCCCATTGTTTTATCTAAGAACCTTCCCTCCGTGCAGCAGGTGGTAAAAGATAAGGCAAAGGATGAAAATTGTCCCTATCTGTATGCCGGCGATGTCGCGGCCAAGGCGGACGATGACGGCACTGCCCTGACCTTGTCCTGCCATTTGTCCTCTTCCGTTGAAAATGACGGCGGCAGGACGGCTTCATTTACTTATCAGGATCTTAAAGTCCCGCTGACCGGGGACTATCAGATCGAAAATGTCTGCGCCGTCTTATGCTGCCTGTATTTTTTAAAGCAGGAAGGTCTTGACCTGAAAGATCCGGTCATTGCCGAAGGCCTTGCCGGGACCCGGTGGCCGGGACGCATGCAGCATCTGCTGCGCAAGGGTCAGCCTGTCCTTCTGGACGGGGCCCATAACCCGTCGGGAGCTTCTATGCTGGCCGGGTATCTGTCCCGCCGCTATCAGGATAAAAACTGCACCCTGGTCTTCAGCGCCCTGGCTAAAAAAGACCTGACCGGGGTACTGTCGCCCTTACGAGACTGCCCGGCTGTAAAAAGAGTCATCTTCACCTGTATCGACGGCCAGGATTCTACGGATATTTTCGAAGACATTTGGAAGCAGGGAAATGTCAAAAAGCCTTACCGGGTGGTCGACCGTCCCCTGGCAGCGCTGGACCTGGCCGTATCCGAAAAGCCGGACCTGGTCATCTGCGCCGGTTCCCTGTATCTGATCGGAGATCTTTTGAAAGGAATGGAATATGTTCAGTTTTCGTGAAGAATTGGCCAAATACCGGGAAAGCCTGGCCGTAGGCGACCTGGAAGGAGGCATGTCCGGAGATGAAGTCAGAGATGTGCTGGACATTGCCAAACAACTGACCGGTAAGGCCCCTTCCCGCCCGGCTCATAATACGGACAGGCAAAGACCGCAAAAGGATACGGACCGAGCTCCTTCCCGTACTCCCAGCCGCCGCCCCATCGTGATCGCCGAGGAAGGAAACCATGAACGAGGATGAGATCCGCAAAAGTCTGTCAGCCACCAGCATGCGCTACCTTCTGAGCGGTCTCAACAAGGCAGAAGCCGGAGATCTGTCCCGGGCCGTCAGCGACCTTACCAAAGCGGTGCGCTACGACAAACATAACGAAAAAGCCCGTAATCTGCTGGGCCTGGTCCAGTTTCAGATGGGAGAACTGGGAGAGGCCATGCTGCAGTGGAGCATCAGCGAGCATCTGAACCCCACCGGCAATTGGGCCACCTATTATCTGTCCGAGATCAAGAAAGAACAAGCCCTCCTCACCAACATGAGCCAGAGCATCGACCTTTACAACGAGGCCGTCCGCCTGTCCGACCGGGGCGATACGGATTTTGCCATGGGACGGCTGAAAAAAGCCATCCGCCTCAATCCCAACTTTGTGAAGGCCCAGCTGCTTCTGGCGGTTCTCTGCATCCAGGCCCAGCAGTTCGACGAGGCCTTGAAGGTGCTGGATCTGACCGCTAAGATCGACCCTCTCAACCCCGAAGCCATGCGCTACCGGCTTTATGTTGCCCAGCAGAAAAAAGAAGGCGTGGAAGATGAAAGCGTCAACATCCGCGACCTGTCCAGGGACTTGTACGTCCAGCAGAGCCTTCCCGAGCCCGATATCGTCGAGCTGTCGCGGAAACAGCGGAAGAAGGAGGATATCAAAGCCAAAAGGCGGGCCGTCCGTACCCGCGGGCTTGGTATCCAGATCGTCCTGTTTCTGACCGGAGTCGTGTTGGGCGCTGCTTCCATGGGCTTTTTGTGGCTGCCTCAGAAAACCTCTCAGATGAAAGAACAGGTCGAAGAGATGACCGTTCAGGACGCTCAGCTCGAGGCGGACAACCAGGAACTGTCCGACAAGGTCAGCCAGGCCGGTCAGCTCTTGAAAAAAGTAGTGGAAGGCGGAAAGGATATCAGCGAAGTTACCCTGGCGGACATCAAAGGCCTTCTCAAGAATTGGGGAGTCGAGTTTAATGAGCCGTGATACGAAAACGATCGTGATTTCATTTGACGGGTTGGGTACACCGGACTGGGATATCATGATGGACAAACCCAATTTCAGCCGCTTTGTGGAAAAGGCAGCTTTCTGCCTCCATGTAGAGGCCGTATACCCGTCTTTGACCTACCCTTCCCACGCGACCATATCGACCGGACGCTGGCCCAAAAACCACGGAGTCACCAATAATAAAGTCACGGACTTTCATCACCCCATCACAGCCGACTGGTACTGGTACCGCAAATGTGTCAAGGGAAAGACTTTCTATGACGTTGCGGCTGAAAAAGGCATGACATCGGCCGCCTTACTGTGGCCGACCGCCGGGGGCGGAGCCATTACTTACAACGTTCCGGAGATCTTTCAGAACCGGATCTGGAAGAATCAGGTCTACATGTCCCTGCACAACGGCTGCCCCCAGCAGCTGATCCTGGCGGCCCGGTACGGCCGGTATCTGTTGCACGGAGTCGGCCAGCCTTATCTGGATACCTTTGTCCACCGGTCCGCCCTATATCTGATGAACCGCTATGACCCGGATCTGATCATGATCCACTACTGCGATCTGGACCACAACCGTCATCGGTTCGGCCACGATTCCAAGCAGGCCATGGATGCCCTGGAGCGCCACGACCGCAGGCTGGGCGACTGGATGAGCAGGATGAAAGCCTGGCAGCAGGAAAAGGAAGGAAGAGGGGTCAACTGGGTCATCCTGGGAGATCATTCTTCATTGGATGAGAATAAGGCCATCCGTCTCAACCGTCTTTTGGCTCAGCAGGGCCTTTTGAAGCTGCGGGGCAAAAAGATCGTTTCCGCAAAAGTGTTTGCCAAGGAAGCGGGCGGAAGCTGCTGCCTGTACGGCGGGGAAGATCTGACCAGGGAATTGATTTTCCCGAAATTACGCCGCACCCAGATCTTATCGGATCAGGAAAGGGCAGATCTTACAAAGCGCCTGGTCAGGATGCTGAAGGATTTCAGCCGTGAGCATGGGGATTGTATCGAGGCCGTTTACACCGGCAAAGAGGCAGGAGCCATGGGGGCCGATCCCAACTGCCTTGTCATGTGCGAAGCTTCCTTAGGCTATTATTTTCAGGAATCTCCCCAGGAGCCGGTCATTTACGGCCTTGGAGACTCCGAATATGATCCGCAGGGACACCGCCAGAGGCGGCTGGACCGAGCGACTCACGGCTATTCCCCCCGGAAACCGGGCTACACCACGGTCTTTGCCGTCAGGACCGATAAGCCCCGGCAGCAATCAAACGTTCAAAGCGGGGATCTTACGGCAAAGGAAGGTTTTGAACTGGACAGGATGCGGCTGATCGATGAAGGTCCTACCATCGCCCGTATGCTGGGAGGAGACCTTCCCCAGGCGGACGGACGCTTTCTTTCCGAGCTTTTCGAGGGATAATAAGAAAGACCGGAAGGTCCCGGGAGCGGCCTTGAAGCAGGCCTTGAAAATTTACTTTTTTCTGTTGACAAAGCAGGAAGGACGCCCTATAATATCCGGGTATGAAAAACAAGTAGATGGATTCCGTCCTCTCACCTGGGCAGCAGACATGCGGCCGGGTCGATCATAACACTCTTCAAGAGCACACGGTCATTCTGTGTATCGGAATGCCGGCAAAGGCGGATCCTTCTATAGGATCTGTTTTTTTATGCCCGTGAACCATACAAAACCATCCCGAACAGTAAGTTGGAGGTAGAAGACCATTAGCGATTTATTGATCAACGAAGAGATCCGTGACAAAGAAGTGCGTCTGATCGCCAGCAGCGGCGAGCAGCTGGGAATCGTTTCTACGAAAGAAGCCCTTTCCAAAGCATACGATGACGGTATGGATCTGGTGATGATCGCGCCCAATTCAAAGCCGCCGGTCTGCAAGATCATGGATTACAGCAAGTACCGGTTTGATCAGATGAAGAAAGAGAAAGAAGCGCGCAAAAAACAGAAGGTCATGGAAGTCAAGGAGGCGCGTCTGTCTCCCAACATCGGCGATCATGATTTTCAGGTCCGCCTTAAAAATGCCTGCAAATGGCTTGAGGACGGAAACAAAGTTAAGGTCTCCATCCGCTTCCGCGGACGGGAGGTTACCCATCAGTCTCTTGGTACTGATGTGCTTGACAAGTTCGCGCAGGGCGTCTCCGAAGTCGGCGTAGTCGACAAGAAGCCCAAGATGGAAGGACGATATATGGTGATGTTCCTCGCTCCCAAGAAGGGCTGAGCATCTTACATATGATGAAATGAGCAAAACTAAGGAGGACATTTGAAATGCCTAAATTTAAGACCAAACGAGCTGCTGCAAAACGCTTTAAGGCTACCGGGACCGGAAAGCTTAAGAGATTCCACGCAAATAAGAGCCATATCCTGACCAAGAAGACGACCAAACGTAAGGGCAACCTGCGCGCACCCGAAATGATGGATAAGACCAACGAGAAAGTTATGAAGAAGATCCTGCCTTATATCTGATAGGCTCAGGACAACTTTTAATGGAAATAAGGAGGATTTAACCAACAATGGCAAGAGTTAAAGGTGCACTTAACGCACGTAAAAGACATAAGAAAGTTCTGAAACTGGCCAAGGGCTTCTACGGCTCCCGTTCCAAACAGTATCGTTCCGCGATCGCTGCCGTCAACCATTCCATGAAGGATGCTTACACCGGCCGCCGCCTGAAGAAGAGAGATTTCCGCAGACTGTGGATCGCTCGTATCAACGCTGCATGCCGTCTGAACGACATTTCCTACAGCCGCTTTATGAACGGCCTGAAGAAGTCCGGCAGCACCCTGAACCGCAAGGTCCTGGCTGACATCGCCGTTAACGATGCAGCAGGTTTCACCAAACTGGTAGAGACCGCTAAAGCAAATCTGTAAGTTAAAAGCGCTTTCAAAAGCCGGAATCCTGATGCAAGGGGTCCGGCTTTTCTTGATATTGAGATCATAGAAACCGTAAGGGTCATTCCGACAGGAGTGATCAAAGCAGCAAGCAGGGAGAACAATAATGGCAAAAGAGAAATTTTATATGACGACCGCCATTGCCTACGCATCCGGCAAGCCTCATATCGGCAATACGTATGAGATCGTTCTGGCGGACGCGATCGCCCGCTATCACCGTCAGATGGGACAGGATGTGTTCTTTATGACCGGTACCGACGAGCACGGCATCAAGATCGAGCAAAAGGCCGAGGCAGCGGGCGTTACTCCTAAAGAGTACGTCGACGGCGTTGTCAGCCAGGTCAAACAGATCTGGGACGTTATGAACACCAGCTACGACAAGTTCATGCGCACCACCGATCAGGACCACGTGGAAGCCGTACAGAAAGCCTTTAAGATCATGTACGACAAAGGCGACATTTATAAAGGACGTTATGAAGGCTGGTACTGCGTACCGGATGAGTCTTTCTACACCGACAGCCAGGTCGTCGATGGACGCTGTCCGGACTGCGGCCGTCCCCTCGTGCGTGCCAGTGAGGATGCTTACTTTTTCAAGATGAGCAAATATCAGGACAGGCTGATCGATTATATCGAGTCACATCCTGATTTTATCCAGCCGGAGTCCCGCAAGAAGGAAATGGTCAACAATTTCCTGAAACCCGGCCTGCAGGATCTGTGCGTATCCCGTTCCAGCTTTACCTGGGGAATCCCGGTCACCATCGATAAAGGCCATGTTATTTACGTATGGCTTGACGCTCTGATGAACTACATCACCGGTATCGGCTGGGATCCGGATCATCCGTCTGAGCAGTATCAGAAACTGTGGCCGGCGGATCTGCATCTGATCGGCAAGGACATCCTGCGTTTCCATACCATTTACTGGCCCATTTTCCTGATGTCTCTGGGTCTTCCTCTTCCCAGGCAGATCTTCGGCCATCCCTGGATGCTGATGCATGATGAGAAAATGAGCAAATCCCGCGGCAACATCATTTATGCGGACGATATGGTACATCGCTTCGGCGTGGATGCGGTCCGCTACTACATGCTGCACGAGATGCCTTTCGCAAGCGACGGCGATATCACCTACGAGAACTTTATCAACAGCTTCAACGGGGATCTGGCCAACACCCTGGGCAACCTGGTCAACCGCACCATCACCATGGACAAAAAATACTTCGGCGGTCAGATCAAAAAGCAGGGCACGGTGACCGATCTGGACCGGGACCTGATCCGGTGCGCACAGGATACCGTTAAAGCGGTCCATGATGATATGCTTAGCCTGCATATAGCGGATGCCGTCGAGGCGATCCTTTCGCTGGCCCGCCGCTGCAACAAATATATCGATGAGACCACTCCCTGGGCCCTGGCCAAGAACGAAGAAAACATGGACCGCCTGGGCAGTGTCCTTTACAATCTGCTGGAAGCGATCCGCTATATCGGTGTTCTTCTGGAAAGTTTCCTGCCCGATACCAGCAAAGCCATCCTGGACCAGCTGGGATGCGCACAGGAAGGCCGTACCCTTGAATCTTTGGAAACCTTCGGCTTTTTCAAAGAAGGCGACAAGGTAGGCGAGCCTAAAGTCCTCTTTGCCCGCCTGGATCTTCAGAAGACCCTGGACGAGATCAGAAAAGAGAATGAGGAAAAGGAAGCAGCCATAGAAGCAGCACTGCCGGAGGCAGAGCCAAAGAAGGCCGAGACAGCTGCCAAGGCTGAAGGAAGCGGGGAGGGGGTCAAAGAGGCTCCCGCCAAGGCTCAGATCAGCATCGACGATTTCGACAAGATCGAGATGAAGGTAGCCCTTGTCCTGTCCTGCGAGAAAGTCGCCAACTCAAAGAAACTGCTGAAATTCCAGCTTAAGATCGGCAATGAGACCCGCCAGGTCCTGTCCGGCATTGCCAAGTACTACAAACCGGAAGATCTGGTCGACAAAAAGGTGATCGTTGTTACCAACCTGAAACCGGCTAAATTGGCGGGAGAGATCTCGGAAGGAATGATCCTGTCCTGCGACGCGGCCGACGGAGGCTACTGCCTGCTGGCTCCTTCCAGTCAGGATGCTCCGGACGGCGGTCTGGTCGGCTGAGGGCGGACTATGTTTATCGATTCACACGCTCATTATGATGACGCGGCTTTTGATAAGGACCGGGATAAGCTGATACCGTCCCTTCATCAGGCCGGCATCGACGCCATCGTGGACTGTGCCAGCACTCTTGAGTCCAATGATAAGGTACTTGGGCTGGCGGATAAGTATCCTTATCTGTACGCAGCCGTCGGTGTGCATCCGGAAGAGATCAATGGTCTGACCCCTGAGGATTCGGCCGCTATCTTCGATCTGGCCTACAGCAGTGACAAAGTTGTTGCTATCGGGGAGATCGGCCTGGATTACCACTATAAACCGGATACCAAAGAGGACCAGAAAGATTGGTTCCTGGAGCAGATCGAGCTGGCTAAGGAACTGGATCTTCCCATCATCGTCCACAGCCGGGACGCAGCCAAAGATACCATGGATATCATCAAAGAGGGCGAAGCCGACCGGGTCGGCGGAGTCATCCATGCCTATTCCGGCGATGTGCAGATGGCAAAAGAATACGTCTCTATGGGTTTTTATCTGGGTGTAGGGGGCATGGTCACCTTTGCCAACGTTAAAAAGCTGATACGGGTCGTTGAAGAGATCGACCTGTCTCACCTGCTGCTGGAAACGGACTGCCCCTATCTGGCCCCGGCGCCCAAACGCGGCACCCGCAATGATTCGTCCAACCTCCTCTATGTGGCAGAAAAGATCGCTCAGATCAAAGGCGTCACCATAGAAGAGGTAGCTAAGGTGACAAGCGAAAATGCCCGCCGCCTCTTTAAATGGAATCAGGAATGAGCAGCCATACTAAAAAGAATATTTCCGCCATCGACCTTAGGGACCGGGACCCTTCGCTGCCGCCCTTGATCGCGGAGCCTCAGAATACCATCGCAGTCCTGCAGAAATACGACTTTCAGTTCAAAAAGCAGTTCGGCCAGAATTTCCTGATCGACCTGCATGTGCTTGGTAAGATCGCGGCCAGCGCCGATCTTAAAGAGGATGACCTGTGTCTGGAGATCGGCCCCGGCATCGGAAGCCTGACTCAGATCATGGCCGAGCGGACAAAAAAAGTGGTCGCGGTAGAGATCGACGACCGTCTGATCAGCATCCTTAACGAAAATCTGGCCGCCTATCCCAATGTTGATCTGGTCCACGCGGATTTTATGTCCCTGGATCTTGCGGCTTTTTTTAAAGAGCATGGCCTTGACCGGCCGGTCAAGGTGGTCGCCAACCTGCCCTATTACATCACGACACCTATTATCATGGGCTTGTTTGAAAGCGGTGTCCCCCTGTCCATGGTGGTGGTTATGGTGCAGGAGGAGGTAGCCCAAAGGATGCAGGCAAAACCAGGCAGCAAAGAATACGGCGCTTTGTCTTTGGCTGTCCAGTATTACGCGGAGCCTTACCTTGCGGCTCACGTTCCCAAAAATTGTTTTATACCCCGCCCTAATGTGGGCTCGGCCGTGATCCGGCTGACCCGGCGGGAAAAACCTCCGGTCCGTACCGCCAACGAAAAACTGATGTTTTCACTGATCCGAGCTTCGTTCGGCCAGCGGCGCAAGACCCTGGTCAACAGTTTGTCCGGCAGTCCTCAACTTTCCTTCAGTAAAGAAGAGGTAACGGAAGCGCTTCATGATATCGGGCTGGACGAGAAGGTCCGGGGCGAAGCCCTGGATCTGGAAGCCTTTGCCCGGCTGGCAGACCGACTGAATAAAAAAGGACCCTTATTCGGATAAGAGCTTATCCGGACAAGAGTCCTTTTTTCATGGCATGAATCCTTTCAGCCAGGGCTGGGCCATGGACTGGTTCTCGGGATCAAAAGCGGAATAGCCGGAATTCAGCTGATCCAGGATCCTGTCGTAGTAATCCTGGGCCTTTTGGGAAGGGTCCTCCCTTAATTTTGCCATCAGGGCGATCTGGCGGCGGATGCGGAGTATCTCCCAGTATTTGTCAAAATCCACCTGATAAAGGCGGTTTTTATCAAGATAGTCGGACAGTTCCTGAAAGTCCTGGTCCTGATAGAGTATTTCTGCGTGAGACAGATAGGGGGTCAGATTTTCACCGCCGGGCCTTCTGCGGTTAAGTTTCAGGACAAAGGCACTGATGATCAAAACCAAGAGAAGCAGTAAAACGGCGATGGCAAGTAGCCGCAGGAAGAGGCGGAAGCTGCGTTTCATAGTGAGTTTCACGGCTCTGCCTCCTTATTCTGATTGATCCGGTCCCAGAGGACCGCCAGCTGGGAAGGAGACGAAAGATTTTCTTTAAAAGAAGCGATCTGACTGTCGGTCATGCCCAGCTCTTCCTTAAGACCGCAGTCCAGCTCCGTCTGAAAATCCGAAAGGATGGGCTGATTGCTTTGAAACACCTGTGAAAAACGAGTGTTCTTGTCGAAATGATATAACTGATCGGCCAGCTTTCCCAGGCGTACGAAATCCGTGCTGGTCAGGCCCGAGCGGATGCGGCTGTCTTTGTGGCTTTGCCCGTAGGATAATATCTGTCGGATCGACCGCATGATATCGTACATTTCTGCTGCCTGCAGATAGACATCGTACTCTCCCTCGGTTTCATCGATGTCGTAGTCTTCGATGACCATGGCCATGCGGTCGAAGTCTTTCTCCTGATAGGAGGAAGTCAACAGGTCGTTGTATTCTGACTGACGGGAAATAGCGAAGAGACGGGTATTACGGTCAAGATTCGCGGAAAATAAAAGAAAGACCGAGCCGGCGGCCAGGTCGATCAGGACCAGTATCAAAATGATAAACGGAAGCGTACCTATCCGGCCGCGGCCGGAACGGTGCGAAGAAGACGGCTGTGTATTCATATCCATAAGATGAATAGTAAAATGACGGTCCGTGAAAGTCAATATATCAGCTCAAGCGAATAGCTGACAAATAGAGGGCATACAGCCGTCCATTTGTTGGCAATGGTTTTCTCAAAAAAGGTGTTTTTGCGGGCAAAATTCTGGTATACTATCAGGAAACATGATTCATTCACAGTCAGGAGGACAAATGATGTATAAATATAAGACTCAGGGCACTTGCTCGGTTGAGATCTATTTTGATATTCGTGACCATAAGGTGCATGACGTTCAATTTGTGGGCGGATGCAACGGTAATACACAGGGGGTGGCCCGCCTGATCGAAGGAATGGACGTGGATGAGGCGATTTCCCGCATCAAGGGCATCCGCTGCGGCAGTAAGCCGACCAGCTGCCCCGACCAGCTGGCCAGAGGACTTGAGGCTGCTTTATCCCAGGCTGAGGCAGCCAAAGCCTGACAGTAAGGAGATCATCATGACATTGGAAGAAGAACGACAGCTGCGTCTGAAGGCCGCCAAGGTAAGGCTGGACATCTTAGACGAAGTATATTCGGCCAAAAGCGGACATCCGGGCGGCAGTCTTTCCGCAGCGGATGTGCTTACCTACCTGTACGAAAAAGAACTGAACGTTGACCCTTCAAATCCCCGGTGGGAAGACCGTGACCGTTTCGTTTTGTCCAAGGGGCATGCGGCGCCGGCTCTGTACGCGGGCCTGGCGGAGAAGGGCTTTTTCCCGGTCAAAGATCTGACGACGCTGCGCCGGATCGGCAGTTACCTGCAGGGACATCCCAATATGAGGGAGACTCCCGGAGTCGATATGTCCACCGGAAGTCTGGGGCAGGGCGTTTCGACAGCCTGCGGCATGGCCCTGGGCCTGAAATACCAGAAGAAAAACGCCCGTGTATATACCCTGCTTGGAGACGGAGAGATCGAAGAAGGCGAGGTCTGGGAGGCAATGATGTTTGCTTCCAAATATAAGCTGGACAACCTCTGCGTCATGATCGACAACAACAATCTGCAGATCGACGGCCCCATCGATCAGGTCATGAGTTCTTATCCCATCGACGAGAAAATGAAGGCTTTCGGCCTTGAGGTGGAGACCATTGACGGCCATGACTTCGGGCAGATCGAAGCGGCCATGGACCGGGCCAAAAAGACCAAGGGCAAAGCCTACTGCATCATCCTGAAGACGGTCAAGGGCAAAGGCGTATCCTTTATGGAAAACCAGGTCGGCTGGCACGGCAAGGCTCCCAACGAGGAGCAGTACAAAGCTGCCAGAAAAGAATTGGAAGAGACCCTTGCGAAACTGGAGGCAGAGGCATGATTACGGACAAAAAGATCGCGACACGCGACAGTTACGGCCATGCCCTGGTGGAGCTGGCAAAAGAACATGATAATGTGGTAGCCCTGGACGCGGATCTGGCAGACTCGACCCGTACCGGCATGCTCAAGAAGGAATTTCCCGACCGCCACTTTGACTGCGGTATCCAGGAAGCCAACATGGCAGCGGTGGCTGCCGGTCTTTCCACGACGGGGCTGGTCCCTTTCATTTCCAGTTTTGCCATGTTCGCGGCAGGCCGCGCTTTCGAGCAGGTGCGCAACAGTATCGGCTATGGACACTGCAACGTAAAGATCTGCGCGACTCATGCCGGTCTTTCCGTCGGTGAAGACGGAGCGACCCATCAGTGCCTGGAAGATATCGCCCTGATGCGGACCATCCCCGGTATGGTCGTGATCAATCCGGCCGATGATACCGAGGCCAGGGCAGCCGTCAAGGCGGCTTATGATTATGTCGGCCCTGTATACATCCGCCTGGGACGTCTGGCTGTTCCGGTCTTTAACGATCCGGATACCTATCATTTTCAGATCGGCAAGGCCGAGACTCTGAAAGACGGCAGGGACATCACAATCATCGCTACCGGCCTTCTGGTCAAAGAAGCCATGGACGCAGCGGCTGTATTGGACCAGCAGGGCATCAGCTGCCGGGTGGTAAACATGGCGACCATCAAACCTCTGGATCAGGAAGCCGTTTTGAAGGCGGCTAAGGAGACCGGCCATATCATTACTGCGGAAGAGCACAACATCATCGGAGGAATGGGCGAGGCCGTCGCCGCCTGCCTGTCCGAGAACCTGCCGACTCCTCTTAAAAGAGTAGGAGTCCGGGACGAGTTCGGATGCTCGGGACCGGCTGCCGACGTTTTGAAGCTGTACGGCCTCAGCGCGGACAACCTGGTCAAAACAGCCAATGAGATGCTGAACAAGTAAACGTACAATGTACGATCGTACATTGTACGTTTGTACACTTGTAAGATCGTACAAGTTCAGTCTACAGATACACATGGTTTTTATAAATCAGTCAGGCCGGAGATCGCGTCCGGCCTGGCTGTTTGTGGCAAAAGGAGGCGAAGAAAGTTTCATGGAAAGTGAAAACGCGGCCGCTGGCGTCTGGGACCAGATCCGGACGGTAGCTACCCAAATGGGCTGGAAGATCCTGGGTGCTCTGGTCGTTCTGGTCATCGGGATCGTTCTGATCCGTGTCATCAAAAAACTGATCTACAGGGGAAAGGGATATCAGAAGCTGAATCCCGGCGCTCAGAATATCGTCCGTAATATCGTCAATGTCGTTTTGATAACCCTGATGGTGCTGACCATTGCCGGCATCCTGGGCATCCCTCTGTCCACTTTTATTACGGTCCTGGCTTCTGCCGGCGTGGCGGTTTCCCTGGCTCTGCAAGGAGTGCTGGGGAACCTGATAGCGGGGCTGCTGATTAATATCACCAAACCTTTTACGGTCGGGGATTATATTTCCACCGGGACCTTCGAAGGAAAAGTCAAAGAGATCGACGTATTTAATACGGTCCTGGTCTCTTTTCCCGGCAATACCAAGGTCATCGTTCCCAACAGCTCGCTGACCAATGTCGCCATCACCAACTTCACGGCCCTGGGCGTACGCCGTGCTCCCATCGATTTCGAAGTCAAGGCCGGCGCCGACATTGCTATGGTCGACGACATGCTCAAGAAGACGGCCGCGGGGATCGATACCATTCTGAAGGACCCGGCCCCGGACGCTTTCCTCAGCCGTATTGAAAACGGGAAACAGATCTTTACGGCAGTGGTCTGGACTACGTCCGCTGATTATATAGCCGGGACGACCGCTATGACGGAGATCGCCGAGCAGACTCTTAAGGACCGGGATCTGGTGCCGGTCGCGTCGATCGTACAGCTGGATAATCCATCATGAAACCATTCGTTCGAAACGAAGAGGAACATCTTCGGCAAACAGAAAAGATCGTAGCCGACAACCTCCGCCTGTATGAGAAGGAAGTGAAGACGGTACGGCAGGAGCGGGATGAACTGAACGATAAGATCACCCCGCGCGATAGGGAGCTGAACTCCCAGATGTCGCAGAACCTGGCGATCGCTTCCAGCATGCTGTCCCACATTTACGAGCAGCTGGATAAAAACCGCAAGGCCCTGGACAAGCCGTATTTCGGCCGCATCGATTACGAAGAGACGGCGGAAGGCAGCCAGCAGAGCATTTACATCGGCAAACACGGTATTTCGAAAGCGGCGGTCGATAAGGACGAAGCTGCCGAGACGGTCGTGGTCGACTGGCGGGCACCGGTAGCCAAGCTTTACTATGAGTCCCAGCTGGGCAAGGCCCGGTATGAGGTCCCCGAGCAGGAAGCGGTGGACGTGGACTTGGTGCTGAAGCGGACCTTCGATATCGAAAAGGGCATCCTGAACGGCTATTACGACAGCGACGTGGCGGCCAACGACGAGCTTTTGGTCAAATATCTGGCTCAGCATAAGGACGTGGTCCTGGGGGATATCATCGCAACCATCCAGAAAGAACAGGACGAGATCATCCGCCAGAATCCCTACCATAACACCATCGTGCAAGGGGTCGCCGGATCGGGCAAGACTACGGTCGCTCTGCATAAGATATCGCATATTCTTTACAATTATCCCAAGCGCTTCAAACCGGAAGATTTCTGTATCATCGCCTCGTCGGATATGCTGCTGAGCTACATCGTCAGCGGCCTTCCCGAACTGGAAGTAGACCATGTCTATGAAAGGCGGATGGATCTTTTTATCCGGGAGGAGATGGAGGAGGACTGGAAAAAGTCATATGAGACCGTCCCGGTAAAGGCGGAGGAAGCCTTCCGCTGCCGCATGGACTTTGTCAAGACCCTGGATAAATGGTGCTCCCGCATCTGGTTCAAACTCCTCAAACCCAAGACGATCGAAGACGATAAACTGGGTGTGATCCTGTCAAGGCAGGCTATGTACGACCTTCTCAATTACCGCCGCGGCTGGTCGACGGCCCGCCTGGAAAAGCTGCTCAACGAAACACTGGTGCGCCGCATCCGCATGCTGTGCAGCCGTACCAAGGAGGATCCGGAGTTTGCTCTGTACCGCCGCATCCAGAAGGAAGAGATGAAGGTCTACGCCCATTATTTCGACTTCAGCCGGGGCTACAGCGACGTACGACAGGTTTATATCCGCTTTCTGGCCGATTACGCGGACCAGAATCCCGACCTTGTCAGCCCTTCCCTCCTGGCTCAGGTGACTGCCCGGGTAGAGGCAGGACGTCTGGATGTTTACGACATGGCCTCTATGGCCCTGATCCGCCGTTATTTTACCCAGATCGAAGAGCCGCAGCCCTTCGGCCAGATCATCATCGACGAAGCTCAGGATTTCGGCGAGATGATCTATTACGTGTTAAAAAAGCTGGAGACGGGCTGCTATTTCACCATCATGGGCGATGTATCGCAGAACATTCACTATGAAACAGGTATGAATGACTGGGAGCCGGTGGTCAAAGAGGTGTTCAACAACCGTAATGACCGCTTCCAGATCCTGTCCAAAAGTTACCGTAACACTATCGAGATCTCGGAATTTGCGGGGAAAGTGCTGACCAAGGCCAGTAAGAGCCGCTACCGCATCGATCCGGTCATTCGCCACGGCGATCCGGTAGATGCCTCGATCGTGCCTGCCAGGGACCAGATCCGGCTTATCGCTGAACATGTCCGCGGCGCAGCCTCGAAGGGGGACCGCTCCTGCGCGGTCGTCTGCCGTACTTCGGAAGAGGCCGCCTTTGTCGAAGATCAGTTGAAGAAGCTGGATCCGGGGCTCTTTACCCTGGAGGACTGCAAGCTGATGGTGCTGCCCATCGAGCTGGTAAAAGGTCTTGAGTTCGATCTGGTCATGATCTATCAGGCAACGCCGGACAATTATCCGGATGATCCCAAGTCAGCCAAACTCTTGTATGTGGCTATCACACGGGCCCTGCACCAGCTGCATCTGTGGGCCGATACCGGACTGACAAGGCTGATCGAATAAGACACGGAAGAGGAAAAATAGGACAATAGCACGAAAGCACGAAAGGGAAAGAAATAAGACAAAAGGGATAGGAATAGGACGAAAGGAGAACCTTTATGGCTATTTTTGGTAAGAAGAAAAAAGACACTGAAAAAAAGGGATTTCATTTTGCCGATATCAACAAGGACGAAGTCATCGCGTCCGCTGTTCTAATGGTTTTTGCCTGCCTGACAGGGCTTATTCTGAATCTGACTGACAGGAAAAAGGCAAAAGCGCGGCGCTGAACGGGATATATAGGCTGGGAAGCGTTAGGTGGCAGCCCCGAATGGGCGGCTTTGACCGGAAGGCGGATAAAAACATTTTTTTAGCGAATTTTTTCCGCCATTTTCGAAAGATGAAAAGGAAGCAAGACGGAAAAAATCTCATAATGAACGATTTTTTTCTGCCAATTTTTCCGCTTGGAGACTTGAAAAGGCGGATAAGAACCACGAAATCCATGGTTCTTATCCGCCTTTGTCACCCTTATCATCTCAAAATTGGCGGATAAAATCAGCGTTTTCGGTCGTTTTGTCCGCCGGCGGCTGCTGCAGGCCGCCGGGGTCTGCAGGAATCAGGACTTCAATCCTCCGGAAAGAGCAGCTCTGCCACGTGCACGCCGGTGTGGCCCTGAGGCAGATAGTCTTTGAGGGCGGGGACGGCGGTATTTGAGTAGGAAACGACTCGTTTTGTCGGGAAGCGTTCTTCGGTCATGAAAGCTTTCATGGCGGCGGCATATCGGTCGTCGGATAAGGGATCGACTTTGTCTAAATAAGGGCTGAAGGCCTTAGGGGCAAGTTTCAAGTTTCCGGCTGCCACGGGGCGGTACAAAAAGCGGCCGTCGAAGTCGGCGGGAGCCGCCTCCGTATAATCGACCTCCATCTTTTTAAGAAGACTCCGTACCGCCTTACGTTCATTTTCATTCTGCAGGGACCGGTAGGGATCGATCAGCACCATTTTTTCACCGTGGTAGGAAGGCCAGGTCACATCGGTCAAAGAATCCAGATACTCAAAAAGACTGACCGGATCCCGGCCGGACCTTTCGCTGACGATCAGATTACAGGACTGGCAGATGGTCAGCGGGGTCGTATCAAAGGCCGGTGAGGCGGGGTCGCTAAGCTGTCCGTGGGTGACCCGGCAGCAGCCCAGCACCAAAACTCCGCGGGAACGAAGGAAAGTCTTGATGCGTAAAGATGTCTGAGGATAGATCCGGGTAAAATTGCAGGAAGGAAAATAAGAATACATATTGTGCCTCCTTGATCTGATTGTTTTATTATCAATGTATCACAATGGATCGGCCCCCGGCAAGCTTTCACAATGAATGGGCCCGCGGCAAGAAGGGGGCCCGTCATTCTTCATTCTTTACAGGGGCAAAGAGCCGGTGCTATAATCATTGTCAAATCTGTATAAATCAAAGGGTACCGGCTTTGGGCCGGCGCCCCTTCCTTTGGCTTACAATCAGGAGGCAGCTATGTCGGTAAGACGAATTTACGTCGAAAAAAAGCCCGGTTTCCGGGTAGAAGCGTCGGGCCTGTTACACGACCTGAAAACCAGCCTGAATCTGACCAGCCTGACGGATCTGGAGATTCTGAACCGGTATGATGTCGAAAATATATCCGATGACACATACAAAAGAGCGGTTGCGAGAATTCTGTCCGAGGCCCCGGTCGACGACGTGTATGAAGAGTCCCTGCCGGACAAAGCAAAAGGCAAGCGCCTCTTCGCTGTCGAATATCTTCCCGGACAGTATGACCAGAGAGCCGACTCCGCCGAGCAGTGTATCCGCATTTTGAAGGCAGACGAGGATCCTCAGGTAGCCTGCGCGAAAGTATATCTTTTGACCGGCGATCTGTCCGACGAAGACCTTGCGCGCATCAAGGCTTATTGCATCAATGCTGTCGACTCCCGCGAAGCCTCCCTGGAAAAACCGGATACCCTGACCGTGACCTACCATATGCCGGATCATGTCGACACCGTCGACGGTTTCATCGACATGACGGACGATCAGGTAGAAGGCCTGCTGGAAAAACTGGGCCTGGCCATGAGCCATGCCGATCTGGTACACACTCAGAATTATTTTAAAAATGTAGAGCATCGGGATCCCACCATCACCGAGATCCGGGTGCTGGATACCTATTGGTCCGACCACTGCCGCCACACCACTTTCGCGACGGTCATCAAGGACGTTGATGTTGAAAAAAGCCTGCTGACCGAGCCCATCGAAGCTTCCTATGCCGAATATCTGGAGGGACGCAGGGAGCTGGGCCGCGAGCAAAAGCCCGAGTGCCTGATGGATATTGCCCTGCAGGCTATGCGCGAGATCAAGGCAAGAGGCGGGCTGAACGATCAGGAAAAATCCGATGAGATCAATGCCTGCTCCATCGTCATCCCGGTCGATGTCGACGGGAAGACCGAAGAGTGGCTGCTCATGTTCAAGAACGAGACCCACAACCATCCTACTGAGATCGAACCTTTCGGCGGCGCGGCCACCTGCCTGGGCGGCGCCATCCGCGATCCTCTGTCGGGACGGGCTTATGTATATCAGGCCATGCGCCTGACCGGCGCCGCGGATCCCACCGGACATCTCAAGGACACCCTGCCCGGCAAACTGCCCCAGCGCAAGATCGTCCGCGAGGCAGCCCACGGCTACTCCTCCTACGGCAACCAGATCGGACTGGCCACCGGCTATGTCAAAGAGATCTATCATCCGGGCTATGTAGCCAAACACATGGAACTGGGCGCCGTTATGGCGGCGGCTCCCCGTAAAAATATCATCCGTGAACATGCGGACCCCGGCGATGTAGTCATTCTGCTGGGCGGCCGTACCGGCCGTGACGGCATCGGCGGCGCGACCGGATCCTCCAAGGCTCACAACAGCCAGTCTCTGACTACCTGCGGAGCCGAAGTTCAAAAAGGAAACGCTCCCACCGAGCGCAAGCTGCAGCGCCTTTTCCGCCGTCCGGAAGCCGCTCATCTGATCAAGATCTGCAACGACTTCGGAGCCGGCGGCGTCAGCGTAGCTATCGGCGAGCTGGCGGACGGCCTGAAGATCAACCTGGATCTGGTTCCCAAAAAGTATGCCGGCCTGGACGGGACCGAACTGGCCATTTCCGAATCCCAGGAACGTATGGCGGTCGTTGTCGATCCCAAAGACGAAGCCGAATTTAAAAAGTATGCGTCGGAAGAAAACCTGGAGACCACGACCGTCGCGCAAGTGACCGAAGAACCCCGCCTGCGCATGTATTGGAAGGGCAAGGCCATCGTGGATATGAGCCGTGAGTTTTTAAATACCAACGGCGCCAAGAGTTATACCACGGTCAAGGTGGAAAAACCGGAGGACAAGGCTCCCGAGAGCCTGCCGGAGACCGCGGCCAAAGCGGGAAGTTTTGCCGAGCAGGTCAAGACGGTCGTATCCGATCTGTCCGTTGCCAGCCAGAAGGGCCTCGTAGAGATGTTCGACTCCACCATCGGCGCTTCGACCGTGCTGCTGCCTTACGGCGGCCGCCGTCAGACGACGCCTATCCAGACCATGGCCGCCAAGATACCGGTCGGCCCCGGACTGGAGACCAAGACGGCTTCCCTGATGGCCTATGGCTATGATCCTTATGTATCCTCCTGGAGCCCTTACCACGGGGCCATGTACGCCGTTGTCGAATCCGTTGCCAAGATCGTGGCAGCCGGAGGCGACTGGCACAAGATCCGCTTCTCTTTCCAGGAATTCTTTGAAAGGATGACCAAGGATCCTACCCGCTGGGGCAAGCCCTTTGCTTCCCTGCTGGGCGCTTATCAGGCTCAGAAAGAACTGAACCTGCCCTCCATCGGAGGCAAGGATTCCATGTCCGGTTCCTTCAACGATATCGATGTTCCGCCTACCCTGATCTCTATCGCGGTCGACTGGCTCAATTCCGATGATATCCTGACTCCTGAGTTCAAGAAGGCAAAAGACAAGGCCGTTTATCTGCCGGTGGATCTGAAAGATGATCTTACGACCGACTTCAAGCAGGCAGAGAAACTGTTCGACGCGGTATATGAGGCGGAAAAGAAAGGCTATATCAAGGCGGCTTACGCGGTAACCGCGGGCGGCCTTATCGAGTCCGTGACCAAGATGGCTATGGGCAACGGCTTTGGCTTTACTTTCCGCGAGGAAGCTAAGGATCTCCTGGCTGCGGCTCCGGTCTACGGATCTCTGGTCGTCGAAGTATCCGACCAGGGCTATGAAGAAGACAAAGAGCTGTTTGTCGACAATGGTATCCTGCTGGGACAGATCAGCGCCAAGGACGATTTCACTCTTGGCGGTCAGTCCATTTCGCTGGAAGAGACCGAAAAGGCTTATAACGGAAAGCTGGAGAGGGTCTACCACACCCAGGCCGACGCGGGAAGCGAGCTTGGAGACGCCGCTCTGTTCAAACCTCTGGAAAAGCCGGTCTACATGGGTATCAAGACTGCAAAGCCCAGAGTCTTCATCCCGGTATTCCCCGGCACCAACTGCGAGTACGATACGGCCCGCGCCTTCAAGATGGCCGGCGCCGAGCCGGATGTGTTCGTCTTCCGCAACCGGACACCTGAAGATATCACCGAGTCTCTGGATCAGATCGTAAAACGTCTGGACCAGGCACAGATCCTGATGCTGTCCGGCGGTTTCTCGGCCGGCGACGAGCCCGAAGGATCCGGCAAGTTCATCGCGACCGTCTTCTCCAACGAGAAGGTAGCCGAAGCGACCATGCGCCTTTTGGATCAGAAAGGCGGCCTGGCTCTGGGCATCTGCAACGGCTTCCAGGCTCTGATCAAGCTGGGTCTGGTGCCTTACGGAGAGATCCGTCCGCTGACTAAGGAAGATCCGACTCTGACCTACAATACCCTGGGCCGCCACGTATCCTGCATGGTACGCACCCGGGTGACCAGCTGCAAGTCGCCCTGGCTCTATGGCAGTCAGCCCGGCGATGTTTATACCATTCCGGTATCCCACGGCGAAGGCCGCTTCGTAGCTTCCCTTGAAATGCTGGAGAAGCTGGAGGCCAACCACCAGATCGCGACTCAGTATGTGGACGAAGACGGTGTTCCGTCCATGAAGATCCCCTACAACCCCAACGGATCCATGTGGGCGGTCGAGGGCATCTGCTCGCCGGACGGCCGCGTGCTGGGCAAGATGGGCCACAGCGAACGTATCGGCGACAACGTTGCCAAGAACATTTGGGGCGAAAAGGATATGCACCTGTTCGAAAACGGTGTCCGCTACTTTGAATAAGCAATAAAAAGGCGGGTCGGCCCGGAGCCGTCCCGCTTTTTTCGTAAAAATCCAGGTAAAAATCAGAAAGGAACGATCGAAAATGACAATTAACGAACGTATCCGGGCCCTCAGAGGGGCCATGAAAGAAGCCGGGGCTGATGTCTGTCTGGTCCTGTCTCAGGACGCTCACCAGAGTGAGTACGTAGCTCCCTACTGGCAGTGCCGCGCCTATATGTCCGGTTTTACCGGTTCGGCCGGGACCTTTGTCTGCACAAAGGATCAGTCGGCGGTCTGGGTGGACGGACGCTATTTTCTGCAGGGAGAAGAGCAGACCAAAGACTCCGAAGTCCAGCTGATGAAGATCGGTGAACCGGGAGTGCCTTCCTACGCCCAGTGGATCGTGGATAATGTCCCCCAGGGGGGAAAGCTCTTCGTCGACGGGCGCACGATCAGTGCCTCCCAGATGGCTCAGCTCAAACGCTTCCTGGACCGGAAAAAAATCGTCGTAGAAGCGGACAAAGACCTGGTGGGACAGATCTGGACCGACCGGCCGGCTCTTCCTAAAGGTCCCATCTTTGATCTTGCAGTCGAGTATACCGGCGAAAGCCGGGCGGAAAAGTTGGGCCGCCTCCGTTATTCTATGAGTACATCAGAGGAAAAGGAAGAAAAAGCCGACTGCGTAGCGGACGGGGTCCTGACCGACGACCGAAAGATCGGCGGGGGAGCCGACTATTATCTGATCGCCTCGCTGGAAAGCACAGCCTGGCTGCTCAATCTTCGCGGAAGCGACATTGAGGGGACTCCCGTTCCCTATGCCTTTACCCTGGTCGGCACGGACAGCTGCCGTCTATTCATCGACCCGGACAAGGTCAAAGAGGATATGAAAGATGCGCTGGAAAAAGACGGGGTGAGAGTCCTTCCTTATGATGACCTGCCCAAGACCCTTAAGAGCCTGGACGGACAGGGAGCCAAACGGATCGCCCTCGACCCCTCTTTAGTCAACGAACTGCTGCTGGAAAGCATTCCCAAGGACTGGGTCAAGGTGCTGGTGCGTGATCTGGTGATCGAGATGAAGGGGACGAAGAATACCGTCGAGCGGGCCAATATCTACAAGGCCCATATCAAGGACGGAGCCGTCATGGTCCGGTTCATCAAATGGGTAAAAGAGACGGTCAAGGACCGTCCCATCACTGAGTGCCAGGCAGCCGAGTATCTGGACGATCTGCGGAAAGCCCAGCCCGGTTCGCTGGGCATTAGTTTTACCACCATCGCCGGCTACGGACCGAACGGGGCCATCGTTCATTACGAACCGGTTCCCGAGTCCTGCGCGGTCATGAAACCGGAAGGATTCGTGCTGGTAGACTCGGGCGCCCAGTATCTGGAAGGCACCACCGATATCACCCGCACCATCGCCCTGGGACCCTTGACCGACGAGATGAAGGAGTCCTATACGATGGTTTTAAAAGGCCATCTGCAGCTGGGCCACGCCCGCTTTCCGGAACATATCTCCGGCACCAACCTGGATATCCTGGCCCGCAAGCCTCTGTGGGATAAGGCTCTGGATTACAAGCACGGCACCGGCCACGGGGTCGGCTATCTTCTGGGAGTCCACGAAGGGCCTATGAACATCTCCTACCGGCAGAGCAATGTTACCCTGGTGCCCGGTATGCTGATCTCCGATGAGCCCGGCTATTATCCGACCGGTAAATACGGGGTCCGCATCGAAAACCTGATGATGGTCGAGCGCTGGTGTCAGAACGAGTGGGGCACCTTCGACCAGATGAATTTTGTGACTCTCTGCCCCTATGAGCGCCAGGCGATCGTCAAAGAGATGCTGACGGACCAAGAGATCCGCTGGGTCGACCAGTATCATCAGAGGATCTATGAGGAACTGTCACCTCTTCTTGACGAAGACACGGCCGCATGGCTGAAGGAAGAGACCAGGCCCCTGTGAACTTGGGCTGAAAAAGTATAAATAAAGACCCCTCCCGGCAAAGGAGCGGCACAAGCCACACCCTTACCTGAGAGGGATCTTTTTATATGCAGTTTTTTAAAACGCGGGACCGCATGCGCCTGATCATTTCTTGAACAGGGTCCCTATGATACCGCGTCCCAGGGAAGCTCCCAGGTTCCCGCCCAGCTGTTTGCCGAAGGAACCGAAGGAAGATCCGGCAGCCCTGCCCAGCTGGCGGCCGACGGTGCCGGCAACCGTGGACGATACACTGCGGGCGGCGGATTTATAGGCATTTTTCTGCCGCTTTTCCGCCTGCTCTTTTTCGCGCTCCTTGGCCTTTGCCTGGCGCTCCGCTTCTTTCTGCTGGGCAGCCTGCTCCTTGGCGGCGGCCTTTTCTTCGGCGGCTTTTTGAGCATCTTCCGCCTTTTTCTGTTCATTGGCAGCGTTCATACGCTGCAAAAACTCATAGGCAGAATCCGGGTCCTGAGCCTGGGCATATTTGCTGTAAAGAAGGCTTCCCTTGATCAGTTGATCGCGTTCTGCGTCGGTGATGGTGCCGAAGCGGGACCTGGGCGGCAGGACAGAAACGTGCTGGGCGACGGAGGGGATGCCTTTTTCGTCCAGCAGGCTGACGACCGCTTCACCGGTACCCAAAGACAGAAGGGTCTGGTAAGTGTCAAATTCAGGATTGGCCCGGTAGCTGTCCGCGGCGGCCCTGACGGCTTTCTGCTCTTTGGGAGTATAAGCACGCAGGCCGTGCTGGATCTTATTGTTGAGCTGGGCCAGCACTCCGTCGGGGATATCGGAAGGATTCTGGGTGCAGAAGTAAACGCCGACACCTTTGGACCGTACCAGCTTGACGACCTGTTCGATCTTTTCCATCAGGGCCTTGGGGGTATCGTTGAAAAGAAGATGGGCCTCATCGAAGAAGAAGATCAGTTTCGGTTTAGCCATGTCGCCTACTTCCGGCAGGGTCTCGAACAGTTCCGACAGCATCCACAGAAGGAAGGTCGAATACAGACGGGGATGGTTGATCAGGCTCTGGCTGTCCAGGATGTTGATCATACCCCTGCCGCCCTCGCCCAGGGTCAGCCAGTCGGTGATAGACAGACCGGGGTCGCCGAAGAAATCAGCACCGCCTTCGCTTTCCAGGGCAACGACCGCTCTCATGATGGCGCCGGTGGAAGCGGAGGAGATGCGGCCGTAATCAGCCTGAAAATCCGCCGCGTTGTCGGTGATATAGTTGAGCATGGCCTTCAGATCTTTTAAGTCGATCAGCAGCAGCTTCTGATCGTCCGCTATGCGGAAGAGGATATTGAGGATATCGGTCTGAAGATCGTTTAAGTCCAGCACCCGGGCCATAAGGACGGGACCGAATTCCGAGACCGTGGTGCGAAGGGGTATGCCCATCTTTCCTTCCAGGTCCCACAGCTGTACCGGGTAGCCCTGGTAGCTGAAACCGCGGGAGGCCAGGCCGAAGCGTTCGATGCGTTTCTGCATATCTTCGGAATCGGTGCCGGGGCAGGCGAGGGAAGCAATATCGCCCTTGACGTCGGCCATAAAGACCGGAACACCCATTTCGCTGAAGGATTCGGCCAGAACTTTCAAGGTAACGGTCTTGCCGGTACCGGTAGCGCCGGCCACCAGGCCGTGGCGGTTAGCCATTTGGGGAAGAAGATAGACCGGCTGGCCCTTTTCGTCGTTGGCAAACCAGATCTTTGAGTCCACAAGCATAGGGGACCTCCTTGTCGTTTATCGGATTTTAGGATACGTGAAAATACGAAATATAGAATCAATACTTAGAAAAAGTATACTACAAAAGGCCGGTGAATGTGAAGATTTTGCAAATCTTATTGTACCCGCCTTGACCCTTTGCGGCAAAAAAGGTAAGGTAAACTGGTACATTCATTGAAAGAAAAGAAAGAGTCACCTATGCTTGAACTTAAGTCGATATCAAAAGATTACGCGGCCGGCAGCGGCAAAGTCCATGCACTGAAAAATGTCAGTCTCAAATTCAGGGAAAGTGAATTCGTATCCATCCTGGGACCGTCCGGATGCGGCAAGACCACCATGCTGAACGTCATCGGGGGCCTGGACAAGGCTACCTCCGGCGACCTGGTCATCAACGGGACTTCGACTGTCAAATATCAGAACCGGGACTGGGACGCCTACCGCAACCGTTCCATCGGTTTCGTGTTTCAAAGCTACAACCTGATCCCTCATCAGACGGTGCTGGGCAATGTCGAACTGGCTCTGACCTTGTCGGGCGTTTCCCGCAAGGAGCGCCGCCGGCGGGCCATAGAGGCCCTGGAGGCGGTAGGCCTTAAGGAGCAGCTGCACAAGCGGCCCAACCAGATGTCCGGAGGCCAGATGCAGCGGGTAGCTATCGCCCGGGCCCTGGTCAACGACCCGGACATTATCCTGGCGGACGAGCCGACCGGGGCGCTGGACACAGCGACCAGCGTCCAGGTCATGGAGATCCTGAAAAAAGTTTCAAAGACCCATCTGGTCATTATGGTTACCCATAACCCGGATCTGGCAATGCAGTACTCGACCCGCATCATCCGTATGCTGGACGGGCAGATCACAGACGATTCCGATCCGATCGGCGATGCGGAGTGGCAGCAGGAAGAGGCTGCCCAGGAAGAAAAGAAACAAAAGCTGAGCAGCCTTAGCAAAAGGGAGCGGCGCAAACTGACCCATAAGCCCCGTATGAAGTTCCATACGGCCTTCGGCCTGTCCATGCGCAATCTGGGGACCAAAAAGGGGCGCACCATCCTGACTTCGTTTGCGGGAAGCATCGGCATTATCGGCATCGCTCTGATCTATTCGGTGTCCGCCGGCTTCAACGCTTATATCAACACGGTCCAGGAGCAGACCCTGACTGCCTATCCCCTGCAGCTGCAGGCCAAAACGGTGGACCTGACCAGCATCATGAACACTTTCGTCAATCAGGCGTCCGGCAAGGACGATGAGGACACGGATCATGACATGGACCGGGTCTATGTGCAGGAGTCCATGTATGACATGCTCAACGCCATGAACGATCTGGGTACCTCCACCAATGATCTTCAAAGCCTTAATGCCTATATTCAGAAACAGCGCAAGGTCTCAGTGGAGGACGGCGGCATCAAGGAAGCCCTGTCCGGAATCGAGTACGGCTATAACCTGGATATCCTGGCCTATACCGAAAACAAGGAGGGAGAGATCGTCCGGGTCGATACTGAGGAAACGTCCCGCGATCTGTACAGGCGGATGATGGGGATGGACACGTCCGAGTCCTCAGAAAAATCAGGCGGCGCTGCCGGGGGAAGCAATTCTTCCCTTGCCGCCAGCACTTCCTCCATCATGTCGGCTATGAACACCACAGGCGGGGGCAGTTCGGTCATGTGGGAAGAGCTGCTGCCGGACGGAGAAAATTCCGCCTCGGTTTCGGACGTGGTCAAAAAACAGTATGACCTGGTATACGGCAGCTGGCCGGATTCCTATGACCAGATCGTACTGGTCTTAAATAAAAATAATGAGCTGGATGATGTGACCTTATACGCCCTGGGCCTGGAGCCTAAGGAACGGATCGATGCTATCGTTCAGGCGGCCGTCGACGGTACCGAAGTGGAGAAAAACGACCAGAGCTGGTCTTATCAGGACCTGGCAGGTATCAAGATCCATCTTTTATCGGCGGGAGACTGCTATTGCTACAATGATGCCACCGGATTGTGGGAGGACAGACGTTCTACCGATGCCGGCCTGCAGTATCTGTACGATCAGGGACTGGAACTGAAGGTCAGCGGCATCATCCGTCCCAATCAGGACGCGGTCGCCAACATGCTGAGCGGATCCGTCGGCTATACCGAAGCCCTGCAGACCTATGTGATCGAGCAGGGCGAAAAATCCCAGGCGGCGCAGGCCCAGAAGGACAGCCCCAATACGGATATCCTGACAGGCCATCCCTTCTCGGACAGCGATGCTTTGGACGACCAGAAGAAGGCCGCAGCCTTTACCGAAGCGGTGGAAGCCATGAACGGCGAAGAAAAGGCGGCAGCTTACGCCAAGATCATGAGCATCCCCTCCGACGATCAGGTAAAGCAGGCGGTCGATACAGCTATGCAGGGCGTTACCGTCGATCAGATGAAGGTGCAGCTTAAAAGCGCCTATACCCAGCAGCTGGGCATGTCGGAAGAGGATGTCGATGCCTATCTTTCCGATATGACGGACGAAAAGGTAAAGAAAAGCTATCAGGATCTGATCGAGCAGCAGACGGCCGCCCAGACGGCCCAGGCAGCCCAGGAGCAGCTGGCGGGCATGAACGCGGACCAGCTGGCTTACGCCATGGATCAGCTGCTGCCCACCCTCAGCGACAAACAGTGCGCTGAGTACTATTCCAAAGTGCTGACCTTCTCCGACTCGACCTATGAAGACAATCTGTTGACAATGGGGTACGTGGACAAGGATAATCCCAAGTCCATCAACCTGTATGCGTCCAGTTTTGATAATAAGCAAGTGCTGGAGGACATGATCGAGGACTACAACAAAGGGGTGGATGAGATGAAAAAGATCACCTATACCGATTATGTAGGCCTGATGATGAGTTCGACCAGGACCATCCTGAACGCGATCACCTATGTGCTGATCGCCTTTGTGGCCATTTCCCTGATCGTTTCGTCGATCATGATCGGCGTCATCACCCTGATCTCGGTCCAGGAGAGGACCAAGGAGATCGGTATCCTGCGGTCGATCGGCGCCTCCCGCTTCGATGTATCCAGCATGTTCAATGCCGAGACCATTATCATCGGTCTTATGTCAGGCCTGATCGGAGTCGGGCTGACCTATGTTTTGTGTATCCCGGTCAACGCCCTGCTGCACCGGCTGACCAAGATCAGTTATCTGAATGCCTATCTGCCCTGGCAGACGGCCCTCATCCTGGTCGGGATCAGTGTACTTTTGACCCTGCTGGCCGGTATCATCCCCAGCCGCAGCGCTGCTCATAAAGATCCGGTCGTAGCCCTCAGAACGGAATAAAGGCGGCCTCAGTCATGAAGGAAAGCAATGAGGCGGATCAGGATTTTGAGTACCGTCAGCAGCTGCTAAAGGTATCTGTCGAAAGAGCGAGGATACGGCAGAAAAGCACCATCGGCACCCAGTCGGAACGCATGGTCCATACGACCCTCAAATATTATCTGGATCCGGACGAAGCCCATCATGAGGTCAGGATAGGCCCTTATATAGCGGACGTATTCGACCCTGAGACCGGCCATATCTTTGAGATCCAGACCCGGGCATTCGACAGGCTGAGAGGCAAGCTTGACTCTTTTCTCAAAGACTACCAAGTTACGGTCGTTTTTCCGGTCGCTTACCGCAAGTTCCTGTCCTGGGTGGACCCGGATACGGGGGAGGTCAGTCCCAAAAGGCTGTCTCCCCACAGGGGGTCGGCCGCGGATATCCTGCCCGAGATCTGGCGCCTGCCTGACATATGGGACCGTAAGGGGCTGGATTTTCTGATCATCCTGTTGGATCTTCAGGAGTTCAGGAGCCTGGACGGATGGAGCCGGGACCGCAAGAAAGGGTCTCACAGGATGGAACGGCTTCCCCTTTCGGTGTATAATGAGGTATGGTTGAAAAAAGCGGAGGATTTCGACCGGCTGCTGCCGACGGATCTTCCCGCAACCTTCAGCCGGGCCGACCTTTGCAAAAGCATGAAACTGGGGCAGGGCCTGAAGGCCAGCCAGACGGTTTCAGCTCTGGAAAGGACCGGGACCATCACGCTGGCAGGGCGGGAAGGACGCCGCTATATCTATAAGAAAGGACGCTTATGATATGTATCGTAATGAGAATCTGACCATGATGACCGACTTGTATGAACTGACCATGATGCAGGGTTATTACAAGTTCGGCAAAAAAGACAAAGTCGCTGTTTTTGATATGTTCTACCGGGACAACCCCTTCGGGTCGTCCTTTGCCATTGCGGCCGGCCTGGATCAGCTGATCGATTATATCCGCGATCTGCATTTTTCGGATGACGATATCGAATATCTGCGCAGCCTGAACCTGTTTGAAGAGGACTTTCTGGACTATCTGCGCGGTTTCCACTTTACCGGAGAGATCTATGCGGTACCGGAAGGCAGCGTCGTCTTTCCGCGGGAGCCTCTGGTCCGTATCAAAGCTCCCATCATGGAAGCGCAGCTGATCGAGACGGCCCTTACCTGTATCATCAACCATGAGAGCCTGATCGCTACCAAGTCCGCCCGGGTCAACTGGGCGGCCCAGGGGGATCCGGTCATGGAATTCGGTCTTCGCCGGGCTCAGGGACCGGACGCCGGAACGTTAGGTGCCCGCGCGGCAGTCATCGGCGGCTGCTGCGGCACTTCCAACGTGCTGACGGCTCAGATGTTCGGCTGCGATCCCAAGGGGACTCACGCCCACAGCTGGGTCATGAGTTTTGACAGCGAGCTGGAAGCTTTCCGCAAATATGCGGAAATGTACCCCAACATGTGCATCCTTCTGGTCGACACCTACGATACGTTAAAGAGCGGCATCCCCAATGCCATCAAGGTCTTTACCGAAATGCGCGAAAAAGGCATTCATTCCAAGTCCTACGGTATCCGTCTGGACAGCGGCGATCTGGCTTACCTGTCCAAAGAAGCACGCCGCATGCTGGATGAAGCCGGCTTCCCCAATGCCCTGATCTCCGCTTCCAGCGATCTGGACGAATATCTGATCCGGGATCTGAAACTGCAGGGGGCCCAGATCCATCTGTGGGGAGTAGGCACCCGTCTGATCACAGCCAAAGACAATCCCAGCTTCGGCGGAGTCTACAAGATGGCGGCCGAAAGCACCGACCAGGGCGATCTGATCCCCAAGATCAAGATTTCCGAGAACCCTGAAAAGATAACCAACCCCGGCTATAAAAACACCTGGCGCATCTACGACAAAAGCACCGGTAAGATCAAGGCGGATCTGATCGCCCTGGACAGCGAAGAATACGACGAATCAAAACCGCTGACCATTACTCATCCTCAGTACCGGTGGAAACAAACGACCTTCGAGCCCGGCACCTACACCCTTCGCCGCATGCTGGTCCCCATCTTCGTAAACGGCCGCATGGTCTACGACAGACCGTCTTTGAAAGACATCGCCGCTTACTGCAAAAAGGAGCAGGAGACCCTGTGGCCTGAAAGCCGCCGCCTGACCAATCCTCAGGAGGTCCATGTGGACCTGTCGGAACCTTTGTACGAGTTGAAGAACAAGATGCTGGCAGAGCACGGCCGCTCCTCAAACGCGCAGGAGGAGCCGGCTGACTAAGATCCCCGAAAGGAGACGTAATTGCTGGATAAATTAGAACGAAAATTCGGACGCTTTGCCGTCCCGCACCTGATGCGGTGGCTGGTCATAGGCATGGCCTCGGTCTATGTCCTGTATATGATCCGGCCCCAGCTGATCTTTTATTTGAATTTTGTCCCAAGTTATGTGGCAAAGGGGCAGGTATGGCGTATTTTTACTTTCCCCTTTATGCCGCCTCTTTCCAATGTCTTTCTGACCCTGCTGAGCCTGTTCTGTTATTACTGGATCGGAGAGGCCCTGGAAAGGGCCTGGGGAGCCTTCCGCTTTAATCTTTTCTTTCTGGCCGGCTGGATCAGCATCATGATCATGCTGTGCATCTTCGGCGTCAGCCTGACTGACGTCAATACCATGCTGGACCAGATGAGCTATTTTTACCAGTCCATGTTTATTGCCCTGGCTTCTTTATATCCGGATACCCGGATCCTGCTTTTCTACTTTATTCCTATGAAGGCCAAGTGGGCCGGCGTTATTTCGCTGGTCTTCATCGCTGTGGAATTTATTCAGGCGGGACTTGCCGGCAGGATGCTGATCCTCTTTTCCTTCATACCGTATCTGTTGTACTTTGTACCGGGCTGGATCCGGCGCCTTAAAGACCGCAAGCGCCGCCGCGACTTTAACCGGTCGGTGGGGCAGCCTCAAAACGGAAGGGTAGTCGGACGCATCACCCCTGTCCAGGTTCCCAAAGATCAGGTCAGCCAAAGCCCGGCAGCACCGGCGGCCAAACCCGTCGACCGGGATCAGCGCAAAGCCTTTCACCGCTGCGCTGTCTGCGGCATTACCGAACTGGATGACCCTAACATGACCTTCCGCTACTGCAGCCAGTGCAACGGTAACTACGAGTATTGCGAGCGTCATATCCATAATCACGTACACGTAAAGTAGAGGAAAGAGGTGATCAGGCATGGGATGGTTTCGTCCGGAAGAGAACGAAAAAGAGACCAAGCTGGATTCCAGAATGAGGATCATCTGCCGCTGGATCTTTGTTCTCATGCTCTTTTTGATGCTGACCTTCTACCTGATCTTTCGCTTTCCCAGCGTCAAGGCGGGAGCCAGTAAGGCTGTCGGCTATGTCCGCGGCGTCATCTTCGGCCTGATCATCGCCTATATCGTCGAGCCCATGTGCGCGGCCATCGAGCGCTTTTTCCTCCGCTTTTTGAAAAAACGGAAACACGGGGCCCAGACAGCAAAATGGCTTGGCATTATTCTGGGCCTTTTGGCTTTCGTAGGGATCTTTGCCGGGATCATGTGGGCCATCATTCCCGGGACCATCGACAGTATCGGGACCATGATCAATTCCATCCCGGATTACGCGAACACGATCCAGACTTTTATCGACTCCCATATCACCAATCATCCGGACGTTGCCGAGGCTCTTTCCAATTTTATCGATAACGCGCTGGAAAGCCTGAAAAGCTGGATGAGCAGCGGGCTTACAAAACTGGCCAACGAAGTGGTGACCCGGGTCACCAGCGGGGTCGTCGACATGGTCAAGTTTATAGCGGACCTTCTGATCGGCCTGATCGCTTCGGTCTATGTCCTGAGAGATAAGAAAAAGATCGTCAACCAGCTGAAAAAAGCCGTCTTCGCTCTTTTCAACCCGGCCCACGCGGACGATATCCTGGATACCCTTAGGGAGGGCCATCACATTTTCGGCGATTTTATCCACGGCAAGATCCTGGATTCTCTTATCATCGCTATCTTATGCCTGATCGGCACCTCGATCCTCAGGATACCTTATTCCCTGTTGATCAGTGTCGTCGTCGGTGTTACCAACATGATACCCTTCTTCGGACCGGTCATCGGTGCCGCCCCTTCGGCTATCCTCGTATTGGTCGTCAGCCCCATCAAGTGCCTGCAGTTTCTTATCTTTATCATTATCCTGCAGCAGCTGGACGGCAATGTGATCGGCCCCCGTATCGTTGGCCATAGGACGGGTATCAATGAGTTCTGGGTCACTTTTTCACTGCTTTTATTCGGAGGCATCTTCGGCTTCTTCGGCATGCTGATCGGAGTTCCCCTGTTCGGCCTGATCTATTTTGTTATCGTCAAACTGATGAACCGCCATCTGAAAAAGAAAGGACTGCCGACAGCGTCGAGCGACTATGCGGGAGTATATGACTATTCCCAGGCAGCGGCCAAGGGGAGCATAAGCAGCGACAGGCCGCCGTATCAGGACGAAGCGGAAAAACAGACCGAGGAAAACGAATAAAAGACAGATACCAAGAAAGGAAGCGAATGTAGATGAAAGTTTACGGACACAGAGGCGCCAGCGGCATTATGCCGGAGAACACCATGATGGCCTATCAGAAAGCCCTGGAGTTTGGTGCGGATGGTTTTGAACTGGACGTTCAGCGCACCGGCGACGGAGGGCTCGTCATCTTCCATGACGATGTCATGGCCCGTACGGCCCGCTGGACGGTGGACGACCTCGTTTTCGGAGGAATAAAAGGAGAACCGGTCCGGGGGCACATCTACGATTATCCTACTAAGGTCCTTCGCGAGGAGATCGAAGTAGGCAGCTGGAAAAGCCCTGACTTTGCCGGCGCTCAGATCCCTCTGATGGAAGAGGTCTTTCAATGGATGACCACCAATCAGATCGCCATCAACGTAGAAGTCAAGGTCCCCATCGACAGTTACCGGTCTTTCCTGACGATCGATACCGTCCGCTTAGCCCAGCAGTACGGACTGACCGGGCGCCTGATCGTATCGTCTTTCTATCATCCGGCCCTTTTGGACGTTAAGCGGACCGATCCTTCGATCGACTGCGGAGTCCTCAGCAGCGACGATCTGGTCGAGCCGGGCCGTTACGTGGGTCTGGTCGGAGCCCAGGCCTATCATCCTCACTTCCTGAACATCAATAAGGATGATGTAGACGAATGCCATGCTCTGGGAAAGGCCGTTAACGTGTGGACGCCTAACAGCGAGGAAGACCTGAAGCGCTGCATCCGCATGGGCGTCGATACCGTCATCACCAACTATCCGGACCGCGCTCTGGCCCTTTTAGGGCGCTGAAAGGAGCACCTATGGAAAAGATCCCCGGGATCAGTACCGTCACTATCAACCAGGGCCCCTACGAGGCTCTTGTCGCACCTTTAAACGGAGGACACCTGCTGTCTTTGGAAAAGATCACTCAGAAGGGGACGTATAAGGCCCTTCACGAACCGGACAGCCGCGACGAACTTCTTAAAACACCGACTTCTTACGGGCTGCCGGTCCTTTTCCCGCCTAACCGGATCGACGGGGGGACCTTTACGGCAGCGGGCAAAACGTATCATTTTCCCATCAATGAAGCGGAGCGGAACAATTCACTGCACGGTTTCCTGCACACCCGTCCCTGGAAGGTGATCAGCCAGTCCAATTCCGGCCTGACTATGGAATTCACCTTAGGGCAGGACGATGGTTTTTACGACTCGTTTCCAGTTGAAGGAAAAGTAAGGCTTTCCTATGAACTGGACGAAGAAGGCCTGGAGCAGACCATCCGGGTGGCCAATACAGGAGAGGATCCCATGCCTTTGGGGCTGGGCTGGCACAGTGCTTTTTCGGTCGAGCCGACTTCCCGTATCCGCTTGTCGATCGGGCAGCGGGTAGAGATGACCGACCGCATGCTGCCCAGCGGCGTCGTCAGAGACCTGAGTGAAGGCGAAGAGGCTTTCCGCAGACAGGGGCAGCTGCCCTGCCAGTGGGAGATGGACGACCATTATACGGTCAAGCCGCTGGATATGGGCGGCAAACCTTTCCACGGAGCTCTGATCGATAACGGCTCTTATCTGATCCGTTATACGGTCGATCCCTTCTACCGCCACTGGATGGTATGGAACGCATATCAAAACGGACATTTCATCTGCCTGGAACCCCAGAACTGGAGGGTCAACGCCCCCAACCTGGTTGAAAAACTGGGAGAAGAAGCCGGCTTCGATTTGATCCCTCCGGGGCAGACCGTTACGGCCAAAGCTCATATAGAGATCTTAGAAAAATAAAGAGTATAAAAACGCGGAGAAATCATGTACGAGAAAATTCTGGTAGTGGACGACGAACCGAGTATCGTCGACATTCTCAAATTCAACCTGGAAAAGGAAGGGTATAAGGTAGCGACCGCCTCCGACGGTTATACGGCCCTGGACCAGTTCAAAAAGGAAGAGCCGGATCTGATGATCCTGGACGTGATGATGCCGGGTATGGACGGTTATGAGGTATGCCGCAAGGTTCGGGAAAGCAGCCAGATCCCCATTATCATGCTGACGGCGCGTGCCGAGGAGATCGATACGGTGCTGGGCCTGGAAATGGGGGCCGATGAGTACGTGACCAAGCCTTTCAGCATGCGAGAGCTGATGGCCAGGGTCCGGACCGCTCTGAGGCGCTATCAGGCGCTGACCAAACCGGACGGCAATGAGGATGAGATCATCAAAGTGGGCGATTTTGTCCTGGATACGTCCAAGTTTTCAGCAGAGAGGGCCGGAGAGCATCTGGACCTGACCCAGAGGGAGACCGAGATCCTCAAGCTGCTGATGCTGAAAAAGGGCCAGATCTTTTCAAGGTCGGAGATCCTGGAAAAGGTCTGGGGCTACCAGGCTTTCGGAGATGAACGGACCGTTGATGTGACCATCCGGCGTCTTCGCGAAAAAATCGAAAAGGATTCTTCGAATCCTCAGTATATCAAAACCAAGCGCGGGGTCGGCTACTACTTCAGCGACACCGTCTGATCTTTATTTACCGGGTCCGGGCCGGGAAAGGAAAACACCATGGGCAGTATCAAATGGAAAATGGCGACCTTATATATGGCTTTAGTCGTTACCGTTATGATCAGCTCTGGTGTTTTTATTTTGTTTACCCTGCAGAACAACTCCTACCGGGAGGTCTTTCGGCAGAACGAGTACACGGCCGAAAGGATCGTGGACATTTTCGGCATGCAGACCCTGTCCGAAGAGGATACCCCCCAGAAGGTGTTCGGAACCATCCTGACCCCGCTGATGATCGAAAACATCAACACTTCGGCGGGCGGCGACGATACGAAAGATATCTACCTCCTTAGCGACCGGGGGGATCTCATCTACAGCCGGGATCCTGACATTACCACGGCCGACTTGTCCAGCCGGGCCCTGATCGATGTTCAGTCCGGCCAGACCATGAAAAAGATCTATGTTCATAAGCTGACCGACGGAAATACGGTCGGAGACTATGCCTTGTCCTTTATGCTGCCTCAGAATAAGCAGTCTTACATTATCTTTATCCGTCAGTCGATGACCTCCGTCGAAAATAATATCAGCCGCCTGACGGCGGATATCCTGATCACGACCATGATCGGCATCACTATCGCCGGTGTCCTGGCCCTGCTGATGGCCCGGTCGGTTTCCAGGCCCATCGTGGAACTGAGCGACCGGACCAAGCAGCTGGCCGCCGGTGAACTGGTCGTTGAACCGGAAACAGGCGAAGGGGCCGGCGCGGAAGATGCTTCTAAGAAGGGAAAAGGCAAGCGGGTCTCCCTTAAGGAGCGGTCGACCCATGACGAACTGGACCAGCTGGAGCTCAACTTTAATGATATGGCGGTGGAACTGACCACCTCCATCAACGAGCTGAAAGCCATGGAACAGATGCAGAAAGAATTCGTGGCCAACGTATCCCATGAGCTGAGGACGCCGATCACGACGATCAAAAGCTATGTGGACACCCTGCTGGATTCCGATCTGGAAGATAAAGAAATGTCCCGCCGTTTCCTGACCGTGGTAAGCCACGAATCGGACCGTATGACGGCCTTGATCACGGATCTTCTGGAACTGTCCCGCATGGATGCCGGGCAGATCGAGAAGAAAAAGGAACCGATCGAAATGGGGCGGCTGATGCTGACCTGCCTGAACGATCTGGAATGGGATGCCGGCAAAAAAGGACAGGATATCGAGTGGGCGCAGGATGTCCGCCTGAAAGATACGAACAGCGATCCGGACAGCCTTAAAGAGCCATACGGCCAATACTGGATCTTAGGAGATCCCCGCCGCATCGAACAGGTCATCCGCAACCTTTTGACCAATGCCATCAAGTACAGCGGAGAAGACACTATGATTTACGGGGGTATTTACCGCCGGGTCCGCCAAGACGGGATCGCCGAAGTTTGGCTGAAGGTGCAGGACCAGGGGATCGGCATCGCTCCGGAAGATCAGAAGCATCTGTTCGAACGCTTCTACCGGGTGGATAAGGCCCGGTCCCGTTCCATGGGAGGCACCGGCCTGGGCCTGGCTATTGCCAAAGAGACGACCGAAATGTACGGAGGCCGTATCTGGGTCGAAAGCAAGCTGGGAGAGGGAAGTACCTTCTGGACCGCCTTCCCCCTGACCGATCCTCCGCAGGATACGGATACAGACGGCGGTGAAGACAGCGGATCTTCCTTAGGATATGAAGGACAGGAAGCCGGGAAGGAAGAGGCAGGCCATGATGAAAGGTAAGAAAAAGACAGCTTCCGCAGGCTTTTTGCGTGTCTGTGCCGTTTTGATCCTGGCATCTGCCCTTCTGACCCTGGGGTCCGGCAAGGTCCGTGCCGACCAGTATAAGGGTATCGATACCATCAATAACCAGGTCATCGTCCAGGGCAAGGCGAAACCGGGGACATTGATCACCGTGATCGTATTTAATTACCGTTACGGTAACGATAGGGCCGTACTTTACTACAATCAGTCCCAGGTAGGAGAAAGCGGCCTGTATCAGGAAGCGGTGCCGCTTCCGGTAACGGGCTACCAGTACGTTCAGACGACAGTTGGAGACCAGACGAATATCCTCCGCTACAACCGCTTCTCACGGCAGATGATCAGGAGGATGGAGGACCTGACCCTGAACCTGTACGATTATTACAATGATGAAAATCAGTGACGGACAGCAAATGAACCTTCGCTTTCAGGTCACAGCAGTACTGCTGATCCTGCTGGCGATCGTCCAGCTTTTGTGGATCTTCAAAATGCCCCAGGCCCTGAGAAGGACATCGGACAGCCAGGAAAGCAGCCAGACTCAGAACGCCGGGATCCTGAAACCTCAGCAGGTGTTCCTGACTCTGGGCGGCCAGGACAGCGGGTCTTATGCCCGCCTGACCTTTGCGGAAGACAGTTTTGAAAGCCTGTACGGCAGTGCCTTTGACCTTTTACAGACGCTGGCTCCCCAGCTTACCTTCGAAAAACATGAGGCGGGCGATCTGCCCTGGCAGCGCGCTCAGGTCATTCTGAGCTATTCGTATGCGGTCGGCCGGGACGCGGTCAATAGTCAGCTGGGAACAGATATCGACGGTTCCTATAACGAGATCTGGATCGTTCCCAGCCTGTCGGAAGACCAGCAGGCCCAGATATGTTTTTACAATTCTTATAACGGAGCCTGCCTGATCGGGACCGGCAGCCGGGGCATGACGGCCCAGGACCGGGCACTGGCCCAAACACTGCTCGAGACCGGCATCGATAAAGATAACCGTTATGTTGAAATGTCCGGGGCTTTTCCCGATGCCTTTTCAGAGGGTATGACCTTTCTGCCGGAGGTCAGCCAGCATGAGACCATGCTGAGAGGCAGCGCTGTCTCGGCTTTTTTGGATGATGAAAAGAAGGAAGATCCATCCAGGATGGACCGCTACGCCATGCAGTTCTTCCGTTCGCCGGCAACGGTGACCCGCCAGGAAGTGGATCAGGGCATCCTTTACAGCAACGAAAAAATCAGCCTTCTGGTCGACCCTGAAGGACGGATGGAATTTGTCGAGACCCTGACCGACGAGGAAAAGGAAAGCGTTACGGTCGATAAAGCATATAGAAAAGCGGTTTCTTTTCTGAAAGAGGATATGGCCCGTTCGGAGGTCAGCCGGCAGACCGGTGTTTATCTGTCGGTGGACCTGGCCGATTATAGGGAAAATAAGGACGGGAGTTATACGTTTTATTTCAACTACCGCATCAATGGGTACCGGGTCCGCATGGAGTCAAGCAAGGCTGTTTTATGGGACATGGACTATCCGGCAGCGGTCACTGTACAGGGACAGAAAGTCAGAAGCTGCCAGCGTCTGGTCCTGAACGTTGTCATGGACACCGAAAAGGATTATACGGTGGCAGAAAATTGGCTGGACGCTGCCGATTGGCTTTCGAAAAAGTGGACGCTGACCACTCCGCCTGAACTGGTGTATTACATTTCGGCCGGCAGTCTGATCCCTGAGTGGGAGGCGGACACCGAACAGGGCAGGACCTGGTTTTCAGCATCCCTTCAATAAAGAGGAAAGGAAGAAGCCCGTGAGAGTCAGAAAGCTTCAGATCATACTCATAGTCTGGCTGCTGTGCCTGAATCTGGTCCTGGGCCTTTATTCGGCTGTCGAAAAAAGACAGGCCGATGAGATCAGCACCAGTCAGCTGGACAGGATCCTGGATCTGTACCGGGATAACGGGATCACCTTCCAGAAAAAGCCCAGCCGCCGCATCGTCAGCTGGCGGGCCCTTCAGCTTGGACCGGCAGACCTGGACGGCCTGGTCCGGGATTTTCTGGGGGACCTTCCCTATGAACAGACCTTCATTTATGAATCAAGGGCCCAGTATGTATCGGATGACCGGACCATCACGGTGGACTGGAGCCAGCATTCGATCAGTTATCAGGACCTTTCCATTGCCCCCAGCGGCAGTGCCCGGGTCTCGGGCAGCAGCATCCCTCAGGGAAGTCTGACTCCTCAGGAGACCATGATGCTGGAAGAGATCGGCCGCCGCTTTGCTGCCCGCTGGCTGGGAGAGAATGTGTTTTTGCAGTCATCCGTCCCTCGGGGGAATTATCTTGACATGACCTTCTGCCAGATGGACGAAGGCCGCATCTATTACTTTAACCGGATCCGACTCAGTGTCTCCCAGAAGGGGATCGGGACGGCCTCCATGGTCATATGGGACGTCACGGGACGGGGAGAAAAACTGGACACCATGCCGGCTGACGAAATGCTGTATGCTCAGCTGTCCGATATCCTTGCCGAAGGGCAAGAGGATGGGACAAAGATAACGGATACGGTGACCGGTATTTATGACGGGTACGAAATAGAAGAGCAGACCGATCAGAAAGCCACGGCTGTCCCCGATCAGACCCTGGTCTTATCTTCCGGAAAGACCGTCAGGCTCTCCTACCTGGGAAAGTGAATAATGCGGCGGCGCATTCTCGTGACTTTTATCGTGAGGTTCGGCAAAGTGCTGAAATAGCGGGCGGTTGATTTGTGACATTTTTATGGTATAATGATGCGTAATAGATAGAGATATATCTTCTTTTTGAGGTGGCAATATATGGACAGACTGATCATTCAGGGACAGAAGGCATTGTGCGGCAATGTCGATATCAGCGGCTGCAAAAACGCGGCAGTCGCGATCCTTCCGGCGTCTCTTCTGGCGAATGATGTTGTCGTATTGGAAAATATTCCGGATATAGCGGATATCAAAAATCAGGTCCGTATCATGCGTGAAATGGATGTTGACGTAGAGTATCTGGACCGGCATACTCTGAAGGTCGACAGCCGTCATATGAAAAATGACTGTGCCAATTCCGAAAGCGTACGCAAGATGCGGGCTTCCTATTATTTTCTGGGAGTCCTTCTGGGTCGGTTCAAGAAGGCAAGGGTAGCCTTCCCGGGCGGCTGTGATTTCGGCGTACGCCCCATCGATCTGCATATCAAAGGGTTTGAAGCCCTCGGCGCGACCGTTACGACTAAGGCGGTCATCGAAATGCAGGCGGACGAGCTCAGAGGCACCAATATTTTCCTGGATTTTGCTTCGGTCGGCGCGACGATCAATATTATGCTGGCGGCAGTGATGGCGGAAGGCACGACCGTGATCGAAAACGCGGCCAAAGAGCCTCATGTCGTTGATACAGCCAGCTTCCTCAACAGTATGGGGGCCGATGTCAAAGGCGCCGGCACCGATACCATCCGTATCCGCGGCGTGAAAAAGCTGCACGGCTCTACCTACGCGATCATTCCGGACCAGATCGAGACCGGTACCTACATGATCTCCGCGGCCGTCACCGGAGGAGACGTAACGGTACACAATGTGATCCCTCGCCATATGGATTCCATCAGTGCTAAATTGCGGGAGATCGGTGTCCGTGTCATTGAAGACGACGATAGTATCCGTGTGATCGGCAAGGGATGCCGTTTACGGCCGTGTAAGGTCAAGACCCTTCCGTATCCCGGTTTCCCCACGGATATGCAGCCTCAGATCATGGTCCTTCTGGCCACCATCCCCGGTACCAGTATGATCAACGAAAGTGTCTGGGACAGCCGTTTCAAATATGTGGATCAGCTGCGCAAGCTGGGAGCCAACATTGATGTCGAGTCCCATCTTGCCATCATCGAAGGGGTCGAAAAACTGGTAGGGACGGATGTGGAAGCGACCGATCTTCGCGCCGGGGCGGCCATGGTGCTGGCCGGACTGGCGGCATCCGGTGTGACTACTGTCAGCAACGTCAATTATATCGACCGCGGTTATGAAAATATGGTCGAAAAACTTCAGGGGATCGGAGCCAGGATCCGCCGCGACAGCGGCCGGGAAGATCCTCAGCTTTCCGTGATTACCGGAAACGCGGTATAAATCAAAATATGCATACATAAGGCTGCAGCTCTTTTAGGCGGGGATCCCGCCGACGGAGGGCAGCCTTTTTTAAGGAGGAGAGTCATGTCCGGCTATTCCAATAAAACAGGTTCGTCCTTCTCGGATTGGTTCCATCGTACCTTTACCCATAAAAGCCAGTGGGAGCGGTATGACTTAAAAAACCGCGCCAGGATCGGTATCATGAAGAACTTCGGGCCCTGCCTGGTGGTGGCCCTGGTCCTGGCCGTCATGACCAGCTGGTTTTATTATCTGTATGACCCTATGGCCATCCTGTTTTCGGGCTGGGACACTTTCCGGAGCGTTCATCAGTCCCGCCTGATCACGGTCGTGATCATGTGCCTTCTGACGGCCTTCCTGTTCGGCCCCCTGGAAGTAGGCTGCCGCCGCTTTTTCATCGAGAACGAGCGGGGTCAGCAGGCGGATCTTAAAGAGATCGCCTACGTTTTCCAAAATCCCAATTACCTGAACCAGATGCTGACCATGCTGGTCCGCAATCTGCTCATCTTCCTGGGTACGGTACTTTTTGTCGTTCCCGGTTTATATTTGTCCTATTCGTTCCGTATGGTCCCTTATCTTCTGGCAGATCAGCCCGGCCTGAAACTGACCGATGCCCTGAGCCTGTCTAATGATATGATGAAAGGGCAGAAGTGGGATGCTTTCCTTCTGGACCTGTCTTTCTGGCCCTGGATGCTGGCCTCTATGATGACCTTTGGTCTGGCCGGCCTTTTGTACGGATGGCCTTACCGGCAGGCAGCCGCGGCGGAGCTGTATCTGGAACTTGACCGGGAAAAGTACGGAGGCTGAAGAAGACGTGAAGATCACCGTCTTATGCGTAGGCAAGGTGAAAGAGACCTTTTTCCGTCAGGCGATCGACGAGTACAGCAAACGGATCAGCCGCTACAGTCAGATCCGGATCATTGAAGTAGCCGATGAAAAAACACCGGACGGGGAATCCGAGGCCTTGGACGAACAGATCAAGGATAAAGAAGGACAGCGCCTGCTGGCTAAGATCACGCCCGATATGTATGTGATCACCCTGGAGATCCAGGGGCAGATGGTGGATTCGGTCGCCTTGTCCAAACAGCTGGCTAAGCTGACCCTGCAGGGACACAGCCATCTGTGTTTTGTGATCGGAGGGTCCCTGGGCCTTTCCCAGGATGTCCTTAAGCGGTCGGACTGGGCTTTAAGTTTTTCAAAGATGACCTTTCCCCATCAGCTGATGAGAGTGATCCTTTTGGAGCAGATCTACCGGTCTTTCCGCATTCAAAACAATGAGCCTTATCATAAATAGTCCGGCGGAGGGGATATGTCGCTATGTCTATGATCAAAAAACCCGGAAAAACCAACAAGGCCGTCAATTGTGACGACTGCATGCATTACAGTTATGACGATGACTGGGAATGCTACACCTGCGATATGGATCTGGACCAAGATGAGATGGAAAGCTTTATCCGGGGGACTATAAAGAGCTGCCCTTTTTATGATCCCGGCGATGAATACACGATCGTCCGCCATCAGATGTAAATTTTGATATAAAGAAAAGCGCTGCCTGACCCTCTGTGCAAGAGTTTGGCAGCGCTTGTTTTATACAAGTCGATTTAGGAAACTTTCAGATACGGATACTTTCCGATATGGACCGTTGGCTGATTACAGCTTTTTGCCGGTCAGCTTCTCGTAACCTTCCAGATAAATAGCAATGGTCTTGTCGACGACTTCCTGAGGAAGGGTCCAGTTATTGTCCGGATGGGAGCTAAGCCAGTCGCGGGCAAACTGTTTGTCGTAAGAAGGCTGGGAATGTCCGGCCTCGTAGCCCTCTGCCGGCCAGAAACGGGAACTGTCGGGAGTCAGCATTTCATCGCCCAGAACGATATTGCCTTCTTCGTCCAGACCGAACTCAAATTTGGTATCGGCGATGATGATGCCGCGGGTCAGGGCGTAGTCGGCGCATTTTTTGTACAGAGCGATGGTCAGGTCGCGCAGTTTGGAAGCATACTCCAGACCCTTGCCCGGGAAGCGTTTTTCAAGGTAGTCGATGCTCTGTTCATAGGAGATGTTCTCGTCATGATCGCCCAGTTCAGCCTTGGTAGAAGGAGTATAGATGGGCTCGGGCAGTTTGCTGCATTCTTTCAAGCCCTGGGGCAGTTTGATGCCGCAGACGGTTCCGTTTTTCACATAACTCTTCCAGCCGCTGCCGGTGATATAACCGCGGACGATGCACTCGATGGGGAGCATGGTCAGCTTGCGGCAGAGCATGCTGTTGCCGTCGAATTTTGGCTGGCGGAAATATTCCGGCATGTCGTTTACATCGACCGAGATCATGTGATTGGGCACCAAGTCCCGGGTCATATCGAACCAGAACTTGGACATCTGGGTCAGTACCGTACCTTTTTTGGTAATGGTATTGTGCAGGATCACGTCGAAGCAGCTGATACGGTCGGTAGCGACCATGATCAGGGTATCGCCGTTGTCATAGATCTCACGGACCTTGCCTTCTTTGATCGGTTTCATTTCTGCGCTCATAAGAACTCCTTATCCTTCCGTAAGGCAAAAGCCCGGACAAATATCAATCAGGACCTTGCTGCGGGAATGTGGCTATTTTGCAATAACAGATGTATTATACTCTTACTGAACGCAGTTTTCTACCGCAAATGCAGCCATACTACGACTATAAATACGAATAATATGGTTACAATGACAGAGGCCAACCAGAATTTCTCTAAAGTGACACGGCAAGTAGATGAAAATGGTTCTGTTATCATTTTGAAACATAATGTTCCCAGTTACCTTGTCATTAAATTCAATATCGCGGAGAATGAGGCAAAAGCTTCCGATGAGGAAGTAATGTCTGTCGCAAAACGGCTGATTGAAAAGAATCGTCAGGCATTTGGAGATACAGGATTCTTTCCCACGGTTCTTTTATTTTCATCGGGAAAACGTGTGCCTGACTCATTCTTTAATATGAATCTTCGGAAACGATCGATATATTTTCGCCCCAATAAGCGCCGGCAGAATCCTGAAAGATCAGGGAACACCGTGCGATGATCCGACCGTCTTCCAACTTCTCATAACTAATATCGGGTTCATATGAAACGGCATCCGGTACGTTTGCCTGGACATATTCTTCGATGGCATTCTGAACATACGTCACAAAAGAGCTTGGTACGGAATCCAAATCGGCATAGAACACTTGTAATGTGACTACCTGACCGGTACGAGTGGTCCAAAGAATAACACGATCATAAAGACCTTCACCAATCGGGCGGATCATATTGAAGGACCAGCCGTCATCCGATGGAGTTTTCGTGATTCCTTCGGCGACAAAATCTCCCAGATTTGCTATTTGACTGCCATATTCCGACTTGAAGGATTCCCAAACGTCCTGACTGGATATCCAGCCATCCTCGTTCGTTTCCTCGGTTGGCGGCAACAGCTCGCTATTCTCGTATCGAACTAAGCGGCTGCTGCTGTCATATTCTTTGGCAATATTCCCTTGCTGCACCATTTCCCTTGTCTGAACGATTCCGTCTCCATTGATCGTATTCCAGATTTCTGTTTTATCGATTTCCAGCAGGGAGCTTTCGATTGGCTGCTCGGTGTCGGTGTTTGCAGATTTGTCTTCCGGAATGTCAGTATTTTCTTTGGTACTTTCAATTGGCTGCTCGGTGCTGTTGGTATGTGGTTCTTCTACTTTGACCGTTTCCTCCGAGGAACTTTCGATGGGTTTCTTTGCGCTGCGCGTAGGTCCATCTACCGTTTTGTCGACTGCTGCCTGGTAACTTTCGCTTGTCTGTTCAGAACTGTTTGTATTCTCGCTTTCTGTTATGACGATTGCCTCCTTGGAGCTTTCATTAGGCTGCTCAGCACTGCGTGTTGCTTTTACGGAAAACGCAAATGAAATAGCGAGAACGACAACCAGGACCGCGGAAAAAGCGATGATGATTACACGTCTTTGTTTTTTCATGAAGTGAACCTCCCTTTAAATTTTGTAAAATCCGTGATAAGAGTGTTATTGCAGATATATATTAGTTCCATAATATATATAATGATAATTGTGAGCAGGACAACTGCTTCCGCAGCAACCATTTGAATCGTGATATGCTGATGAGGCAAGGGGTAAGGCTTCGGTAAAACTATTGCCGTTTTGCATATAGTACATTAAATAATTAACAAAATCTTCACCTCCCGCAACATTATTCATAAAACCAAGGGTACACACAGCGCCTTTGTTCCATGAACGAAGCGCCATTTGATTAGAGTGACAAGCGATAAATATATCTAATTTATTATTTGATAAGGAGCCAGAAGAATAGTTGTATATACTTGTCTTGCCTGGCTGACTTGTGCAATATAAATAATCGATGTCCTTATTGGAGCTATCTCTCATTACTATATGATCATCAGTTCCATGCCCATGCAATATATTGATGACATTGGATGGCATATCATTATAAATGGTTGTAGCAGTGGGGTAATAAACTTTAGCACTGGAATACCCCATTGCAGAACATTTCCCGACAATTTGAGTTGCCGCTTGCTCGTCTGTACTGCTCAAAGGGGTAACGATGAAATATCTCATATACTGTGTGGTATTATTATCGTTATAATAAATCATCAGCTCCGGACGATTCGGAGCCCCATAGTCTGAAGAATAGAACGTTGACCAATGTGCTGTGCTACTTTCGTTGGTGTCAAAAATCATAACACCATAATTATTGCGACTGCCATTTAACCATTGTTTCGTTACGGAGGTACATGGCCATGTGTACCAATTATCATTGTCATGCCAAGTGTCTGGTACTGCATGCATCGATAAATCACCTAGGTCATAAGATGGTTGATTATTCCAGGTGATGCTGCTGGATGTCCAATGATTTTTTATGGGGGTAGCATACAATGTATCTAAGGAGCCTTCTGAACTATATAATCTGATATTAATACAAGCACTTGTTACTGCGGAAGCAGCAATATTAGGAAGCTCAAATTGAATAGCGCTTCTACGGATGCCAAAATCAGTATCCTTACCCATTCGGAGGTAGTCATTTACATAAAAGTTTACGTCAGGATCCAGTGAAGAAATATAAGAGTCATAAGTTACATATTCACCACACACCATTGTCATCGGGTCTATGGCAATGGGATATTCCCGTTCAGCTGCCCACAACCAATCCGGTGAAACAGTTATTTCAATGGTTGCTGTATTATCATTATAATCAAGAAGCTTAGCCTTTACTTCTTCTGTATACCCTGACAAGTTATCGAAGGCAGTTAATCCTTTGATTTTGAAGATCGGATCGCCAGATTCATTCTTGAAATAAATCGATTCTTCGTCCTGGGCCGGCGTGAGACCCGCAAGGTAATACTGGAATTTGAACGTACACTGGTCTGCCCTATCAGATAACACAAGATATTCTTTCAAATCAGAAGCATTTGATACATATACAATATTCCAGTTATTGGAAGTCTCGTATACGATTGTCCTTTGTGGATCGATAGATGAATGTAATGGACCAGGTAAAACAGCTGATTCTAAGGGAATTTTGAGATAGTCTTCTTGATCTGCTTTTAAGGCAACAATAGTATCTTGATATTCTATTCTTACCGGATAATAACTATCTTCAGAGTTATCTGAAAAGAAGTATTTTAAATCACTGCTCGTATTCGTGAAAGAATAGTTTCCGGTTTCAGTGGTATAATCGGTAGGGATTAAGTCATTATTTATTTCCTGATAAATACCGTCTTCATTTTTCCAATGAATTCTATCTGTTGATCCGACATACAACAAAGTGCCATCTGGCAAAGCATACTGTTTTGAACAAGGGGTTCTAAGACTTTCGACTTCTATACCATCTTGTGGCCCATATTCTGTAGATGAATCATGAAAACCGTCATCCGTAATGTCTGCCGCAAAAGCTATGCGAGGAACAATGAAAGAGGAAATAAACAAAGAAATAATTATAAGAATAGATAGTAAAGAACGCCTGTGGGATTTGCCTAGAATATCAGAGTGAAGCATCATAACATCCTTTCAGAGGGTGATTTTACGGAACCTTGCTATTCCTGAGCCAGACATGTGATATTGACTAGAACCAATATTGAATTCTAATAACAAATTATCATAAAAGTTGGACAAATGCAACTATTATTTTCCAAAATAACAATATTGGATAAAATGTTAAATTTCATCATTTATTTTTAAAACATTTTATTATTCAAGCAATTGTATAAAAATAAATAACTAAGCTTTAGTGAAGGAGGAACAAGCTTCTCGATAAATAAAGATAAAAAATGCCATCCGAGTGAACCGGATGGCACTTGATGTAGGCGGTGTCTTTTCTCAGAAATCCAGATTATTGACGGTTCTGGGGAAGGGAAGGACATCGCGGATGTTGGAGATGCCGGTAACGTACATGATCAGCCGCTCAAAGCCCAGGCCGAAGCCGGAATGCTTCACAGTCCCGTAGCGGCGAAGATCCATATACCACCAGTAGTTGTCCATATTCATGCCGCGCTCTTTCAGGATCTTTTCAAGCACGTCCAGGCGCTCCTCGCGCTGGCTGCCTCCGCACAGTTCCCCGATACCGGGAACCAGCAGATCGGCGGCCGCGACGGTCTTGCCGTCATCGTTAAGACGCATGTAAAAGGCCTTGATTTCTTTGGGGTAATCGGTAACAAAGACCGGGATGCCCTTAAAGGCCTTTTCTGTCAGATAGCGCTCGTGCTCAGTCTGCAGATCGATGCCCCACTCGGGTTTGTAGTCGAACTTCTGGCCGCTGTCCTGAAGCAGCTCGATGGCGTGTGTATACGTGCAGCGGACGAAGGGATGGGCAAGGACATTTTCAAGGCGGGCTCTCAGACCTTTATCCACAAAGCTGTTGAAGAAGTCGATCTCATCCTTTGCATTGTCAAGAAGGTATCTGACCACATATTTGAGCATGTCTTCTTCCAGCTGGCAGATATCCGCTAGGTCTGCAAAAGCACATTCCGGTTCCATCATCCAGAACTCAGCGGCGTGTCGCTGAGTGTTGCTGTTTTCAGCGCGAAAGGTAGGCCCGAAGGTATAGACATTGCGGAAAGCGGTTGCAAAGGCTTCGGCGGACAGCTGGCCGGAAACGGTCAGGCTGGCCATCTTGCCGAAGAAGTCCTTGCTGTAATCCACCGTCCCGTCATCATTCTTAGGTACGTTGGCAAGATCCAGCGTGGTCAGTTGGAACATTTCACCGGCCCCCTCCGCGTCCGAACCGGTGATCAGGGGGGAGTTCAAGTATACGAAATCGCGCTCCTGGAAGAATTTGTGAATGGCAAAAGCAGCCAGGGAGCGGACCCGGAAGACCGCCTGGAAGGTATTGGTACGGGGACGAAGATGAGCGATGGTGCGAAGATATTCCATGCTGTGCCGTTTCTTCTGCAGGGGATAGTCCGGAGTCGAAGCACCCAGCAGGGTCACGGTATCTGCGTGCAGTTCGAAAGGCTGGCGGGCGTCAGGGGTCAGGACCAGATCGCCGCTGACCTCGATCGAGGATCCTACGTTGTAATGACTGACCTGGTCAAAGTTGGCAATGCGGCCGCTTTCATAAACGATCTGCAGGGGACTGAAACAGCTGCCGTCACTGAGGACAATGAAGCCCAGGGATTTTGAATCTCGGATACTGCGGACCCAGCCGGCCACGGTCACTTTTTTACCGGCAAAGGAGACAGAGTCATCGAAAATCGTTTTGATTTTTGTATAGTCGGACATCGGAATAACCTCCGTAACTTATTTGACGGTCTCACTCTGGTGGAGGATCACGTCGTGGTAGCCGCCCTCGACGATGCTGGTCGCGCTGACCAGGGTGAGCTTGGCCTTCTGCTGCAGTTCTTCGATGGTCAGGGCGCCGCAGTTGCACATGGTATGTTTCATTTTGCTAAGAGACAGGTTAACGTTATCTTTCAGGCTGCCCGCGTAAGGAACGTAGGAATCCACGCCCTCTTCGAAGGCCAGCTTTTTGCCGCCGCCCAGGTCATAGCGCTGCCAGTTGCGGGCGCGGTTGGAACCTTCGCCCCAGTACTCTTTGACGTAGGTGCCGTTGACCATGAGGCGGTTGGTGGGAGACTCGTCGAAGCGGGCGAAGTAGCGGCCCAGCATCAAAAAGTCAGCGCCCATGGCCAGCGCCAGGGTCATATGATAGTCATAAACGATGCCGCCGTCGGAGCAGATCGGCACGTAGATACCGGTCTCTTTGAAGTAATCGTCGCGGGCACGGGCAACGTCGATAACGGCGCTTGCCTGGCCGCGGCCGATGCCTTTGGTCTCACGGGTGATGCAGATGGAACCGCCGCCGATACCGATCTTGACGAAATCGGCACCCTGTTTGGCCAGGTACATGAAGCCGTCGTAATCGACCACATTGCCAGCGCCGACTTTCACGGAATCGCCGTAATGGTCGTGGATCCATTTTAAGGTCTGTCCCTGCCAGCAGCTGTAGCCTTCGGAAGAGTCGATGCACAGAACATCCACACCGGCGTCTACCAGGGCGGGAACACGCTGAGCGTAGTCGCGGGTATTGATGCCGGCGCCTACCATATAACGTTTGTGGGCATCCAGCATTTCATTGGGATTTTCTTTATGCTGGGAATAGTCTTTACGGAATACGAAATATTTAAGACGCTGATTCTCGTCAACGATGGGCAGGGCATTCAGCTTATGATCCCAGATGATATCGTTGGCTTCTTTTAAGGTGATGCCGTCGGCTGCCCAGATCAGCTTGGAAAAAGGAGTCATGAATTCTTTGACTTTGGTAGCCGGATCCATACGGGTGACACGGTAGTCACGGCTGGTAACAACGCCGACCAGCTTGCCGGTAGCGGTGCCGTCTTCGGTAACGGCCATGGTGCTGTGACCGGTCTTTTCTTTTAAGGCAAGCACATCGGCCAGGGTGTTTTCGGGGCTGACGTTGGAATCGGAAGGAACGAAACCGGCCTTGTAGGCTTTTACGTCGGCAACCATCTTGGCTTCGGACTCAACGCTCTGCGAGCCGTAGATGAAACTCATGCCGCCTTCCGTAGCCAGGGCAATGGCCAGACGCTCGCCGGATACGGACTGCATGATGGCGCTGACCAGAGGAATGTTCAGACAAATGGGGCATTCTTCCTGTCCCTTGCGGTACTTGACAAGCGGCGTTTTCAGGCTGACGTTGTCCGAGATGCAGTCGGGGCTGGTGTAACCGGGCACGAGCAGATATTCACTGAATGTGTGAGAAGGTTCCTGATAGTAATAAGCCATTTCGATGACACTCCTTTTTTCTGGCACGGTAAGAAAACTATATTTCCAGTAATTATACCAGTCGTCAAAGAGACGGTCAATTAGTTTGCAAGGAAAAGAAAGCCCGTGAAATCGCCTGCTCCTTAGCGATTTTGCCAACTGCCCGAAAAACGCCTGAGGCTCAGCCGGCCGGCTGGGCAAAAACAAGCAGCAGGGCGCAGGCGGCCAGATCGGCCATCATGAAAATCAGGTCCATCAGGATAAGGCCCAGGATGCGCAGCCCTTTCCGGCGGCTTTTGCACAGAGGCATCAGGCGCCTTACGTTCAGATAGTTGAAAGCCGACGCGATGATAAACAGGGCAGATGTGATAAGGAAAATATAACAGGGAACCGCATACTGTTCGAACCGGAGCGAGCCGATCATCCAGAACAGCAGGGGGTACAAGACGGCGGAAAGTGCCATTTTCCAAGGCTTGGCCGCTCTGAAGCCAGGCGGCAGAAAACGCTTCAGGTCTTCGGATCGTTTAACCGGCCGGACCGGGGACGGGGCTGTGACTATCCTGTTTCCGGCGTTTTGAGACGGAGTGGGGGCAGAAAACCTCTTTGCAGCGTTTTCCAGGGCTTTTTGAAAAGCAGAGGCAGAACGGAAGCGGTTTTGCGGGTCCAGGCGGACGGCTATGTCCGCGATCTCTTTGACAGCAGGGTCGGGCCGGGGCAGGGAGTCATTCATTTCGTTGAGCAGAACGCCCATAGCGTAGATATCCGTCAGGGGTGTTGAGGATCCGAAACCGTACTGCTCGGGCGCTGCGTATCCTTTTGTCCCCAGTAAAACGGTGTCGATGCTTTCGGAGGGATCATAGGATTTGGCTGCGTTCAGGTCCAGCAGCCATACCTGGCCGTGCCCGTCGATCAGGACGTGGGAGGGCTTGATATCCCTGTGGATGATGGGAGGGTCCTGGCTGTGCAGAAGGGCTACGATACCGGCAAGCGCGTGCATGATGGACAGGGTGCCTGAAAGGGTGAGACTGCGGCTTTGGATCAGCTGATCGAGTGAGGTGCCCAGAATGTATTCTTCCCGCACGATCAGCCTGTCTTCTCTTTGGAAGCAGTCGACAATACGGGGAATGCCCGTAAGGGGATGGTCTTTCAGATACTGATAGACGTGGATATTGAAAACGGACAGGACCTTTTCAACCAGGATAGAGCCCGACGGGTCCTGAACCAAATATACATGGTGGGACTCGTTTAGGACGGCGATCCTGGGGCAGCTTTCTGCAGACATCGGATCCAAATCAAAGCACCTCCCTTCCCGATCTATGGTATGATGATAGCAATATTGTACCTAAGCGGAGGAAGAAATGAAAGAGAAAAGGACCGAGGAACTTGAGCATGTCTTAAGCGGCACTCATCCCGAAGATTTCGGACAGTATGTTCGGGACAACCAGGGCAGCCTTCTGGGGGCCGGCCATGATTTTTATGCCCTGATCCGGCAGGTGCTGGCGGAGGAGGATATGACCCAGCAGGCCCTCTTTATCAAGGCGCAGATACCGGAAAAGTACGGGTATAAGCTCTTGTCCGGCGAGAAAAAGACCCGGAAGAGGGATGTGCTGCTGCGGATCTTTTTCGCGGCCCGCATGAGGCCGGAAAAGGTCCAGCAGGCTCTGAAAAAATACGGACTGCCCGTCCTGTATGCCCGCATCCCCAGGGATGCCTTGCTGCTGCTTTTATTTGACAATGGCTGCGCAAGCTGCGAAGAGGCCGACGCCCAATTGATCCGGAATGGATTTGCGCCGCTGGAAACGGTGGGAAAAGGGGACAGCTAAGACACACCGGGATATTTTGCCACCGCCGGAGTGGGAACGGCCCATAGATTTATCGGTTAGAATCGTTTTTACAGACAGTCCGAAAATATCCTATAAGGAGAAACGCCATGAAAAAGCCTGTAAAAATCATTCTGATCGTCTTGCTTGTCATTGTCCTTCTGATCGTGCTGGTCTCCTGCCTGGCAGGCGGCAGTTCTTCAGATAAAGGGGCCAAGGAAAGTTCCGCAGAAAGCTCCTCAGAGGCGCTTTCTGAGTCTTCCAAGCCGGCAGAAGAGAGTTCCGCCGCCGAGTCTTCCCAGGTTCCTGAGGAGAGCTCCAAGGAGTCTTCTCAGGAGGCAAGCCAGGAATCTTCCCAATATTATTTTAAAGACATGCAGGCCGTGACCAAGGACTGCACCATCAACATTACCGACTGGAAGGTGATCCCGGTCGGAGAGAGTGGCAACGAATACGGGGACAGCCCGGTCCTGGCCATCTGGTACGACACCACCAACACTTCCGGCAAACAGATGGATCCTTCGACGGCCTGGATATCGATCATGACCGTTGTCCAGGACAATGATCCCAATGCGGTCAACCAGCTTGAGATGGGCCTGATGCCGGATGATCAGTTTACGGACAGCCAGCTGCAGAAGATCAAAAAGGACGGAACGGTTTCCAATGCGGTCGCTTATCAGCTGACCGATACGACGACTCCGGTCGAGATCAGTGCGGTCAACGGCATTCTGGGGGAGGATATCGGCACCATCACTTTTGACATTGCCAACGGAACGACCTCCAATGGCGGTGATGCGGCCAAAGGGGGAACCGGCACGCCTGCTAATCAGGCCAAGGAAGAGGCCTCCTTCAAGGACGGACGCATCGTGACGGATGATTTTACCATCGAGATCACCAATTACAAGGTCATCCCGGTCGGCGAGACGGGTAATGAATACGGGGACAGTCCGGTCATTGCTTTCTGGTACAACACCACCAATACGTCCGGCAATAAGATCGATCCGGATTCGGCTTGGATCTATGCCGTCAGAGCTTATCAGGACAACGACCCTAATGCTGAAAACGAACTTCAGACGGCCCTTCTGCCGGATGATCAGTTTACCGATACGCAGATGCAGGACATCAAGCCCGGCGGGACCGTTGCCAACGCCATGGCCTATGAGCTGACCGATACCACGACGCCGGTCACGCTCAAAGTTACCAACGGACTGCTTGGCGCGGATCTTGGCAGCCAGGATTTTGCGGTCGAAGGAAAGTAATTCGCCTTGGATGATAAATATGTAAAAACGAGGCCGGCAAAGAGGGACGCAATCACCCCAAAAATGGGGACTTGCGTCCCTCTTTTTATGCCCGGAAATGGGCGAAGCTAAAGGATTTTCTGTTTTTTGAACTCAAATTCATCTGCTGTGAAAAATGAAAAAAATGGTCTTTGCAAAGGCGGGACCCCATAATGAAGACAGTGATGGGCGCGCAAACGGCACGTGAAACCAAACCGTTAATCCAAATGCGGCGCCTAGGCACACGGCTTGTTTTTCAGGTTTATGTATGGGCGCAAGGAGAAAGTCCGTGCGCCAAACAATTTTTCCCGGAATGGTGTGCCTGTCCTTACGCCATACATAACATTCCGGGAGTTTTTTCAACGGGAGAAAAGGATGGGACAAAAGACCCTTGTTTATATATGTCTGTCCGATCGGGCTTATCAGGCCCGGCTGTCGGAGTTTTTACAGCGGCATTACAGCCATGCGATCACCTTGTGTCAGGTCCGGAACCTTACTTTTTCGGACAAGGAATCTTACCAGAGAGGGATAGTCCTTTCGGACCGCCTCCTGAGCCGTCAGCAGGAAGAGGCTGTCTTTCAAAAGGCGGGACGGGTCCTGTATCTGTCTTCTCAAAGAGGGATCGATCCTTATCAGTCCGGTCACCGGATCGCCCAGATGATCCTTGCTAAGGCCCGGGACCCTGAATCTGCCCACATTCCCGAACCTCCTGAACCGGCTCAGGTCCATGAGCCAGTCCAAGACCTCGAGTCGGCCTATGCACAGGATAAGGGAACAATGACCGTCAGCAGCGGAGAAGCTCTGCAAACGGACGGTAAAAAAGAGGCAGGTCAAGACAAGGGTAAAGCGGTCTGGGTCTCTGTTATCGGTACTTCGGGAGGCATCGGAAAGTCGACCCTGGCCATGGCCTTTGCCTCTGCAGCCATGGATCTGCCGGTGGGGCAGCTCAAGGTCCTGCTGCTGAATACGGAAGATGTCTCGGACTGGCGTTTGTGGCTGGACGGAAGGGAAGACAGAACCTTGTCCGAATTTATCCTGAAAGGCCTGTGCCAGTCACACGAAAAGGGGGACTGGGTCTTTTCGCAGCTGACCTGCCAGAAGGAGGGGTACTGGTTCCTGCCGCCCTGCCGCCGGCCGGACGATCTGATGGATCTTACCTTTGAGGAAACCGTTATGCTCCGCCGGCAGCTTTCCTCCCAATTTGACCTGATCCTTGTGGATATGGGAGGACGCCTGACCCGGCCTCAGCGTTACTTATTGTCTCAGTCGGACCGGATCTATTTTATCCGGGATACCAGTCCGGAGGGACAGGAAAAAGAGCGGTCTGCCTGGCGGGAAAGCGATGCCTGGCTGCCTTTGGACCATCCGGCCCGGGCGGCCGTTACCTATCTGATCGGTCATGCGGCGGCAAACCATGGCAGCAGGGAGGAAGAAGAAAGGATCCCTTACGAAAAGAAGCTGTATGACGAAGATCAGGGGAAAAGGCACCTTAATAAGAATACGGCTTTTTACCGCTTTGCTTCGGATCGGATCCGTAAACAGATGGTGGAGATCCGGCCATGATCGATCCGGCAGCCGTCAAAGAGGATAGAAAGAAAAAGGGGCAGTCTTTTGAACCCCTCGATCTGATCCCTTCGATCACGGAAGAGGTAAGGAGGCTGTCGGTGGGCGGGTCTTCTTTTGATCCGGATGCGGTGACGGAAACTATCTATGAGATCATCTCCGCCTGCCACCGTCAGTACTGGATCCCGCTTCATGACCGGCGACAGATAGTCAAAAGGGTCCGGGACGCTCTGTTGGGCCTGGATGTTCTGCAGCCCCTTGTCGACGACCAGGAGATAACCGACATCATGGTCAACGGCGCGGACCATATCTTCTATGAAAAAGGAGGAAAGATCTACGCAAGCCCCCTGACTTTTGAAAGCGAGGAAAGCCTGCAGAATCTGGTCCAGCGCATCGTAGGCGCCATCAACCGGACCGTTAACGAATCCAATCCCATTGTGGATGCCAGGCTTTCGGACGGGTCGCGTGTCAATGTTGTGCTGCCTCCGGTATCTTTGTCCGGTACAGTGCTGACCATCCGGAAATTCAGGAAGCAGCCCATCCGTATGGAGGATCTGATACGCTGGGGGACCGCGACTCAAAGGACCGCTGCCTATCTGGAGCAGGCGGTCAGAGACCGCAAGAACCTCTTTGTCTGCGGGGGAACGGCCTCGGGCAAAACAACACTGCTGAATATCCTGTCCTCCTATATCGATCCGGCGGAAAGGGTCATTACCATCGAAGATTCGGCGGAGCTCAGGCTGGAAGGGCTTCCCAACGTGGTCACGCTGGAGACCCGCAATGCCAACATGGAGGGAAAGGGGCAGATAACCATGCGGGACCTGATCAAGACAAGCCTGCGGATGAATCCGGACAGGATCATCGTCGGCGAGGTAAGAGGGGCGGAGGCCCTGGACATGCTCAGCGGCTTGAATACGGGCCACGCCGGTATGTCGACCGGCCATGCCAATTCCTGCCGGGATATGCTCAGACGCATCGAGACCATGGTCTGGATGGGGGCCGATATCCCCTTGGAAGCCATCCGGCAGGAGATCGCGTCGGCGCTGGACCTTCTGGTCTTCGTCGAAAAAGACAGGGACGGAAAAAGAAGGATCAAAGAGATCACCAAAGTCGGCAGTTACACAAACGGCGACGTTGCTTTGACAACGCTGATGAAGCGGGAAGGAGACAGGGAAGTATGGCAGCAGGGATCGTAAAGCGGATCGGGAGCCCTCAAAGCCAAGGACAGAAAGATTATCGTCATGCTGTCTTATCTTCGGCGGAAAAGGTCCGTTTTGCAGCGCTGGGAGCGGGAGCCGGAGTTTTGGTCATGACCCTGTTTTTTAAAAATCCGATCATGATGCTGATCGGAGGCTGCACCGGGGCCCTTCTGATGCCCATATTCGGAACGAAGCAGAAAGAGAAAAAGGTCCGGAAGGAGTTGTCGCTGGAATTTCGGGATGCCCTATACGGTCTGGTCGTCTCACTGCGGGCCGGACGGTCGCTGGAAGGAGCTTTTGAGGCTTCTCTGGAGGATATGAGTCCGGCCTCTCTTCCGCTTTTGTACGAGGAATGGAAAACCATCTGCGGACGGATCCGGATCGGGGTGCCGGCAGAAACGGCTCTGACGGACCTGGCCCGGCGCAGCGGGATCGAAGAGATTCGTTCATTTGCCCGGTCGGTCGAAATCAGTAAAAAGGCGGAAGGGAATATTACCCGTATCCTGACCAACACCATCCAGATCCTGAACGACCGCATTGAAACAAGAAATCAGATCCGTCTGATGCTTTCCAAAAAGCGGATGGAGCAGAGGATCATGACGCTGGCCCCGGCCGGTATCATCGGCATGCTGACGGTCACGGCCCCCGACTATCTGAAACCTTTATACCAGACAGCCAGGGGAAGACTGGTCATGGTCATTTGTCTGCTTCTGACCTTTTTCAGCATTTTTCTGACCGGCCGTCTGATGCGCTTTGATGAGTAAGGAGAAGACATGCTGCTGGCATCACTGATAGGGGCTGCCGCCCTGGCAGCCTTTATTACGATCCTATATGTAAAACGAAAACCGGAGGCGGCAGGGACGGAATCGTCGAAACTGATGAAGGTTCTGCTGCCGGCGGGAATGTTCCTGGCCGGCAGGATACCGGAAGGAAGATCCCAAAAGGATCGGCAGATCCGGCAGAAACTCTGGCAGATCCAGGGGCAGTCGGAAGAAGAGACCGATCGGGCCGTGCTTTGGTACCGGGCAAAACGCTGGTCGCTGATCCTGGGGACCCTGCTTATCTGTCTGCTTCTTTTTTCTGCAGAACAGATGGCTGAAAGAATGGAAAATAAGGGAACAGCGCTTATTTTTAAAAGGCCTGTCTACGGGGAAGGCGATCAAAAAAAATCTCTTAGGATGGCGATCGACGGAGCCAGCCGTCATGTGACTGTGACGGTACCGGAGCAGGAAATCAATGACGAGCAGGCAAAGGAAGCGGTCGAAGATGCTTTGAAAGAGGTACTTGGCCAGTGGGACGGGAAAGTGATCAGCAAAGACCTTTCGCTGCCCTCTTCGCTCAACGGCGTCTCCCTGGAATGGCGAAGCCTGACACCGGCCCTGATGGACTCATCCGGGCATCTTCGGACGGAGGCCGATGATAAAAGACAGGAGGTACGATTTCTGGCGGATGCCTCTGTGAAAGAACAGAAAGAATCGGTCCTTGTTACCATGCAGATAGCCAGCCGGCAGGAATTAAGCGCTATAGAGCAGATCGACCTGATCGTTAACGGGCTTAAAGACGGGGCCTATACCGATCCCCTGCAGGTGGTGCTTCCTCAGACTACCGAAGACGGACGAGAGATCCTGTGGCAAAAAGATAAAGGCGTCAGCCCTGTCTGGTGGCTGCTTCTTCTATTGCTGCTGCCCCTTTCAGCGGTCCTTAAGCAGGATCAGGATCTTAACCATTCGGTCAGACAAAGGAAAAGCCGTATGCAGGCAGAATATCCGGAGATGATCAGTGAGCTGGTCATCCTTATGGGTTCCGGACTCCCTTTTGCCGCAGCCTGGCAGAGGCTGGCCGGTGATTACCAGAAGCAGAAGGCTGTGGATAAAATAGAACGGCCCTTGTATGAAGAAGTGAAGCGGTCCTCCGGCCTCCTCCAGAGCGGTATGACATTGAAAGAGGCACTGGATGACTTTGCCCTCAGGGTCCCTGTCAAAGAGATCCGCCGCTTTACGACTTTAATGATCCAGAACCAGAAACGGGGCGATCAGTTTCTGCTGGTACGCCTCAATGAACTTTCGAATGAAGTGACTCAGGCTCGAAAGAAACAGATCCAAGAGCAGTCGGAGCAGGCCGACACCAAGCTCCTTTTACCTATGACCATCATGCTGATCGTAGTCATTCTGATCGTAATGACGCCTGCCTTAATGACTATGCAGCTGTAAAGGAGGATCCAATGCAATATATCATGACCATGCTCTATCTGACCGGACGGCAGTTCCTGAATGAAAATGCTTTGAAAAGCATTGTAAAAGGAAAACGTAACGATGATTCCGGGATGGCCACCATTGAAGCGATATTGCTTATCTGTGTGCTGATCGCTCTGGTGATCATGTTCAAAGACACTATTATCGACTTCGTTGCCGGCCTTTTGGACAATATCTCCGGCCAGGGAACCGTTTTTGATCCGGATGCGCTGGCGCCCTAAGAAAGCAGCTGCATGTAAAGAGATCCTGCGGGGATCTCTGACCATGGAAATGGCTGTCTTGTTTCCTCTGGTACTGATGTCGATACTGATACTGCTGCAGACAGGCATGGGCCTGGCTTACCAGGGCTGGGTCAAAAGCCTGGCCGACCGCAGCCTGATGATCGTTCAGTCGGCTGTTGAAAAAGGCGAGGACCTGACGCAGGCCCAGGATGAGGCAGACGTTTATCTTTCTGCGAGAATACCGTCCATGTCTGCCCAGAGCCTGAGCTGGGAGTGGGAAGGCCGGCAGGACTTCATCCGTACTTCCTGTTCGATCCGTATGTCAGGGACATTTACTATGTTTTACAGCCAGCGTTTTCAGATACAGTGCAGCCGGAATGTTATAGACCCGGCTCTTTTCCGGAACCGGACGGATCTGATCTATGAAAAGGTGAAACAATGGTACGAAGAAAAGTAAGAGGCAGTTTTACCATTTGGTTTGCTATGACTCTCAGCCTGGTCATCCTCACTATGACTTCACTCTTGGCTTACATGCGCGGCCGTCTGGTCTGGACGGCGATCCGTCGGGATCTGGACCTGTCTGCCCAGAGCCTGATGGGGGAGTATCAGCAGGAATGGGTCAAAGACTACGGTTTATACATGATCCCGGCCACGTCTCTGGAGCCCGGCATTCGTTTTTATTTGGACGGCAACCTGGATCATCCTTACGGTCAGATCGAGATTCCGGACCTGTCTGTGGAATCGGTAGGATCCCTGGCCGATCCGGAATGCCTGCAAAAGCAGATCACCTTTTTTATGAAGGAAAGAGGGCTGCTGGACCTGACCAAAGAGGTCCTGGATATGCTGACTAAAAGCGAGAATACCGATGGTCTGAAAGAGGCAAAAAACCTGACGCAGCATACGGAAGGATTGCTGGAAGCGCAGCAGTATTACGGACAACTGGTAACGGATTTTTACGGGGTCGGCTCGGACGGATTTGAATACCCCTATTCGATCAACCAATGTCTGGTCAAAGATCCGTCTTATGAGGAAGTCAGTGATGCGTTCGGCAAGTTAGTAGGCGGCGGGAACCTGTCTTCAGAGGATCTGGCCGTTCTGGAAAAGGCCCTTTCCTATCTGCAGGAAACAGAAAGTCTGTGCCTGGATGCCCGGACAGCAGCGCAGAATTATAAGGCAGCCGTCGCCGGGATCCGCCTGGAAGAGGGAGGGGATCAGACAGCTTCTTCGCTTCCGATCGATGAAGCCGGAGCCGATAAGGTCTTAAGGGTGGCCAAACATGATCAGGAGATCTGTCGGAAAGCCGCAGAAGCTTTGGACAGGACCCTCAGCTGGATCGGCGGCGATGAAGATCAAATGATTATCGAGGAACTGGATCAGGAGTTTTTTACCGTTTTTACGGACTTCGACTATTCGGTCTCCCTGCCCTATGAGTACAAAAAACCGGCTGCAGGCTGGGATCTGATCGGCATCCTGCGATCCCTGCAGGGATTCGACGAAGATATAGCTGCTTTAGCTCCCGATGAGGATAAGGATATGAAATTAGATAAGGCGGGCCTGGATCGGGAAGGCGGGGGATCTGGCGGTCAGGACCTGTCAGTGGATGATACGAAAGATGACCTTTATCCGGACATTCCAGCCTATGACCGTACACCTCATCCTGAGGAGAGAGTCCTGCTCAACGAATACTGTCTGGGTGTCTTTCAAAACTACCGGCAGACGCAGGAGGTCCATGACGGAGGCAAGGCCTTGAATTTGAGGGGAGACAAGATCCAGGGACATTTCTTTCAAAATGAAGTGGAATATTTGATCGTGGGCTCCGATAACGAATTTCATAATGTAAACGGGGTCAGGCTGCGGCTGGCGGCATTCCGGGCTGCCCTGAATATGGCCTTTCTGATGACGGATGCGAACAAAAGGGCCGAGATCGAATCCATGGCGGCTGCAACAGGAGGCATCCTGATGCCGGGTATCGGCAATACGGCTGCTTTTGCCATGATCCTAGCCATCTGGGGCTGGGGAGAAGCGATTTCCGATTACCGGCAGCTGTCGGAGGGCGGAAGCGTTCCTCTTTGGAAGACGGAAGAGGATTGGCACACCGACCTGACCTCTTTGCTGCAAAATGCCCTGTCCGATAACGTAAAACCATCTTCCCGGGGCCTGTCCTACCGCCAGTACCTGCGGCTCCTTTTATATATGGTGCCGGAAGAAACTCTGCTGGGGCGGATCCAGGACCTTCTTTATGTGAATCACCGTTACTTTCCTTTATCGGAAGCGGTAACCTCTTTCCGGATCTTTGGCACAGCTGATCCCAGTGGGACCTTTCAGGGCTTGGGTACTTCCGGCATGGGCGACCTGACCTTTCAGGCGGTATACGGTTATGACTGAATTAAAAAGCTCATTCAGCGTGGAAGCTGCTCTTGTGGTCCCCTTGGCTCTGCTGGTCATACTTCCCTTTTTATATCTGCTCCGCATGACCATATTGACGTCGATACTTGAAACATCGATGGAATCGTGCCTGGCCGATATGGCAGTCGAAAGCTATCTGATCGAGCGAGCCGGCGTCCTGCCGGATGAAACGGTCCGAGACGATGACTTTTCGCTGGATGATGCGGAGGGAAAAGAGGCAGAGGTTGACCGGGAAGCTGAAAAATGGTCGCAGATCTTTGATGCCGCTACCATCAAAGAACATGTTAATGGTGCTGTGATCGATCTTTTAGGTCAGTGGTATCTGAAAGAGCAGATGCAGCAGGATCTTTCCGACCTGGACCCGGAAGGCTGGGGCGTTCAAGGGGGCTGGCAGGGTATCACTTTTTTGAACAGCCGTTTTTTCTATCAGGAGCAGGGCCATGGCTATCTTCTGAAAGGATCCCTTAGGATTCGCTGGCAGGAACCTTTTTCTTTCTGGAAGATACCGGATACCCAGATCACAAGGCTGACGCATGCTTTTATCGGTGAAAAAGATACCGCCAGTTCCGCTAATGAAAGCCAGGATGAGGCGGAATCCCCTAAAACGGTCTACAGGATCGGCCAGGGAAACAGGTATCACACGCTGGATTGTTATCTTTTGAAAAAAGATATTTCCGCCCTGACCCGTCAGCAGGCGGAAGCAGAAGGCCTTACGCCATGCAGCCGCTGCGGCGGGGGAGAAGGCGGGCTGGTCTATAAGACCGGAGGAGGAAGGACCTATCATTCGCAGGACTGCCCATATCTGTTTCCGGACCTGACACCTATGAGCGAAGATGAGGCGGTCGGGATAGGACTGACGCCATGCGGTTTGTGCATAGGGGGAGAAAATTATTTTCGATGAGGTTCCAGATGACGTGGCAGACAGCTGCTGAGATAGTTTTGAGTCTGTTATGGGCAGCAGCGTCCTTGTGGGATCTGGCTGAGGAAAAGATTCCTTTATTGCTGTTGGCGGCCATGACAGTGACGGAGGTGGTGCTTTTGAGAGGACTTTCCAAAGGGGAGATTCTGTTCCGCCTCGTCAATGCCTGCGCCGTCAGCGGGACCTGCGCAGTAGGGCTCAAAAAGCACATGACAGGGGCTGGTGATGTATGGTGCCTGGCTCTGACAGCCCTTGAGGTGCCGGTCAGCCGCCTGCCTGGTGCATTGATGACAGCTTTTGCCGTCATGGGTCTGGTATCCTGCGCTTCTGTATGGGTAGAGCGGCAGGCGGGTCTGACCTTAATAACTGCCGGCAATGGTAAAAGGACCCTTGGGGTTCCGCTGGCTCCTTTTCTTTTGCTGGGTATGATGGTGTCCCGGACGTAAAATAAAAGGAAGATATGTGAAATCGATGCGGATTCAGGGAGAAAACGATCGGATCATTTTTATAAAAGAAGACAGAGACCGGGATAAGTGGGCTTCTTATCAGCAGAAAATGCTGAACGTCGTTAAGTGGCTGCTTCCTTACCAATGGACATCTAAGGGACAGCTGGTCTACTTTGAGGGGAAGGGACAGCCCTTCTCCCACTGGCTTTCCGGCCGTCCGGACACCGAAGATCTGTGGGCTTTTCTGTCAAAGATGCTGGATCTATGCAATGACCTGGAAAGCCATCTTTTGGACGAAGACCGCCTCTTTTTTCAGCCGGACTGGCTGTGGTGGGATTTTGAAAGCCGTTGTATCCAAACGATCTACTGTCCATGGCTCACCCAGCCGGAGCAGGGCGGTATTCCTGTCTATTTTCAGCGTCTTCTTAGATTAATGTTCCGGAGGGCCGTTGCGGATAACTGGGACAGGGAAAAAAGAGACCTTCTTTTTGCCTTTGCAAGACAGATCGCCAGCGGCAGCCGCGACAGCGCCGCCTTGACAGCGCCGTTTACAAGAGACGTGCCCGAACAAAAATCTGAAGACACTTCAGGAGAAAAGAAAGCAGGCCCGGACAATGGGCAGGCGCAGGCCGGTACGAAAAGACCGGCTGAAAGGCCGATCGATCCGGAAAAGGAAAAAGCCCTGGACGCTTTGATCGCCGCTCAGCAGGAAAAAGAAGAGCCGGTCAGAAACTTTTTCCAAAAACTTAGGGACAGTTTTCCCATTGCCATTAAAGATTAAATGATCGCCCGAGGATAAAAGTTTGACCGGACGGTTGACCTGGCCAACAGGATTTGGTACAACAGCCACCATGGAGGTTGTATCATGGTTGTTTTAATAAAAAACTGCCGGGTCTTCAGCCCGGAGGCCCTTGGAAAAACGGATGTCTTAGTGCTTGGAGATAAGATCGCCGCCGTCGGACCGGATCTTTCGGCCGATTTTAACGGGAAAGTACCGGTCGATATCATCGACGGAAGCGGCCTGATCATGATCCCCGGTCTGATCGATAATCATGTGCATATTTTAGGCGGGGGCGGTGAAGGCGGCTTCAGGACCCGGACACCCGAAGCGGTCCTGACAGATTTTACTTTGAACGGGATCACGACGGTCTGCGGTCTTCTGGGAACCGACGGGGTCACCCGGAATATGGCTTCACTGGTCGCCAAGACGGAAGCGCTGAATGAAGAAGGCATCACCGCCTACTGTTATACCGGCAGTTATCATGTCCCCATCACGACGCTGACCGGTTCGGTCATGAAAGACATCATGCTGATCGACCGCTGTATCGGTGTCGGCGAGATCGCTTTGTCGGATCACCGGTCTTCGCAGCCCACCTATGAAGAGCTCAGCCGGCTGGTGGCAGACGCCCGTGTCGGAGGCATGCTGGCGGCAAAGGCGGGACTGGTGGATATCCACATGGGAGGGGGCCCGAGGGGCCTTACCATGATCTGCCGGCTGATCCATGAAACCGAGATCCCCTACAGCCAGGTCCTTCCCACCCATATCAACCGCAGCCGCGATCTTTTCAGCGAAGGACTGGACTGGATCAAAGAGGGTGGCTACATTGACCTGACAGCCTACGGACTGGGCAAACCGTCATCGGACGTACCCGCTGCCGAAGGCTTTACCCGTATCCTGGATCAGGATCCGGCCTTTGACCATGTCACCATGTCTTCAGACGGACAAGGGTCCCTTCCCAAGTTTAACGAGAAGGGTGACTGCATAGGCCTGGGAGTCGGGTCATCGGCCACGATCCTTGAAAATATCAAAGATGCGGTCAGGAAAGGGCTTCCTCTTGAAAAGGTGATCAAACCCGTCACCAGCAATATAGCTTCTCTGTTGAAATTGAAGGGAAAGGGACGGATAGCGGCCGGTTATGACGCTGACCTTGTCCTTTTGGACGAACGATCACTTGACCTGGTAGGTCTGGTCGCAAAAGGCCGGATCCTGGTCCGGGATACCAAGGCCGTTGTAAAGGGAACTTTCGAGATTTAAAAAAAGAAGGCGGAGGGGTCCTCCGTCTTCTTCAATAGGCGTTCTGGATACGGCGGCCCGGATCTTTGATCAGCCGGGTCCCCGGATCTTTGATACCAGTCAGGGAAGGACTGATAAGGGTCCCTTCCTTGCGGATATCCACACAGTATTTAAGATATAGATAGACAGGGACCGCAGACCAGCCGTGGCACAAGCTTCCGGCTTTATCAAAGTCATCAGCTCCCTGAATGGTCTCCCAGAAGGTCGTGGCTCCATTTCGAAGCATGAAGCCGAAATCGCGGGCAATAGTATCAAAAACCAAGCGGGCGTAGGCATCGGGCCTTTTAAGCAAAGCCTCAAATTTAAAAATACTGTGGCTGAGAGAAATGGGGACCAGTTCCCGGTCCGTATTTTCTGCAAGGCTGGCAGCAAAACGATTCGCTGGGGCCGTATTCTTGGCGGTGATCGTGCCGGCGGCCAGACTTTTCAGGACCGTATCCAGGACCGTGTCGGGCACCAGGCCGGATTCTACGGCTAAAGCCTGGGTCAGCTCGCAGTAATGATAGATTTTCGGGACTTTAGGCTCATAAAAGCTGGCATAGCAGCCCCGCTGAGGGTCGTAGAAGATCTGGTGGACATTTTGAGCCAGTTTATGGGCGCTTTCCAGGTAAGAAGCGGCCTTGAGCTGGCTGCCCAAAGACATTTCAAGGGAAGAAAGCGAAGTCAGTCCCATGATGACAAAGCACTGGAGAGGAGCATCATAGTAGGTGTTTTCCTCCGTGCAGGGATGGTCGCCTGAAAGGCCGGGTTCCCATTCGTAATAATTCCAGTAGGCGGGGCTGACAAAACGCGGGATCAGACCGGTCGGATCGATCCTTGCGATGAAGCCGTCTGCTATATCGCGGCAGACATCGAGCAGGCCCTTGACGGTCATGAAATCGTCGGAATATTTGAAATATTCCGCGACCTGAACCAGATAGATGGCGGAGTAGCAGGGAATGGTCCGGTAAAAGCGGCCGGGAGCGATCAGCTCCAAAAGGTGGTCGGAACGGAGGCTTTTAGCGATCACCTGAAGACTGGACGCGGCAAAACGGTATTCATCAAAAGCCAGGTAACCGCACAGCATCTGGTTGCGGCTGTCCATGGTATAAAGGGACTGTTCCCTCCAGGGGCAGTCTTCGTAGTGATCATGCATGCAGGCCTGAAGGGTGCGGACACCGGTCCGGAAGATCTGCTCATGCAGGTTATCGGCGCAGGTAAATTCATGGATCTGTTCCAGAGGATAAAAGACCGGGGTCATACCGGCGTAGTAGAGGATCGCCGAAGGAGCGTCTATGTGCAGCTCCAAGTACCGCACTCCCATGCGTTTCAAGGGGTAATAGAAAACGGTACGCCCTTTGGGAAGATGCAGGCAGGAGGCAAATTCGCGGTCATCGATCCGCTCGCGGACATGCATATCATCCAGCTGCTCGCCCCAGCCGACCCTGACTTGGCAATCTTCGGGCACGGAAATATCCAGGAGCAGGTAACCGACCAGCTCTCTTCCAAGATCTATGATCCAGTCATTGGCATCCAGACGGATCCCTTCCTGACTGGGAAGGGCCGGGGCAGGTACTGGTTTTTCCAGCTGGCGCCAGGCCAGCTGCATACGCTGGCCGCAGCTTTTGCTTACGTTTTCCGGCGACTCCAGAAAACGGCCGGCTGCGCATACCTTGGCAGGACAGGGAGGATCGACGGTCAGCCTTTTATTAGGACGGGGATACAGATCCCCGGCTCCCTGTTCGTAACCGGGAGCCTGTACGGCCGGCACCGGATCATCGGTAAGCGGGCGGGCGGTGTATTCAAATGAGAAGCCGATCTGAGTGCTGACATAGGGGACTTTTTCTTTCCAGCGGGTGTCGAGCCGGACTGGAAAACCGGGGCCGGATACCAGCAGTTCTTCTTCTTTTTCAAAAAGAGCAAAGACGGCTTCGGCAGGATAGGTCCGGTATAAGAAACTGTCTTCTCCCTGCCAGTAGGCTGTCAGGCGGAAACTGTTTTCGCCCGGGCGGACATACGGATCCAGATCGATCTCGTCATAGATCCTCCAGTCCGGATAATCGGGGAAGCCGCCGCTGGCGGCATAGGTATCGTTGATATACAAAACGTAGGCACTCGATACATGTACAAAACAGCGAACGTCTTTTGCATCACTCACATCGAAACGGCTGCTGAATTCGATCGTCTGATTAACGAAGCTTCCATCCGGATGCCAGATGGGAAGCGCATTTTCAAAAGGCTGCATACGAGACCCCCTTATCAAGATAATTTGCTTAAATGTGACCTTTTATAAGGGTTTTGTCAAGCGGGAACGTGTAAAATTGCTTCCGCGGAATCGTCTGTGTTACAATAAGCCGACCAAGAAAAAGGAGGCCTGTTCATGTACGAGGATTTTGCCAGGGTATATGATGAATTTATGACCACGATCCCCTATACACAATGGGCGGATTATGCGGAGACCTTGTGGAAACACTACAAGATCGGCTATGAGAAAGATCAGAAAGAAAAGCCTTCGCTGGTCCTGGATCTTGCCTGCGGAACGGGAAGCCTGACCGTGGAACTGGCTAAAAGGGGCTACGACATGATCGGGGCCGATTCTTCCATGGATATGCTCAACTGCGCGCGCGATAAAATGGCCAGTGAGGGAGTCCTGGACAAGATCCTCCTTCTGGAGCAGGACATGAGGGAGTTTGAGCTGTACGGAACGGTGGAAAGTATACTGTGCACCTGCGACAGCCTGAATTATCTGCTGGAGGAAGAGGATCTTTTGAAGGTTTTCCGGCTGGCTGAAAATTATCTGGATCCAGGCGGCCTTTTTTTGTTCGATATGAACACGGAGTACAAGTACAAACAGCTTTTGGGCGACAGGACCTTTGCCGATACGACGGATGACGCGGCCTTTATCTGGCAGAATTACTATTATGATGACGACAGGATCAACGAATATCAGCTGACCCTGTTTGAAAAAGTAGGCGATCTGTACCGGAGGACCCGGGAGGATCATCTGCAGAAGGCATATGACCCTGAACAGGTCACGGACCTTCTGCAAAAGGCTGGGCTGAAGACGGAAGGGGTGCTGGATGCCTTTACGCTGGAGCCTGCCCGGCCGGATTCGGAACGGATCACTTTTGCAGCCCGCGAAACCTACAATAAGGAGAAATTTTATGGGTGATTATGTTATTCGAGGAACGGCAGCGGACGGACAGATCCGCGCTTTTGCCTGTGATGTGACGCTGAGCGTAGAAGAAGGAAGGATGCGTCATGACTCCAGCCCTGTCGCCACCGCGGTGCTGGGCCGTACGATGGCGGCGGCCGCCATGCTGTCCTGTGATCTGAAAGACAAGGATGAGTCTATTACCATCAGTATCGCCGGAAACGGACCTCTGGGCAAGGTCATCGCTATCGGCGACGGAGCCGGACGGGTCCGGGGCTATGTGCAGAACCCCAAGGTAGATCTGCCTCCTAAAAGCAAGGGGCATCTGGATGTAGCCAGAGCTATCGGCATCGGTGTCATGAGTGTTATCAAAGATCTTGGACTGAAGGAACCTTACATAGGAACGACTCATCTGGTCAGCAGCGAGATCGGCGAGGATCTGGCTTATTACTTTGCCGAATCCGAACAGATCCCTTCCGCGGTCGCCTTAAGTGTACTGATGACCCCGGAGCATACCGTGTGGACAGCCGGAGGTTATCTGATCCAGCTGATGCCCGGAGCTACGGAGGAAACTGCGGCTATCCTGGAAGAAAGAGTTAAAAAGTTCCCCCAGCTGTCTCATTTTCTGGCGGAAGGCCATACCCCGGAAGAGGTGCTGGCTATCCTTCTGGAGAACATGGACTTTAAGAACAACGGACAGGTGCCTTATCACTTTGAGTGTGACTGCAGCAAACACCGTTTTGCCAACGGATTGGCCAGCCTGGGAGAAAAAGAACTGACAACACTGATCGAAGAAGGGCAGCCGATCGAGACGACCTGCAATTTCTGCGGTCAGAAATATTATTTCACGGTGGATGAATTAAAAGCCATCCGGGCCGGAAGCCGCCGTTGAATTAATAAAGTAGTCTTGATAAAAACATAACATAAATATCCGTTGACAAATATCAGATGCTTATGGTACATTTGATGCAATGTAAACGATTTAAGAGCAGAAGTTTTGTGCATCCCTTATAGAGCTTTAAGTATAGCGGCGGGGGGATAAACAAAGTGCCTGTTCTGAGATCGGGAGTTGTCCTAAGATAGCTCTATCCCTTGTTTTTACTGTGTGTTAGGAGGAAATTTATGTCTGACAAAATCAAAGTCGGGATCATTGGATGCGGCGGTATTGCCAACGGAAAGCATCTTCCGTCTCTGAAGACCCAGTTCGACCGCCTTGAGATCGTCGCTTTCTGCGATATCATCAAGGAAAGAGCCGTTAAGGCTGCCAAAGAATACGGGACTCCGGATGCGAAAGTTTATACCGATTATCGTGAGATGCTGCAGGATCCTTCCATTCAGACCGTTCACGTACTGACCCCCAACGTTTCCCACTGCGAGCTTACCTGCGCAGCTCTTCTGGCAGGCAAGGATGTTATCTGCGAGAAACCTATGGCAGCAACTCCCGCTGACGCCAAGAAGATGCTTGACGCCCGCGACAAGAGCGGAAAGATCCTTACCATCGGTTATCAGAACCGCTGCCGTCAGGATTCCCTGGCTCTGAAAAAACTGTGCGACGAAGGGGCTCTGGGCGAGATCTATTACGCAAAAGCTCATGCAATCCGCCGCCGCGGCGTTCCCACCTGGGGCGTATTCCCCAACAAGGCCCTGCAGGGAGGCGGACCGCTGATCGATATCGGAACTCATTCTCTTGACCTTACTCTGTGGTGCATGAACAACTACAAACCCAGAAGCGTCATGGGTGCATCCTTCCAGAAACTGGGCCCCTATCTGGAACCCGGCAACCAGGGCAACATGATGGGCGTTTGGGATCCCAAGACCTTTGAGGTAGAGGATTCCGCATTCGGTTTCGTTACCATGGAGAACGGAGCTGTCATCGTCATCGAGGCTTCCTGGGCCCTGAATACTTTGGATACATCCGAAGCAATGACCGAGCTGTGCGGGACCAAGGCCGGCGCGGATATGAAAGACGGTCTGCGTATCAACAAGATCGTTGCCGACAAGATGACCACCATGAAACTGGACACTGCTACTCCCAAGGGAGTTGATTTCTTCCCCGGCGCTGCGGTTCCGGCACCTGTTTACGAGTGCCAGCGTTTCTATGATGCCGTTGAAGGCAAAGGCACTCCGGTCGTTAAACCGGAAGAGGCTTATGTCGTTACTCAGATCCTGGACGCTGTTTACCGTTCCGCTGAGACCGGCAAGCTGGTAGAGTTCTAATTTATGTGAATCAAAGGGCGGGGCGCGTGTTCGTTCCGCTCTTATTAAAAAATATCAGGAGGGATAGATTGTATGGATAAAGTTTATCTTCAGACCTATTCTCTGCAGGACCACATGTTCACCGAATTCAAAGAGTCCCTGAAAAAAGTAGCCGACATCGGTTACGCAGGCGTTGAATTCGCAGGCAGCAACTACGGCAACCTTCCGGCGGCCGAGCTGAAAGCTTATATGAAGGAAATCGGCCTGGAGCCCCTTTCTTCTCATGTCGGCTACGAGAACCTGGAACGGGACATCCCCTATCTGGCAGAACTCGGAGCAAAATATATCGTTGCTCCCGGAGCTCCCATGGGCACCAAGGAAGAGGTTCTGACCACGGCTAAAGAGATGAACCGCATCGGTAAGATCGCACTGGAAAACGGTCTGAAACTCGGGTATCATAACCACACCCATGAGTTCGGCAAAGTCGACGGTGATAAGAGCGCAGAAGAGCTGCTGATCGAAAACACCGATCCGGATCTGGTATTTATCGAACTGGATGTAGGCTGGGCTACCTGTGCCGGTGTTGACGTTCCCAAGTTTATCGCCGATCATTCCGGCCGTGTAAAGATGATCCATGTCAAAGAGATGGATGCTGTTTACGGTATCGATAAACCGATGGACTTCAAGAGCCTGCCCAAAGATGCTGACGGACGTCCGATCCTGCCCGAAGAGTGGAAGCAGCACTTCCGCAAACTGCAGATGGCGGATGTTCCTACCGGAAAAGGTATCGTTGACTGGCAGAAAGTTAAATCGGTAGCGGATGCTAACGGAGCGGAAGCCTATGTGGTCGAGCGTGAGTACGACTACAAGGGCAACGATATCTTCGGCTGCGTAAAAGAAGACCTGGAAGCCCTTCGTCCCATCAAATAAGGCGTCAAAAGATAGAAAAATCCCCGGTAAGGGTGGCAATTCCGCCTTTTGTGCGCTATAATCAGAATGTAATCGTTATCAATAAGAGCCACCGTAAGGGACCGACCCCTGCGGCGCGCTCAGCAATGAAATCTAAAGGAGAAATTAGGAATGAAACTTGGTGTTTTGACCGTTCCGCTTTACGGAATGGACCTTGAATCGGCCCTGAAGTATCTTCACAGCATCGGCGTTCAGGCTGTAGAGCTTGGATGCGGCGGATCGCCTGGAAAGAAACATCTGGACCCGGCTGTTTATCTGCATAATAAAGAAAACCAGAAAAAGCTCAAAGAGATCCTGGCTGAAAACGAGATCGAGATCGCGGCTATTTCCGCTCACGGCAACGCAGTTCACCCCAACAAGGAACATGCGGCTGCTATGAAACAGGATTTTGAAAATGCGGTTATGCTGGCAGAAGAACTGGGTGTTTCCACCGTTGTTGACTTCTCCGGATGCCCCGGCGATTCTCCTACTTCTCAGTACCCCAACTGGGTCACCTGCACCTGGCCGGATGATTTCAAGACCATCCTTAAGTATCAGTGGGAAGAGGTCCTGATTCCTTACTGGCAGAACGAAGTTAAATTCATGAGAGAGCACGGCATTCATCGTGTCGCTTTCGAAATGCACCCCGGATTCTGCGTTTACAACCCCGAGACCTGCCTGAAACTGCGTGATGCAGTCGGACCGGAGATCGGCGCAAACGTTGACCCCAGCCATCTGATCTGGCAGGGTATCGATCCCTGCGCGGCCATCGACGTTCTGGGCAAAGCCGGAGCCATCTATCACTTCCACGCAAAGGATACCTATGTAGATCCTTATAAGACCGCTGTCAACGGTGTTCTGGATACCAAACCCTTCGATCGCATGAGCGAGCGCAGCTGGCTGTTCAGAAGCGTCGGCTACGGCCATGATGAGTTCTACTGGAAGAAGATCATTTCCGCCCTGCGCATGGTCGGCTATGACGGAGTCATCTCCATCGAGCACGAAGACGGTCTGATGAGCGTTAAGGAAGGCCTTGAAAAGGCTGTTTCCGTTCTGAAGGACGCCATCATCTATGAGGACCCGGTCAACGAGCATTGGTGGTAATTTTTCCCTGATGACGGTCCCAAGGGCCGCCCTGGCGAAATGACCTGCCGTCGGCAGAAATAACAGTTAAACCAAACAGGATCGGAGATGTCTCCGGTCCTGTTTTTGATTTGACGAAAGCCGGCGCGCCTGCTACAGTCAGAGCCGAATAAAGGAACTTTTCTGAAAAAAGGAGCTTTTCTGAAAGGAGAAGGGATATGGCTGATTTTCATTTTATCGATCGACTGACTCAGACCTATATCGACAAGGGATACTTCCCCTCGGCTGTTGTTTCGGTTTTTGATTCTCATAAGACCCTTTACCGTAAAGCCTACGGGGACAATCCGGCCCAAGGCGGCAAGGGACGGGCCAAAGTCGATACGTATACAGCCTACGACATGGCTTCCTGCACCAAGATCGCTACCGCTACTCAGATCCTGGACCTGATCGACCGGGGAAAACTAAGCCTGGATACGAAGATACCGGACATCCTGACCGATATCCGCAGTCATAAAGACTTATACAGCCGGACCCGGGCAGTGACCATCGAACAGCTGCTGACCCATACCTCGGGCATTCGGGACTGGTATCCTTTTTATACCCAGCAGGGGGTGGATTTTTACGATGTTTTCGAATCCTTTATCGGTAAAAGACCGCCTGAGACCCAGATGGTCTATTCGGATATGAACTTCATGCTGCTGGGTAAGGCAGTCGAGACCATCAAAGATAAGGAACTCAAAGACTGCCAGGAAGATCTGAAAAAGGCTCTGGGAGCCTCGCGCATGGACTTTCGTCCTCAGGATTTTGAAAATACCGCTCCTTCCTGCTACGGGAATGAGATCGAAGAGGGCATGGTCAAAGACGAAGGCCTGACTTTTGACGGCTGGCGTGACAAAACGAAACCGACATGGGGCGTCAATGACGGAAACTCTCATTACTTTTTTAACGACACGGCAGGCCATGCGGGTATTATCGCGGACGTGGACAGTTATGAGCGCTTATGCCGCTTTTATATGACGACCGACCGGCCTATTTTTATCGAAGCGCAGAAGCCCCGGGTCGCCGACCGGGGCCTGGGCTTTCAGACCGGGCCCAAACTGTATCCGGACGGGGGCTGCGGTCATACGGGATTTTCCGGTACCTGGTTCTGGATGAGCCGCAGGGACGATCTGGGCGTTGTGGCGCTGACCAACCGTCTGGCTTATCCTCACAGCAATCCCAACAGCACCAGCGATTTCCGCCACGAGCTGGCCTACGCCGTTTTTGACGCGCTGAAAGGGTAAGCTTTGTTGACGCCTGCCGGCCTTTGGGATATAATCAATATTCGGAATAGAACAGGGCTGCGTTTGAAACATGCGCAGCTGATTTCCGAGAGGTCAATAAATAATTACGGAGGGACTCACAATGGAAGGATACCAGTCCGCGGAATTTAAAAAAAGCATGAAGATCCGCCTCAACTACAACAACATGATGACTCGTTTCGTTGGGGAAAAGGGAATTTCTGAAGAAGAGATCACTGCCATCAAGGATCAGATCGAAGCCGCTAAAAAGGCCATGGTCAAAAAGCGCGCCGAGGGCGGCATGGACTGGAGGGATCTGCCCTATAATCAGAATGAGGTCGTCCGGGACATCATCGATTACGCAAACAGCGTCAAAGACCAGTTCGATGCCTTTGTCGTATTAGGCATCGGCGGTTCCGCCTTAGGCCCCATTGCCGTACAGCAGGCCATCAATCATCCTCTTTACAATGAACTGCCCCGCGAAAAACGCGGCGGCTGGCCCAAGTTCTATGTTGCCGACAACGTTGACCCGGAGCGCTTGAGCTGCCTGTTCGATGTCATCGATCCGGCCAAGACCCTGTTCAACGTCATCAGTAAATCCGGCGGCACTTCCGAGACCATGTCTCAGTTCATGATCATCAAAGAGATGCTGGAAGAAAAGCTGGGCAAGGAAGAAACGGCCAAGCACATCGTCTGCACCACCGACGGCGTGAAGGGCAATCTTCGTCCCATCTGCGCAAAAGAGGGCTACAAGAGCTTCGTGATCCCGGCAGGGGTCGGCGGACGCTTCTCCGAAATGACTCCGGTAGGTTTACTTCCGGCAGCCATGACGGGTATCGATATCAAAGCCTTCCTGGCAGGTGCTGCTTACATGGACGAGCTGTCCCAGAACGATAACGAGCGCGAGAACATCGCCTATATGTATGCGATCCTCAGCTATATCGCTATGAAACAGGGAAAGAATATCCATGTTATGATGCCTTACGCTGATTCTTTGAAATATATCTCCGACTGGTTCGCACAGCTGTGGGCGGAATCGCTGGGTAAGAAATTCCATCTGGACGGTACGGTCGCTCATGCCGGCCAGACTCCTGTCAAAGCTGTTGGCGTTACCGATCAGCATTCTCAGGTCCAGCTGTACGCAGAAGGCCCTTACGATAAAATGGTGGTATTCTTGGGTGTCGATAAATACCGCCGTTCCATCACCATCCCCAAGATCTACAGCGAGATCCCTTCTCTGGGCTTTTTGGGCGGTGTTACTCAGAATGCACTGATCCAGACCGAACAGGTAGCGACCGAGTACAATCTGCTTAAATCCGGCAAACCGAATATGGAGATCACCCTTCCCGAAGTCAATGAGTTCACCCTGGGCGAGCTTTTATACATGTTCGAAGTAGCCACCGGTTTTGCCGGTGAACTGCTGCAGGTCAACGCTTTCGACCAGCCCGGTGTTGAGGCAGGAAAGAATGCCACCTACGCTATGTTCGGTCGTCCCGGATATGAGGCTGTCAAAGAGGAACTGGACAACCGTCCTCAGCCCGAGAAAGCATATATCATCTGATTTTTCGTTCGTAATGAAGACAAAAGGCGCATTTATGCGCCTTTTGCGCATCTGTTGCGTCTTTTTGCACCTGTTGCGTCTTTTGTCTGTTAAAAAGGGATTTATACATATGAGAAAGAATCTGACACGCGGCCTTCTTGCTTTGCTGATGTGCCTGATGACGGTTTTTCTTTCCGCCTGCAGCAACACCGGAAAAGAAGAAAAGGCTTACGTGGACAGCCTGGACCAGATCAGCCAGGAGATAGCCGACCGTGATTTTGATGTAGAAACGGTCAATAAAGCCTTATCGGATGCCATTCAGAACAAGGACCAGGCTTCATATGACGAAAATCTGACCAAGCTTTCGGATTATGTCGACTGGCTCAAAGAGGAGTACGGCAAGATCGCGGACCTGGAAGCTCCCCAAAAGTATCAGGAACAGCAAAAGACCCTCTCGTCTGACGTCGACCAAATGAACCAGCTGTTGGATAACAGTATCAAGATCTATCAGATCGCCGCCAAGCAGATCGATAACAGCCTCACCCAGGAGGATGCGGACCAGTTAAGTCAGCTGGCAGATCAGATCGATCAGATCGGGCAGGTGGAAGATGAATTCGACAGTACCGTCAATTCCATCCTGCAGGGTCAAGACAGCAGCAACTAACCAATGCGTACGAGCGGCTCTTCTTTTCAGATGCAAGAAGAGCCGTTTGTTTTTCGGAGGTCCTATGAAACAATTACTGACCAAAAGCCTGTCCCTTATCCTGAGCCTTTGTCTGGCCGCTGCCTTACTGACCGGCTGTGATAATACGTCCGGGTCTTCCGGTAATAACGCGGAAAACGCGGATTCCAACACCAGTACGGCTGAGGCGCAGGTTCAGCCGGCTGACGCCTTGTCCGAAGGATCGTTGGATCCCGGGGACCGGAGCGGTTCTCAAGGGGCGGGTACGACTTCTTCTTTGGCAAACGGAGGATCCTCCTCCAAAGTTTCTTCCCGCAAGGAATCATCGGGGGCTTCGGAGGAAAGCTCGGAGCAGGGATCCAGCGCACTGACAGAATATCAGGGAAGGATCCTTAAACTCTCGCAGAATATCCTGGATATGAACGACAGCGTCAACGATGCAGTCGCCAGTCTTGAGACAGCCTACCAGAACAAAGATCAGGAAACCTACCGGACATCACTGGATACCCTGACCGACCTGATCAGCCAGCTGAAAGACGCCTATGCGGCTATTGCCGAAGAACCGGCTCCGGAGGGCCTGGAGGATAAGAAGGCGGATCTGGAAACGGCCTGCAGCAACCTGGAAGATATGCTGGATCTTTCCATGAGGATCTACGAATTGGGCTACAAGGGGCTTGGGGACCAGCTGACGGATGACGAGGTAAGCGAAATGACTGAGGACCAGACCAAGCTGACCGATCTTGAAGCCAGCACGGACGATTTTCAAAATGCTTTGACCGCCATCCTGAATATGACGGATGAAGATCTTTCCGAAAGCGGGGATTCGTAACATGACCTGGACAAACGAACAGCTTGAGAAGGCCAAAGACCTGATCCATCAAAGGCTTCTGGAAAAGGGGCTGGACGAACATGCTTTTATCGATCCGGCCGAGAATGAGAAAAGCGATCAGATCCGGTCGATCGTCGTCGTGCTTTTCCCCTATTATATGGGGACGTTTGAGGGCAATCTGTCCATGTATTGCCGGGCAATGGATTATCACGCCGTGGTCCCCGGCTACCTGAATCCGATCGGGCAGGAAGTGGAAAAGATGCTGGGGCCGGAACTTGACTGGCACAGCTGGGCGGATACAGGGCCTCTGCACGACCGCCTGCTGGCTCTTAGGAGCGGGCTGGGCTTCAGGGGCGTCAATCAGATGCTGATCAATAAAAAGTACGGAAGTTTTGTCTTTATCGCTTACATGACCTTCAGCTGCCACCTTCCGGCCGATCCGGCCGTTGAGTGGACTGTGGAGCCCAAGTGCCTGAAGTGCGGGCGCTGTATCAAGGCCTGCCCGGGACAGGCAATGAAGGAAGACGGCAGCTTTGAGGCCCGGCGCTGCCTGTCGGGTATCACCCAGAAAAAGGGAGAGCTGGAAGACTGGGAAAAAGAGATCTTTTTTAAAGAGCATATGATCTTCGGCTGCGATGTCTGCCAGAGCGTATGCCCCTATAATCAGGATCTGCCGGTCACCCCGATCAAAGAATTCCGGGACAGCTGCATCGATTCCCTGACCATGGAGGATCTGGAAGGACTGTCCCGCAAGCAGTTTTTGGAAAAATATCCTCACCGGGCTTTTACCTGGAGAGGGCCTGCTGTTTTGAGGCGCAATCTGACCTTGCTGGCCCAGCATGACAAGGAGCAGGAACAGATAAAAGGCCCAGAAGTACAATCGTGTCAGGATACAGAAGAGGACGACCATGGAAATTGAACGAAAATATCTGCCTCTGGATCTTCCCCGGGATCTGGAAAGCTATCCTCATAAAAGGCTGACCCAGGGCTATATCAGCCGCGACCCTGTCATCAGGGTGCGCTCGATCGAAACCCTGGACGGCAGCGGACAGGCGGATCGTTATGTGCTGACGGTAAAAAGCAGCGGTCTGGCGGTCCACCAGGAATATGAACTGGACCTTACCCGGTCCCAATTTGATTCTCTCTCGGAAAAAGTCGAAGGCCATCTGATCAGCAAAGTCCGTTATGTGATCCCGCTGGATAATGGACTGAAAGCGGAGCTGGATCTGTTTGAAAGCGGCTGCCGCATCCCGGGCCTTAGGATGGTGGAGGTGGAATTCCCTTCGGTCGAGGCTATGAACGCCTTCAGGCCGCCGGCATGGTTCGGCAAAGATGTGACCGAAGATTATCATTATCACAACAGCAATTTATCGCTTTGAAATTTTATAGATAAAATAGGTGAGCATATGGAAACAGAGCAATTGGAGATGCAGGCTCTTTATTATAAAGCTCTGGAAGACTACCGGACACCGGAAAAACATGATGAAGCTTTCATGTTTTTGCAGCAGGCAGCTGACCGCGGGTATCCGGAAGCTTCCAAAAAGCTGGGAGCCTTGTTTCTTTCGGGACAATACGATCCCTACCCTGTAAAAGATCCGGAAGAGGCCGTCAAATATATACAGAAAGCGGCCCAGAGCGGGGATGAAGAGGCTATGTACTGGCTGAGCCAGTGCTATGAAATGGGTGTCGGCATCAAGCCGAACAAACGGGAAGCCCGTTTCTGGCGCAATCTGGCTGTCCGCCACGGTTTTGAGCCCGATGACGGCAGCGGAGAAGAAAAAGAACAGGCGGAAGTGACCGGAACTTCCGAACCTCAGACGGACCAACCTCAGACGGACCAACCTCAGACGGATGAAACCCCAAAGAATGAACCCCAGACGGACGAACCCAAAGAGGATACATCCGCTGCGGACAAGGACGAAGTGATCAAGGCCCCTGCCTGGGCCAAAGATTACCGGACTCCCAAGGCCGGCTACTGGCAGTCTGACTATCAGGCACCTGCCCAGCCGGTCCCCAAAGAAGAAGAGGGCATGGCCGACTGGCTTGACGGCCGTATAGGCGAGACCCAAAAACAGGAAGAAGACCGGCAGAAAGAGCATGACTTTCAGGAAGCGGTCAACCAGCAGGAAGAGGAAGAAAAAGAAATACAAATCAAAGCGGACCAGAAGACGGTAAGCGGTTTCAGCACTGCCGGCCTGGTGACAGGATTTGCTGTCGGAGCCTTGCCGGCGGTCCTTTTTTGGCAGCTGGCAGGCCCTTTTACCAAAGTTTATGCCGTCAGACTCTTCATTGTCCTGGCTGTCTGTCTGGCCCTGGCTCTGGCCGCAGGGGGATGGGCCCTTGGCAGAAAGGCGGCCGGCCGCAAGGTACGCCGCAGGACCGCTTTCAGGCAGACTCCTTTTTACGCAGGCTTTCCCATCGAAAAAGACCGGTGGACCGACCATGAAAAAAGGCTGTGGGAGGTTTATCAGGCTTTATCCGGCAATTTTCTGCCTGTCTCCAGGAAAAGCTGGCCTGACACGGCCCGCCTCAACCAGTTCCGCGGTCTGATGTGCCCGGGCTGGACCTTTGAAGACGAGGGACAGACGGTAAAACCCGATTTTATACTAGCCGACGCCCGCACGGTCTATATGGTCACAGTAGCCGATGACGACCGGATCAGCCTGAAAGACCTGGAAGGCAGGGCAGACCTTGTCGGCAAGGCGCTGACTAAGGCCGGAGGCTTTACAGAAGGACAGTTGGATCTGGCGGTTGCGACTCTTTTGCCTCAGGGCAAGGTCCCGCCGGAAACGCTTAAAGAAGAGGAGACTCAAAAAGAGCATCTGATCTGTTCCGGCCGGGGAGAAAGACTGCTGGCGGCTATCGAGACCAGAGAGCGGACCATGAAGGCCGGACCGGTTTCGAAAGAGCAGCTGGCCGTCTGCCTGTCTCATTTATCGGATAAAAAGTTTACAAAAATGTAATGAGGGCAGCGGGCGGCTTCCTTGAAAAAGCAGGGGCCCGATGGTAGAATGATAAGAACCCTTTTCATATCCATTGCGGAGGAACATTCGTGGGATTTATTCAGAAAATATTCGGAAATACAAGTGATAAAGAAGTAAAACGCCTGAAACCTTTGATGAACCAGGTGCTGGCACTGGACAGCACTATGGCGGCCCTGTCGGACGATGAGCTCAAAGGCAAGACTCAGGAATTCAAGGACCGTCTGGCTAAGGGGGAAACGCTGGACGATCTTCTGCCGGAAGCTTTCGCGGTCGTACGCGAGGCTGCCTGGCGTGTGCTGGGGCAGAAACATTTCCCCGTACAGATCATCGGAGGCATCATCCTTCATCAGGGACGAATCGCAGAGATGCGTACCGGTGAAGGTAAGACCCTTACTTCTACGCTGCCGGCTTACCTGAATGCGCTGGAAGGCAAGGGCGTTCATATCGTTACCGTCAACGATTATCTGGCTTCCCGTGATGCGGAGTGGATGGGCCAGATCCATCGCTTCCTGGGCCTGACGGTGGGCTGCGTCGTGCACGGCCTTACCAATGACCAGCGCCGGGATGCCTATAACTGCGACATTACCTACGGAACCAACAATGAGTTCGGTTTCGATTATCTGCGGGACAACATGGTGGTTTACAAAAACCAGCTGGTCCAGCGGGATCTTCATTACGCCATCATCGATGAGGTTGACTCGGTCCTGATCGATGAAGCCCGCACGCCTCTGATCATTTCCGGCCAGGGCACCAAATCGACCTCTTTGTACCAGCAGGCGGACCTTTTGGCCAGCCAGCTGAAAAAGGGCCGCGTGATCGGCGATACCAGCAAGATGGCCGAACTGATGGGCGAAGAAGTGACCGAGGAAGGTGATTTTGTCGTCGATGAAAAGGAAAAGGCCTGCACACTGACTGCCGAAGGTGTTAAAAAGGCGGAGCAGTTCTTCCATCTGACCAATCTGACCGACCCCGAGAACGCAGAGATCCTGCATAACATCAATATAGCTCTGAAGGCTCATTACCTGATGACCAGAGACAAGGACTACATCGTCAAGGACGGCCAGATCGTCATCGTCGATGAGTTTACCGGCCGTCTGATGCCGGGCCGCCGTTATTCGGACGGCCTTCACCAGGCCATCGAAGCCAAGGAAAAGGTAGAGGTAAAGCGGGAGTCCAAGACCCTGGCTACCATCACCTTCCAGAACTTCTTCAACAAATATGATAAAAAATGCGGTATGACCGGTACTGCCAAGACGGAGGAACTGGAGTTCCAGGAGATCTACGGCATGGACGTAGTCGAGGTCCCCACCAACAAACCGGTCATCCGTAAAGACCTGCCCGACATCGTTTACCGTACCAAGAAGGAAAAATTCAAGGCTGTCGTGGAAGACATCAAAGAGTGCCACGCCAAAGGACAGCCGGTCCTGGTCGGCACGATTTCGGTCGAAACATCCGAGATGCTGAGCCAGATGCTGCGCCGGGAAGGCATCGTGCATGAAGTCCTGAACGCAAAGTTTCATGAACGCGAAGCCCAGATCGTAGCCCAGGCAGGCCAGGTGGGTGCAGTCACCGTTGCCACCAACATGGCCGGCCGCGGTACCGATATCAAACTGGGCGAGGGCGTAGCCGAGCTGGGCGGCCTTAAGATCATCGGCACCGAGCGGCACGAATCCCGCCGTATCGATAACCAGCTGCGCGGACGTTCCGGACGTCAGGGAGACCCCGGTGTGTCCCGCTTCTATGTCTCTTTGGAAGACGATCTTTTACGCATTTTCGGCGGCGAGCGCATGAATAAGATGCTGGAGACCTTCCGTGTGCCGGAAGATACTCCCATCGAAGATAAAATGTTTACCAAAGCCATCGAAAACGCCCAGAAAAGGGTCGAAGAGAACAACTTCGGCATCCGTAAACATCTTCTGGAATATGATCAGGTCATGAACGAGCAGCGCGAAACGATCTACGCGGAGCGCCGCCGGGTCCTGGAAGGCGAGAACCTGAAGCCGGAGATCATTAAAATGATCGATGGCCTGGTTGACCAGAACGTCGACGAGGTCGCAACGGCCGAGGCTAAGTACCCCGAAGAGTGGGATATGGCCAAGCTGACGCTGAATTTGTCCTCTGTCATCCCCTTCGGCAAGATCACCCTGGGCCCGGACGATAAGGATATCACCGCCGACCAGTTCAAAGACCGCCTCAAAGAAAAGGCTCATCAGATGTACGAGGCCAAGGAGAAGGAGATCGATGAGGACATGCCCGGCCGTATGAGAGAGGTCGAACGTATGATCCTTCTCAGGTCCGTCGATACCCTGTGGACCGACCATCTGGACATCATGGATCAGATGCGCCAGGGCATCGGCCTTCAGGCCTTCGCCCAGAAGAATCCTCTGGATGAGTACCGCCTGATCGGCTACGATATGTTCGATGAACTCAACCATAATATCGTTACTACCACGGTCCGCAGCCTGTATGCGGTCCATCTGGTCAAAAACGAAGAGGTAGAGCGTAAGGAAGTCGGTAAAAATATCTCTATGAACCACGGCGGGGACGACAGTAAGGTCAAAAAACCGGTCCGCCGTATGAGTAAAAAAATCGGCCGCAACGATCCTTGTCCCTGCGGCAGCGGCAAGAAATATAAAAATTGCCACGGACGGTTCGATGCCATGCAGGACATCTGATCCGGCCGGACTGGCGTAAATTTTAGTAAAGGAACGAAAGGGTAAGGGCATGCTGGAGTTTGAGAATTTCAAAACCGAACTGGAAAAATATAAAGAACCCCTTGTTGAACTGGGCAAGGCTTTGAATCTGGACCGGGTAAGACTGCGCAACGAAGAGCTGGAAAGAAAGCAGATGGAGCCCGGCTTCTGGGACGACGCCGAGAACAGCCAGAAGGTCGTTCAGGAAGCAGGCAGCTGCAAACGTCTGTTGGACCAGTATGCCAGCCTTGAGCAGGCCTGGGACGATTCCATGACCATGATCGAAATGGGCAACGAGGAAGAGGACGCCGACATGATCCCCGAGGTCAAAGAGCAGATCGATGACTTTAAAAAGCAGTATGAGACCCTGAAACTGAGTTCTCTTCTGACTGGGGAGTTCGACCACAACAATGCTATCATGACCCTGCATGCCGGAGCGGGCGGAACGGAGGCCTGCGACTGGACCAGCATGCTCTACCGCATGTACACCCGTTGGGCCGAGAACCACGGCTACCAGGTAGAAGTGCTGGACTATCAGGAAGGCGATGAGGCCGGCATCAAGTCGGTCACCATGCAGATCAACGGAGAGAATGCCTACGGGTATCTGCGCTCGGAAAAAGGTGTCCACCGCCTGGTCCGCATCTCTCCTTTTGACGCGGCCGGCCGCCGCCACACCAGCTTTTCTTCGTGCGAGCTGATGCCGGAGCTGGACAAGTCCATCAACGTGGACATCAACCCGGATGATCTTCGAATCGATGTATACCGTTCGTCGGGAGCGGGCGGCCAGAAGGTCAACAAGACCTCGACGGCTATCCGTATCACCCATATCCCCACCGGTATCGTGGTACAGTGCCAGAACGAGCGGTCTCAGTATCAGAATAAAGACAAGGCCATGGAAATGATGCGGGCCAAGCTGTATCAGGTAGAACTGGAAAAGCAGCAGGAAAAGAACGCGCAGATCCTGGGCGAAGTAAAAGACAATTCCTTCGGAAGCCAGATCCGTTCCTACGTCTTTCACCCCTATACCATGGTCAAAGACCTGCGGACCGGTGAAGAGACCGGCAACATCCAGGCAGTCATGGACGGCGATCTGGATCCCTTTATGAATGCTTATCTGGCCTGGGATAATCAGCGCCGCAAAGCAGTTAAGTAAACTTTACGGATGAGATGAAAAAACAGATAAAAAAACTGATTTTGGCTCTTCTTGTCCTGTCCCTGGCTATATCATCGACGGGCTGCGTGACCGGGACCATTTACGGAAAACCGCTGGATAATGCCTCTGACGAGGAGACCGGCAGCGGGACCATTCTTCTTAAAAATATAATGGACGCCATGAGGGCGGACGATCCGGATGCGCTCAACAAGATGGGCTGGCACTACGGACAGAGCGACGCGGAAACCTTCGAGACCTACTGGCATGAGTGGCAGGATCTGAAGGATAAATACGGTCAGCCGACAGCGTCCCAGATCACAGAAGCTTACGAATTCGGCGATGATCTAGTCTTTGTCGGCGCCTTGACCATGGAAAAGGGCGGGACCCTGTATGCCCAGTTTGAGACGACAGATGCCGGCCTGATGGTCAAAGCCTATTTGTATGAGGACCCGGATACCGTACTGGCCGACACAAAGATCCCGGACGGAGTGACCGAAGAGGACATAACCGTGGGAGAGGGGACCGATTATCCCCTGGCCGGAAAGATCACCTACCCGGCCGGAGCTAAAGCGGGCGATAACCTGAAAGCGGTCGTCCTGGTCAGCGGCGACGGGGCCAATGATATGGACTTTAAAGCCGGAAATACTTACTTTTACCGCGACCTTGCCTGGGGCCTTGCTCAGGAAGGGATCGTATCGATCCGCTATGATAAAAGAACATTGACCTATTCGGACCAGATCACCGATGAAAACGCTCCGGCGGAGGATTTCACGGTAGCTTTTGAGTATACGGATGATGCCAACCTGGCAGCTGCCATGCTGCGGGATCTGGATTTTGTGGACCCCGACCAGGTTTATTACGCGGGCCACAGCCAGGGAGCCATCGTAGCGCCAAGGGCCGATCAGGAAGGCGGCGATTATGCCGGCTTTATCATGATCAACACCAGTCCCCGCCCCTGGTACGATGTTATTTACGACCAGTACATCCATTACGGCCTGATCGATCAGAGCAGCGAAAAGATCTATTATTTGGTGACTAAGATCAAGTCGGAGCGGAACTGGGTGGCCAAAGGCAAATATAACGATGTCAAGGACAGTCAGCTGACCACGGAATTTGCCCTGACCCGTCCGGCGGCCTTCTGGAAGGATTATTTCAGTTTTGACTATGTGGATGAGCTGGAAAAACTGGAGAAACCGACCCTGATCCTGCAGGGCGAAGCGGATTATCAGATCACGACCGACCGTGACTTTTGTGTCTGGCAGGAAGAGCTGGACGGTCAAAGCTGGGCCCAGCTGAAAAGCTATCCGGGGCTCAATCATCTGATGTGCCCCTCTCAGGGCTGCTTTGCCGGCCATTATAAAGAATATGATATGCCAGCCAGGGCATCCGAAGACGTTATCCAAGATATCGCGTCTTTTATTAACCAGGGAAGTATATCGAAATAAAGAAAAGACGCAGCCCATCTTTTGCAAGCTGCGTCTTTATTGCTATATGAAAGAAAGTCTAAGGAGGCCCCTTCATGGCCGCAGAAACTACCGGTAAGGTCCGATTTGTCCATTTACACGTGCATACCGAGTACAGCCTTCTGGACGGTTCGTCCAAGATCACCGAGATCGTCAAACAGGCGAAAAAGCTGGGCATGGACTCGCTGGCCATCACGGATCACGGCGTTATGTACGGAGCCGTCGATTTTTATAAAGCCTGCCTTGCCGAAGGCATCAAGCCCATCATCGGCTGCGAGGTCTATGTAGCCGGGGGCAGCCGATTTTCCCGTGAGGAAAAAAACGGGGCCCGCTATGACCACCTGGTCCTTCTGGCTGAAAGCAATGAAGGCTATCAGAACCTGATGAAGCTGGTCTCCCGCGGCTTTACCGAAGGGTATTACTATAAGCCCCGGGTGGACTTTGAACTGCTGACCCAGTATCACCAGGGACTGATCGCTTTGTCGGCCTGCCTGGCAGGTGTGGTAGCCAGACCTCTTTTGGCCCAGGGTTACGAAGAAGCCAAAAAGACCGCTCTTAAATATGCCGATCTGTTCGGGCCCGATCATTTTTACCTGGAACTGCAGGATCACTGTGACCACAGCCCGGACCAGACCCGGCTCAACCAGTCCCTTCTGCGCATGAGCAAGGAGACCGGCCTGCCCTTGGTGGCCACCAACGATGTCCATTATATTTTCGAAAGTGATAAAGGAGCGCATGATATCCTGCTCTGCCTCCAGATAGGCAAAAAACTGACCGACGAGGACCGTCTGCGCTATGTCGGCGATTACTGGCTGAAGAGCCCGGAAGAAATGGCGGCCTTGTTCCCTTATGCCCCTGAAGCGATCGCTAACACTCAGAAGATAGCAGACCGCTGCCATATCGAGATCAAATTTCACGAGCGTAAGATCCCCAACTATCCCAAACCGGAAGGGGCTAAGGCCGAAGACATGCTGAGCCAGCTGTGCATGAAAGGCCTTAAAGAGCGCTACCCGGACTGTGATCCTCAGAATCCCTCTTATGATCCGGCAAAAGCGCGCTACAAGTGGGACGATCTGGTGGACCGCCTGACCTATGAAAACAGTGTCATCAGCAAGATGGGCTTTGCCGACTATTTTCTGATCGTATGGGACTTTATCAACTTCTCCCGTAAGAATGGGATCCGGGTGGGTCCGGGCCGGGGCTCGGCGGTAGGCGCCCTGACTTCTTACTGCCTGTATATCACCAGCGTCGATCCTCTGCGCTATAATCTGATCTTCGAGAGGATGCTCAACCCCGAACGTGTCAGTATGCCGGATATCGATACCGACTTTGACTACCGCAGAAGGGGCGAAGTCATCGATTATGTGGCCGATAAATACGGACACGACTGTGTGGCTCAGATCGTTACCTTCGGCACCATGGCGGCCCGCCTGGTGATCCGGGACGTAGGCCGCGTCATGGATATGCCCTACGGGGAAGTCGACAAGATCGCCAAGATGGTGCCCAACGAACTGAAGATCACCATCGATCTGGCCCTGGAGCGGAACCCGGAACTCAAACAGATCTATGAAGAGGACGATCAGGTCCACCGCCTGATCGATATGTCCCGCCGCCTGGAAGGCCTGCCCCGCCATACTTCTACCCACGCGGCCGGTGTTTTGATCAGCCAGACCTCCACCATGAACTATGTGCCCCTGTGCACCAATGACGGCAACGTGGTCACCCAGTATACCATGACGACACTGGAGGAGCTGGGCCTGTTAAAGATGGACTTTCTGGGCCTCAGGACGCTGACGGTCATAGGCGACACCGTGGACATGGTCAAACAGACGGAAGGGGTAGAGCTTGACGTCGACAATTTGAACATGGATGATCCGGATGTCTACAAAATGATCGGCCAGGGTAAGACCGACGGGGTCTTCCAGCTGGAGTCGGCGGGCATGACCCAGTTCATGCGGGAGCTCAAGCCGCAGAACCTGGAGGATATCATTGCCGGGATCTCCCTGTACCGGCCGGGCCCCATGGATTTTATCCCCAAGTATCTGGCCGGTAAGAAGGATCCGTCCAGCATTACCTATAAAACGCCCCAGCTGAAACACATACTGGAGACGACCTACGGATGCATCGTCTATCAGGAGCAGGTCATGCAGATCGTGCGCGATCTGGCCGGCTATACCATGGGCCGCAGCGACCTTGTCCGCCGGGCCATGTCCAAGAAAAAAGCGGACGTCATGGCGACCGAACGTCACAACTTCGTTTACGGAAACGAGGAAGAGGGAGTCGACGGGTGCGTAAAGCGCGGCATCGACGCCAAGGTAGCGGAAGAGATCTATGACGAAATGGTCGATTTCGCCAAGTACGCCTTCAACAAGTCCCACGCTACGGCATACGCGGTGGTCGCCTATCAGACCGGCTGGCTGCGCTGCCACTATCCGGTGGAGTTCATGGCTTCGATGATGAACACCTATCCGGGACGTGTGACCGAGTATATCCAGAGCCTGCGCAATGACAAAGTGGAGCTTCTGCCCCCGGACATCAACGAAAGCTACACCGGTTTTTCGGTGGTCTGCGTCAATGAAAACGGCCGCAGGGTAAAAAAGGTCCGCTACGGGCTTGCCTGTGTGAAAAATGTCGGGACCTCTCTGGTCGACCGCATGGTTGCCGAACGAGAGGAAAACGGGTCCTTTGTTTCGATGACGGATTTCTGCCGTCGTATGCAGATGCAGGATCTGAACAAGCGGGCCATGGAGAACATGATCAAGGCCGGTGCCTTTGATTCGCTGGGAGGCAGCCGGGCCCAGTATCTGCAGGCTTACATCCTGATCATGGATGCGGCCTCTGTCTGGAAAAAGAATATGATGAGCGGCCAGATCGACCTCTTTGACGTCGGTGCCGGGAGCGCTCCGGCCGATCAGGACGACCGCATGGATGATCTGCCCAAGGTCGAGGAGTTCAGCCCCCTGCAGAAACTGGCTTTCGAAAAAGAAGTGCTGGGCATTTATCTGACCGGGCACCCCCTGGATCAGGACCGGCAGGCTTTACAGAAGTACTGCAGCAACGTTTCGACCGATTTTAAGTATGTGCCTCAGGATACGGAGGAGTCCGGCATCGATCCGGCCGAGCAGCTTATGCAGCCGTCTCTTCGCGACGGCCAGTTCGTCACTATAGGCGGTATGATCGCCGAAAAGACCATCAAGTCCACCAAGACCAATAAACTGATGGCCTTTCTGACCTTGGAGGATCTGTACGGGACGGTCGAGGTACTGGTCTTTCCCAATACTTACGAAGACTATAAACCTCTGCTGGAAGAAGACCGCAAGATCTTCATCAGGGGGCGGGTCAGCCTGGAGGAAGAGGACGACAGCAAAGTCATCGCCTCGGTCATCGCTCCTATGGAAGACCCTTCCAGGCTATTTGAAAAAGGCCCCCGCCGCCAGGGACAGGGCGGTCCGGCCCCCTATGCGGGCCAGGCAGCTCCGGATCCCAATGGCATGGACCTGGTGGATGTGTCCAGTGAATTCATGACCTACGGCAATGCTCCTCAGGGAGATACTTTTTCGACGGTCCACTACGACCCGGATATGCCCATCAACGCCAAACCTCAGCCGGGAACCGTAAGACCGGCGGAGGCCGCTTCCACCAGGACCGGCGTCAGTCAGAAGGCCAAAAGCCTGTGGCTGCGTTTTTCATCCAGGAGCGACTGGGAAGAGAAGAAGGACGCTGTCTGCCGTATCCTGGCCAATGACCCGGGCTACCGGGAAGTGCGCATCTATCTGGAGAAGGAGAAGGTCCGCCTTAAGGCTCCGGCCAGATACAACACATCGGCCAGAAGGGACACCGTGGCCGGCCTGAAGAAGCTTTTGGGGGAGAAAAACGTTGTCTGAGAGCTTTTGTAAGCTTTGCGTAAAAAGGGTTCCGAAGCCCTTTGCTGGTATCGATTACAGTTGATTTTCCTTTTCACTTGCGCTAAAATGAGGCGTAAACTTACATGTATATGAAGTCCGCGTTTAGCGCGGCCACTTTAAAAAGTACTGGTTTTGAAAGGAGCGTTCTAATGTCTGAAAATTCAAAGATGCAGACGATCGGTGTGCTGACTTCCGGCGGCGACGCGCAGGGTATGAATGCCTGCATCCGTGCTGTGACCCGTTATGCCTTGAATAACGGCATCAAAGTCAAGGGTATCCTGAGAGGCTACAGCGGCCTTCTGGAAGACGACATCATCGATCTGGATGCGGTTTCCGTGGGCAATATCATTCACAGAGGCGGTACCATCCTGTATACGGCGCGCTGCCTTGAGTTTATCGATCCGGATCCTAAAAAAGCAGAAGCGGCGATCGCTCACGCGGCAGATAATGCGAAAAAAGCAGGGATCCAGGGCCTTGTCGTCATCGGCGGCGACGGTTCCTGGAAAGGGGCTCAGAAACTGAGCAAACACGGCCTTAATGTCATCGGTATCCCCGGGACCATCGACCGTGATGTAGCCTGCTCTGATTACACCATTGGTTTCGACAGCGCTGTCAGCATCGCTCTGGAAGCGATCATCCGTCTCCGCGATACTTCTTCTTCGCATGAGCGCTGCTCGGTCATCGAGGTCATGGGCCGTAAATGCGGCGAGATCGCTCTGTGGGCCGGCCTTACCGGCGGTGCTGACGCGATCCTGATCCCCGAACGCCCCGAGACTGCTAACTTTGAAAATATCCTGAAAGTCATCCAGGCCAACCGTGCGCGCGGCAAGAAAGACAACATCATCGTTGTTGCCGAGGGCGTAGGCGGTACTGTTGAACTGGCCAAACGCATTCAGGAAGAGACCGGCATCGAGTCCCGCGCGACCATTCTGGGCCATGTACAGCGCGGCGGTATCCCGACAGCTACCGATATCATGCATGCGTCCCGCATGGGCGTTTACGCGGTCAAAAAGCTGATGCAGGGAGCCAACAACCGTGTCGTTGCCTTCAAGGACGGCAAGTACTGCGACTTCGACATCGACGAAGCGCTGGCCATGGAGCGCAAACCTTCGATCGAGATCGAAGAAGAAAATGAAATGATTTCGACGTATTGATCGAACCGAATTCAATAAGGGCCGCTGTGCTTTTGAAGTACAGCGGCTTTTTGCTACCAAACTTTAGTAAGCAGGAGCTGCAGCTGTTATGAAAGAAATCAATGTTAATGTAGCCGTGCATCCGGTCTCGTACAGGCTTGTGATTGGCACGGACCTGTTTCCTCAGATAGCCAAAGATCTGAAAGAGCACCCGCTGGGGAAACGATATGCCATCATCACCGATAGTCAGGTAGATGCTTTCTGGAGCCATAAGCTTGCGAACGAACTGGCTGCCCAGGGTCTGACTGGAGATATTTTCCTTTTCCACGAAGGGGAGAAGAGCAAAAACCGCAAAGTCAAGGAAGAGCTGGAGAATCAGCTGCTTCAGCGGCGCTACAACCGGGACAGCTGTGTGCTGGCCTTAGGCGGCGGGGTCGTCGGCGACCTGGCCGGATTCGTAGCGGCCACCTACATGCGGGGCATCCCGGTGGTGCAGATCCCGACGACCACCCTGTCCATGGCGGACTCCAGCATTGGGGGCAAGACCGGAGTGGATACTCCTTACGGAAAGAACCTGATCGGGGCCTTCCACCATCCTTCGGTCGTCTATATGGACATGAAGACCCTGAATACCCTGGATGACCGCAATTATTACTCAGGCCTGACTGAATTGATCAAGCACGGCTTCATCTGGGATCCTTCCATTCTTGATTTTGTCGAAGACCATCTGGATGACATCCGTCACCGGAGGACTCAGGCCCTGGAGGATCTTTTTGTCCTCAACTGCCGTGTCAAAAATGCCGTTGTCTCTCAGGACGACCAGGAAAAAGGCATCCGGTCTATCCTGAATTACGGCCATACCATGGGCCATGCTCAGGAGGCTGCCTCCGTTTTCGCCAGGGAAGCTAAAGATAAGGCAGCCCAAAAGAAGGGGGACGAAAAGGAAGAGGAGGCAGATGACGGGCCGATCGCTCTGACTCACGGCGAAGCGGTCTCGATCGGCATTGCCTTTGCCGCCCGCCTGGCTCTGGAAAAAGGCCTGTGCAGCCAGGAGTGGACCGACCGGCAGATCGGTATCTTAAAGATGATGGGCCTGCCCACCGAACTTCTTAATGAACCCGGTCAGGATGCTCCCGACGTGGATCATCTGCTGCGTCTGATGCGGATGGACAAAAAGAACCGTGACGGCCAGTACCGTTTTGTTTTTACGACCGAGGCCGGCAAAGCCGTCTGGGGCGTTCCGGTCACCGAGGACGAGATCCGCAGGGCCGTGGCCAAATATTCAAGTAAAGCCGGGGAGGACTGAGCCATGTCGGAAAAACCGGACGAAAAAACGATCCTTATGCTGGAAAAGAAGGCTCTGGAAGCCAGAAAAAGAGCCTATACCCCTTATTCCCATTTTTCGGTGGGGGCAGCCCTTCTGTGTACGAACGGCCATGTCTACCTGGGCTGCAATATCGAAAATGCTTCGTATACCCCTGTCAACTGCGCGGAAAGAACGGCATTTTTTAAAGCTGTCAGCGAAGGGGAAAGAGACTTTGAAGCCATGGCGATCGCGGGAGGGCCCGACAGTGGGGAGGATCTGGTCCTTTGTTCCCCCTGCGGTGTCTGCCGCCAGGTCATGAGGGAGTTCTGCAGGGATGATTTCCTTATCTTCTTCAGTGACGGAAAAGGCGGTTTTATATCCAGGACTCTTAGCGAGATGCTGCCCTTCGGCTTCGGTCCGGATCAGCTGCTCGGGCACGGAGAAAAATAAAAACTTTTCCACTTTCTGTCTGAAAAGAAAACCATTCGGGATCCTGACACGATAATATTGTTGTAGGAACTTGTAAGGCATCCGGGACATCGGTCTTTTGTATCAGGCCGGGCAGGCGGAAATTTTACAGCGGCACTGGAAAATTTCCGGTTGCCTTATAAGAAAAAATATGGTACACTCTCTATCTGGATTGTAAATCCTTGCTCTTGCGCATCCTTTATTCGAAAGGACCGGCGGCAAGGGCCATAAGACCAAAAGGAGGTGTTAACGATGAACAAATACGAGGTTGCGCTGGTACTTTCTTCCACTCTGACCGATGAGCAGCGTCAGGCTGAGCTTGATCTGGTGAAAGAGTACATCGCCAAGTATACGGGTGTCGTTACGGATGTGGATGATTGGGGCAAGCGTAAGCTGGCTTACGAGATTCACAAACAGAGCGAAGGTTACTTCTGCTTCATCAAAGCTGATGGCGAACCGTCTCTGGCCGTAGAGCTTGAAAAAGAGCTCCGTCTGAGAAACGAGACCCTGCTCCGTTACCTGATCGTCAGACAGGGAGAATAAGACGGAAAGGGGCTTTGTCTAAGTCATGAACAAAGTTATTTTGATGGGCCGGCTCACCAGAGATCCTGAACTGCGCTACAGTCAGGGAGCCAGCGGAACCGCTGTCTGCCGTTACGGACTGGCCGTTCAGCGCTCTTACAAGCGGGAAAACGAACCCGATGTCGATTTTATCAATATCGTTGCTTTCGGAAACCGCGGTGAGTTCGCAGGGAAGTATTTTAAAAAGGGTATGATGGTCGCCGTGGTAGGCGAACTGCGTATCAGCAGTTACACCGACCAGAGCGGCAACAAACGGACAAGTACCGATGTTGTCGTCAGCGAGCAGTATTTCGCCGAGAGCAAGCAGTCGTTCCAGAGCCACCAGGCTCAGTCTTCTTCCCAGGACTTTGCTGCTCCCGACAATAACAATTACCGCAGCTATCAGAAACCGTCCCAGCCTCAGGCTGCAAGACCGCAGCAGGCCGCTCCGGCAGGGGCCGGTCAGCCTGCCCAAGGTGATGGTTTTGAGCCGATCGATACGGCAATTGAAGGCGACGAAGACCTGCCCTTCTGATTTTCGCAAAAGGAGGAATTAGTAATGCCTGAGAATACCAGTGCCGCTCCTTCCAGAAGAAGACCGGCTATGCACCGCAGAAAAAAGGTCTGCGTGTTCTGCACCAACGCAAACGAGACGATCGATTATAAAGATGTGGCAAAGCTTAGAAAATATATTTCCGAGCGCGGCAAGATCCTGCCCCGCCGCATCACGGGTACCTGCGCAAAGCATCAGAGAGATCTGACCACTGCTATCAAACGCGCAAGACATCTGTCTCTGCTTCCTTATATCGATGAGTGATCGTTAGAAACGTAAAAGACCTGCCGAAAGGCAGGTCTTTTTGTCCTGCCTAAATGGCAGGGTTGATCTTACGCAAGGGCAAGTCCACAGGAGAAGCGTATGAATATCAAAACCGTGTCCAGCCCTCAGAATCCCGTCTATAAGGCGGATCTGAAACTGAAAAGGGCCGCTCATGCCCGTAAAGAAGATGTCTTTATCGTAGAAGGAGTCCGGGCCGTCGAGGAGCTGGTCAAGGCCAAAGGATGGACCATCCGCGAGGCCTTCGTCAGTCAGAATAAAGAAGAGGCAATGAAACCGCTTCTTGAAGCCATGGGCGATGTCCCGATCCTGTCGGTACCGTATGATATGCTGCAGAACCTGTCTGAAACGCAGACTCCCCAGGGCATCCTGGCAGTAGTCAAACGCCGTCATTTTAATGCGGAAGGGATCGTGGACAGCCTGCTCAGGACCAAACTGAATCCCTTTCTGATCCTGCTGGAAAATCTGCAGGACCCCGGTAACGTGGGGACCATTCTGAGGTCGGCCGACGCTATGGGAGCTCAGATCGTCCTGGTCAGCAAGGATACCTGCGACGTCTACAGCGGCAAAGTAGTAAGGGCGGCTATGGGATCTTTGCTGCATCTTCCCGTCTGCGAGATCGACTCCGTCCCCCAGGCGGCCGATATGCTGCACAGCAGGGGGATCAAGCTGACGGCAGGTCATCTGAAGGGGACCAAGGCCAGTTTTGAGGCAGATCTGACCGGCCCGGTCTGCCTGATGATAGGCAACGAAGGCAGCGGTCTGTCCGAGGAAGCCTCCCTGGCGGCCGACCAGCTGGTCCGCATCCCCATGCCGGGCCATGCGGAGAGCCTGAATGCGGCTATGGCTGCCGGAATGCTCATGTATGAAACCGTACGTCAAAGGTCGATCCATGCTTAAGACCGTACGCCTGTCTGCCATTGATAAATGATTAACTTGAAAAAAGAAAGAGCTTTTGCTTGACAAAGGCTCTTTTTTTTAATATCATCAACACTAATAAATGCGAATGAGAGAAAAATAAAGCCTTTTAGGAAAGCACAGAGAGCCGGTGGCTGGTGAGAACCGGACTGGATGAGGGGGCCTGCTCTTTTCTCCAGCAGTCCGCTCAACGTACGATCGATGGGCAAAGGCGTCCATGGGAAAGACCAAGCCGTATGGCCGGCCGGGTTTTTTGACAAAGGCGCTGCCCCTTTACCAGTAGGCGGCACCGGCGATCTGCCGTTATCGGATATCTGCATAGACCTTGTGCAGAGTAAGAGGCTATACGTTCAGTTTGGATCGTTGTAACGGTCTTCTGGGCGTGAGCAATAAGAGTGGTACCGCGGAGCGTTCGTCACATATGAATCTTCGTCTCTTATGCACATCAATACCGGATGCTGCGTAAGAGATTTTTTATACCCAAAAATCAGCACCGGCATTGAAGATAGCGTCGAAGAAAGGAACAAATCATGAAGGGATACGAAAAGTACACCCGCCAGTATTTCCCGGTCGAAAACTATCAGCCGGAATGGATCAAAAAGGACCATGTCGAGAAAGCCCCCATTTGGTGCAGCGTCGACTTACGAGACGGCAACCAGGCTCTGGTCATTCCCATGGACCTGGAGGAAAAACTGGAATTTTTCAAAAAACTGGTAGCGATCGGATTCAAGGAAATCGAGATCGGTTTTCCGGCTGCCAGCGATACCGAATATGAATTCACCCGCCGTCTGATCGAGGACGATCTGATCCCCGACGACGTGACCATACAGGTGCTGACCCAGGCCCGCGAGCATATCATCGCCAAGACTTTTAAGGCCATCGAAGGCGCCAAACATGCCATCGTTCACTTGTATAACTCGACTTCCGTAGCCCAGCGCCAGCAGGTATTCAAAAAATCCAAGGAAGAGATCAAACAGCTGGCTGTCGACGGAGCCATAATGTGTCAGAAATTCCTGGATGTCCAGAAGAGGGAGCATCCGGATGAGCACGTCCGTTTCGAATATTCGCCGGAAAGCTTTACCGGCACTGAAGTCGATTATGCGGTCGATGTCTGCAACGCAGTCCTTGACGTGTGGAAACCGACCAAAGAAGAGCCGGTCATCATCAACCTGCCTGTCACCGTGGAGCTGTCCATGCCCCATGTATACGCTAACCAGGTCGAATACGTCAGTCATCACCTGAAGGACCGCGACAGTGTGATCCTGTCCCTGCACCCCCACAATGACCGGGGCTGCGGTGTTGCCGACACGGAGATGGGCCTTTTAGCCGGTGCGGACCGTGTCGAAGGTACTCTGTTCGGCAACGGAGAAAGAACAGGCAACGTGGACATTATCACCCTTGCTTTGAATATGTACACCCAGGGAGTGGATCCTCAGCTTGATTTTTCCAATATCCCGGACATCACGGATATGTACGAGCGCCTGACCGGCATGCATGTTTACGAGCGGTCGCCCTACACCGGGGCTCTGGTCTTCGCGGCCTTTTCCGGTTCCCATCAGGATGCCATCGCCAAGGGGGCCAAGTGGCGCAAGGAGCACGACGAACCTTACTGGACCGTCCCCTATCTGCCGCTGGATCCTGCCGATATCGGGCGGGCCTACGATGCGGACGTTATCCGTATCAATTCCCAGTCGGGAAAGGGCGGCATCGGTTATATCCTGGAAAACGACTACAAGCTGGTGCTTCCCAAGAAGATGCGGGAAGAGGTCGGCTACCTTATCAAGGGAATCTCCGACCGGCAGCATAAAGAGATGCAGCCCGAGGAAGTCTATCAGGCCTTTGCAGATACCTACCTTAACATCCAGGGCAGGATCAGCGTGGAAAATGCCGTCTTTACTAAAACAGGCCCCGAACAGATTCACGTTACGGCTAAAATCGGTTATAATGGTACGACAGAGTCCGTCGAAGCGGACGGAAACGGCCGCCTGGATGCTGTTTCCCACGCCATCAAACAGCTGATCGGCAATGTTTACACCTTAAAGAGCTACGATGAGCACGCCATCGACGATGATTCGAATTCCCGGGCCGCTGCCTATGTCAGCATTGCGGGACCTACCGGAAAGATCTACTGGGGCGTCGGCATCGACGACGATATCATCGAAGCCTCTATCAAGGCTCTGGTCAGCGCTGTCAACCGCCAGGAAAAATAAAAGAACCGTAGGAAAAAGGAATGAAACTTAAAGGATCGGAAATCATTGTAGAAACCCTGATCGAGCAGGGAGTCGATACCATTTTCGGATATCCCGGCGGAGCGGTGCTGGACATTTATGATGCCCTGTATATGCGCTCCGACCGCATCCGCAGCGTGGTCACCGCCCACGAGCAGGGAGCGGCTCACGCGGCGGACGGATATTTCAGAGCGACCGGCAAGGTGGGAGTCGTCATCGCTACTTCCGGCCCCGGGGCCACCAACCTGGTAACGGGTATTGCTACCGCCATGCTGGACTCGGTGCCTATGATCTGCATCACCGGCAACGTAGGGACCCCTCTGATCGGCCGCGATTCCTTCCAGGAGATCGACATCACCGGCGTTACTCTGCCGGTCACCAAGCATAACTATTTCGCCAATAATATCGAAGAGTTGGCCGCGGATATCCGCGAGGCCTTCCAGATCGCCCGTTCCGGCCGTCCGGGGCCGGTCCTGATCGACGTTCCCAAAGATATCCAGACCACCTTATATGAATGGGAAAAGCAGGATCCTCTGCCCCTGATCGAGCAGCGCAAAGCCTCCGATGAAGAAATCAAAGAGGCTGCTAAACTGATCAGCGAGAGCAAACGTCCTTACTTTTATGTAGGCGGAGGTTCCATCGGCGCCGGGGTGGAGGATATGGTACAGCAGGCGGCCGAAAAGGTCGACGGTGTCATCGGATGCTCTTTGATGGGCCTTTCCTGTGTTCCTACCGATAATCCCCGCTTTTTGGGCATGCAGGGCATGCACGGGCACTATGCTTCCTCCAAGGCCCAGGATATGGCGGATCTGGTCATTGCCGTCGGCATCCGTTTTTCGGACCGGGCTACCGGTAATAAGAAGCGCTATAAGCAGAACTTCAAGATCGTGCAGCTGGATGTAGACTTTGCCGAGATCAACAAAAATATCCCGGTCGAGTGCGGCATATACGGAGACGTTAACGATGCCTTCAGACGCATCATGGACCTGGTGCCGGCCGCAAAGCATCCCGATTGGATGAAGGCCGTGGACCAGCTCAAAAAGGAAGAAAAAGAGCAGCAGGATGCTTTGGAGGAAGAGGCAAAGACCATGACCCCCAAAGAGGTGGTCGGCATCATCAACCGCTTTACGGATAAGGACACGGTGATCGCGACGGATGTCGGCCAGCATCAGATGTGGGCGGCTCAGTACATCAACTTCAGAAAGCCCCGTACCTGGGCTTCTTCGGGCGGCCTGGGCACCATGGGATACGGCCTTGGCGCCGCGATCGGCTGCGCCATCGGCAGCGGTCATAAAACGGTCCTTCTGACCGGCGACGGCAGCTTCGGCATGAACCTGAACGAGCTGGCAACGGCCGTTTCGCAGAACGCGGACGTCACCATCGTCATCTTTGACAACAATACCCTGGGCATGGTCCGTCAGTGGCAGACCCTGTTCTATCAGAAGCATTACGCCGGGACCACGCTGAACCGCAAGACCGACTTCGTCAAGCTGGCGGAGGCCTTCGGACTCAAGGGCTACCGGGCTGTCGACAAGGAGTCCTTCCGCAGGGCTTTCTCCGCGGCCTACAAGACTCAGGGGCCGGCTCTGGTAGATGTGATGATCGATCAGAACGCCTTTGTCCTTCCTATGCTGCCGCCGGGCGGAAGCATTGATGATATCATCGTAGATATAGAAGAACCCGAGGAGGCAGATCAATGAGCCAGACCGATAAGACCAATAAATTTACCATCGCGGTATATGTGGACAACAAGTTCGGTGTGCTGACCAGGGTCACCAGCATGTTCACACGGCGCGGCTTCAACATCGATTCTCTGACCGTAGGTGAGACCGAAAATCCGGCCTACTCCCGCATCACCCTGACCATGAGCGGCGACGGCTACGCCCGCGACCAGATGCTCAACCAGCTTCGAAAGCTGATCAACGTGCGCAAGGTCCAGGTCCTGGAGCCGGAAAAGTCGGTGGCCCGCGAGCTGCTTCTGCTGAAGCTGGCCAACGACCCCAGCGTGCGCCAGGATGTCCTGATGGCGGTCAACGTTTACCGGGCCTCCATCATTGATTACAGTCCGGACGCTCTCAGTATCGAGGTCACCGGAGCTCCCAGCAAGATCGACGCCTTTATCGAACTGATGCGGCCCTTCGGCATCATCGAAATGTGCCGGACCGGTCTGGTAGCCATCAACCGGGGTTCGTCCACCATCTTCAAGGATGGTCAGTAAATTTTGATTGATAACGGATCAGGGGAAGGCCTCGGCATCCATTATTAATATAGTTTCATAACGAATAGGCTGTGAATAGCCTGAAAAGAAAAGGAGTTTATTATGGCAGCAAGAATTTTCTACGAAAAAGACTGCGATATCAGCCGTCTGAACGGCAAGACCGTTGCCATCATCGGCTACGGCTCACAGGGACACGCTCATGCCCTGAACCTGAAAGAATCCGGCGTTAACGTACTGGTCGGACTGTACAAGGGGTCCAAGAGCTGGGCTAAGGCAGAAGCCCAGGGCATGACCGTTATGACTAGCGCCGAAGCAGCCGCCAAAGCAGACATCATCATGATCCTGATCAACGATGAACTGCAGGCTCAGCTGTATAAAGAGAGCATCGAGCCCAACCTGACCGCCGGCAAGACATTGATGTTCGCCCATGGTTTCAACATTCATTTCGGATGCATCAAACCTCCCAAGGATGTCAATGTAGTCATGGTCGCTCCCAAGGCTCCCGGTCATACCGTACGTTCCGAGTATCAGGCAGGCCGCGGCGTTCCCATGTTGATCGCAGTTGAGCAGGATGCTACCGGCGACGCCTGGGATATCGGTCTGGCATATGCGGCAGCGATCGGCGGCGCCCGCGCCGGCGTCCTGGAGACCACTTTCCGCACCGAGACCGAGACCGATCTGTTCGGTGAGCAGGCTGTTCTGTGCGGCGGTGTCTGCGCTTTGATGCAGGCTGGTTTCGATACCCTGGTAGAAGCCGGATACGATCCCAGAAACGCTTATTTCGAGTGCATCCACGAGATGAAACTGATCGTCGATCTGATCTATCAGAGCGGTTTCAAGGGAATGCGCTACTCCATTTCCAATACGGCTGAATACGGCGACTATATCACCGGACCCAAGATCATCACCGACGATACCCGCAAGGCTATGAAGAAGATCCTGTCCGATATCCAGGACGGTACCTTTGCCAAAGACTTCCTGCTGGATATGAGCCCCGCAGGCGGCCAGGTACACTTCAACGCCCTGCGTAAGAAAGCTGCCGAGCATCCTTCCGAGAAGGTCGGCGAAGAGATCCGTAAGCTGTACAGCTGGTCCGAGGACGACAAGCTGATCAACAACTGATCAGGTGCCAAGGTACCATAAATAACCTATGAGCAGCGGGACGGGGCCTTTCCGAAAAAGAAAGGCCCCGGGGCCCCTTGCTTTTTAAGCGCAAAGCGCTTTCCCGCGCCAATGGACAAACGGTCGACGGACTGGGATCTAAAGACCTTTGGCCTGCAGGCCATTGTTTATTGGCAGGGGAAAGCGGGTCCGGCCTTATAACGGTATGGACCGGCTTTTGCTTATCCTATATAATCGATATTTTATCTGAGAATACAGAAAGGAATGAAGTATGGTTAAAGATTCGATCGTCAACGGCTTCGAAAATGCTCCCCACCGGTCCCTGTATCATGCCCTGGGCCTTACCGAAGAGGAGACGCAGCGTCCCCTGATCGGTATCGTCAGCTCATATAATGAGATCGTCCCCGGCCACATGAACATCGATAAGATCGCCGAGGCGGTCAAGATGGGTGTTGCCATGGCCGGCGGTACTCCCATCGTCTTCCCGGCTATCGCTGTCTGCGATGGCATCGCCATGGGCCACACGGGTATGAAATATTCCCTGGTGACGCGGGATCTGATCGCAGACTCGACCGAGTGCATGGTCAAGGCCCATGGCTTTGATGGCTTGGTCATGATTCCCAACTGCGATAAAAACGTGCCCGGCCTTCTGATGGCCGCGGCCCGCATCAATATCCCCACCATCTTCGTTTCGGGCGGCCCTATGCTGGCCGGCCATGTAGGCGGAAGAAAAACCAGCCTTTCCAGTATGTTCGAAGCGGTCGGCGCTTATTCGGCCGGTAAGATCGATCAGGAAAAGCTGCGTGAGTTCGAGCTTAAGACCTGTCCCACCTGCGGATCCTGCTCGGGTATGTATACCGCCAATTCCATGAACTGCCTGACCGAGGTCCTGGGTATGGGTCTTCGCGGCAACGGCACTATCCCGGCCGTGTACAGCCAGCGTCTGGAACTGGCCAAACATGCCGGAATGCAGGTCATGGAACTGGTAAAGAAAAATATCCGTCCCCGCGATATCATGACCATGGATGCCTTTGAGAACGCAGTCACGGCGGATATGGCCATCGGCTGCTCCACCAACACCATCCTGCATCTGCCGGCCATCGCCAACGAATGCGGGTTCAAGTTCGACCTGGATATGGCTAATGTTATCAGTGAGCGGACTCCTAATATCTGCCACCTGGCTCCCTCCGGTCACGCCTATATGGAAGACCTGAACGAGGCCGGAGGCATCTACGCCGTTCTGAAAGAGCTGTCCAAGAAAGACCTGCTGCATCTGGACACCATGACCGTTACCGGAAAGACCCTGGGCGAAAATATCAAAGATGCCGTCAACCTGAATCCGGAGATCATCCGTCCCATCGACGATCCCTACAGTCAGACCGGCGGCCTGGCCATCCTTCGCGGCAACCTGGCTCCGGACGGCTGCGTTGTCAAACGGGCAGCCGTAGCGCCTGAAATGATGGTCCACGAAGGACCGGCCCGTGTGTTCGATTCCGAGGAAGAGGCCATCAAGGAGATCTACGCCGGCGGTATCAAGCCCGGCGATGTCGTTGTCATCCGTTATGAAGGTCCTGCAGGCGGCCCCGGTATGCGAGAGATGCTGAGCCCGACTTCCGCGATCGCAGGTCAGGGCCTGGACAAGGAAGTTGCCCTGATCACCGACGGACGCTTCAGCGGCGCGACCCGCGGCGCCTCCATCGGCCATATTTCCCCTGAAGCCGTCAGCGGCGGCCTGATCGCTTACGTCAAGGAAGGAGATATCATTTCTATTAATATCCCCGAGTACAAGATCGAGCTGAAGGTTTCGGACGAAGAGATCGCCAAACGCAAGAAAGAGATGCCCATCAAACACAAGACTGACCTGGAAGGGTATCTGAAACGCTATGCCCGCATGGTATCGTCCGCGGACAAAGGCGCGATCATCAATTACTGATCCGACAAATTCACAGCCTGGTTAATGGTGTCCGGGTTGAAGGGTAAATCTTCAGCCCGGACAATTATCAAAGAGAGGAGCGCGGTTGAGTGAAGCTGTATAAAAAGGGAGCGGACACCTCTTATACGCTGGGTGTCTTTCCTACCATCGAGCTTTTGAAACATCAGCCGGACAAGGTGCGCCGGGTGGTGGTCTCGTCGACCATTGAGGAAAACCGAGGATGGCCTCTCATCCAAGAGCTGACTCAAAAAGCCGGCATCCCCGTGGATGTGCACGATCCCACTCTGGCCAAGCTGTCCGGCAAGGGCAACTGTTTTGCCGCCGGCATCTTTGATATCTACCGGCAGCCTCTCGAAAATGGCAGCCATGTAGTCCTGGTAAATCCCATGGACATGGGCAATATGGGCACGATCATGAGGACCATGCTGGGCTTTGATATCAGGAACCTGGCCATCATAAGGCCGGCGGTGGATATCGATGATCCCAAAGTCATCCGGGCTTCCATGGGTGCTGTTTTTTCACTCAACGTGGCCTACTTTGACGATTTTGCCTCTTACCGGGACCAGTTCGGCAAGGGACGGCATATGTATCCGTTTATGCTGAAGGGAGCCGCAAACATCCACAAAGTGAAGCCGGAAGGGACCTATTCGCTGATCTTCGGCAACGAGTCCAGCGGGCTGGACGATTCCTACCTTGAAGTAGGACAGAGCGTCTTTATCCCGCATACCGATGCCATCGATTCGTTGAATCTGTCGATGAGTCTGGGCATAGGCCTTTATCATTTTACCAAAGACGAATTCATCGATCAGACCGTGCTGCGCTGAAGGCGCCGGCGGCCTTAGTTGAAAGGAGGACCTGTCATGGAAATGACAATGACGCAGAAGATCCTGGCGGCACACGCCGGCCTGGATCAAGTAGTGCCGGGACAGCTGATCCTGGCAAAGACCGACCGGGTGCTTGGCAATGATATCACCAGTCCGGTAGCCATCCGCGAGTTCAACAAGCTGGGCTTTTCGGACGTATTCGATAAAGACAAAGTGACCATGGTCATGGACCACTTTGCCCCCAACAAAGACATCAAGGCGGCCATCCAGTGCCAGACCTGCCGTAATTTCTGCCGCGAAAAAGAGATCACCCATTTTTATGACGTGGGCGCCATGGGTATCGAGCATGCTCTGCTTCCGGAAAAAGGCCTGGTCGTTTCGGGCGATCTGGTGGTAGGCGCGGATTCCCATACCTGCACCTACGGAGCTTTGGGAGCTTTTTCGACGGGCGTCGGATCCACCGATATGGCCTGCGCCATGGCTGTCGGCAAGCTTTGGTTCAAAGTTCCTTCGGCACTGCGCTTCGTCCTCAAGGGAAAGCTTAAGCCCCATGTAAGCGGCAAGGACGTGATCCTTCATATCATCGGCATGATCGGGGTCGATGGGGCCTTGTACAAGTCCATGGAATTTACCGGCGAAGGGGTGGCCAGCCTGTCTATGGCCGACCGTCTGACCATCTGCAACATGGCCATCGAAGCCGGCGGCAAAAACGGCATCTTCGAGGTCGATCAGACCACCCTTGACTATGTCCGTCAGCATTCCGGCCGCCAGCCCCGGGTATATAAGGCGGATCCGGATGCTTCCTATGAAAAAACCTATGAGATCGACCTGTCCACGATCCGTCCCACGGTAGCCTTCCCCCACCTGCCGGGCAACGCCCGCACCATCGACCAGGTAGGCGACGTAAAGATCGATCAGGTAGTCATCGGCTCCTGCACCAATGGTTTTTACGAAAACCTTGAGGAGGCAGCTTCCATCATCCGCGGCCACAAGATCGCCAAGGGCGTCCGCTGCATCGTCATCCCGGCCACTCAGGCTATTTACCTGAAGGCCATGGAAAACGGCCTTCTGCGTGATTTTGTCGAAGCCGGCTGCGTCGTATCCACACCCACCTGCGGACCCTGCCTGGGAGGCTATATGGGAGTCCTGGCCCCCGGAGAGGTCTGCGTTTCCACTACCAACCGAAACTTTATCGGCCGTATGGGCGATAAGAGCAGTAAAGTCTATCTGGCCAGCCCGGCCGTTGCCGCGGCCAGCGCCATCAAGGGGCGTATCGCGTCCTTTGAAGAAGTCTGAGAAAGGAGCTCCTCATGAATATCAGCAGCACGGTCATCAAATACGGAGATAACGTAGACACCGACGTCATTATTCCCGCCCGTTATTTAAACGCCAGCGACAATGCCAGTCTGGCCCAGCACTGCATGGAAGATCTGGACCCTGATTTTCATAAAAAGGTCGAGACCAGCAAGATCGTGACAGGCGGTCAGAATTTCGGCTGCGGCTCCTCCCGTGAGCATGCTCCCCTGGCCCTTAAGGCCAGCGGGGTCCAGCTGGTCATCGCCAAAAGCTTTGCCCGTATCTTTTTCCGCAACAGCATCAATATCGGTCTTGCCATCATGGAATGCCCCGAAGCGGTAGACGGGATAAAAAACGGCGACCGGGTCGAAGTCGATACCGACAGCGGGACCATTGTTAACAAAACGACCGGAAAAAGTTATAAGACCGCTCCCTTCCCGGATTTTATCGCTAAGATCATCGCCGACGGAGGGCTGATCAATGCCATCAAAGACGGAGATGTAAAGTAAATGACAGCAGAAAGCGTGACGAATCCGACCGACCTGGCCCTTCGCCTTCTTGAGATCGTTTTATATGAAGACATTACCAAAAAAGATCCCCTTAAGAGCCTGATCCGTCTTCTGGAGACCGAAGATGATGCTTCCCAGCAGGACAAAATGACCCTGTACCGGGATTTTCTGGGCAGCCTTTATAACGAAGGCGGGGATCTGGGAAATTATCTGCTGGGCCAGGTGCGTTCGGCCGACAATATCTATGTCCGCCTGAAGGCGGAATCAAAGCCCATCCCTGCATCCATGCAGGCCTGCTTCGAAAGGGAGATGGAAACCTTTACCCTGCTGTCCAAGATCAGCTCGGACCAGCTGCTGATCCTGGCCGGCTTGGACGAGGACTGCCCGGGTTATGAGACGACACCCTTCGATTTTACGCAAAGGATCCCGGAACTTCTGAAGGATTCCTCCACCTACGGCTACGGTATGTATGCCCGCTACTCCATGTTCCGTGTGGATAAGGACGGAAAGATCGTTCCCATCCTGTCGCCGGACCCCATTACCATCGATCAGCTGATCGGATATGAGCAGGAGCGGGGACAGGTATTAAATAATGTTTATGCCCTTCTGGAAGGGCGTCCGGCTGCTAACATGCTGCTGGTGGGCGATGCCGGTACGGGCAAATCATCGACGGTCAAGGCTATCGTCAATCAGCTGTGCGGCAAAGGGGTGCGCCTGATCGAGATGCGCAAGGACCAGCTGGAACTGCTGCCGGATGTTTCCGGCCAGATCGCTTCCAATCCTCTAAAATTTATTATTTTTATCGATGACCTGTCCTTTGAGTCGGAAGACCCGGCCTTCGGAGCGCTGAAAGCGATCCTGGAGGGGAGCGCGGCCGCCAAAACGCCCAACGCCATCATCTGCGCGACCAGCAACCGCCGCCATATCGTTAAGGAGACCTTTTCCTCCCGCGAGGGCGATGAGATCCACCGCCGCGACACCATCGAGGAACAGACTTCGCTGTCGGCCCGCTTCGGCCTGACGGTCCTTTTCGTCAAGCCCAACAAAGACCTGTATCTGAAGATCGTCAAGTCTCTCTGCCAGGAAGCGGTGCAAAAAAACGGCGCCGACAAGGCAAAAGGTGTTATAATGGATGATACCGAACTGTTCCGGAGGGCAGAAGTTTTTGCCATTCATAAGGGAGGCCGCAGCGCCCGCGTGGCCCGCCAGTTTGTCGACAGCCTCCTGAGCCAAGGCAGTATCCTTACGGAAGATCAAAACGACTGATTTCATTAAGAAAGGGTTCCTATGTTAACATTAGACCGCGTTTATCACGCCAGCTACGTATTAAAAAATACCGCACGGCGTACCGATGTCATTCAGGCCAAACTCATCAATCCCTCGGCGGATGTATGGCTCAAGACCGAAAATCTGCAGGTGACCGGCTCCTTCAAGGTCCGCGGGGCCGCTTATAAGATCTCCCAGCTGACCGACGAAGAAAAGAAGCACGGCGTTATCGCCTGCTCGGCCGGCAACCATGCTCAGGGCGTTGCCTTAGCCGCTCAGAAGCACGGCATCAAAGCCGTCATCTGCCTACCTGCCGGCGCTCCCATTTCCAAAGTCGAAGCCACCCGCAGCTACGGCGCCGAGATCGTTATGGTGCCCGGCGTGTATGACGACGCTTATCAGAAAGCTCTGGAGCTGCGCGACCAGTACGGCTACACCTTCATCCACCCTTTTAATGATGAACTTGTCATTGCCGGCCAGGGGACCATAGGCCTGGAGCTCATCGATCAGGTGCCGGACCTTGACGCGGTCTTCGTACCGGTCGGAGGCGGCGGACTGATCTCCGGCGTCGCCTTTACCTTAAAACAGCTCAATCCAAAGATCAAAGTCTACGGGGTACAGGCAGCCGGCGCTCCCAGCATGAAGCAGTCCCTGGCGGACGGAAAGATCGAAAAGCTGGCGGATGTATCCACGATCGCCGACGGTATCGCTGTCAAGGAACCCGGCGACCTTACCTATGACCTGTGCAGCAAATATGTCGATGATATCGTTACCGTCACCGATGATGAGATCTCCGCGGCCATCCTGCATCTGATGGAAAAACAGAAGCTGGTCTGCGAAGGGGCCGGAGCGGCCTCCGCGGCGGCGGTCATGTTCAACAAGGCTCCCGTGGCAGGCAAGAAGGTCGTCTGCATCCTGTCGGGAGGCAACATCGATGTCAACATTCTCAACCGTGTCATCAGCCGCGGCCTAATCATGGGCGGACGCAGTCAGCGTATGACCCTGGAGCTGGTCGACAAACCCGGTCAGCTGCAGCTGGTCGCTACTGTTATCGCCGAGCACGGCGGCAACGTCAACAGTGTCGTATATGAAAACTCCGAAGAAGGTTCCGATGTAAACGGATGCTACCTTCATATCAATATGGAGACCCGCAACCAGGCCCACGCCGAGGAGATCTTCAAAGCCCTGGACGAGGCCGGCATCCGCCGCATCCACACCAAGAACTGATCTTACAGCTTCGTACACACGATACAAAGGAGAAATGCTATGTTTCAGACAAAAGTCAGCACGGATAAAGCTCCGGCCGCGATCGGGCCTTATTCTCAGGCCATCAAAACCTGCGGCTGCACCAGCAGCGCGGGCCTTGTGTTCTTAAGCGGTCAGATCCCCATCGATCCCGCTACCGGTGACCTGGTCCGGGGCGGCATCAAAGAGCAGACCGAGCAGATCATGAAAAATCTGGAGAATGTCCTGAAGGAAGCCGGATGCACCTTCGAGGACGCGGTCAAGACGACCTGCTTTTTGGCAGATATCAAGGATTTTGCGGCTTTCAACGAAGTGTACGCCAAGTATTTTACGTCCAAACCGGCCAGGAGCTGTGTTGCCGTAAAAGATCTTCCCAAAGGAGCTTTGGCGGAAGTCGAAGTGATCGCGATCGGAAACGAATCGTGATCCAAAACAACATATAATCGGACTTTAGCCGTAGAACAGGACGGTCATCGAAAGGGAGGCTTTTCATCATGCGCGCCATTATTTCAGTTACCGGCAAAGACGGAGTAGGCATCATCGCGGCAGTCAGCAATGTCTGTGCGCAGTTCAACGCCAATATCCAGGATGTATCCCAGACAGTCATGCAGGAATATTTCGCTATGATCATGCTGGTGGATATTTCCGACCTCAAGGGGACCTTTTTCGAATTCTCGGATGCCATGAAAAAACTGGGAGAGGAGAAGGCCCTGGACGTTCATACTATGCACGAAGATGTGTTTAACGCCATGCATCGGGTCTGACGGGGGACGGACGCCATGAATACGATGAATATCAGCCAGAGCGAGATCATGGAGACCATCCGCATGATTGAGGATGAGAACCTGGATATCCGTACCATTACCATGGGCATCTCCCTTTTGGACTGCGGAGCCGACACGACCGAAAAACTGTGTCAGAATATTTACGACAAGATCACGACCAGCGCCAAAGATCTGGTCAAGACCGGGCAGGAGATAGAAGCAAAATACGGCATCCCCATCATTCATAAACGGGTGTCGGTCACTCCGATCTCGCTGATCGGAGGCCACAGAAGTCCCGAGGATTACGTAAAGATCGCCAAGACCATGGATAAGGCAGCCAAAGAGGTCGGCATCAACTTTATCGGCGGTTACGGGGCTTTGGTCGAAAAAGGCTATATCGACGGAGCCAGATCGCTGATCGAGAGCCTGCCCCAGGCCCTGGCGGAGACGGACATGGTCTGCTCCAGCATCAATGTGGCATCCACCAAGGCCGGCATCAATATGGATGCCGTTGCTCAGATGGGCGGCATCATCAAAGAGACCGCGGAGCTGACCAAAGATCAGGATTCCATCGGCTGTGCCAAGCTGGTCGTTTTTGCCAACGTTCCCAATGACAACCCCTTTATGGCCGGCGCCTTCCACGGCGTAGGCGAGCCGGAGCGGGTCATCAACGTCGGCGTATCCGGCCCCGGTGTGGTAGCGGCTGCCATCAAAAAAGCAGGCAACTGCTCTATCAATGAACTGGCAGAGCTGATCAAGCGCACCGCTTTCAAGATCACCCGTATGGGCCAGCTGGTCGCTTCGGAGGCCAGCCGTATGCTGAACGTGCCTTTCGGCATCGTCGATTTGTCACTGGCTCCCACCCCGGCTGTAGGCGACTCGGTCGCTTATATCCTGGAGGCTATGGGACTTGAAAACTGCGGCGGTCCCGGAACCACGGCCTGCCTGGCTCTTTTGAACGACGCAGTCAAAAAAGGAGGCGTTATGGCCTCCAGCCAGGTCGGCGGTCTGTCCGGAGCTTTTATCCCGGTATCGGAAGACGCCGGTATGATCGAAGCGGCCGAGTCCGGCTGCCTGCGTATCGAAAAACTGGAAGCGATGACGGCGGTCTGCTCGGTAGGCCTGGATATGATCGCGATCCCCGGCGATACGACAGCGGAAGTTATTTCCGGTATCATTGCCGATGAGATCTCTATCGGCGTCATCAATACCAAAACAACGGCTGTCCGGGTGATCCCCGCGGTCGGCAAGAAAGTAGGCGATCACATCAATTACGGAGGCCTTCTGGGAAGAGCTCCCATCATGCCGGTCAACAATGCCAGCCCTGCCGTCTTTATCCATCGGGGAGGCCGCGTGCCCGCTCCGATCCACAGCCTGAAGAACTAAGGTCTATCTTTTATGTCAACCTGCTGGGGGCTGTGAAAAAACATAGCTTCCAATAACAAGAATAAGACTTCCAATCGTTACGGTTGGGAGCCTTTTTATGTGGTAAGATTGTATTATCCATGTATAAACTTATACCTCACTTAACCTAAACAGGGAATTGTACCGCTCTATATTTCCGAATATCCGGATATTTGTGATCCGTTTTCACGTTCGAGAAGCTTATGGAGCTTATGGAGGAAGCTGAACTCGACAGATATTTGTAGATGAATACACGCAGACAATACAATAAATTGGCATTATTGTATGACAGAAAATGATATAGTGGTTAACTAATACAGACAAAGAAATAAAACAAGTATTTTGTCTGCACCGCAAACAGTATAGTATGTAATTAATACAGACAACAAACGGAAAAGTTTTAGGTGTCTGCCGTAATTGAAATGTAAAAAGAATATAATGCAGACAAGTTGAAAGTTGTTCCCAATTGTCTGAAAAATACGCTTGTTCAAGTTTGCTTTTGTACAGACATAGCTTCTGTTTTTCAATATTGTCTGTACCTCTTTTTGAAGGCGCCTATTATCAA